>NKIO01000097.1:0-8267 GCA_002255935.1 Comamonadaceae bacterium PBBC2
CAGGCCCAAGCGCTGCTGCAGCTGGCGAATCTCGTCGCGCATGGACCGGCGCAGACGGGCGTCCAGGTTGGACAGTGGCTCGTCAAACAGCAAGACAGAAGGTTCCAGCACCAAGGCACGGGCCAGGGCCACGCGCTGCTGCTGACCGCCCGACAGCTCGCTGGGCAGACGCTCTTCGTAGCCCGCCAGCCCCACCAGTGCCAGACTTTTTTGGGCACGCTCCAAGGCTTCGGTTTTGTGCACGCCGCTCACGTCCAGCCCATAGCGCACATTGCCGATCACGTTCATGTGCGGGAACAGCGCATAGCTTTGGAACACCATGCTCACATTGCGCTCGGACGGGCCCAGGTGCGTCACGTCCACGCCGTCGATCAGGATCTGCCCACCCGTGGGCGCTTCCAACCCGGCGATCATGCGCAAGGTGGTGGTTTTGCCGCAGCCCGACGGCCCGAGGATGGTGGTGAGGCTCCCCTTGGGCACGACAAAGTCGATGCCCTGCACCACCAGTGGCGAGTCAGCGCCGCCATAGCGTTTGCTGACTTGATTGAATTGAATGCCCATCGTGTTAAACCTTTGTTTCTTGCTGCAGCGTGGCCCGCCGCCCCAGCTGCCGCTGGCCCACCAGCTTTTGAATGCCCCAGGTGATGGCCGACATGAGCACCATGAGCACCGTGCAGTAAGCCAGCGCCACGCCATAGTCGCCATTGCCCACGCGGCCAATGATGTAGGTGGTGGCCAACTCATACTGCGCCGTGACCAGAAAAATCACCGCCGACACCGTGGTCATGGAGCGCACAAAGCTGTAAACCAGCGCCGCCACCAGCGCGGGTTTGAGCAGCGGCAGCACCACCCGGCGCAGCGTGGTGAGCGTGCTGGCCCGCAGCATTTGCGAGGCCTCGTCCAGCGACCGGTCCAGCTGCTTGAAGGCCGCCGTGCCCGCACGCACACCGACTGGCAAATTGCGGAACACAAAACACAGCACGATGACCAGGCCGGTGCCGGTCAGCTCCACGGGCGGCACGTTGAAGGCCAGGATGTAGCTCACGCCCAGCACCGTGCCCGGAATGGCAAAAGTCAGCAGCGCCGAAAACTCAAACGCCGCCTTGCCCCGGAACTCGGTGCGGGCCAACAACCAGGCCATCAGCAAGCCCACACCCGCGCAAATGGGCGCGGCCATGGCCGAGAGGCTGAGCGTGGTGAACAGCGACTTCCAGGCTGTGCCCGCAAACACCCAGCCAAAGTCACCCATCTGCACGTCAAAGGCCGTCTTGAAATGCGCCAGCGTGAAGGTGAAGTCGCGCCCCCAGGTCTGCACAAAGCCGCCTGCAAAGGCAAACACATACACCACCACGGTGAACAAGAGCCAAGGCCCCGCCACGCTGCGGCACACGCGCAGCACCGCAGGCGGCAAAGCCATGGCCACGCCCGCATCGCCCTTGCCCGACACGGTGGTGAAACTGCTGCCCGAGAGCACCCGGCGCTGCACCAAAAACACCGCCAGCGCAAAGCCCGTGAGCACCAACGCCAGCGCGGCGGCCATGCCGGGGTCCAGCGCCGCGCCCACGATGGCAAAGAAGATTTCGGTGGACAGCACCGCGTACTGCCCACCCACGATGATGGGATTGCCAAAGTCGGCCATGCTTTCGATGAAGCCCACCAAAAACGCGTTGGCCAGCCCGGGCTTGAGCAGGGGCAGCGTCACCGTCCAGAAGGTCTGCATGCGGCTGGCCCGCAGGGTTTGCGCGGCCTCTTCCATGCTGGGGCTCACGCCCTGCACCACGCCGCGCATGATCATGAAGGCAATGGGCGTGAAGGCGAACATTTGCGCCAGCCAGATGCCAAACACACCATAAAACCAGCGCCCGGGCTCCATGCCCAAGGCCCACTCCAAGCCTTGGTTGAACAGGCCCGCACGGCCAAACAACAAGATGAGCCCCAGCCCCACCACAAAGGGCGGCGTGATGATCGGCAGCATGGCCAAAATATTGAGCGGCTTGGCCAAACGCGTGCCACCGCGCTCGGCCCACAGGGCCAGCAAAGTGCCCATGACGGTGGTGCCGGTGGCGGTGATGAAGGCCAACCACAAGGTGTTCCAAGCCACGCCGCAGCGCCCTGCCCCCTGCACACAGCCTAAGCCCCACACCCGCTCGGTGGCCACACGCTCAAACAAGTGACCCCAGGCATAGGCCCCTGTGTCGTCCACCCAAGCGGCCACCAATGATCGCAGCACCGGGTACACCACAAACAGCGCCAGCAATGCGCTGCACAGCACCACGGCAGCGGCCACGAACACATCGCCCCGAAACGCGCCCAGCCGCGCCAGCGCCGCGCCCAGCAAAACCACCAAGCTGAGCAAGACCACGGCAGCGCCCCAGCCCATGCCGTATTGGCCGGTGGGCAAAGCGCCCCACAAGGCTTCCAGCGACTCGAAGGACCAGCCCATGGCCCCAATGACGAAGCCACTGCCCAGCAAGCCCAACAGGCCGATCAAGCTGCCCACCAGCAGCAGCCCGCCTTGTGCACGGGCAGGCCAAAGCCGCGCTACGGCCAGGCCGCAAAGCAGCAAACCCACCAAACCCGACCACAACCAAGGCCGCCCATGCTGGGCCGCCTGCACCCAGCCACTGGCCGTTTCGGCCCCGGCCCAAATGCCGGGCAGCGCCTCGGCCAAAGACAATTGCTGAAGAAAATACCAGGGCAGCAATGCAAAGCTCAACAAGCCCAGCAGGACCCACGCTTGCAATGCGCGTTGTAAACGGAGCGCAGGATTCATCTCAGGCAGTCATTCAACGAGGCAGACTGTTGACGTCTTTTTCCCAGCGCTGGATCAGGCGCTTGCGCTCGGCCGTCTGGCCGTATTTGGCGTAGTCGTAATTGATCAGCTTGATCTTGCGAAAGTCCGGCACACGGGGGTCGACCTTGGCGTCCTTGTGGGACGGCAGCTGAAACTGCAAGGTGGCCGCCGCCAGCTCTTGGGCCGACGGGGTCAAGGCCCATTCGTAAAACTTCTTGGCGGCTTCCAGGTTGCGGCTGCCGCGCACGATGGACATGGAGCCGATTTCGGCGCCCGTGCCGTCGGCCGGGGTGATGGTCTCGATGGGAAAGCCTTGGGCTTTTTCGCCGGGGCCGTCGTGCACAAAGCTGATGGACACCGCCGTCTCGCCCCGCGCCACCGCCTTGATGGGGCCGGTGCCCGAACGGGTGTAGGTGCCGATGTTTTTGTGCAAGCCCTTGAGGTACTCAAAGGCTTTGTCTTCGCCCATGAGCTGCACCAGCGTGGCGATCATGGTGTAGGCCGTGCCGCTGGACGCGGGGTTGGCCGACTGGATTTCGCCCTTGTATTCGGGCTTGAGCAGGTCGCCCCAGGTCTTGGGCACTGGCAGTTTTTTCTTGGCCAGCAGCTCGGTGTTGTAGCCAAAGCCCAGTGGGCCAGAGTAAATGCCCACCGTTTTGTAGCCCGATTGCGCGGCTTGCTTTTGGGCCCAGTCGTGCAGCTTGGGCAGCGTGGGCGATTTGTATTCAAGGCTCAGATTTTGCTCGGCCGCCTGCAGGTGCGGGTCACCGGTGCCGCCAAACCAGATGTCGGTTTTGGGATTGGCTTTTTCTGCTGCCAGCTGGGCAATCGCCTCGCCCGAGCCCTTGGCGGTCATGTTGACCTTGATGCCTTGGCTCTTTTCAAAAGTGACCGCGATCATGCTGCACCAAGCCGCTTGGGCTGAGCAGATGATGTTGACTTCTCGGTTTTGGGCTTGGGCGCTGGTGGCGATCAAGGCCAAGCAAGGGACCCATTTAAAAAAACGCATGCACGACTCCGAAACTGAACTGCCATTGTCCTTGCAAAACGCCCTTCAGTTCAGCGTGGAAATACCCATGCTCAATCGCCCGCGATGAAGCGCTGCACCCACTCCATTTGTTGCAGCACATTCAGCGCGGGGGCGTGCCCACTACCGGGCACCTCGATGTGCTTGAGCAAACCCAAAGCTCCCGGGCCACGCCTGCGCATTTCGTTGACGGTCTCGGGCAAGACCAGGTCCGATTGCGCGCCACGCAAAAGCAACACGGGCAGCTTGAGCGCGTCGTAGTGGTTCCAGATCAGGTAGTCGTTGGGATGCGCCGTGAACTGCGTCACCATGGCCGGGGCGTAATGCGGCGTGACGCGCCCATCGGGCAAGCGGCGGGTCGATGTTTCGGTCAGGCGACGCCACTGCGCATCGCTGAGCCACCCATAAGGTTTGTAGACCTGGCGCAAAAAGGCTTCGAGTTCGGTCACCGTCGCAAAGGCCGGGGGCGTGCCCGCATAGGCTTTGATGCGGTCGATGGCCGCCTGAGCCAGCTCAGGTGCGTTGTCATTGAGCGTGAGGCTCAGGATGCGGTGCTTCAAGCTGGGTTCAAGCAAGCCGGCCGCGCACAGCGTGCCAATGGCCCCGCCCATGGAGGTGCCGACCCAGTGCACAGCACGCAGCTGCAGGCTGTCGATCAGTTCGCGGGCAATGCGGGCATAGAAGGCCAAGCAATACTCTTGCTCGGGGGCGCTGCTCCACTGCGACAGGCCTCGGCCCACCGTGTCGGGGCAAATCACGCGGTAGCCGCGAGCACTCAGGTGCGTAGCCAGCTCGTCCATGTCGCGGCCCGTGCGGGCCAGCCCGTGCCAGGCGATCACGGTGCCTTTGTCGGCCTTGCCCCAGTCGGTGTAATGGATTTCAAGACCAGCGCAGGTGATGTAATTGGATGTGAACGTCATGTCAGCCTCATGCCTGTTTGGACGATGCCAGGGCCCGCAGTGCGGCGCGGGTGCGCAAACGCCCCACCACCCCGGTCGGAAAGTAATAGACCGACAGCACAAACAGCAGGCCCAGCCAGAGCAGCCAGCGGTCAGGCGAGAGCAATGCCGACAGCAATGGCAGGGCAGCCGTGGCCTCACTGGCCAGTCGCAGCAAATCTTGCAAATAGCTTTGTGCCAGCAAGAACAGCACCGAACCGATCGCCGCGCCATAAATGGTACCCATGCCGCCAATCACCACAATCAGCAGCACGTCCATCATGATTTCAAAACTCAGCGAGGTGTCTGGACCGTTGTAACGCAGCCAAAGCGCCAGCATGGCACCGGCCACACAGGCATACAGCGCCGACAACACGCTCGACAGCGTGCGGTAGACCACCACACGGTAGCCAATGGCTTCGGCGCGGAACTCGTTTTCGCGAATGGCTTGCAGCACGCGGCCAAACGGCGAATTCACGATGCGCAGGAGAGACAAGAGCATCCCCACAGCCAGCACAAACAGCAGGTAGTAGCAGAGTAAACGCCCATCCAGCGACACGCCGAGGAACGGCTCTTCGCTGAACTCGGTGCTGGGCAAGAGCAGCTCGGGCAGCTTGAAGCTCAGGCCGTCTTCACCGCCCGTGAAATCGGACAACTGCGAGGCCAGCGTCTGAAAAGCTGCCGCCACGGCCAGCGTGATCATGGCGAAAAAGATGGCTCGCACGCGCAGCGAAAACAGGCCAATGGCCAGAGACAACACGAGCGTGAGGGCCAGCGACAAAGCAAAGCCTGAGGCCAAAGCGCCCCAGGTCGGCCCCCAGGTGTTAGACGAGATGGCGATGCCATAAGCGCCGATGCCAAAGAACATGGTGTGCGCAAAGCTGACGATGCCGGTGTAGCCCAAGAGCAGGTCAAAGCCCGCCACCAGCACCACAAAAATCAGCACCTTGGCCGCGACCGACAAGGCCTTGACGCCGGGAAACAGGAAAGGCGCAAAGGCCAGACCCAGCAAGGTGACGATGAGCAAAACGGCCAGCAGGCGGCTGCTTGGTTGGTCGTTGGAAATGAGACGGTTAAGCATGTCCGGACTTTCAACGGTTGGCCACGGGGTAAACACCCTGCGGACGCCACAGCAGGATGCCCGCCATCAGCGCGATGTTGGAAAACAGCGCCAACTTGGGGGCCAGAAAGCCGGTGTAGTTGGCCATCAGGCCCACCAGCAAAGCACCGATCAGCGCCCCACCCGTGGAGCCCAGCCCGCCAATGATGATGACGATGAAGATCAGCACATTGACCTGCGCACCCATTTGCGGCACCACGTTTTGCTGGTACAGGCCCCACATGACGCCACCCAAGCCTGCCAGCGCACTGCCCACCACAAACACGCCCACAAACAGACGACGGATGCGGTAGCCCAGTGATTCGACCATCTCGCGGTCTTGCACACCCGCGCGAATCAGCAGGCCGATCTTGGTGCGGCCCAGCACCCACATTTGCGCCGCAAACACGGCCAAGCCCACGGCCACGGCCAAGAGACGGTATTTCTCGATGGCCGCATCGCCCCAAAACACCGAGCCGCGCATGGCTTCGGGCAAAGGCAAGGCAATCTGAAGCGGCCCCCAGATGACCTTGATGAGCTCCTCGCCAATGATCATGCCGCCCATGGTGATGAGGATCTGCTTGAGGTGCTGGCCATACACCGGCCGCACGATGAAGCGCTCAAACGCCAAGCCCACCGCTGCGGCCACAGCCATGGCGATCAGCATGGCGGGCAGCACCGCCACCATGTTGCGCCACCACTCGCCCGAGCCCGTCCAATCGCCCATGGCGCCCAGCACGCTGGTGGCCACAAAAGCACCCAACGCGATGAAGAGGCCATGGCCAAAGTTCAGCACGTCCATGAGGCCAAACACCAGCGTCAGACCCGAGGCCATGATGAAGATGATCATGCCCATGGCGAGACCCGCCACCGTGAGCGTCAGCCAGGTCGAGCCCGAGCCGATCAAAGGCCAAGCCAACAGCGCCAACACAGGCACCAGCAGCAAAGGCCGGGTATCGATGTCTTGCAGGAATTTCATAAAGCCAGCCCCAACAAGGATTGCTGCAATGCCGTGTCTTCGGCCAGCGCCTGCATGCGGCCCGCGTGCACCACACGTCCGTTGTCCATCACGGCCACGGTGTCGCCCAGCTGCTGGGCGAAGTGGATGTTTTGCTCCACCAACAAAATCGTCACGCCGCTGGCCTTGAGCTGCTGAAAGGCCTCGATCATGTTTTGGATGATGGCCGGGGCCAGGCCCTTGCTGGGCTCGTCAATGATGAGCAGGTCACGCGGCTCCACAATGGCCCGCGAGACGGCCAGCATCTGTTTCTGACCGCCGGACAATTTGCCCGCCGGGTGGTTCCAGAACTTCTCCACTGCGGGGAAGAGTTTGAAAATCCACTGCAGCCGCGCCTCGTCCATCTGCCCGGCGTTTTGGGCGTTGCGGGCGGCCAGCAGCATGTTTTCTTTCACGGTCAGGTCCGAGAAGATGCCCATGTTTTCGGGCACATAGGCGATGTTTTTTTGTGCAATGGCGGGCGTGTTGAGTGAGGTGATGTCTTCACCGCCAAAGGTGATGCGCCCTTGCGAGGCTTGCCACAGGCCCATGATGGTGCGCAGCGTGGTGGTCTTGCCTGCGCCGTTGCGGCCCAGCAGCATGGTGAGCTCGCCACGCGGCACCACCAAGTCCACCCCGTGCAGGATGTGGTAAGCCCCGATGTGCGTGTGCACGCCTTCGAGGGTTAACAGGTTCTGGCTCATGCGGCCTCCCTGGCTTTGCCCAGATAGGCCTCTTGCACAATGGGCGAGGCGATCACCTCGTTCGGCTCGCCATCGGCCACCAAAGCGCCGTTGTGCAGCACGATGATGCGGTCGGCCAACTCACGCACCACGTCCATCTTGTGCTCCACCAACAAAATGGTTTTGGTCTTGTCTTTTTTGAGCTGCCGGATCAAATCGAGGATCACCGGCGCTTCGTCGTGGCTCATGCCCGCAGTGGGCTCATCAAACATGTAGACCGAGGGCTCCAATGCCATGAGCAGCGCCACTTCGAGCTTGCGTTGATCGCCGTGCGGCAGACTGGCCACCGGGGCTTCCTGCTGCGCGGTCATCGACACAGATTGCAAAATTTCCAAAGCACGGCTCATCAAAGCCTTGTGATCGCTCCAAATGCTCCACAGGTTCAGACCCCGGCGGTGTGCGCCCTCCTTCGTGGCCTGCACGGCCAAGCGCACGTTCTCCAACACCGACAGGTTGGGAAACAGGTTGGTCAGCTGAAACGCCCGTCCCAAGCCCGCACGGGTGCGGGCCGAGGCGCTCAGGCCGGTCAACTCGCGACCGTTCAAGTGCACAGCACCAGCCGAGGCAGGCAACTGCCCCGAGATCAGGTTGAAGTACGTCGTTTTGCCCGCCCCGTTGGGGCCGACGATGGCGGTCAGCGTGCCGGGTTCAAAGCGGCACGAGACCGCA
>NKIO01000097.1:8338-8642 GCA_002255935.1 Comamonadaceae bacterium PBBC2
GCCTACGCGCTATGACCACACATGTGTAGGAGCTTGCCCTGCAAGCGATAACTGAACCACCACATGGATTCATCGCCAGCAGGGCTGGCTCCTACCCGCTCACCGCCTGCAAGCGAGCAGCAAATGCCGCATCGCGAGCAGGCAGGCCCTCAAGGTCAACGCTTGTTGCGGATCGGCACGTTCATTTCTTCGGGCTTGATCTCGCGGATCAGCTCGGGCACGCCCCAGGCGAAAGCCGGGTCGACCTTGATCTTGAAGTGGTACATGCTTTGCATGGCTTGGTGGTCTTCCTTGCGGAAGGTCA
>NKIO01000098.1 GCA_002255935.1 Comamonadaceae bacterium PBBC2
TGTACCTTCTGTCCACCGGCACGGGCCTGGCCCCCTTCATGAGCATCATCCGTGACCCCGAAACCTACGAGCGTTTCGAAAAAGTCATCCTGGTGCACGGCGTGCGTCAGGTCAACGAGTTGGCCTACCACGACTACATCACGCAAGAGCTGCCCGCCAACGAGTTCTTGGGCGAGATGGTGACAAACCAGTTGCTGTACTACCCGACCGTGACCCGTGAGCCCTACAAAAACCAAGGCCGCGTGACCGACTTGATGGAAAACGGCAAGCTGTTCGCCGACCTGGGCATGTCCAAACTCAACCCCGAGACCGACCGCGTCATGATTTGCGGCTCGCCCGAAATGCTCAAAGACCTCAAGCGCATCTGCGAAGAAAACGGTCTGAAGGAAGGCAACACCAGCACCCCTGGCGCCTTCGTGATCGAACGGGCTTTTGCCGACGCTTGATATTTCAGGCCCCTGGCCGATGGCTTTGTGATTTGCGTCACGCCAGCGCCACCACAACGGGAGCACAATGCTCCCGTTTTGTTTTGAAAAGCCCCCATGAACCTGTTTTCCATCACCCTCCAGCGCTGGATGGCCTTGATCGCGCTGGCCTGCATCGGCATGCTGGCGTTTGGCCTGTACTTGCAACACGTGGTGGGCCTGAACCCCTGCCCCATGTGCATCGTGCAGCGCTACGCCATGATCGGCGTGTTGGTGGTGGCCTTGATCGGCTCGCGTTTGCCCAAGCCGGGTGGGTTGGCGGTGCTGGCCGTGGTGCTGGCGCTGCAGGCCGTGTTCGGCGCCTTTGTGGCGGCCCGCCAAAGCTGGCTGCAGTGGTACCCGCCAGAGATCGTCACATGTGGCCGCGACTTCTACGGCATGATCGAAAACTTTCCCATCGGCCGCGCCGTGCCCATGATCTTCAAAGGCAGTGGCGACTGCACCAAGGTCGACTGGACCTTTCTGGGCGGCTCGATCGCCAACTGGTCTTTCCTGTGCTTCGTCGGGTTTGCTGTGATGGGCCTGGGCATCGCTGTTCGGGCGTGGCGCCAGCGCTGATCAACCCATCGCGCATGAATGCTGTTCCTACGTGGGAGCTATGTTCAGACGCTAACGCCGGTTTCTTGTCTTCGTGGGAGCCGCATTCATGCGCGATGGAATGCGGGCCACAGGTGCATGAATGAGCAAGAGCTAAGCCCAAAAATCGCGCATGAATGCAGCTCCCACGCGGCAGCTGCGTTCAGAAGCAAACACTGGGTTTTTGTCTTCGTGGGAGCCGCATTCATGCGCGATGACGTGCAGACCACAAACGCATGAATCAGCTCACAGCTTCTTGACCAGCACCAGGCTCTTGCGGTTCCAGTTGTATTTGCGTTTGCGGGCTTCGGGCAGCCAGTCGGGGTCGACCTGCACAAAGCCGCGTTTGATGAACCAGTGCATGGTGCGCGTGGTGAGCACAAAAATGCTTTTGAGGCCCATGGCGCGGGCGCGTTGCTCGATGCGCTTCAAGATCTTTTCACCATCGCCTTGGCCCTGCGACTGGGGCGACACGGTCACCGCCGCCATCTCGGCCGTCTTGGCTTCGGGGTAGGGGTAGAGCGCTGCGCAGGCAAAGATCACGCCATCGTGTTCGATGATGGTGTAGTGGTCGATGTCGCGTTCGATCTCGTTGCGCTCGCGGCGCACCAAGGTGCCGTCTTGCTCAAACGGCTCAATCAATTGCAAGATGCCGCCCACATCGTCAGCGGTGGCTTCGCGCAGCTCTTCGAGCTTTTCATCGACCACCATGGTGCCGATGCCGTCGTGCACATAAATCTCCAGCAGCAAAGCGCCGTCCACTGCAAAGGGCAGGATGTGGCTGCGTTCCACGCCTTCTTCGCAGGCCTTCACGCAGTGCTGCAGATAAAACGCCAAGTCGGTCGGCTGCGTCGGGTTGGGCGACTCGGCCAGCATCTTTTTGGCCGCAGCCAAGGGCAGTTCGGTGTCGATCGGGTTGTCTTCGCTGGCCGGCTCGTTGGGATTGAGGAGGATGCCCGGCACCTCGGTCAAAAAGATCAGCTTGTCGGCTTGCAACTCGGCGGCCACGCTGGTGGCCACTTCTTCCATGGTCAGGTTGAAAGCTTCGCCCGTGGGTGAGAAACCAAAGGGCGAGAGCAGCACCATGGCCCCCATGTCGAGCGTGCGCATGATGCCGTCTACGTCCACCTTGCGCACCAGCCCCGAGTGCTGAAAATCCACGCCGTCCACAATGCCCACCGGCCGCGCGGTGATGAAGTTGCCCGAAATCACCCGCACCGTGGAGCCCGCCATGGGGGTGTTGGGCAGGCCCTGGCTGAAAGCCGCTTCGATCTCGTAACGCAGCTGGCCAGCGGCCTCTTGCGCGCAGTCCAGCGCCACCTCGTCGGTCACGCGCATGCCGTGCGAATATTTCGGTTCATGGCCTTTGGCGGCCAGCTGCTCGTTCACCTGGGGGCGAAAGCCGTGCACCAACACCACCTTGACGCCCATGCTCTGAATCAGGGCCAAGTCTTGTGCGATGTGGGCCAGCTTGCCGGCGGCAATGGCCTCGCCCGCGATGCCCACCACAAAGGTCTTGCCCCGGTGCATGTGGATGTAAGGCGCCACCGACCGGAACCAGGGCACGAAGGTGAAATTGAAAACAGTGGACATGGGCAGTAGCAGTGGGTTCAGGGCTTGAGCAAAAGGAGTTGGTCGGCAGGCAGCAGACGCGAAAAATCGCGATCGAAGGTGCAGAGTGTCTCACCGGATTGCATCACGGTTGCGGCGATCCATGCGTCGGTGACCAGATTGCCACTGACTTGTTGTGTCAGACACACTTGCTTGAGGTTGGGCCAGGTCGCGCCTTGTGGCTGAAACTGCGCACCGGGGCAGCTGAGCAAGCTGTCGATGAATTCGCTCACATCCTGAAGGGGATCGGTTTCCCGAAAAATCTTGGGGTTGGTGGTGATGCGTAAAAAGCCGGTCACCACCGTGCCCAGCAAGGTCAGGCTGGCGCGACCGCTGGCTGCTTGTGCCACAGCGTCGTCCAGCCAGGCGCGCGCGCTCTGGTGGTGGGGGTGGTCGGGCCGGTAAGCGGCCACCAACACGTTCACATCTGGCGTCATGACAGATTTTTCAGGTCCATGCCCGCGTCCATCGCGTCGTACAGGGACCGGTTGCTGCTGGGGTCAATGCCCGGTTGCAGGCCGCCACTGGCCTTGGAGACAGGCAGTTTGGGGATCACCAAGGGCGCTGTCGGCATGTCTTGCCGCACATAGGCCGCCAGCATCTCGCGCACCTTGGCACTCAGCGAAGTGCCTTCCTGAATGGCTTTGATGCGGGCTTGCTTGACGAGGTTTTCGTCCAGGGAAATGGTCAGGTTGGTCATGAAAATCTCTGCTTGAAAAAGCACGTAAACCAGTGTAGCACGTGAACACGTGTCGTGGGATAATCCAGCCCGTGACCGAGTCTGTAAACCCCACCCCCCTCCAAATCGAGTTCCCCGAAGGCCTGCCCGTCTCGGCCCGCCGTGACGAAATCATGGCCGCCATGGACCAGCACCAGGTCATCATCGTCTGTGGTGAAACCGGCTCGGGCAAGACCACGCAGCTGCCCAAGATCGCCCTGACGCTGGGTCGGGGCCGCCTGAACGCCAAGCCCGGCGAGCGCGGCCGCCTGATCGGCCACACCCAGCCGCGCCGCATTGCGGCCAGCTCGGTGGCCAAGCGGATTGCCGAAGAACTCAAGACGCCGTTGGGCGAGGTGGTGGGCTACAAGGTCCGCTTCCAGGACCGCCTGAGCAAAAACGCCTCGGTCAAGCTCATGACCGACGGCATTTTGTTGGCCGAAACGCAGACCGACCCGCTGCTGCAGGCCTACGACACCATCATCATCGACGAGGCGCACGAGCGCAGCCTGAACATCGACTTTTTGCTGGGCTACCTGCGCCAGATCCTGCCGCGAAGGCCTGACCTCAAAATCGTGGTCACCTCGGCCACGATCGACGCTGACCGCTTTGCCAGACACTTTGCCTCGCGCCACGGCCCGGCTCCGGTCATCATGGTCTCGGGGCGTACTTTTCCAGTGGAGCAGCGCTACCGCCCGTTTGAAGAATCCCGCGAATATGACCTGAACGACGCGATCGCCGACGGCGTGGACGAACTCTGGCAAGGCGGGGCAGGGGGCGACATCTTGGTGTTCTTGCCCGGTGAGCGTGAGATTCGTGAAGCGGCCGACCACTTGCGCAAACACCTGTCGCACCAGCCGCTCACGCGCAATGCGCAAGTGCTGCCGCTGTTTGCCCGCCTGTCGCAGGCCGAGCAAGACCAGGTGTTTGAAAGCTCCAACGGACGGCGCATCGTGCTGGCTACCAACGTGGCCGAAACGTCACTCACGGTGCCCGGCATCCGCTATGTGATCGACGCAGGCACGGCGCGGGTCAAGCGCTACAGCCTGCGCAGCAAGGTCGAGCAGTTGATGGTCGAGCCCATCAGCCAAGCGGCGGCCAACCAGCGGGCAGGCCGTTGCGGCCGTGTGGCCAACGGCATTTGCATTCGCCTGTACGACGAGAAAGACTTTGCCGGCCGTCCGCGATTCACCGATCCAGAAATTTTGCGCTCCTCACTGGCGGGCGTGATCTTGCGCATGAAGAGCCTGCACCTGGGCGTGGTGGAAGACTTCCCGTTCATCGAAGCGCCGTCCAAACGGGCGATCACCGATGGCTACCAGTTGCTGGCCGAGCTGGGCGCGGTGGATGACGACAACGAGCTGACGCCGATTGGCAAAGAGCTGGCCCGCTTGCCGCTGGACCCGCGTGTGGGCCGCATGATTTTGGAAGCCCGCCACCGCCAAGCGCTGGACGAAGTGCTCATCATCGCCAGCGCCATGAGCGTGCAAGACGTGCGCGACCGCCCCCTGGAAGCGCAAGCCCAAGCCGACCAGCAGCACGCCAAGTTTGACGACGACAAGAGCGAGTTCACCGGCTACCTGAAGCTGTGGAAGTGGATCAACGACGCCCGTGGTGGCCACGGCACCGCGCACAAACTGAGCAACCGCCAGTACGAGCAAGTCCTGCGGCAAAGTTTTGTCAACGTGCGCCGCGTGCGCGAGTGGCGCGACACCCACACCCAGCTGCTCACGGTGGTGGCCGAGCACCAATGGCGCATCAACACCCAGCCTGCCACTTACGAGCAGCTGCACCTGTCCATGCTGGCGGGCCTGCTGGGCAATGTGGGCTACAAGCTCGACGACGAAGACGTGTACTTGGGTGCACGCGGCATCAAGTTCCACCGCCACCCCGGTGCGCACCTCTCTAAAAAGCCGGGCCGCTGGATCGTGGTGGCCGAGCTGGTCGAGACCACGCGCCTGTTTGGCCGGGGCATTGCCGCCATCGAGCCGCAGTGGCTGGAGCAGGTCGGTGCGCATTTGCTCAAGAAGCAATTGCTCGACCCGCATTGGGAAAAGAAGTCGGCCGAAGTGGTGGCGCTGGAGCGGGCCACACTGTATGGCCTGGTGGTCTACAACGGCCGCCGCACGGCCTATGGCCGCATCGACCCGCACGGTGCGCGAGACATCTTCATCCGCGAAGCGCTGGTGGGCGTCCAGTGGGAGACCAAGCTGCCTTTCTTGGCCGCCAACCACAAGATGATCGCCAAGGTCGAAGAGCTGGAACACAAGTCGCGCCGCCAAGACGTGTTGGTGGACGACGAGCTGATCTACGCCTTTTATGACCAGCAGATCCCGCCCGAGGTGTGCAGCGGTCGCCTGCTGGAAGACTGGTACCGCCATGAAAGCACCAAGCAGCCGCGCCTGTTGTTGCTGACCCGCGAAGAGCTGATGCGCCACGAAGCGGCAGGCATCACCACGCAGGCTTTCCCCAAACAGATCCGTTTGGGCGGCACCGATTGCACCGCGACTTATCTGCACGAGCCGGGCGACGCCCGCGATGGCGTGACGGTGACGGTGCCGCTGTTTGTGCTGAACCAAGTGAGCGAAGACCGCTGCGAATGGCTGGTGCCCGGCTTGCTCAAAGACAAAATTCAGGCCCTGCTCAAAAGCCTGCCGCAGCGACCGCGCAGCCGCTTTGTGCCGCTGCCCGAATCGGCCACGCGCATGGCGGCCGAGCTGTCGGTGCCCGAGCTGTTTGGTGCCGGATCGCTGACCGATGTGCTGATCAAAAAAGTGCGCGACGAAACCAGCTTGGACGTCAAGCGCACCGACTTCAAACACGAGATGCTGAGCCCGCACTTGTTCATGAACCTGCTGGTGGTGGACGAGCATGGCCGCCAGCTGGGCATGGGCCGCAACCTGGGGGCGCTCAAAGGCGAGCTGGGTGCCAAAGCGCGTGGCGCGTTCCAGGCGCTGGCGCAGCTCAAAGTGGCGGCAGCGCCTGCGACAGCCCCGGCGGCCAGCGCAGGCCAAGCTTCGTCCAACGCGCCGCCTGGCGCACAAGGCGCCAACCGCAACCACGCCACGCCGGCCAAAGCCGCCGCAGCGCCCAAGCCCCTGGCCCCCCAGCGCTACACCGCCTGGACCTTTGGCGAGTTGCCCGAGCTGATGGAGATCAGCAAAGGCGGACAGACCTTGATCGGCTTTCCGGCGTTGGTGGACATGCAAGACGCCGTGACCATCGAGGTGTTTGACGAGCCCGAAGTGGCCGCCACCAAAAACCGCGCTGGCCTGCGCCGCTTGTTTGCGCTGCAGATCAAAGACGCGCTCAAGTACCTTGAGAAAAACATCCCCGACCTGCAAAAAATGGCCGTGGCTTACATGCCGCTGGGCACCGCCGATGAATTGAAAACCCAGATCATCGACGTGGCGCTGGACCGCGCCTTTTTGCTCGAACCATTGCCCAATGACGAAATCACCTTCAAGCGCCGCATAGAAGAAGGCCGGGGGCGATTGACGCTGATTGCCAACGAAGTGGCCCGGCTGGCGGGCACCATCTTGCTGGAGTTTGGCTCGGCCACCCGCAAGATCAAAGACACCAAAAACGCCCCCGACGCGACGGCAGACTGCACCCAGCAACTGCAACGCCTGATGCCCAAAAACTTCATGGCCGCCACCCCGTGGCCGCAGCTGCAGCACTGCGCCCGCTACCTCAAGGCCGTGACCCTGCGCCTGGACAAGTACCGCGCCGACCCCGCCCGCGACGCCCAGCGCATGACCGAGCTGAAACCGCAAGAGCAACGCTATTGGCGCTTGGTGGCCGAACGCAAAGGCGCGCAAGACGCCCGCATGCTGGAATTCCGCTGGCTACTGGAAGAGCTGCGCGTGAGTTTCTTCGCGCAAGAACTGCGCACCCCGCAGCCGGTCAGCATCAAGCGGCTGGAGAAGGCTTGGGGGCAGTTGAATCATTGATGGGGGTTTGTTTTCTATATCACCTGGTGGCATAATTTGATGTATGCGCCGCGTCTTCAAAACCCGTCAATTTGCCAAGTGGATGCGTAAAACCGATCTGACGGATCACGCTTTGTGCCTGGCCGTGAACGAGATGAGCAGTGGACTGGTGGATGCCGATTTGGGTGGCGATGTGCTTAAGAAGCGCGTTGCTTTGCCAGGTCGGGGTAAGCGCGGTGGTGTCCGCACATTGGTGGCCACGCGCAGTGCCAGCCGTTGGTTTTTTGTGTTCGGGTTTGAAAAGAACGAAAAGGCCAATGTGTCCCGAACCGAGCTGGAAGCCTTGCAGTGGCTGGCCAAACAACTGCTGGACTTGACCCCAGCTCAGATGGAGGTAGCGGTACAAGACGGTTCAATACAGGAGATCTGCCATGAGCACTAAAGCAAAAACCAAGGCGAAGCACCCAACTGCCAGCCGTGTGCTGGAAACAGTTTACGAAACAGCGGCCGACTTGGAGCGTTTGGGTTTCATCGACAAACGCAAGATGCAAAAGCTCGACGCGCTTTGCATGGAGCCGATTGCGCCTTATGACAGTGTCCAAATCCGCGCCCTGCGCGAGCAGCACAACCTGAGTCAGACGGTCATGGCGACGGTGCTGAATACCAGCGCCTCTACCGTGCGCAAATGGGAGATCGGTGAGAAGCACCCCAGTGGTCCGTCGCTCAAACTGCTGAACTTGCTGGACCGCAAGGGCTTGGACGCATTGTTGTAACGCAACCCAAGCAGCGGAGTTGTTGGGTTGAGTTCGATTGACTGAAACCCGCCGCGAACCGCTGTGCTGTCTCGCTCAGGCAAACTACCCACCTTCGTTAACCTTCCCAGCCGTTCATCATCGGCTGGGGCGCATCTATTCCCCGGAACCTCAGCATGGAAATCAAAGTCAACTTTCTCGACAAACTGCGCCTGGAGGCCAAGTTTGACGACTTCACCGTGCTGGCCGATCAGCCGATTCGCTACAAGGGCGATGGCTCGGCGCCGGGGCCGTTTGATTATTTTTTGGCGTCGTCGGCTTTGTGCGCTGCGTATTTTGTGAAGCTGTATTGCCAGACGCGAGACATCCCCACCGAGCACATTCGCCTGTCGCAAAACAACATCGTGGACCCCGACAACCGTTACCTGCAGACCATCAAAATCCAGGTGGAGTTGCCGGCCGACATGTCGGACAAAGACCGCCAAGGCAT
>NKIO01000007.1 GCA_002255935.1 Comamonadaceae bacterium PBBC2
CTCGCGCATGGAATGCGGCAGTAGAAAGTCTTGGTCAGGCAAGTAGGGCTGGTAACTGATTGGCATTTGCCCATAACGCCTACGCCTCGTTTGCCGATGACCTGATTTCTGCCGCGCAGACTCCTAGGCTGTCTTGTGCGCCTAGCCATATTTGAAAGCTGGTGATGGGCGCTGCTGGGGCTGGGATGAATACTGATGTGGCCATTGGGCCGCTCAAGTTGAAGTCGCGGATGACGGCGGGTGTGTTGGCAATCAGACGAACACTTTTCACTTGCATGTCTGGGTTGGCGTCGGCCCAATTGCGCCAGTTCAAGAGCAGGTCACCGTTCACGCTGGCCAATGTCAGCGGTGCATCGGGCTTGGGGAAAAGGCTGGTGCTCAAGTCGGTTGCGAGTTTGCTGCGCAGGTAGGTATTGAAGGTCAGCGCGCTGCCCGTAGTGGGCGTGACGGTGGCCACATACAGCGCGCCCAAGGCAGCGTCTTGACTACCGACCCAGCCGGGCGTTTGTTGCAGCAAGGTGTCACTTAGCTCACCGGTGGCTTGCACCGTGGCGGGGCCGGGCGTCACACACAGGTCACGTACATTGCAGTAGACCATGCGCACGCCGTAGCCGCTGGGCACTTGTACGGTGGCGCTGTTCAGGGTTTGGCTGGCAGTGTCTTGGGCGCGGGCCACCAATAGCAGCCCGTTGGACGCTGCGGGCCCACCGCTGGGAACCGAGCCGTCCAGGTTCAGCCGCAACTGCGCTACATGCTGGATGCGCACATCGCCGCTGCGCCCATTGCCGGTCAAGGTCCAGCGTACGGGCTTAGAGGTGTCGTTGCCCAAAGTCTCGTTCAATACGCCCACGGCCTGGCCTGCGGCATTGATGACCAATGCGCCGGCCTGAAACTTGGCGCAACCTTTGCTGGGGATAGGGTCTTCCACACAGCCCAGCAAGCTCCAGCGACCCAATTGCAAGTTGCCAGTCGCAAACTCGGCCAGCAGGTCGGCCATGGCAGTTTTGCTGCGGCCATCTTGCTGCGTATAGGCACCCAGTAGCGCGGTGCTCATGGTGGCGCTGCTGGCTCCCTGGGTAATTTGGGTGTTGATGCTGGCGCTCAGGGCGTCAATCGTGGCCAGGCTCAACAGGCTGGCCTTGTGCGGGCTGGTGGCCACCTTCAAAGTGGAGGTGATGGCCTTGGCGATGCTGCCGGTGGTACCCAGCACCAACTCAGCCCGCGCGTTGGCCAGGTCCACACTTACCTCGACCGTGCCGGGTGTCAGAAACTTGTTGCTGACCTGCACGATGTCGCGACCACCGGCGTCTTTCACGACCTGGATGCGCACGCCATCCAGCACCGCATCCACGGTGGCACGGTTGGCCAGAAACGCGGGGTCGGCCAACAAATCCAGCGTTTTGGTGCCGACCACTTTGGTGTCGGTCATATTTGTGGCCAATACAGACTTGACCAAGTCGGATGCACTGGCAAGGGCGGTGGTGTCCCGCAATAGCGGTAGGTTGGTGAGTGCCAGTGACGGCTGGGCAAACACGGTTCGCGGCGCGGCGCCAAGCATCAACGCTGTAACGGCCTCGGTAATGGGCGTGATGTGCGCCACCAGAGGCAAGGTGTTGCCGATGAGGGCGGTGTGCACCACAACGGGCATGCCCGAACCATCGACCCCTGCTGCCTGAATCAACAAAGGCAGAGGCGTTTTGTTGGTAACCATGGACAGGCGGTAAGAGCCATCCGCCGTGCTGCTGCGCGAGCTGGTGACGCGGGTGCCAGCTGCGTCCAGCAAAGTGATGGGGAAGCCGTTGGCGTCTATCACGCGAATCTGGGCACCCAACAGCGGCGCGCCCGCTGCCGCTACGCCAGAAAGGGTGCTGGTGCCCGTCAGGGTCAACACCGTGGGTGCGGGCGTAGTCGGTGTGGTGGGCGTTGTGGGGGTCGCGGTATCGCTGCCTCCACCCCCGCCGCCGCAGGCGCACAGGGCTAGAGCCAGCCAGCCGGTTGCCATGTGCTGAAAGAAGGGTTTCATCATCGAAACAGTATCGCCCGTTGAAATGCGCCACAAAGCGACGAACAGCCCTAGGAACGCTTCGCAATTTGCCATACTGCAATGCGCTGTTTGCAGTTACAAACCAAGACTCCATGACTATTCAAATGACCCGGACCAGGCTTGCCGCACTGCCAGGAGCCATGCTGTGCTGTGTCGCGCTGGTTGGGGTGCTGGCAAGTTGCGGTGGTGGCTCCGGTGGTGGTGCTGAAGCCCCAACGGTGCCCAGCGTGGTGGAGGGTTTCCCTCTGCAAGCCGCCTACAAAGCCCGGGCCGCATTGGCGCAGACCGAGGAGTTTGTCGTCTCTGGCACCTGCAATGGCACGGTGCGCATGGTGACGGGTCAGCCTGTGGCCGCCAGTTTTGAAGGCGTGGCGGTCCAGCAAGCCAGCCAGTCCACCCAGGTTGCGCTCAGCGATTGCACCCCAAACAGTGTCATCAGCACCGGCAGCACTTTTTTAGACGGCAACTATGTGCCCGTGGGCGCCAGCGTCGATGGGCAGGAATACGCCCGGTATGCCGCAGCACCGGCAGCGTTGCCCGCCAGCGTCAAGCCTGGAGATGGGGCCACGGTGGTGACGCTCAATACGTTCACCAACAGCACCAAGCTGATCGCCACCGGGCGGCGCACTTGGGCCTACTTGGTTGAAGCGGATTCAGCGGCTGCTGTTTTTGTGCGCTTTGTTCAAAAGTCTTACAACACGGCAGACCTGTTGCTGGCCACGCAGCAAGCGCGCTATCGCTTGGACAAATCGGGTACGTTGAGTCTGCTGTCTATTGATATCCAGTACGGCGGCACCAGCCAAAACCATCTTTTGTATACCCCGACGCGCTTGGTGGTCAGCCCCCCTGTCAGTGCGACGCCGACTTACCCGCTGCAGCAGGCCTACACCGCCCGGTTGACGACTGGATCGTCAGAGCGCTTTGTGGTTTCAGGCTCTTGCAACGGTACGGCCACCTTGTCTGAGAGCGCGCCTGCCGCGGCCAATTTTGAGGGGTTGACGGTGCAGGCCACCAGCCAGACCGCATTGGTCAGTCTGAGCGATTGCTCGCCCGGCACCAGTGCGGTGGTGGGTAGCAACTTTTACGATACTAACTACCTGATTTTGGGATCGGTAACGCCGGGGCAAGAGTACGCCAAGGTCATCGGCATCGTCGCGCCGCTGCCGTCTCTGGTGCAGGTGGGCGACGCCGCCACCGTCGTGCCCCTCAACCTGTTTATAGACAACACCAAGGCGGTGTCCACCGGCAGACGCACCGTGGGTTATGCCATCGAGCCGGACAGTGTGAATTCCGTGGTGGCAAATTTCATCACGCGGTCTTACAACACGGCCGACCAGTTGTTATCAACCCAGCAAGTCCGGTACCGCTTGGACAACAGCGCGGTCTTTAAGCTGCTGTCCATTGAGATTCAAAACAGCACGACCAACACCGCGCGGCTGGTGTACACGCCCATTCCGGGCAGCTTCACGCAGGTGCCAGCATGGCCATGGTGATGCGCGATACGCAGGTCATTTGACCCGCTTCGTTGCGCAGCTCAATCTGCCAAACTTGGGTGGTGCGTCCGATATGCACCGGGCGCGCGGTCCCAATAACCCAGCCGCTGGTGACGCCACGCAAATGGTTGGCGTTGATGTCCAGCCCTACGGCGCGCCAGCCTTCGGGAGCCGCGTAGGCCGCGCCGCAGGAGCCCAGCGTTTCCGCTAGCACCACGCTCACGCCGCCATGCAACAGACCATAGGGCTGGTGGGTGCGGGCGTCCACGGGCACGCGGGCCGAAATGAAGTCATCGCCTACTTCCAGAAATTCAATGCCAAGGTGCGACACGGCCGTGTTTGCGCTGATGGCGGTCAGCGTTTCTACAGAGAGGGGTTTTTTCCAGATGCTCATGGTGTTTCTCAATGGGTCAATAGCCCACGCTTTTGCAGCATGGGTTCAATTTTGGGGTCCCGGCCGCGAAAGGCGCGGTAGGCTTGCGCTGGGTCTTGCGAGTTGCCCGCGCTGTAGATGGTTTTCAGCAAGCGTTGCGCAGTTGCCGCATCGAAAGGATCACCGGCTTCGGCAAAGGCGGCAAAGCCATCGGCCTCTAGCACCTCGGCCCACATATACACATAGTAGCCCGCTGCATAGCTGGCACCGGCAAACAAATGCTGAAAGTGCGCCAGGCTGTGGCGCTCACCAATATCGGCTGGAATGCCCCATCGCTCGCGCTGCTCCGCTTCAAATGCGCCTAGGTCGATAGGGGTTCCCAGGGGCAGGCTGTGCAGCGCCATGTCCATCAGCGCCGGGCCCGTGTACTGCACGGTGACCCATGCTTGGTCAAACTTGCGCGATCGCTTTAACTTATCCATCAAGTCAGCGGGAATGGGCTCGCCGGTTTGGTAGTGGCGGGCATGCTGCTGCAGCACTTGGGGCTCCATGGCCCAGTTCTCAAACAGCTGCGAGGGCAGCTCGACAAAATCGCGCAATACCCGCGTGCCCGCCAGCCGTTCGAATCGCACCTGCGACAGCAAACCATGTAGACCGTGCCCGAACTCATGGAATAGGGTGCGGACATCATCGACGCTGAGCAGCGTGACGTCTGCCTTGGCAAAGTTATTGTTGTTGATCACGATGGGCAGCGTGCCACCTTGGTGGCCAGATTGGCTTCGGAAGACGCTCATCCAGGCGCCGCTGCGCTTGGTGGGGCGGGCAAAATTGTCGCCAATGAACACCCCCACCAAGGCGTCTTGTTGATCCCGCACCTCCCAGAGTCGGGCATCGGGGTGGTGCAATGGCACATCGGTTTGCTCCACAAAGCGCAGACCAAACAAGCGTTGTGCGCAATCGAACATTGCGCCGATCATGTTGTTCAGTGAGAAATAGGGCTTAAGTACCGATTCGTCCAAATCAAAACGCGTAGCGCGTAGCTTTTGGGCCAGGTAACGCCAGTCCCACGCAGCGATGGGTGTCGGTTCGCCCCGTTGCGTGGCCAGCTCGGTCAACGCTTGGCGGTCGATTTCCGCAAACGCCTTGGCTGGCTCCCAGGCTTGTTGCAGCAGCTTGAAAACGGCCTTGGGCTCACCGGCCATGCGGTCCATCAGCTCGTACTCCGCATAGTTAGGAAAACCGTGCAGTGCGGCTTGTTCTTGTCGTAGCGACACGATCTGGGCAATCAGGGGTCGATTGTCGTGTGCGCCGGGGTTGGCACCTCTGCATTGGCGGGCGCGCCAGATTCTTTCGCGCAAGTCCCTGCGTGTTGAAAATGCCAGGAACGGGTCTGCCAATGATGGCGAGAGTGTGATCACATGACTCCCAGCCGGCAAGTCACGCTGCGTTGCCGCATTGGCGGCAGCCGCACGAACAAAGTCTGGCAAACCGGCCAAGTCACTTTCTGTTTCCAGCGGCAATACAAAGGCAGACTCGTCGGCGAGGACATTTTGGGCAAATTGCGTGCACAGGCTTGCCAACTCCGACATGAGTGCGCCGTAGCGTGCACGCTGGCTGTCTTGAAGCTGAGCGCCTGCCCGAACAAAGTCGAGATGTACACGTTCGAGCAGACGCATCTCGTCGGGTAGCAATTGCAGGGACGCACGGTTTTTGTGCAGATCGTCAATCCGCTGGAACAAGGCTGCATTCATATATATTGCGTTTTCGTGCGCGGCTAGGCGCGGTGCCATTTCTAATTGAATAGACCGGAGCTCGGGCGAGGTCTCGCTGCTGGTCAGGTTGTGAAACAGGAGGGAGACACGGTTCAGTAAGCGCCCGCTGGCATCAAAGGCTGTGAGCGTGTTCTCAAAGCTTGCAGGGCTGGCGTTGTTGGCAATGGCGTCCAGCTCCGCAAGGTGTGCGGGCAAGGCCTGATCAAAAGCGGCCACAAAATGCTGCGCTGCAAAGGTGCCAAACGGGGGTATCCCGAAGCGCGTGTTCCAAGGCTGTAACAATGGATTTGTGTCTGAACCCGTTTTGGTGCTTCTGTTCATAAATATGCTCCAAATGCGTGAATTTTGCGCCAACAGTGAGCAAAATGCTTATTACTCGATGTAACTCATTGGTTGCATTGAGTCGAAAAATAAGTGGAAACCCTAGTGAGGAAATTATTCAAATTAACTTACACTGCCACCTTGCGTTTTTTGCCGCCCAATGCCCATTCCTGGCGCTAATTTTTGGCCGTCCAGGCTCTTCATGGGCTCATTCTTAAGGAAATGACTGTGTTTACGAAGTTTAATGAGTTCGCTCGTGCCTGGGTTCTGGCCTTGGGTCTGGCTACCGCCGCCATTGGTGCTACTACCACTCCCGTGATGGCGCAGACAGCGCCCGCTGCTGTTACCGCACCCGCTGCTACTACTGCCGCTGCAGGCGCAGATGCCAAGAAGGCTGATGACAATCCTTACGGTATTGTTGCCTTGTGGAAGACTGCGCACTCTGTCGATATGGCCGTGCTGATTATGTTGGCCATCATGAGTATGGGCAGCTGGTACATCTTGGTCATCAAGATGTTGGAACAGCGCAAGGCGAACCGCTTCGCCAAGGAAGCTGCTGAGAATTTCTGGTCTGCTGGCACTGTGGCCCAAGGCGCAGCAGCTTTGCATAAAGACAGCCCGTATCAGTTTATTGCTGCGGCTGGCTTGGAAGCCACCAAGAAGCACGGCGGCCTGATGGGTCACATCCCCTTGAATGACTGGATCACGATGAGCATCCAGCGCTCCGTAGACCGGGTAAACCGCGAAATGCAAGGCGGCTTGTCGTTCTTGGCTACCGTGGGTTCTATTTCTCCTTTCGTCGGTTTGTTCGGTACCGTTTGGGGTATCTACAACGCCTTGACGGCTATCGGTATGTCTGGCCAAGCGTCCATCGACAAAGTGGCTGGCCCCGTGGGCTCCGCACTGATCATGACGGCCCTGGGTCTGGCAGTAGCTGTTCCTGCTGTGTTGGCATACAACTACTTGATCAGCCGCAACAAGGGTGTGATGGATGACATCCGTGGTTTCGGCAGCGACCTGCACTCTGTATTGCTGGGCACCGCGTCCAAGAGCTAAAACGAATTGCGTGATGCACGCAGAAGGATGGCTCTATGTCAATGAATGTCGGTGATCCGAATGGGGATGACGAAGTTATAGCGGCAATTAACACCACGCCGTTGGTCGACGTGATGTTGGTGATGTTGATCATTTTCTTGATCACCATTCCCGTTGTGACGACGTCAATCCCAGTCACGCTGCCTAAAGAGCGTGTCGAAGTACGTGAATCCAAGCCCGAAAACGTCATTATTTCCGTCGACCCAGCTGGCGGAATTTATGTCTACGAGGCCAAGGTTGCAAACGTCGAAGCACTGGTAGACCGGTTGAAGAAAGTTGCTGTTATCAAGCCGCAACCCGAAGTTCAAATCCGTGGAGATCTTGCGTCCACCTATGAGGGTGTTGGCAAGATTCTTTATGCGTGCCAGCGTGCAGGCATTGTCAAGGTGGCGTTCATTACAGAACCCCCAGCGCTGGGCGGCTGATAAGCCAACCGGTAATGCAAGAACAAGGCAAGGAATAGTGATATGTCAATGAACGTAGGATCAGGCGGAGGCTCGGGAGAGCCAGAAGTGTTGATGGATATCAACACGACGCCTTTGATTGACGTGATGTTGGTGTTGTTGGTGATGTTGATCATCACCATCCCCATTCAACTTCACGCCGTAAATCTGGACATGCCAGTCGGTACACCGCCCACCAATGACATCAAACCTGAAAAAATTCAGGTCGACATTGATGAGAATAGCGTCGTGTATTGGCAAGGTGAGGCCGTTACTGCAGAAGTTTTGCAGGCAAATATGACAGCCATTGGACTGCAACCAACACAACCTGAGGTTCACATTCGGCCGAACAAGGCGTCAAAATACGCAGTGTTTGCCAATGTTTTGTCGACCTCTAAGCGCAGCGGTTTGACCAAGATGGCTGTGATCGGAAGCGAGCAGTTTGTCCAATGAATAATCTTGGCTTTAACCCGGTCTACAAGCCCAAAGACCAATCGAAGCAATTCAAGGGAATTGCCATTGTCATAGCTGTTCACGCGGTACTCGGTTGGGGAATCATTTCTGGAACTGCACACGATGCACTGAAGGCCATCAAGAAGCCTTTGGAAGCGGTTGTGATTCAGGAAGTGATCATTCCACCGCCACCACCGCCGCCGCCCAAAGAGATCAAACCGCCAGAAGCACAAAAGGCACCTGAAGCGCCGCCGCCACCGTTTGTTCCGCCACCTGAAGTTGCACCACCTGTAACCGCAGCGCCAGCGATTCAATCGGTTCAAGCGCCGCCTCCGACGCCCGTTGTGATTGCGCCACCACCACCTAAGGTAGAAGCACCACCCGCGCCACCTGCGCGTCCTGATATCCGTGTGGCTTGTCCTACACAGGTTCAACCTGAAATGCCCCGCAAGGCAATTCAAGAGGGCGCAGAGGGTGTTGTCCGTGCGGAGATCACTATCAGCAATGGTGTGGTCAAAGAGGTGAATGTGGTCTCTGGCCCGCGTGTTTTCCACGCCGCCGTGCGCAGTGCAGTCATGCAGTACAAATGCCAGGCTGGTGCTGGCGAAGTGAAAGCAACTCAGGAATTCGTGTTCAAACTTGAGTAATATGGTGTTGGCGTAGCCCCTCTGGACTGCGCAGACGCGAAAGAACATCAAATCAAATGCCGGTCAGTGCGCTGCTGACCGGTATTTTTTTGTTTAAAAATCCTATTTACTGCAAGTTTTGCTCTTCCGTAGAGCTTGAACAGGTGGTGCAGCACGGAGGGCCTTTCGTTCAACACCAACTACAGCGAATACTGGGGCTCATACCTTCTCACGCGTGATAGCATCTTCCCAAGGCAATGAGTAGTACGCGCGACAAGGCAAATCTCCGTTGCTGCGCTGAGGCTCTCAATTCATAAGTGATAGCGTCCGCACCTACCTGATGGTCCCCTTGATTCTTTCTGCAGCCTATGGCTGCCGTCAGTTGGGCGGCGTTGAGCCATTGTTTTACTGGTGTTCCATCAGGCAACAGAGCAATCGGGCTGAAGAAATGGTTTTGACGGGTCTAGCTTTTCACCCGATTAAGCATGGGCGAAAAAAAACCGCCCCGAGGGGCGGCTTTCTGTCAAAAAGCGCTGGTTTACAACCAGCGCAATTGCAATCAAGTATTAAAACTTGTAATCGTAGGACATAGTCAGCTTGACAGAACGCGGAGCAGTGTAGCTCTGCACAGTTCCGTAAGTAGCTTGAACCGTCGAAGAACCACGTGCATGACGACGCTCTTCAATAGCTTCCACTGACTGGCGGTTGAACAGATTGAACACGTCCACCTTGAATTGCAGGCCCTTGGCAAAGTCTGGCTTGTACACAGCGTTCAAGTCAACCTTGTAGTCTTCGTCCAGTTCACCCATGGAACCACGTGGAGAAGCAACACCATTGCAGAAGAAGTACGCAGAGCCGTAACCGGAGTAGTTGGCCACTGGACCGCCTTCGACATAAGGAGCGTCACTGCCGGTAGGCGCAGGTGCGTTGCCGATACAGTTACGTGGGCGACCCGAAGCGTACAAGAAGTTGCCACCGAAGCCCCACTCAGGAGTCAGCTGGTAGTAACCGAACAGCTTGACCTGGTGCTTGCGTTGATTTGGCAATGGACCTTGCGAATTCACGCTGAACTCAGGGAAGTCAAACGCTTGAGAGGTAGATACGTCGCCTTGACCAATGTCAGACAACAATTGACCTTCAAAGTTACCTTCGTTCTTGGCAAACGTGTAAGTTGCCTTACCGTACCATTGACCATCAAATGGATGCTCGGCAAAGAAATCCAATGCCAAGTACTTGCGGTCCACTGGTGGGAAGCCCAGTTCTTTAGCAGTCAGCTTAATGCTTTCCAACTTGCCGTCACCATTCAGATCCAAGTTGAACGTATTGTCTTCACCTGGATTGAACAGCGCACAGTTGTAACCGCCCCAATGGCTTGCGTCGACGTTGTTGCGTGCAGCCCAAGCGTAGATTGGACGGTCATCGCAATGGTCATCAATAGCAGTGCGAAGAGTGCGGTATGTGAACTTAGCACCAACATTCAGGCTCTTGGAGACAGCCTTCTCGAAACCAATGGCGAACTCGTCTTGGAAGTTACCCTTCATGTCAGCAGCAGCAACTTCGCGTGGATCTTTTGCCTGACCCAGTTCGTTGTTGTTCGAATAGAAAGGGCTGATAGCTGTCAAGCCAGTAGGTACGCCGTTAGCGTCGATACCAGTGTAGACAAAGTCTTGCTGAGCATTCAAAGAAGAACCGGCACCGCGCACTGCAACGTTAGTTGGCAATGGCACGTGGTAACGGCCCAGGCTGGTGAACACCTTCAGAGTCTGGTCACCCAATGCATCCCAAGTGGCGCCCAAGCGAGGTGCGATCTGTGTTGGCAGATTAATGTATGACTTGCCGTCACCGTTCTTGTTGTCGAAGGCTTCATTGCGAACGCCAAGAGACAACAACACGTTGTCAGACACTTGCCAGCGGTCTTCCAAATACACAGCGGATTGATCCACTGTTGGAGTAGACAAAGTCGCGCTCACAATGCGTTGCACGTAAAAACCTTGCTGAGCAAATGGGTTGCCCGCAACGCTTCCTGGTGCAGCGGTTTGCTGGTTTGGCTTGGCCAGAGGATCAGTCTTCAGGTAGTTCCAGATGTTGCCACCAGCTGTGGATTGACCAGCCAAAGACTCAATCGTGTTCTTCTCGATACCGGCGCGCAAAGTGTGCTTGGAGCCCGCTTTGTACTCAATGTCGATACGACCGCCCTTGTTCGTGTCAAAAGCACCAGGCGTCAACAGGTTTCCGGTAGTACCTTGCACGATTGGAATGACGCCCAAAGATGCAGGGGTGTTACCCGATGGAGAAATAACTTGTGCGAGAGCCGAGTTAAAGCCCGCAGGTGTTTGCTCGTGAGGTGTCTTAGTACGACCCAAAACAGCCGTAACGGTCAGATCGTCAGTGATGTAGCCTGTGTACTTTAGGATATCGACTTCAGAACCCTGTTGAGAAGCAACGGGTGTTGGGCCCCAGTTCAGGTAGTTGACGCCGCCACCGACAACGTTGTTGCGCTGCAAGGTGCCGTAGTTGAAGCCGTAATAAGTACGGTTGTCTTGCACCTTGTCAGAGATACGGGTGTATTCCAGATGGTGTGCATCCGTAATATTCCAGTCGAGCTTGAGCAAATAGCGCGGTGTATCCACCGTACGCTCTTGCCAAGAGGCAGTAGAAACGCTTCCGGCTGCAGCCGCGTTCGCTAAGCGCACGCCGCTCGAATCAGCCTTGGTCTTTTCAGCCGAGAAATACAAAAACAGCTTGTCTTGAATCAGTGGGCCGCCGATGTAGCCAGACATTTCAGACGTGGTCTGTTCAAAACCTTCGTTGTAAATGCGGATCTTGCCATCCAAAGGCGTTCCGTTGTTTTCAAACAGAATGTCGCGAGACTTAGAACGAAGGCTATTGGGTGTGATGGAGTAAGAAGCACCTGCTACCCACTGATTACCACCGCTTTTGGTAACGATGTTCACTACACCGCCAGTAGAGCGACCGAACTCAGCGCCGTAGCCGCCGGTCAGTACTTGCGCCTGTGCGATCGAGTTGAAGGGCAGCTGAGAGAAGCCAACCTGCGTCAACAGTGTCGTAACAGGGAAGCCGTTGATGTAGTAAGCATTTTCAGAGGAGCTGGAGCCACCGAAACTAGGCGCGTTTCCGCCGCCGTAACGGGAGTCACCACGCGTCGTGTTGGGAGCCAACTGAATCACCGCGCCTACGTTGGTGCCGACCGGCACTTTAGCCAAATCGTTGGCGGTAAACACGGTGGTAGAGCCCATCGAAGCCATTTCGATCTTCTTGGCACCACCAACCACAGTTACCGTACCGAGTGTGGTTGCAAGAGCGACATCAGTACCTTGACCCACGCGAACTTCAACGTTGTCGCTGGTTTTGACGACTTTGCCGCCAACCACAACTTCAACCTTGTAAGTGCCAGTAACGACAGACGTCGCGGAGAAGCGGCCTGCAGCATCAGGTGTCAGCGTGCGCTTTGCACCAGTGTCCTTATTGGTCATGACCACGGTCACGCCAGGAGCAGCATCCACTGTTCCTGAAACACTACCGGTCGCATTCGACTGGGCCATGGCAACGGGAGTCACGCCCAAAGACAGCACAGCTGCGCCAAAGGCGATGGACAGCGCTTGGACCATCACAGTTCGTTGAAGCTTGGACCCAAGCCCCTTCTTGTTTTCAAATGTCTTGCGACTCATATTCATTTTCCTAAAAAGGGAGACGCGCCCCCAAAAAGAACAATAGCCTGCTGACTTCAACTCATTCAACTTGACGGACGAACCGCCCAATTTCATTCGTTTGCAGCAGAGTGTTTCATCAGTCTTTCCGAACACGGCGGCGCCACTGCAGAAACAAATCGCAGCCAACGACGCAAAATTCCTATGACGTCCGTACGAGGATTATTGGCCCGCAAATCCGCGCAACCGAGTTGGTTACCTATTAGGTACCGAAATATCAAAAAAGTGTTACTTCAAAGCAACAAATCGAGCGAGAAAACCAGCCCAAAATCGATCAAAGTGATGCGAATAGACAACGCACCCTATGCGACCCCTTGAAATGACGCTTTTAAGCGACAGCACTGATCCGGATAGGGACATGCCTGATGACGAAACCATGACGTCGCGGTAAAGTTTTGTTACGGCCGAGAAACAAGGGCGCAGTTCAATTTTGAATTGCGCCTACTTTTTTAGTACAGGCCTACTTCTTGCTTTAAAGCTAATTCGTTAACAATTTGATTGGAGTTCTGCATGACAAATGCACCTAAGACGCCCACCCAGCGTCGATTTGCCGGAGCCCGTACCCTGCGTCGCACATCGCTGTCGCTGGCGGTTGGTTTCATGATCTCTTCGGTGGCCTACGCGCAAAGTTCCGAAGGTTCCATTTACGGACAAAGCAAAGCAAGTACCGCAGTCACCATCACCAGTTTGGACAATGGCTCAACGCGCACGGTTCAGACAGACGCCACAGGCAATTTCAGCTTGGCCAAAATGGCTCCAGGGCGTTACAAGATCACATCCAACGGTGTAACCCGCGAAATCACGGTTGCCATTGGCTCCGGAACGAAGGTTGTGCTTGATGCCGCCCAAACCTTGGACCAAGTCGAAGTAACGGGCCGCCGTACACGCTCGGCCATTGACGTACAGAGCGTTGAGTCCAACACCGTGTTTACCCAGGAGCAATTGCAAGCTTTGCCAGTGCCGCGCAACGTCAACTCGGTTGCTCTGCTGGCACCCGGTGTCGTTAAAGGTGACGCTGGCCTTGGTGACGGTGGTATCCCATCGTTTGGTGGTGCTTCCGTCGCTGAAAACGGTTACTACATCAACGGATTTGATGTCACCAATATTCGCAATTTCCTGTCCTACGCAGATCTGCCTTTTGATGCGATCAGTGAGCAGCAGATCAAGACCGGCGGCTACGGCGCTGAATATGGTCGCTCACTCGGTGGCGTCATCAGCTTGGCAACCAAACGCGGCACCAATGAATGGAAGGGAGGGGCGTCAATTTATTGGGAGCCTGAAGGTCTGCGCTCCAAGGGCAAGAACGTTAAAGACAACGAGCCAGAAGCGGCTGGTAAGGGCTTTACTTTGTTCGCAGAAGATGACACCCGTAGCCGTTTAAGCACGAATTTCTACGCTGGTGGTCCGCTGATCAAAGACAAGTTGTTCTTCTTTGGCTTGATCGAAGGCATCAACAATACGTCGACCGATTACAAAGAAAACCAAGCGACGGCGACGACTTCGAAAAAGCCCACTGGCATGATCAAGTTGGATTTCACGCCAACAGACGCCCACCGCTTCGAGCTAACAGCCATCAACAACAAGCGTGAAGTAGGCATTGAGGATTACAAGAATGCCAAGCCCTACAGTACATCAAAGGATGGTGTTGCAGCCATCAGCACACAAACTGCAGGCGGCGATGTACTGATTGCCAAGTACACCGGCTACCTCACTGACAACTTGACTGTTTCAGCTCTCTGGGGTCGTGTTAACGAGCAACTGCCATTGACCACTGGAGCGCGTACTGCCGCTTCTAACTGCCCAGTTGTTTACGTCTTGCCAGGTACTACTTACGCTGGTTGCTGGGCCGAGCCATTCCCTGGCGGCGGTGGCCGTGATCCCAATGCTCCTGCAACTGATGATGACGTCCGCAACGCTTTCCGTTTTGATATCGATTACTCCTTGGGGGACCACACCATCCGCGCAGGTGTTGATCGCCAGAAGTTCAACTCTGCTGAAGCCGGTGGTTCACCTTATGACGGTGGCCAGTACTTCCGTGAATTTCAAGCCAATGGTGTGACCTCTGTAGCCGGTGTTGTGTTGCCTGCAGGTACGCGCTACCAGCGTTTGCGGGTTTCTAACAACACCAGTGGTACTTACGGCGTAGAAAACAATGCCTACTACCTTGAGGACAGCTGGCGCGTTCAGAAAAATGTATTGCTGTACGGCGGTCTGCGCTGGGAGTCGTTTGACAACAAGAATGGTGATGGCGTCAGCTTCGTCAAGAAAGACAATTTGCTGGCACCACGTGTTGGCTTCTCTTGGGATCTGAACGGCGACTCGTCTTTGAAAGTTTATGGTAACGCTGGTCGCTATTTCATCCCGGTAGCTTCCAACACTAATATTCGTGCAACGCGCGGCGAATACAGTGCTGAGTCTTACTACACCTTCAATGGTCGCGACCCAGTCACCGCGAAGCCTTTGAATCTGGTGCAAATTGGTACCACCAACGTCACCAGTGATGGCGGCTTGGCCTTGCCGGAAACCATTGCGGACGTCAACCTGAGCCCAATGTCTCAGGACGAGTACATCATTGGCTTCCAAAAGGCCGTGGCCAAAGGTTGGACAGCCGGTGTCAAATATACGCACCGAACGATCAACAACGGTATGGATGATTGGTGCGATCCAGCATCTGTGGGCAAGTGGGCCAACGCCAATGGCTTCCCCAAATTTGACTATCACACCATGGCTGGTTGCCAGTTGATCAACCCTGGTCGCGATGTCACTTTAAAGCTTGATTTGCAAAACGACGGAAAGCTGGTTCCTACAACTATTCCAGCTGCAGCCACAGGCATTGCTTTGTATACACGCAAGTACGACTCCATGGAGTTTTCGTTTGAGCGTGCTTTCGATGGCAAGTGGGGAATGTCTGGTTCTTACACTTACTCCCAGAGCAAGGGTACTGCTGAAGGTTACGTGAACTCGACGATCGACCAAGAAGATGCCGGCGTGAGTCAAGACTTTGACTTTGGTACGTTCTCGGATGGTTCAGACGGCTTCTTGCCCAACGATCGTACGCACGCTATCAAGCTATTTGGTACTTACGGTATTACTGAAAACTTCCGTATCGGTGCCAACCTGAACTCCACATCGGGTCGCCCGTTGAGCCGCATCGGTTTTGTGCCCAGCACGACACCCGGTGATGCCACTTTGTACAACACTGCTTCTACGTACTACTACTTGAACGCCCAAGGCGTCACTGTATTGGGTCAACGCGGTAGCGAAGGTCGTACGCCGTGGAACCACACTCTGGATTTGCAGGGTGCATATACCTACAAAATGGGTAAGAGCAAGGTTACTTTACAGGCCGACATCTTCAATGTGTTGAACTCGCAGGAAGCAACTGAATTCAGTGAAATTAATGACTTCAGCCGTGCAACCACAACAGTGGGTCTGCCTGGTCGCCGTAGCCTGAACTACGGCAACCCAACCTCTTTCCAGACACCTCGTACTGTGCGTTTGACCGCTCGCTACGAGTTCTGATCAGGTCTAGTGCCATGTCAAAAGACCGCCTTCGGGCGGTCTTTCTTTTGCGCCAACTGTCGATGCAAACGCGCAATGGTGTGAACTAAAAAAAGGGGCCAACTGGCCTCTTTCTAAATGGTGCAGAAACTTAGGTCAGGCCAACACGCAAGCTACTTGCGTTTGGCTCGCAACCTGCCGCAGTGCTGGAATATCCCCACTACAAACCGCCTCGGCCTTGGGGCAGCGTGTACGGAACACACAACCCGAGGGCGGGCTCATAGGGGATGGCAAGTCGCCTTGCAGCAGCGCCAGGTTTTTAGCCCGCTCCTTGCGGGGATCGGGCACCGGTATCGCGGACAAAAGCGCCTGGGTGTAGGGGTGCAGCGGTGTGTCATACAGCGCATGCTTGCTCGCCAACTCCATCGCTTTGCCCAAGTACATCACCATGATGCGCTGGCTGATGTGTTTCACCACGGCCAAATCATGGGCGATGAACACCAGGGCCAAGCCCATCTCAGCTTGCAGCTCCTTCAGCAGATTAATGATCTGAGCCTGAATCGATACATCCAGTGCGGACACGGGTTCATCACAAATCACCACCTGGGGTTTCAAAATCAGCGCGCGTGCAATACCGATGCGCTGGCACTGCCCGCCTGAGAACTCATGCGGATAGCGATTGATCTGCTGTTCGGTCAAACCTACACGCAGCATCATGGCCAGTACGCGTTCGTTGTGTTCCTTGGTGCTCAATTCAGGGTAGTGGGTGCGCAGTGGCTCACCAATGATCTGTGAGACCGTCATGCGCGGGTCTAGCGAAGCCAAAGGATCCTGAAAAATCATTTGCACTGACTTGCGCTTAGCTTGCCAGGCCGCAGGGCTGGCATTGCGCATGGCATCACCATGCCACACCACGTCGCCATCGGCCATGGGAACCAAGTTGATCAAGGCACGTGCCAAGGTGGACTTGCCACAACCCGACTCACCCACAATGCCCAATGTTTCTCCCGCTCGCAGCTCAAATGAGACGCCGTCCACGGCCTTCAAAGTGCGTGCCGGTGACCAGGGCCACATGCTGTCGCTTTTGATTGGAAAGTGCACACGCAAATTTTTGACCGACAACAACGGTGCGGTAGTAGCTGGCGCGCCGGTCATGCGGAAACTCCTTGTTGGGCTTTCAAGCGAAGCAGGTTGTGGGTAACCTCTTCCAGTGGAAGGTGGCAGGCGCGTTGCACCGTCGCGTCGTGGGCAGACGGCGCAAAAGCGGGGCGCACTGTCCCGCACTGCGGCAAAGCCATGGCACAACGTTCAGTGAACGGGCAGCCCTTCGGCAGCTTGGCCATATTGGGCGGTGAACCCGGAATGGCGAGCATGGGCGCATCGCCGTCTTCCAGGCGGGGCACGGCAGCCAACAGACCCGCCGTATAGGGATGGGAGGGGCGGTAGAAAATGGCCTCTGCGCTGCCTTGCTCCATGACTTGGCCGCCGTACAGCACCATCACCTCGTCACACAACCCGGCCACAACGCCCAGGTCGTGGGTAATCATCACAATGGCGGTGCCAAAGTCCCGCTGCAGCTCGCGCATCAGGGTCAAAATCTGGGCTTGTACGGTTACGTCCAGAGCCGTGGTGGGCTCGTCTGCAATCAATACATCAGGCTCACACAAAAGCGCCATCGCAATCATCACGCGCTGGCGCATGCCGCCCGAGAACTCATGCGGGTACATCGCAATTCGCCGCGTCGCTTCTGGCATCTTGACAGCGTCAAGCGCCTGTATCGCCTTCACGCGCGCCTCTTTGCGGCTCATGCCCCTATGAAACTCCAGCACCTCCGTCATCTGGCGTTCAACCGTCAGATAGGGGTTCAGGGATGTCATCGGGTCCTGAAAAATCATGGCGATGCGGTTGCCACGAATTTGATTCAGTTCTGGCGTCGGCATGCTGATCAGGTCTTTGCCTTGGTACAGCACCTTGCCCGTTGCGCGGCCGTTGCTGGCCAGCAGCCCCATCATGGCCAGAACGGATTGACTTTTGCCAGAACCGCTTTCTCCAACGATGCCGAGCGTCTGTCCTTTGTCGAGCGAGAAGTTGATGCCATTCACGGCACTCACCAGTCCGTCCGGTGTCTGAAACTGAACACCGAGCTGTTGAACATCCAGCAGATGTGTTGATAGTGTGCTCATACTTCAGCGGTCCTTGGGGTCGAGTGCATCGCGCATGCCATCGCCGATGAAGTTAAAGCAATACAGCGTGATGGACAGTAATGCGCCAGGGAACAATAAGATCCACGGAGAAACGTCCATCACCTTGGTGCCATCCTGAATGAGAACCCCCCAACTAGTCATAGGTTCCTGAATACCCAGGCCCAAGAACGACAGAACCGACTCGGTCAATATCACTCCGGGCACGGTCACGGTGGTGTAAATCACCACGATACCCAGCAAGTTAGGCACGATGTGGCTGGTGATGATACGGGTGGTCGACACACCAATGGAACGGGCTGCCTCTACATACTCGCGTGAGCGCAAAGAGAGCGTTTGGCCACGCACAATGCGGGCCATATCCATCCACGAGAACGCCGTGATGGTGATGACTACCAAATAGAACTCACGTCCCAAAATAGTCACCAGCAAAATGGCAATCAGCAGGTAAGGGATGGCATACATCATGTCGACAATGCGCATCATCAAGGCATCTACTTTGCCGCCCATGAAACCGGCGATTGCACCCCAGGCAATCCCCAAGGTGACGGAAGCAATAGTGGCCAAAATGCCCACCATCAAAGAAATACGTCCGCCAATCAGGCAGCGAACCAGCAAATCGCGGCCTGCTTCGTCGGTACCCCAGTAGTGGGCGTTCGCCATCGATGGGGCTGCGCTCATGGCGTCCCAATCGGCTGCATCAAAGTCATGGGGCAGCACCCAAGGCCCAATGATGCAAGCCAGAATGATGATCGACAGAATTACCAAGCTAACCACAGCAGCTTTGTTTCTGAAAAAGCGGACGCGAGCGTCCATCCATAGGCTACGTGGCGGCTTTGCAGCGACGGATAACTGACCCAGGCTCTGCACCATGGCGTCGTTTTTTGAGGGAGTCAAAGGATTCACAAACGACTCCCGTTCAGTAGCGAATCTTGGGGTCGAGCATGGCGTAGGCCAAGTCCACCAACAAGTTCATCAAAACAGCCAAAACCGTGACCAGCACAACCAAGCCCAGTACCAAGGTGTAGTCGCGGTTGCCTGCGCCATTCACAATGAGTTTCCCAATGCCCGGCAATGAAAAAACCGTCTCTGTCACCAGGGCGGCGGTGATGGAGCTAATCGCCAATGGCCCTAGCGTGGACACCACGGGCAGCAATGCCGGCTTCAAGGCATGGCGCAAAATCACAACGCGCTCGGGCAGGCCCTTCGCACGCGCCGTACGGATGAAATTGCTATGCATGACTTCAATCAAACTGCCACGCATGACGCGGCCAATCGTGGATACGTTAATGAAGGTCAACAGCGCGACGGGAAGCACCATGTAACGCACTTCAAAGTCGTTCCAGCCACCGGCGGGCAGCCAACCCAAGCCAATGGCAAACACCAAAATCAGGACCGGACCAATCACAAAAGAGGGAAAGGCGCTGCCCACATTGCTGAGCAGCATGACGACATGGTCAATCATGCTGTTTTGACGGATGGCCGCCCAGATGCCTGCCGCCACACCAATCACTAGCGACAGCGCCATGGAGGTGCCACCAATGGCAAATGAGATGGGCAATGCTTTGCCGACCAAGTCGTTGACGGTCCAGTCCGCGTAGCGGAAGGACGCGCCCAAGTCACCTTGCATCAGACTTTGTAAATACAGCAAGTATTGCTGCCACAGTGGCAAGTCCAAGTGGTACTTGGCCTGCAGGTTTGCCAGCACGGCGGCTGACACCTGCCGGTCCGAGTCGAAAGGACCGCCGGGCGTGGCATGGAGTAGAAAATAGCAAACCGAAATAACCGCGACTAAGGTCGGGATCGTCGCCAGGGTGCGACGCAGGGTATAGGACCACATAACAGCACCCGACCTTAGTGCTTGATGATGTAGAAGTCTTTGCTACGGTAGTGGTCTTGCGGATTCGACTCCGAATAGCCACCCACATACGACTTGATCAGGCGTGGCAGGGAGTACTGCACCAGAGGAATGATCGGGTAGCCATCCATGATCTTCTTGGAGGCTTGGGTCAGCAACTCTTTGCGCTTGACCGGGTCGGCAGATTGCGTGCCTTTTTGGATCAATGCTTCCGCTTCACGGTCGCAATAGAAGTTGGTGTTCTGGTCCGAATCACAGCGCACCAGTGCCAGGAATGAGGTGGCGTCGTTGTAGTCCGCCAGCCAGCCATTGCGCCCGATCTCGAATGCGCCGTCGTGACGCCGTTTGGCCAAAACCTTGAACTCCATGGCCTCAGTTTCCAGGATGATGCCGAGCTTGGTCTTCCATTCTGACGCCGCAAAAATGGCCATCTTCTTGTGGTAATCACTGACGTTGTATGCAAAGGTGTATTTGGTACCCGGCTTCACACCGGCCTCTGCCAACAGCTTCTTGGCCTCAGCAATGCGCTTGTCCATCGGCCAGGTAGCCCATTCATAGGGAGTGGGATCTGCCCCGGCAACGCCCGCCACGATCAGGCTGTATGCTGGCGCTTGTCCATCGGCGGTAACGCGCTTGGACAAAATGTCACGATCCAAAACCATCGAAAGTGCCTTGCGCACGCGCACATCCTTGAAGGTCGTCTTGGTCTGGAAATCGTAGTAGCGCAGGCCAATCACAGCCTGGTTCTTCAGCTCCTTGGGGTACTGGGCTTTGTACTTGTCAAACACGCCTGGGGGCATTTGGTAGACGTAATCCGTCTCACCCGATTCCCACAGCTTGATATCGGCAAACTGGTCTTCAATCGGCAAGTAGGTTACCTTGGTAAGGCGCACATTGGCAGCATCCCAGTACTGTGGATTCTTCTCAATGACGATGCGGTTGTTGACCTGCCAATCCTTCAGGATGTAGGCGCCATTACCCACCGTGTTGCCAGGCTTGACCCAGTCTTTGCCAAATTTTTCGACCGTAGCCTTGTGCACCGGGCCCAGTTGTGTGTTGGCTACCAGTTCCGGCAAAAAAGAAATCGGGTCTACCGTTTTGATCTCCAGCGTGTACTTGTCCAGGGCCTTCACACCCACTTCGCTGGTGGGCTTTTTGCCCATTGCCACTTCCAGGCCATTGAGCAGAAAGACGCCGAATGTGGAGGCATAGGGCGACGCAGTCTTGGGGTCCACAAAGCGGCGAATGCCGTACACAAAGTCTTCGGCGGTGATATTGACGCCATTGGAGAACTTGGCGTTTGTGCGCAGCTTGAAGACCCAGGTCGTTGGATTGGTTTGCTTCCAGCTTTCTGCCACGCCGGGTACGGTTTTGCCCGTGGTGTCGGTCGCCGTCAGGCCCTCAAACAAGTCCCGCAAAATCTGATTGGCGGGCACGGTTTCCGCAACGGCGGGGTCCATGCTTTCAGGCTCAGATCCGTTGGACCGGACCATGGTCTGCGTGGCGTGAAACTGGGTCCCGGCAGGGATGTCGGTCGCCATACTTGGGCCAGCCAGCGCTAGGCACAGCGCCATGCAGGTAGAAAGTTTGAACGGTGAAAGCATGAAGATTCCTAATCAAAAGAGGGCCAGCTGGGTTCGTTGTGCGAACCACCACCAGCCCTGCAAGGTTGCAGATAAGCGCTTTAAGGAAAGCGCGGATTGTAGAGGGAAGCGCGAATGCTGCTTATTCTTTGGGCAGCTTGCTGGTATCGATATCGACATACTTCCAGAAGCCACGGGCGATGGAACGGCGCACATAACCTTCAAACCAGGGGTGCGACATATCGGTCATGGTGCGGTGTGACACCACCTTGACCGGCATATACGCCACCATCAGCTTCACGGCCTGCTGCATCAAGGCCAGGCGCTCGGGGCCATCGGGCAAGAGCTGTTGCTGCATATACAGTTTGTTGAAGGCGGGCAGGTCGAAACCTGACAAGTTGGATTGCCCTTTGGCCGGGCCGAAACCCAATTGCAGCGCACCATCGCCATCCGGCGCGCTGGCGCTGTAGGCCAAGCCCCACATCATCAACTTGTCAGAGCGCGCCATCTTCAGGTTTTCAGGCCACTTGGAAGACTTGAACACCATCTTGATGCCAATCGCGTCCATGCACTTCTTCCAGATCTCAATGCGTTCGCGGGAGAAGCCGTCGGGCTGGGTTGCGTATTCGATCACCAGGGGCTTGCCATCGGGCAGGTCGCGCCAGCCGTCGCCGTTTTTGTCGGTATAGCCATACAGGTCCAGCAGGGCCATGGCCTTGGCCGGGCTGTACTCACTCATTTCCGACTTGAACTTCTCATCGTAACCATAGGTCAGCGGCTGAATCGGGCCCTGTGCCATCGTGGCCTGGTTGCGGAAGGGCAGGCGTATCTCTTCGTCGCCGTTAAAGCCCAGTGCAATCGCGCGGCGCAGCGCCACCTTGTCTGGCGTATAGCCGCCCACAATCGGGTTGGCCATGGAGAAATAGGAAATGGTGATGTCCGGCGCCGCCGTGCGCGTCATGGTGATGCCCTGCTTCACCAGATTAGGGGCCAGCTTGTTGTTGGGGATCGCTTGGTAGGCAAAGGTGGCATTCATTCGCTCATAGAAATCATGCTCCTTGCCCAAAAAGGCCAGGTAGCGCGGCTGCTCTTCTTCGATGATGGACACCTCGATGCGGTCCAGCATCGGCATGCGCCGACCCTTCATCAACTTTTCAACTGCTGCGGCTTCGGGGTCGTTCGGGCCGGCCTTCTCGTCGTAGTAGACCTCGCGGTAGTTGGGGTTTTTGACAAAGCTCATGCTGGAGGAGCGTGTCCACTTGTCCAGCTTGTAGGGCCCGGTGCCCACCGGGTGCTCCATGGTTTTGTCGCCGTATTTCTCAATCACCTCGCGGGCTACTGCGCCATACACGCTGGAGTCCGCCAGTTGGTAGATGAAACGTGGCCGCGTTTCGGCTAACTTGAACTGAATGGTGTAGCGGTCTAGTGCGCGCAAGCCCTCGACTTCGGTGTCGTAATCAAACTTGGCCCCAGGCTTCTCGGCGGCTTTGCGCAGGGTGTCCATACCCAAAACGCGCAACTCTTCCAGGTCGCTGAACACCGGGCTCTTGTTCTTGGGGTCGTAAAGCCGCTTGTAGCTGTAGACAAAGTCCTGCGCGGTCAATTCACGCTTCTTGCAGTTCTGGCCATTGGCATCGCAGAAGGCCGGGTCATCGGCAAACAGAATGCCGGGCTTGATCTTGACGGTGTAGGTTCTGAAATCACTGCTGGCCACGGGCATGCCATCAGCTACCAGGGGCCTAACGACCGCAGGACGTGCTAAAAAATCGTAGCCGTACAGGCCTTCAAAAATAGCCTCGGTCACGGTGCGGGAGTAAATGTCGGAAACCTTGGCGGGGTCGAACCCGGTTTCAGCCACGCGAAACGCGTAGCGCATCACCTTCTCAGCGGTGGCCGGCTTGTCGGCTGCACCAACGCTTGCAGCGGCCACCGTTAGCGCCACTAATGTGGCATAAATCTTGTTAACCTTCATTTTCTTCCTCTGGAATACACCAATGCCTTCACTGGACGGGTGCAAGCATAATTCGCGCCTTGCGCCAGTTACATAGGCGTTTCACCCTAGCTCGAACCTCGCGAATCGGTAATTTTATGTTCTCCTACATCGTCAGACGCGTGTTGCAGATGATCCCCACCTTGATCGGTGTGGTGCTGCTGATCTTCTTTTTATTCAAGTGGTTCGGGGGCGACCCGGCCGAAATCATGGCGGGTCAATCGGCCACGGCCGCCCAGATCGCCTCCATCCGGGCGCAGTTGGGTTTGGACCAGCCGGTGACCACACAACTGTGGATTTTCTTCAAGCAAATCTTTACGTTTGAATGGGGCAAGAGCTGGACGACCAATGAGTCCATCTCCAGCATCTTTGCCACTCGCCTGCCTGCCACGCTGACCATCATGTTGCCCATTTTGGTGCTGGAAATTGGCTTGGCCATCGTCGCCGGTATGGCCGTGGCCTATGTGCGCGGCAGTTTGACAGACCGGGTCATCATGATGATTACCACCGTGGCACTGTCCATCAGTTTGTTGGTCTACATCGTGGTGGGCCAGTATGTGTTTGGCTTCCTGCTGGGCTGGTTCCCGGTGCAGGGCTGGTCCAACGACTTGTGGAAGAACTTGGTGACTTATGCACCATTGCCCATCCTGCTTTACGTGTTGGTGAGCCTGGCGCCCCAAACCCGGCTGTACCGCAGCTTCTTTTTGGACGAAATGGGGCACGACTATGTGCGCACGGCGCGTGCCAAAGGCGTGGCCGAGAAAACCATCCTGTTCAAGCATGTACTGCGCAACGCGATGATCCCGATCTTGACCAATGTGGCAACCCAGTTACCGGGCATTTTCATCGGCTCTTTCCTGATTGAGCATTTCTTTTCGATTCCCGGTTTGGGGCGGGAGGTCATTGTGGCCATCAGCCGCAGCGACTATCCCGTCATCCAGGCGGCCACGGTCTACCTAGCCGCACTCACCATGGTCACCAATCTGGTGACCGATGTGCTTTATAAATTTGTTGATCCAAGGGTGGTGCTGAAATGAGCGCAACGCTAGTACAAGAGCTGCCCCATTCGCCGGGCGTGTGGGCCGCAGCCTGGAAACGTTTGAAGAACGACCGTGTCGGCATGGTGGCTTTGGGCATTACCTTGCTATTTATTTTGATGGTGGTGCTGGCACAAGTAGGTGTTATAGCCAAGGATTGGCAAAAGGAAGTGGGCACCGCCTTTGCGCCACCGCATGTGGTGGGCAAGATTGTGGATGGCTCCACCACGGCTGTGGTGGAAGGCACGGCCGGTGCCAACGTCGACCTGAGCGATGTGGACCCGCTGGCCCCGCGCTACAAGGAATGGTTTGAGGCCGCCGCCAAGGTCAAGACGGCTACGGTCGTGAAGGCAGACACCCTGATTTTTGGCGGTGATCAACTGGGCCGCGATGTGCTGAGCAAAGTGGTCAAGGGCGCGCAGGTGTCTATTACCGTGGGCCTGATTGCGGCGGTGCTGGCTACCGTCATCGGCACGGTGCTGGGTGCCATTGGCGGCTACTTTGGCGGTAAAGCGGGCGATTTTCTGGAGTGGGTCTACAACGTCTTCACGTCCATCCCCTACATCTTGCTGATGTTCTCGGTGGCAGCGGTGCTCAAGTCTGGCCCCCTGGCCAACGTGCTGGGCAGCGGTGTCTGGACGGTCATCATTATTTTGAGCGTGGTGGGCTGGACCGGCATCTACCGCCTGGTGCGGGCTGAATACATCAAGCACCGCTCGCGCGAATATGTGCGCGCTGCCGAAGCCATTGGCGCCAGCCATGCCGCGCGCATGTTCGTGCACATCTTGCCCAATATCAGCCACGTGGTGCTGGTGCAATTGAGCCTGCATGTGGTGAGCTTCATCAAGGCCGAAGTGATCTTGTCCTTCTTGGGGCTGGGCGTGCCCATTGATATGGTGAGCTGGGGCACGATGTTGTCTGAAGCCCAAAACGAGTTGGTGCAAGGCAAGTGGTGGCAGTTGGCCGCTGCGACTGCTTTCATGGCCACCTTCGTTACCGCCTTTGCGCTGCTGACCGATGCGCTGCGCGATGCGCTGGACCCAAAACTTAGGTAGGCGCTTGAAATGAAATCTATGACCAATCTAATCAGCGTACAAGACCTGCGGGTGTCCTTCCGCATGAGCAAAACCTACACGGCCGAGGCGGTGAAGGGTGTGAGCTTTGATATTCCCGCCAACAGCACGGTGGCCCTGGTGGGCGAGTCCGGCAGCGGCAAGAGCGTGACCGCCATGAGCATCATGCGGCTGTTGCCCGAGAACGCCATCGTTGGCGCGGGCAGCAAAGTCATCTATGGGGGGCGCGACTTGCTCACCGCCCCAATTGAAGATTTGCGCGCCTTGCGCGGAAAAGATATCTCCGTGGTGTTCCAAGACCCCATGAGTTCCTTGAACCCGGTATTCACCGTAGGCGAGCAGATTGCCGAAGTGCTGCGCATCCACATGGGGATGAATCCGCGCCAGGCGCTGGACCGGGCGCTGGAGCTGATGACCGAAGTCGGCATCCCCAACCCCAAGCAGCGCTTGAACGCCTACCCGCATGAGCTGTCAGGCGGCCAGCAGCAGCGCGTGATGATCGCCATCGCCATTGCCTGCGAACCCAAGCTCTTGATTGCCGACGAGCCCACCACCGCGCTGGATGTGACCGTGCAGCGCCAGATCACCGACCTGATCGCCAAGCTGCAAGAAAAGCACCACATGAGCGTGCTATTCATCAGCCATGACTTGGGCCTTGTGGGCGAAATCTCGGACCAGGTGATCGTGATGCGCCACGGCCAGGTGCGCGAGACGGGGGATGTGCACACCATCTTCAACAATGCCAAAGACAGTTACACCCAGGCCCTGATTGCCTGCCGCCCCAAGCTGGACGACCGGCCCAAGCGCCTGCCGGTGATTGACGACTTTGTGAATGGCCGCCCGATTGAAACCGAGCAGCGCGTGAGCCTGCCTGCTGTAGGTGCGCCACTGGTCAAAGTGGATGGCCTGCGCAAAGACTACAAGCTGAAGAAGGGGCTGTTTGGCCACACCATTTTTCAGGCCGTCAAGAACGCGGATTTCACACTGCACAAGGGCCGCACGCTGGGCGTGGTGGGCGAGTCGGGTTCTGGCAAAACCACGGTTGGCATGATGCTCACGCGCCTGACCGACGCGACCAGCGGCAGCATCATGTTTGAGGGCAAAGACCTGACGAATCTGAATGCCGACCAGATGCGCCCTTACCGCAGCCGCATCCAAATCATTTTCCAGAACCCCTACGCCAGCCTAAACCCGCGCTTCACGATTGCGCAAATTTTGATGGAGCCTATGCGCATCCACAAGATTGGCAAAGACGAAGACGAGCGCGCCCGCATGGCGCTGACGCTGCTGGAAAAAGTGGGCCTGCCGCGTGAAGCCTTTGGCAAATACCCGCACGAGTTCTCAGGTGGTCAGCGTCAGCGCATTGCGATTGCGCGCTGCCTGTCCATGAAGCCCGAGATCATCGTCTGCGACGAGAGCGTGAGTGCGCTGGACGTGAGCGTGCAGGCCACCGTGCTGAACCTGCTGCTAGACCTGCAGCAAGAGTTTGGCCTGTCTTATGTCTTCATCAGCCACGACCTGGCCGTGGTGAAGTACATGGCCGACGACATCCTGGTGATGAGCCAGGGTGAAGTGGTGGAGCGCGGCTTGGCCGAAGACATCTACCGCAACCCGCAGCACGCCTACACCAAGCAGTTGTTGGCCGCTATTCCTAAAGGGTTGGCCGGGCGGGTGGAAGCCTAAGCGGTTTTGTAGGAGTAGTTTGCTATTGATTTAGTAGCTGCTCCCGCACTATCCACGGTCTGAATTGCCGATTTGGCTTGGATTCTTGTTACAGAGTAACTAAGTGCTCTGCGGTGGCACCATGCACCGCACTCAGTGGAATGCGTTGGTCAAAACTCACCAACCGTCCGCCGTTTTTGACCGCCAGCGCCAGCAGATACAGATCAGTGAGTTGGCTGTGGCTGTGAATGTGCGCGTGGTGAAAGTGCTGGGCATCGAGCAAACTAATGTCGTCTGGCCACATCTGGTGAATGACTGAGGCCGTCGAGCTTTGCAGCATAGACACCAAAGTTGCCAGGGGCTGTGGGCTGCTGTAACCCGGCTGACTCATGATGCGCAGGCAGCCGTTTTGGGTGAGCGGGCAGCTGGCCCAACCGTGGGCCACATGGGCCTCAAACCAAAGCGCGGCACGTTGGTGGTGGACATGGTCCCGGTCGTGCAGGGCAATCAGCACGTTGATGTCGAGCAAGGCCCGCATCAAATGCCTTCCGCATCGCGCAAGCGGTCAATCAACTCGTTGCTGACCACGCCGCCCCGGGCTGGCAACGGGTGAATGCCGTAACTGGCCAAGCGCTCGGAAACCTGGGGTTGAGCCTCACCCACCGCGCGATGCAGGCCAGCACCCGAATTCTGGGCCGCCGCTTGTGCAAAGGCGCTGCGTGCCAGCTCGCTGATGATTTGGCCCACCGGCTTCTTCTCATGGCGGGCTATTTCCTTGGCGGCAAACAGCACGTCGTCGGCAATATCCAGAGTGGTGCGCATCATCGCTCCTTGTGACTGATGTTTGATGATATAGCATCAAACATCACGGTGCTCGTGATGTTCACTGCAGGCTAAGGGGTGCTCGCATCCCGCTTGTGCCCGGCCGCGCCAAACACTTGCAGCATCGCAGTCCCTCATAATGAACAGTCGCCACAAGCACCAGGAGATTGCCATGGGTCTACCCGCCAAAACCCCCCAGTTCAGCGCCGCGGACTATCTGGCCTGGGAACGCACGCAGCTGGACCGCCATGAGTTTGTGGATGGCGATGTGTTTGCGATGGCTGGGGCCGAGGACCGGCATGTGACTGTGGCTGGCAATATGTATATGGCTCTGCGCCAGCACCTGAGCGGCAGCCCGTGCCGCACGTACATGAGCGACATGCGCCTGCAGGTGGCCGCTGCAAATAGTTACTTTTACCCCGATGTGCTGGTCACCTGCAGTGCGCAGGATTTGGCCAGCCCGCTGGTAAAAACCGAACCCAGACTGATCGTCGAGGTGCTCTCCCCCAGCACCGCCGCGTTTGATCGGGGCCTGAAGTTCAGCCACTACCGCAGCCTGGCCAGTTTGGAGGAGTACGCGCTGATCGACTTGGACACCCGCACCACCGACTGCTACCGCAAAGGCCCGGATGGACTGTGGGTGCTGCACCCGTTTGCGCGGGGGGACGAACTCGCGCTGGCCAGCGTCGGGCTGGTGTTGCCTGCGGCGCAGTTGTTTGCCGAAGTGCCGGAGCAGTAGCCCGCCCAGCACCCTAGCCTCCGACGGCTAGCGACCCACCAACGGCAGCACCCGCTCCTTGAGCACCTGCCACTGCGCCGCCACGGTGGGCGCATTGGGGTCGTGGCCCGCCAGGGGCACCAGCACCAGGGCCTTGGTGGGGGCCTGAATGCTGTCAAAGTAAGGCTGGGTCACGCTCAAGGGGGTTAGCAAATCCTCCGTGCCTTGCACCAAAAACACCGGCAACGCAAAGCGGGTGCCCAGCGCGGGCAGGTCGATGGTGGCGGCCATGCCGTTGTTCTTCAGGCCTACAAACTGCAGCCACGAATAGTCTTCTCCGGCTTCTGTCTCGGCCAGCGCTTGCGGCGTGGCGTAGGCGGGTGCCGGACGCCACCAGTGGGCGGGTGGCGCGGTGGTGCGGGCGGCTTCGAGCGCCCGGCTGGCGCGGCGCACGATGCCAAAGGCACGCGGATTTTGCCACGGTGGCGCGCCGAGGGCGGTGAGCGCGGCCACGGTTTTGTCGTCTGCCGCAGCACCGGCCAACGCTAGCGTTTTGGCATAAAACGCCGCCAGATTGGCGCGTTGGCTCACCAGTTGGGCGGTGCCCACGTAGGCATGAAACAGGTCTGGGCGGCGCTGGGCCATGTGCACGCCGAGCGCAGATCCCCAAGAGCCTCCCATCAAAATGACCTTTTTCTGGCCCAAGCGCTTGGCCACGTACTCGGCAATCGCCAGGCCGTCGTTTGTCATCAGGTCCATGGTCAGCACGCTATCGGCGGTGCCGGGGTTGCGGCCAAAGGTCTTGCCCGCACCGCGCTGGTCCCACTGCACCAGCGTGAAGTCTTTGGCCCAGGCACCGTAGACCGCGTCGGCATAGGGCGTGTTGGGGTTGCCGGGGCCGCCGTGCAAAAACAAGACTACTGGGTTGGCCGCGTTCTCGCCATGGATGGTGACCCAATGTTCAATACCGTTGGCCTGTACAAAGCCCTCTTCATGCACGGCAACTGCCGCGGGCCGGGCGGCGGGCACATTGGCGGGTGCAGTGGCGGGCGCTGCGGCCAAGCTGGCCGTGGTGGCAAAAAGCAGACCCATCAGACTGAGTAAGGCAGCGCCAGCGGCACGGCGTGTTGGCTTGAACAAGGAGAACATAGTGCCTTCCGATGCCCCCAAAGGTCAGTGGCGGGTGCCAGTGATAGATGCCAGTGGGGCTGAATCTGGGGGAAGTGTCGGCTTGGGGGCTGTTTTTAGCGCCCCAAATGATGATTTGGGCCGTAGGACTCGCCTGAAAGCGACTCAAAAGGCGCTAAGTAGGGGCTAAACAAGGGCTAAGTGGACGATGAACTGGACGACGCGTGGGGGGATTCGTGGGCAAATGCGGCCCGGTATTCCGTCGGCGTTTGCCCGGTGTGTTTCTTGAAAACCCGGTTCAAGGAGCTTTTGCTATTGAAGCCCGCCGCCAGCGCCAGCTCCAAAACCGTGGCGTTTTGCTGGGCAGGGTCGCGCAGCGCGGCCTGCAAGGCGGTGACCCGGTAACCATTCAGATAGTCCGACAAATTCATGCCAAAGGACTGGTTGATCAGTTGTGACAGCTCATGCGGGGTCAGCGCCAGGCGCTGGGCGAGCTGCTCCAGGCTCAGCTCGCCATCGCGGTAGGCGTGGTCTTGCTCCATGCTGGTGCTTAGGCTGCTTAAAAAACGGGCAGTGTCTTGCGCGCTCAGCAGGCTCACACCCGGCTCGGCCTGGCGTCCGCCGGGCTCCAGCACGGCAGGGCGGTAACCCAGCGGCAGGCGCATGGCATAAAAAGCCACGCCATACACAAAGCCGGTTAACACCACCGCCCCGCCCAAGTCAGACGACACCGGCGGCACGCTGCCAAAGGCTTCCATTGCAAACAGCAGCGCGGTAAGCCCCAAGCCCATGCCCAGGAACAGCGTCAAACGCCGCAGGCTGTGCACCAGGGGGTTTCCGGGGTTTTGGCGTTGACTTTGACCTTGACTTTGAGAATTCGCTTGGGCAATCAGCCGCCAGCACAGCAACAAATACACCCCCAAGTGCAGCGCCTTGAGCGCACCAAACGCCCCCAGCGCCCAGGGCAGGCGGCTGGGTTCAGGCACAGCGGCCACATGCGGCGCTGGCCCCAGCAAAAGATACGGCGCCCACGCCAGCAGCGCCAGCGCAAAGGGTCCCAGGTGCGCCCAGGCCCAGCGCGGGATGCCGCCCGGGTGCAGCACCGCGCGCAAATACAGCCACAGCAGCGGCCCTATCAACAAAGGCAGGGGCGCAATCGCCCATACGAGCCGAGGAAAACGACCAAACCCGCCATCCAGCCCCAGCCAAGCGTGGCCGATGATCAGCACCAAGACCAGCACCAAACCTGCCAACAAACGGTTGGCCAAGGCCAAGCTGCTCTGCGGTTTGACCAGCAGCGCCCCGGCTAGAAACAGGCCTTGGCCGATGGCCAGCAGCAGGAGTAGGGGAATGAGCGCGGGGGGCACGGTAGATGTCAGAGCCAAGAGGAGTGGAAGAGGGAAGCGTGACGCATCCATGCAGAAGCGAGCTTGGAATTGGTTTAGCAGTGGTTGCTATAAAAAAAGAAGCTGCTCCCGCACTATCCACGGTCTAACCGGCACATTTGGCACTTATTTCGGCAGGCCATCATGCGGCCCCAGCGCGTGCTGGGGCACGTCATCCCACCAGTTGGCAGGCTCCATATCCAAGCGTCGCGATGGGTTCACAGGGTAATAGATGCGGCTGCCCAGCCTTTGCGCCTCGCCCCCCACCAGCAACACCACCTCGTGGTCCGAGTTGTTGATAAAGCAGTGTGAGATTCCGGTGCCCACCGGAAAGGCCGCCAGGTCTCCGGCCTGCATGGGGTGCAGATGGCCGTCAATCCAGGCGTCGACGGTACCGCTGATCACGTAAACAAACTCTTCCTCGTTTTCTTCCGCGTGCGGCCAAGAGGATCGGGTGCCTGGCGGCAGGCGCTGGATGTTGATACCTATGCGCTCCAGCCCTGCGGCTTTGCCCAAGCGCCGCATCGGCCCCATGGCTTCGGTGCTTTGCGGGTACACATGGCTGGACTCGGCCACCTCGTGGGTCGAGAGGATGAAGGGCGGGCGCGTTGTGGTGGATGGCATGGCCGGAACTATAGGCCACCAGCCCACGCATTTGCGCAGTTTGTAAAGTAACCAATCAACACACTTCATTTACCATTTTGAAACACATAGGGCGTAAATTGAACTTCTCGGCAGTGGGTCCCTCTCACCAGCAACAGGAGTGAAAAATGCCAACTCAAGATCCCCATGTTTCAAACCCCGAAAACGCCTCGCCTGAAGCGGCCAACGCGCCCTTTCGCATCGATGTTTTGGTCAAGCAAGTCTACGATTCGTCTCCCCCCAAAACAAAGAGCCGCATGCTCAATCTGCTGGTGGGGCGCGCCTATGCCGCCTCGCCGCCCACTGTGAGAAAGTCGCTTTTAGAGCAGCTCATACGCTCGGTCGGTGTCTTGGGGCTGGTCACCGTGGCCGGGGGTGTTTTTGCCAAGATTCGCTTGCGCGGCGGGTGGCCCGATATTGCGGTGGGTTTGGATGATTTGAAGGACATCCAAACCTCGGATGTAGTGGCCCTGGTGGACTATGTGCAGCAAGTCAGCACCGTCGCGCTGGCGGATGCTGTGCAGCTGATGGCGAGCAACCCTGCCCTGACCAGCTCAGGCGCGATGGCCGTGCTGATGAGCATCATGCTGCAGCGGGCACCTGACCGCAGGCGCATTCCGCGCGACTAAAACCCATGGAGGAATTGGCCCGCGTTACGTGGCCTAGGTTCGCGTTCAGCCTTATGGCTGGCTCAGCGCCTTCTTCATGAAGAAGCGCGAGAAGCCTTGGGGGTAATGATGCAGCTCACCAAAACAAACGTAGCCTATGCGCTCATAAAACCCGCGCGCCTGAAACTCAAACGTATCCAGCCACGCACCGTGGCAACCGCGCTGCAAGGCTTCGTGTTCGGCCAGCCGCATCACTTCAGTCCCCACGCCTTGCCCGCGCAGACTTGCGGGCACCACCAGAAGTTGGGTGAACAGCCAGTCGTAGCCCGTGTGCCCCCATAGCCCGCCCACCACGGCGTCGTCACTGTCTTTCACCAAAACGATGACCGGCCGATTTTGGCTCGGCCCGGCCTGGCTGGTGTTGTATTCCACTAGCGGCGCTACGATAGCCTTGCGCAAATCTTCGTCTGCGATGTCGGTTAGTTCTAGGGTGTAGGTCATGCGTAGGAATAGGCCACGGCCTACCGTGAAAGGGGTTCGACCGCCACGATGTCACAAGCATCGCGCACTACGATGATGAACCGGCTGTTGGGTGTGCGCAGGTGGGGCGGAACGAGTGATACCGCGACAGACTCCACGAGACGCCGCGCGAGATGGGCTCCAGCGGGCACATTGTCCAGGCGCAGCTGAAGAAACGCCGAACTACGAAGACCCACCACAGTAACCGGGATACGCAGGTCGGCATGGTCATCGTCGTGCGTCTGGGTCGGCAGCTCAATCTCTTGAAGCCACCGCGCAATTTGCCCGTTCGCAAACTCCGCTCCATCGTCATCTCGCACCGCGCCACCGGTGATCAGCGCCATTGTTGCCGCTATATAAGCACACGCTGCAAAGCTGGCGTAGGAGGAACGCGCCTCAAAATGCAGAATGCGCAGATTCGACCCCACTGGCGTTGCTTCAGAGGTGAACTCAAACGCGGCCTGTTGCTGATTCAAGAGGCATGGAATGAGGCCACTGCTCTGAAAGGAATCAAAGCCCGCTGGAAAAATCAATTCGGCTCCGAGTTCGGCCGCTCGCTCAATGAGGTCTGCAGCAGAGAATCGGTGGCCCATCGGAATGGTGGCGGATACAAGCGTAGACATAGGTTTTTGAGGTCTGTAGGACGGCAAAGTTAGCGTTGAGCCGCAGCGCGTTTAGTCGTTTAGTGAATGAGGCCAAAGCAATCCCGTAGAGCATTCGCACCCCTACGCCGACCCACCCTCACCAAACTTCACCGCCTGCGTGGTCCCTGCCTTTTTGCGCACCACCACCGTGCCCGCCATCTTGTCGTGCCAGCCTTGCTTGCGCGGGTCAAACGCTACCCAGATCAAGCCGAGCAACAGGGGGACGGTGGACACGTAGTAGCCGACGTAGCGAATGAGCAGTTGCTGTGTGCTGGGCTTGCCGCCGGTCTTGGCATCCACGATTTGCGCGCCCACGGCGATCTTGCCGGGAGTGGCTTGCCGGTAGACCCAAAACAGCACGATGGCAACCGCTGGGGCCACCCAAGACAACAAGAAATCAACGGGGCCTTGGACCAAGCTGCTGCTCTCCCAGTAGGCAAAACCGTACACCGCCGTCAATACGGGGTAGATGATGAGAATCACCAAAAAGGAGTCAATGACGCTGGCCCAGACGCGTATCCAAAAGCCGGCGTATTCAAGTTCGGTGGTGTCCATGGGGGTTCCCTGGTCAGAGTTGTGCGCAATTGCGCTGGCAAGCCTAACGCAGTTTGGGAATGCGGCACACCAGCGCGCGATTTGTGTGTGCCGCTAACCCGCGCCACAAGTCGTTTGCTATCAAAAAAGAAGCTGCTCCCGCACTATCTACGGCCTGAACGGCTCATTTAGCTTGTAATCGCCAGCTGGCACCCCTAGGGGCGTTTGGCGTCTGCCCCTGGGCTTGGTGCAGACAGGAAAGGCGCAAAGGGCGCGCCTGGCAGGCGCTTCAGCCCCTCCACCACTTGCGCGGCATTGAAGGCGGCACCCTCCTGGTTGGTGTGGGTGCGTTGGTCAGAAAAGAATGTGTTGACCTTGTCTTCACCGATCAATCGGTAGGCATCGCTGATCAGCATCGTTAGGTCGATGAATTGCGCCCCACCGGCCAGGGCGGCTTGCTGGCCCCAGGAGGCAAAGGTCTCAAAATCGCGGCCGCGATCGGATTGCCAGCGGTCTTTGTGCGGCACGGGGGAGAGGATGACCACGCTGGCTCCCTTGGCCCGCGCATCGGCTATGTAGCGGGCCAGGTACCAGCCAAAGGTGTGCACGGCTTCGCGGCTGCCGTCGGCTTTGGTGTCTTCTACCGTCTCGGGGCCGATGCCGGGGCCAGAGGCGCGCCCCTTCATCGCCGGGTCGCCAATGCGGCCGCCGTCGTTGTGGCCAAACTGGATCAGCACGAAATCACCCGCGCGCAACTGCGATAGCACGGTGTCCCAGCGGCCTTCGGTCAAAAAGGTGCGGCTGCTGCGGCCGCCTATGGCGTGGTTGACGAGGTTGATGCGCTGCGGATCCAAGTAAGGTGCCAAGCGCTCGCCCCAGCCATAGGCACCGTTCTGGCCACCACTGCGCACGGTGGAGTCGCCCACGACGAACAGCGCAGGCAGCTTGGCATCGCGCGGCGCTTCTTTGGCCACGCGGGATGCGTCCACCACCGGGCGCTCATCTTGCCGTGCATAAAACTCTGCAGGCAAAGCCGCCAAGGCCTTCAGCCCGGCAATCACCGTGCGCGCGTTCAAGGATGCACCGGCCCAGTTGGTGTGCACCGATTCATCCGGCGTGACTTGGGGGAAGAGCTTCATCACCGCGTCGCGGCCCAGCGCGTCGTACTGTTCGGCCACGCGGGCATTCAGGTCGATGAAGCCCACCTTTTCTTGCCGTGCTACTTCGGCAGCCCAGCCGGCGTAGTTGTCTGTCGCGCGTACGGTGCGGCCCTCGGCATCCCAGCGCTTGCGCGGGATGGGCGAGCAAATGATGGGGGTGGCCCCCAGCGCGCGAATCTCGGCCACATAGCGGCGCAGGTAAGCACCGTAGCTGTAAACCGTTTCCTTTTGTTGCGTCAGCAGGTTGTCAATGTCCTGGCTCTCGGGGCCTATGCCTTTGATCGTGCCGCGGGCGCGACTGTTGTCGTTGATGGCGCTGCTGTCGTTGTGGCCAAACTGAATGAGGACGGTATCGCCGCGCTGGATGAGTGCTGCGGTGCGCGCCCAATGCCCGCCAGTCAGGTAGGTGCGGCTGCTGAGCCCGCCAATGGCGCGGTTGACGACGTTGACGCGGCTGCGGTCCAAGTGGGCCGCAATCGGGTTGCCCCAACCCCACTGGCCTTCCTCGCCTTTGCCCTGGCCATCGTCGTCACGACCATTGCGCACCGTCGAGTCACCAATGAAAAAGATAGACGGCAGCTTGGCGTTGGCGGGCACCGGCAGCACGATGGTCTGCGTGCCCATGGGGTCGGTGTTGACAGCGGCAGGCAAGGGCGACTGGGCCAGCGCAGGCAGGCAGACCAGCGCGCTGAAGGCTGCGCTGAGCATGCGACAGAGGGGCTTGAACATAGGCTTTTAGGGCAGAGAGGGTGTCATTTGATGCTAGCCCCATTCCACGCTGTGCACTGCGGGTTGGGCAAAAGCGCAACTTTGTGATCGCTTGGTGCGCGCGCCTTGTAAGCGCCCCACCGGGCAGTGCACACGGCTACAGTGGCCCGGCCCTTCACGGGATCACGCCCTCCACCCACCGTCTACCTCACCTGCCATGAACTCTAAAACTTCTGTGTTTGCCAGCGCGCTGCTCTGCGCCCTGCTGTGCCTAAGCCACGATGCGGCTGGCCAAATCGGCCAGCGCTTTCCATCCGAGCGCAAGGTGGTGGTGGACCCGGTGACGGGCACGCCGCTGACCTTTTTGACCAGCCAACCCAAGGGCGATTCCAAGATTTACCCCACCCACCCGCAGTGGACGGCGGATGGCCAGTGGCTGGTGTTTCGCTCGAATCGCGTGGCGGGCGAAGCCCTGGCGGTGAACGAAGCCACGGGTGACATGGTGCAGGTGACCGAAGGCGGCTACGCGGGCATGCTGAACCTAGGGCAGCGCACCAACACCTTGTACTTCTTGCGCCCCGTGCCCGGCGACTTACCTGCAGGCAACAAAGCCCTTGCCGCTGTGGCTGCCAAAGCTGCGCGTGCCATGCAGGCCGTAGTGGTGGATCTGAATGCCGTGTTTGCCGACAGCATGGCCGGTCGATTGAAACCCGCAGCGCACTACCAGCGCGTGATTGCCGAGCTGCCCGCCAGCTATGAGGCCCTGGGCGATTCGGCGCTGGATGCGGATGAGCAGTGGTTGTACTTTCGCGTGGGTGCTTTGCAATCAGGCCCGCATTTACCGCCCGGCACCAAAGTAGAAGCGCCCTTTGGCCCACGCGGTATGGGCGCAGGGCCCACTGGTATTGCCAAGCTCAATACCCAAACGGGAGCCATCCAGCATGTGGTGTCGGTGCCGTTTCAGATCGGGCATATCCACGCCAACACTTGGAACACTGGCGAGCTGATTTTTAGTTGGGAAACCGGTGGCAAATCACCCCAGCGCACCTGGACTGTGCAGGGCGATGGCACGGGCCTGCGCCCGCTCTACCCCGAGGCCAGCTACGAGTGGGTGACGCACGAAGCAGTCATCTCCAAAGACGAGGTGGCCATGGCCATCATGGGGCACCGCGCGGTGCCCAGTGCACCTGCTGCAGACGCTCCTAAGGGCACCGATGTAGGCGGTGCCAACCCTGGCCAGGAAGCCGCTTGGGGCAATGCTGGCACGCGCGAAAAGCCCAGTGGTCTGGCCATCGTCAACCTGCGCACGCGTGAGATGAGCATCGTCGGGCAAACGCCCTCAGGCAGTGGCTTGTGGCATGTGCATGGCTCGCCGGACGGGCGTTGGGCCGTGGGCGATGACTTCAGCCGCAGCCTGTATTTGATAGACCGCAAGACCCGCGAAATGCTGCTGCTGAGCACCGGGCACAAGACCACGGCAGCAGACCATCCGCACCCCACGTTCAGCCCGGATGGCAAAAAGATTCAGATCCAGTCCGCCATGCTGTCAGACGATGGCCGGTCTATGAACATCTGCATCGTGCCGGTGCCGGTGCTGTGGTTAAAGCGCTGAAAAAAGGGCCGCATGGCCCTGGTCATAGGGTTTTCTCTAGGGGTCTTTGATCATGAATTTGATTCTTTCGCGCAGCGTAGTTTCAGCGCATGAATCACCCCTAGACTTTACGCAAGAGGGTGAAAGACGAAGAGCTAATCCCTTTGATTGACAACAAAGCTGGAGACAAAAATGGACAAACACACACGCCGAATCACCCCGGCAAGCCTGCTGAAAAGCGGGACCGCACTGGCCGTGGCGGCCCTCTTCGCCAACGGCGCTGTCATGGCGCAAAACGCAGCCACAGCGCAGCCCAAAGCCACCGACGCCAAGCTCGATTCGGTGCAGGTCGTCGGCACCCGTGCCTCGATTGCATCGGCCATCAGCCGCAAAAGCAATGCAGGCACCGTCAGCGATTCCATCGTGGCGGAAGACATTGACCAGTTCCCGGATAAGAACGTGGGTGAAGCGCTCTCCCGCGTCACTGGCGTGCAGCTCACACGCGATTTTGGCGAGGGCAGCCAGGTGTCGATTCGCGGTGTGGAGCCCGATCTAAACCGCATTGAAATCAATGGTGCATCGGTGCTGGGAAGCAACGGCGGCGCGGGGCGTGGTGCTGAGCTGCGCGAGCTGGCATCTGAGTTGATTGCCTCCATTGACGTCATCAAAGGCTCTACCGCCGACCTGACCGAAGGCGGCATTGGCGGCACGGTGCAAATCACCACGCGCAAGCCCTTTGATTTCAAGAAGCCCACCTTCGCCGCCACCGTGTCGGCTGAAAACGCCAGCAGCCGCGAAGGCGTGCAACCCCGTGGCAGCTTCTTGCTGGCGGACACCTTCCTGGATGGCCGTCTGGGTTTGATGGGCAACTTTGTTTACGACAACGTGCTGACCCGCAATGACTACACCCGCAACACGGCGTGGACCTTGCTGCGCGACTGGGACTTTTCTGCCGACAAAACCAATAGCAGCCTGGACCCGGCGATTGCCGCAGTCTCAGCACCCACACGTTGCGCCACCTCGGGCTTGACCGTAGCCCAAGTGGCCGACTGCAATCGCCAATGGTTTGACTACGCTCCGCGTAATTCGCGCTACGGCATCTGGACCCGAGACCACCAGCGCAGCTCTGCCGAGCTGACGGCGCAGTTCAAAGTCAATTCAGACCTCATCTTGTTTGGCAGCTACCAGGGCAACAAGCAGGCGCAACGCTTGAATGACCGAAACTTTGGCACCGATCTGGTGGCTATCACCCGCATGTCTAACAGCGGCAATGCGCCGGTGTACAACGCAGCCACCGGCATACCTTCTACTGCCGGAACCTGTATCGCCACCAGCGCGACGGCAACGCCCGCCGGTATGGTGGTGGCCAATCACCATGTCAGTGAATATGTGGTGGGCAGTTGTATCAATGCGGCGGGTGTGGGCGGCCAGGGCGCGTTTTCCACATCAGCGCGTGATTTCGCTTTGGACATCAACTCCAAATACGCGACAGGCGGTTTCAATTTCAAGCGCGATGGTTTGAGCGTGGATGGCCTGGTTGTTAGCTCCAACTCGTCTTACTACAGCGACAGCAACAATGTCGTACTGACACAAAACGCGCCAGGTTTGAAGGTGACGTTGGACGCACAGGGCCTGCCACGTTTCGCGTTTCCCACTGCTTATGACCCAGAGAAAAGTAGCTCGTATGTGCAGGCGCAACTGCAGTACCGGCCCAGTGAAACCGAGAACACTGAGAAGCAAGGCAAGCTGGATTTCAAACTCGATTTGAATGCGGGTATGTTGAACAAGCTGTGGTTTGGTGTGCAGACGCGCCAGGCTTCGTCCACCCAGTACAACGGTGGCGGCTACCTGGCCAGTGCCGGTGCCAACACTCTGCCCACATTCACAGCGGATGACATCAACGTCATTGGTGCCAACATCAATCAGACTCTGGTGTACGACCCTTTGTACAAAGGCACGTCCCAGCGCGCGCCGGATGCCCAGTCCTTCATCAACACGAATTTCTCAACCCGGTATATCAGCGCTGCCGATATGGCGGCATTGATTGAGGCGGTGCGCGAACGCTCGCCGGGTACGTTTTTCCAGGGCTACGGCGGCGTCAGCAATTTGCCGACCAACTGGATCACGCCCAACTACGTCAAAGCGGCAGAGTTCTTTGACACCTCCAACTTCAACCATGGCAACGTCATCATGGCCAAGGGCAGTGATGGCTTGATGTATCCGCAGTTGCCTGCCTTCCAGGTGCAAGAAAAAATCGATGCGATGTATACGCGCCTGGACTTTGATACCGAACTATTTGGCGCAGAGATTGTGGGTAACTTTGGCGTGCGACACACACGCACCAAGCACAGCTCTGCAGGTGCCTACCAGTACCGCATCCGGACTGAGAGCTCGCCCGGTTCGTCTACCTTTACCGATCGCATCATTGCCAACTCGGTGGTGGGGGTGGATAGCTCCTATTCCGACACCTTGCCCAGTTTGAACGCGGCCACGTGGTTATTGCCGAACAAGCTGGTGGCCCGCGTGGGTTGGGCCAAGGTGATGGCACGCCCGGCGGTCAATCTGCTGGCACCCAATGCGACCTGCACCATTGGCAGCGGCTTGGCCCAGTTTGGTGGCGATGGGGTTGATGACTGCACGGCTGGCAACCCGGCACTGGAGCCCTACCGCTCCACCAAGACCGACTTCAGCCTGGAGTACTACCCCGGCAAAGACAGCCAGCTGAGCATGGCCGTGTTTCAAAACGATATCGATACCTATGTGCTGACGGGTATTCGTCGCTCGGGTGTCAATTTCTTCGGCGATGGCAATTTGTTTGACGTGACCCAGGCCGTCAATGGCCGGGGTGCCAAGACCAAGGGCTTGGAGCTGACGGCCCGTACCGCTTTCACCTTCTTGCCTGGTTTCTTGAGTGGCTTTGGTGGCGAGGTGAACTACACCCGCATGACCTATGAATACGCGCCAGGCAATTCGCTGGTGAACCCCATGGACGGCACCGAGCTGCCTTACCCTGGCTTGTCTAAAAACAGCTACAACATTGCGCTGTGGTACGACGCCGGCCCGCTCAATGGCCGCATCGCCTACAACTACCGTGACGCCTTTTATACCGGCACCAATGACGTGAGCGGCAACCCGAACTTCACGGACAAAACCGGCTATTTGGATGCCAAGATTCAGTACCGCTTCAACAAGAACCTGAGTGTCTCGGTAGAGGCCAAGAACCTGACCGACCAGTCCCAGACCACCTACTCGGGTGACCTGTACCGCGTCAATGAGTTGGCGTTCTCCGGACGGCGCTACTTCGTCAGCGCGTCTTACAAGTACTGAGCCGCTTGAAAACCGCAATAGGCCGATGCGCACGGAGCTTGTCTCTGCTGCTCATCGGCCCATTTTTTTGCATGCAGGGTTTGCAAGCCGAGCCCTCATCGCCGTCCCCATCGGTAACGCACCGTGGCAAACAAGTCGAACGCTTGGGTCGCGGTTTGGTTGCATTACCGACTCCGCAGGGCGTGTTCCTCAGTTGGCGTCTGCTGGGTAGCGATGCGCCAGACGTGCTGTTCAATCTGTACCGCGGTGCCACGCGGCTCAATGCCGAGCCATTGGCTTTGACCAATTTTGTGGATGCCAAGGGCAGTGCCGATAGCGTCTACTCCCTGCGCGCTGTGCTGGCGGGTCAGGAAGAGGCAGCCCAAGCTAGCCAATCCGCTGAGTGGTTGGCCACGGGCACCCAGCCATTCAAGACCGTGCCATTGCGCAAGCCTGCCGATGGCGTCACCCCCGATGGCAAGGCCTATACCTATGCCATGAATGACGGGTCGGCGGCGGATCTGGATGGCGATGGCAACTACGAGCTGATCGTCAAATGGCAGCCATCCAACGCCAAAGACAACTCGCAAGCGGGATACACCGGCCCCACCTACCTGGACGCCTACAAACTGGACGGCACCCGGTTGTGGCGTCTGGACCTGGGGCCGAACATCCGCGCCGGCGCGCACTACACGTCCTTCCTGGCCTATGACTTTGATGGCGATGGCAAAGCCGAAGTGATGCTGAAGACGGCCGACGGCAGCATCGACGGCCAAGGCAAAGTGATAGGTGACGCCAAAGCCGACTACCGCAATGCGGCGGGCTATGTGTTGGCCGGGCCGGAGTACCTGACCGTGTTCAATGGACTGACAGGTGCCGCCATGGCCAGCACCGACTACCTGCCCGCGCGCGGCGAGGTGGCGGCCTGGGGCGATGCCTATGGCAACCGCGTGGATCGCTTTTTGGCGGGCGTGGCCTACCTGGATGGCAGCCGCCCCAGCGCCGTGTTCTCACGCGGCTACTACACCCGAGCCGTGCTGGTGGCCTGGGATTGGCGTGACGGCCGCTTGAGCCGCCGCTGGACGTTTGACAGCGATATCGAGGGCGGCGAGGTTAGGGGCCAAGGTGCGCATTGGTTCTCAGTGGCCGATGTGGATGGCGATGGGCGCGACGACATCGTCTACGGCGCGGCCACCATTGGCAGCGACGGCAAGATGCTCTACAGCACCGGCCTGTGCCATGGCGATGCGCTGCACGTGGGCCACCTGGACCCGGCCCGTGCGGGGCAGCAGATTTTCATGGTGCACGAGACGCCCCGTTGCTATGGCGAGCATGGCCTGGAAATGCACGACGCCGCCACTGGCAAGATTCTCTGGAGCATGCCAGGCCAGGGCACGGATGTGGGCCGTGGTGTGTGTATGGACATTGACCCCAAGTACCCCGGTGAAGAGTGTTGGGGCTCTGTGGGCGGCCTGATGAGCGCGGGCGGCGTGTTGATCAGTGAGCAGCATCCCAAGAAGTTCAACTTTGCACTGTGGTGGGATGGTGACCTGCTGCGCGAATCACTGGACGGTGTGAACATCGACAAATGGAATCCGGCCTCTTTCAGTTTTGAGCGCGTGCTGAGTGGCGCTGACTTCGGTGCAGCGTCCAACAACGGCACCAAGGCCACCCCAGTGTTGTCTGCCGACCTGTTGGGTGATTGGCGTGAAGAAGTGGTTTGGGCCAATGCCGACAGTACGGCGCTGCTGGTCTTCAGCACCACGGCCCCGACTGTGCACCGTCTGCGCACGCTGATGCATGACCCGCAGTACCGCGTGCAGGTGGCAGCCCAGAACGCGGGCTACAACCAGCCACCGCATCCCAGCTTTCATTTGGGGGTGGGCATGGCATCGCCCAAGTTTCAAGCTATCAACTGGCCCTGACTGGGCAGACTGTTCACAAAAAGTAGACTGGATGAATTCGGGGCTGCAGTGCGTGGCGAGGTCTGAAAAAAGTGACTTTCTACTTGATTTGCACACATCAATCAGCGCGGCATCACTATCTAGAACAGCAAAGAATTGTCCAGTTACAACCTGTTGCTGCATTTGCAAGTTCCATTCGAACCTGAAGCACCTCGTGACGAGTCACTGCCTAAGCATTCCATCCCAAGCACACTCATTGAAATCCCTCAATCATCTGAATGAGGGATGAGCTTGGAACTCCATAACTCACTATCCTCACGTCTAAATCTTCATGCACAGCCATTTGGAGCGCATTGCGGATAGCCAGATCAATCCAGGAATCGTCGTTTCCAAAAGCGCCACCACCAAGCCGAGTCAGAAACACTACGTTCGACACGCCCCGCTTCGCGTTGAGGACTCCCGCCCACATCGTGGCTTCGTAGGCAGCTTGCAAGACTAGACTTGCAAACGAATTCCATTCTTTCGTGGGAATTTGACAGTAGGCTACTGGCAAAGCCGAACAGAACGCCTGTGATACTTTCGACCGTATCGGTACATCGGCATCGGTTACTTCAACATCACTGTGCAATCCAATACGCAACTTCCCACCCAAAGAACTCATTTGCACAGGAGAAAGCGAATCGAGATACGCGGTGATGTTACGAAGAGCAACTTTGTTGCATATGGCATAGCCATTTCGCATGTTCCAGAGGTCGGAGCTTGAGCATCCTATGGCCTCACTTACAGCGTTGCCTATGTCCGTTAGACCATTTAACTGACGCTCTTTCGTCTGTCCTTCGACGCCCTCAACCTCTGTAAAGTAGTTGCGATAAATCGTAGCTGCTCCAGCCGCAATGGCGCAAGCCGGTCCCTGTGTAGGGTCTCCTTCGTATCGACCGACACCATGCTCTGGCGTTATTGAAGGAGCAACCATTTCAAGCAGATTGAACTGCGAGGCAACTTGGAACAGTGCACCGGCGTTCTCGGGCAACTGGTGAATTTTTCGTACATCACCACGTACCAGACGAAGTTTGAGTTGACCAGGCACACCACCAAATTGATTAACCCTGTCCCGCAATGTTTTGAGCTGGACCAATTCGAGTGTCCCAATCTCGTAGCTCTTGCCATTCACAAGGGATTGGAGTTGAGATCCATCAACTCGCAACTTACTTTTCGTCTCGCTGTAGTCGGTCTCGGAAAACCCCGTCAATTTTTCAAACCAATTCACTCTTACTTCCTTTCGGATATGAAACGCAAATCCGTAGGTTGATGAAAACCGTACTTGCTTCTGTTGGACGGCGTTGAAGACCCGTCGAACTGCTGAACCGATCTTAGGAACTTTCCATGTTCAGCCCCATGTATGTGTTCGCTATGGGGCGAGTATTGATAAGGGTAATGTTGCGTGGTCAGTCGTCATCGAAGGGGGGGAGGTCTGAGGCATCCTCCGTCATCCAGCGAAAGAGTTCTGCCTGGACTGTCCATGCAAATTCCTCGATAGCCTCTCGCTCATCTGGCACAGGTTTTCCCGACGCTAGCCAGGCCTCGTAACTCCAGACCCAGCCCATCCAGCCAATTCGCAGTTTGATACTGCCGTTAGGATGTCGCCAAAAATCGGCAACCGAGGTACTAGTGAGTTGGATACTGACGCCAGGGACCACACACCTTCGCAAGCCCCTGGCGTCAAACCGGGGCACACCCTTGTAGAGATAGGGACTTGCGGCCGCCATAGCTATCCCGCCAGCACTTTCCCAAAGACGGCGCTGCCGTCGGTTACCAGTTCTCCGAACTGGTGGGTATCCCGATTGAGCACTCGGAACCCAGTTACATGTTTCTTCTTTATGTTCCACTGATAGAGTAAGACGTTGCAGGCGTGGTAATGGTCTGCCACTTCTTCCATGCGGGCGATGTCCTCGGCGGTCGGCATTGGTGCGCTACCTCCTTTCACCTGTATCCACATGATGTCGAATAGGTCTAAGTGCTTGAGGTTTTTGAACTCTCCTTGCGCAGGTACATCCCATTTCTTTCGGATGGCCAGGATGTCAACAATGCCAGCGGACTCTCTGCCATTTGGACCCAAAAATTCAACCCATTGCCATCGCCCCTTGTGTTTGTTGGACTCACGCTTCAGGTGTGCCTTCGCCAGTGTCGTTGCTGATTTCGCAGTTTTGATGGCATCTCCGGCGGCAACTTGCATCTTCGTTGGTTCTGTCTTTTCCATCTTTCTGTTCCCCTTCTGAGTGTTGATTGGGTTTGATGTTTTCGTGGTCATTCTGGACGCGTTTGCTCAACTCGAACTTGCGGTGCTCACAAAATTCCTTGGGTTGAGAACTTCCTCGCCACTCCAACGATAGGCAACCAATGGCCCGCCTTTGCCGGCGCTGTAGTCCACACACGCCATGCGTTCAGCCTGCAATGCTGGTTCACCCTGCATCCAATAGTGACCAAAGAACACTGGCTTCTTCTGGTCATAGCTGGGTTTGGAATACATCACATGCATGTCAGGCAACTTCGCCCTGTCCACGTCGGGCATCAATGCCAGGTCACGGTAGCTTGATGCCAGTTCATCCCACCATCGAACGCGGACATTGCGCCTCTCATGGCCGTCCTTATCATGGAACGTATACCCAGATGGCAAAGCTACCTCCAGCCCTTTGGTAAGTCCTTCTACAGCCCTGAAGACCAAGTCATTGCTGCGACTTGCTCTAACCATCAGTTCAGGCGTCAGTGTGCGACCCTGTCCAAGCAGCGGCTCCAAATCCGTCATGTACCCATCGTGCCAACAGGCATGCACCACCCGCAGCCCTGGTAGGTCCAGCCACAACGGAAGCGTAAGGAACCAGTCGATGATTTCCGCGTGCAGGGGCGTCCCTTCGACTTCGGCAAGAAATGCACTGTGCTGATGACGATTCTTGCTTCCTAACTCGCCGTGTCGGGGGCGCAGGAAATGGCCACTATCTCCGCCAGCGGAGTCCGGCAGATGCCAGGCGATCGCATTGAACTCATGATTACCGAGGATGGCCATCGCACTGTCGGCTTCGACCATGCCTCGTGCCAACCGGTAAACGTCGATTTGCCGAGGTCCCCGGTCAACGAAGTCACCGACAAAGATAGCCTTGCGGGTTGGATGCCGGTAGGCACCTAACATGTTGCGGTAGCCCATCGCCTGTAGCAGAGCCTCCAGCTTGTCTGCCTGCCCATGAACGTCACCAATAATGTCGTATTCCATTTTTCACCTACCTTAGTTGCATAATGACACTATTATAAACTAGTTAGTGGCAAAGTGCAACTATGGACGCAATTCGCAAGCTCTATCCCCTGGTGGGCGTTGACATCGCGTTATTTAGCGTGGACGACGAACGACTGCAAGTTTTGCTGGTTAAACGGGTTCAGGAACCTGCTGCCAAGCAGTGGGCATTGCCCGGGGGAATGCTGAAACCAGATCAAGATACCTCTTTGGAGGCAGCGGCCCGGCGGGTACTGGCGCACAAGGTCAGCGTTGAGCTGCCATTGGTCGAGGAGGTCTCCACATTCAGCGGACCGGACCGAGACCCGCGCGGCTGGTCTGTGTCGGTGCTGTTTTATGCGTTGCTGCCCAAAGACAAGGTCGACGCATTGGTCCGTAATAAGGTCGAAGCGCTTGAGTGGGCTGATGCCTCCGCGCCTGGTCACAGGATGGCATTTGACCACTCCAAACAACTTGCGGCGGCCGTACACAAATTGCGGGCCAAGGTGAAGTCGGGCAAGCTGCCGTTGCATCTCTTGCCTGAAAGATTCACGTTGTCCCAACTTCAGCGGAGTGTGGAGGTCATCCTAGGTCAGCCGCTTGATAAAAGTTCGTTTCGTCGACAGCTTAAAAGCTCTGCGGACCTTGTCCAGCTTGACGAATACGAACGCGGTGCACAGCGACCCGCTCAGCTTTTCAAGCCTAGTGAGGAATTTAGTTTCTGAGTTCAGTCGCAATGAAGAGGACGGTGTAGTTGTACGCGGCTCTACAGGAATGTTCGCAAAAGATGGGGCGGTCTAGTAGCCGCATCGGCACCATCTTATTTGATAGTGTTCCGCTTTGGGTCGTTTCCGACCAGAGTTGCCTGGTCAACACTTGCCGGAATGGCTATCAGTAATTTCCAGAATATGCAGCGGTACAGCCCAGCACCATGAAGTCGCGTATTTGAAAGCGACCCGTCATCGTGCGCAGCGCAAACCAACCCTTCAGGTAGGGCTGTGGGTCCGCATAGGCGAACACCAGCGTGTCATTGGCCCACCATTGCAACGTGGTGGGGTCGCCCGCCGTGGCTTTGCGCGAAACGATACGAACCTGCACGGCCTTATGGGCATGCAGGCGCGTAGCATCGGTGAGCGCACCTGCGCGATCCTCGGCGCTGGCCGTGGCGGGGGTTGCATAGCCGCTGATCTGCGTGCGCGCGTCACTGCCGTCGTAGCGGCGCAGGCGGGTGCTGGTATTGCTGTTGGCCCCAAAGCCCACGTAGTACAAGCGTAGTGGGTTGTAAGACGCGAGCGCCGCATCACGCTGGGTCATGGTCGGATTGCCATCGGGCACGGTGCTGTCTTGCGCGTTCCAGAACATATTCAGGTCCGACACCCGCTGTGTGAAGCCTCCCGCGTTGATCGGTAAGGGCGTCGCCTGAAAGCGAACCTCGTAGTCACCGCGCAGCGGTGTGCGAAACCACAGCGTGGCTCCCAAGGGCTGTTCAAACTCCATCACGCCGTCTTGTGCCGTAACGCGGCCCTTGGGGTCTTGCTGCTCGATCTGCCACTGCGCCAGGCCGTGCTGAAAGCCGTCGCCTGCGATGCGTTGCGGGGCAGCACCGTTGGCACAGTGCAATGCTGGCGCAATGCCCGCAGCCAAAACCTGGCAGCCAGGTACCAAGCACACAGCTAACAAGCACCGCCCAAAAAAAGTAGTCCATGCCTGCATCGGGGGCCTCACGGGTTTGCTGTGGCCAAACGCCGCGCTATCCAGTCCAGAGCCAGCGTGGGCCAGGCCTGCTGCGAGCCTCCCAGCTCGCGCAGCGCAAAGCCGTGGGGTGCATCGTTGAAGATATGGGCATCGAGTTGCAGCCCCGCGTCACGCGCAGACCGAATGAAGTTCAGCGCATGCTCGATGGGGACGATGGCGTCATGCAGGGCATAGGCCAGAAAGATGGGCATGGTGGGCAGGCCCTGTGGCTCGGCTGCCAAGCCAATAGGCCACGCGTTATAGAAGGCCTGTTTCTCCGGCGGCGGGAAATCAGGTTTGCCAACGGGTGCCTTGTAGTCGCGGTGGTTGGCATTGACTGGTGCGTACGCGATCAGCACGCCGCAGCCCTGTACCGCATGGTGTTGGCAACTCATCACACCGGCCAGGTGCCCACCCGAAGAGAGCCCCACATGCAGCAGCGGCAGTGGGGGCAGGGTGGCCAGATGGTCCAGCGCGCGCAGGCCGTCTTGCAGGGCAATGTCGAAGGGCCATGCGCTGCTGGGATCGTTGCCCTGCCCATTGCGCTGCCCCGGCAGCCGGTGCAGCAGCACATACGCATCGATGCCCTGGCTGTTGAGCCAACGTGCAATCTCCACGCCCTCTTTGTCATGCACCAGTTGTAGGTAACCACCTCCCGCATAGACCAGGGCGCGGCCACGGGCTGTTGCAGATATTGGCATCGGCGCACGGTAGACATGCAACTCAGCCCGCGTGGGCTGTCGGCAAACGCGGTCGGGCCATGTGCCGTCGAGGCAGTTTGCTGCCCCCGCGCTCAGGGCAATGATTTCATCGGATTCAAAAATCATCGTATGACTTCTTGTTGGCTGTGAGTTCACGGTAGTGCCGGGCCAGCACGTCGAAAGCCAGCTTGCGCTGACCGGTTTCCGACAGCAGGCCCTTGCGGTTCCAGCCGTTCTGGAACACCGGGTGTTCACGGCGTGGGGAGCGAAAGTCCTTCAGCACCCAGGGCGACAGGCCGCGCAGGTTGGGTATTGTTTCCAACATGGCCAGCGTCGCTCGGTAGTAGTCGGCCTGAAATTCTTCGGACCATTTGCGCGGTGTGCCGCTTGCATCGTGGTGCCCAGCCAGCGCATCGGCACCAAACTCGGAGGCGATCAAGGGTTTGTCGGTGGGCAGATCCCAGCGCAGTCCGGCCAGGTCTTTCAGTGTGTCATCGCCATACCAACCGGCATAGCTGTTGATGGCCATCACGTCCAGATACGGCAGCAGCGGGTCGGCGATGCGAATCGTGTTGCCTTCGCGCTTAACCAGCAGCGCAGCGCTGATCAGGCGGCCAGGGTCCAGCGCGCGCAAATCGGCTGCCAGTGCCGCATGGAAACGGGTGCGGTTCTCGGCCACCGGGGTCTCGTTGCCCACACTCCACAGCACCAGTGCCGCACGGTTTCGGTCGCGGTATACGGTCTCGGCCTGCATGCGCCGGGCTTTGTCTCGCACGGCGGGGTTGTCCCAGTCCACCGTCCAGTAGACGGGGATCTCGCTCCATACCAGCAGGCCCAGTTCGTCTGCCGCACGCAGCATGGTTTCGCTGTGCGGGTAATGCGAAAGACGCACGTAGTTGCCGCCCAAACCTTGTTTGACCTCGGTCAGCAGCGCGCGTGCGGCCGCCGCGTCGATGCGGCGGGCCGGGTTGGCACCCAACTCTTCTTCGTGCAGCGAGACGCCGCGTAGAAAAACGGGTTTGCCGTTGAGCAGAATCTCGTTGCCACGGACCGCGATGGTGCGAAAACCGATGCGGTCGTGCAGGTGATCCTGCGCACTGGCGAAATCAACCTGGTACAGCGTCGGCGCATCCGGCGACCAGCGCTTCAGGGCGTCGGGTGCGGGCAGGTCAAAGCGGGCCTCGCCCTGTGCATCGGTGTGCGCCGCAATCTGCAGGCCCAGGCTTGCGATGTGCAGCCGCACCGGCTGGTTGGCCGCTTGTGGACCATTGAGTTGCAGGCTGCCTTGCAAGCGGCCCGTCTGGGTCAGTTGCAGCGTTGCGTCGTCGATGAAGGTGGCGGGAGTGTGGATCAATCGCACGGGGCGGGTGATGCCGCCGTACAAATCCCAGTCGGTGATTTCGCCAGGAATGGTTTGCGCATCGTGTTTGGAATCAACACCGACGACCAGGCGGTTGTCGCTGGCGCGCAGTTGCTCGGTTACCTCCAGCACAAAGGGCGTGAAGCCGCCCTCGTGCTGGCCAATCTTGTGCCCGTTGAGGTAAACGTAGGCGCGGTAGTTAACCGCCTCAAAACGCAAAAAGCTGCGCTGACCAGCCTTGGGTGCGGCATCGAAGCGGCGTTGTAACCAGATCAGGCCGTCGTAGTAACGCAGCTCGGATGCTGCGGCGTTCCACGCGCCGGGAATCTCCATGGTCGGGCCACGGTCCAGGTCGAATTCGAAAAAGTCGGTGCCACCCTGGGCCTCGGCTGTGGCGATATCGACATCGCGATAGCGCTGCATGCGCGACTTGGCAACCCAGCCATTGATGTCGTTCAGGCCGGTGCGGTACAGGTCTTTGGAGTAGGTCCAGCGGCCAGACAGATCGATGCTCTGTTCGCGGTTGGCCGCACCGGTTAACAGCAGCGCAGGGCGCAACTGCGGTTGTGACGGTGACGTTGGCGGCTCGGCCGTGTGAGCTGACCCTACTGAGAGAATTAGCGCAAGCGCCAGTACATATCGCGTTACGCAGCGCATCATGGCTGTTCTCTTCAGTCGAAATGGAACATGGGCTGGAGCGTCCATTGCCGGGGCTTGTTGTCGGGCTCGACCTCCATCAGGTCGGCCATGTAGTCCCACCAGCGCCGCATCACCGGCTGCAGGGGCAGGGCGGTAAAACCAGCGTCATGGTCGGCACCGGGTCGACGTTTGAGCACGGCAAAGAGGCTGAGCGTGTCTTCATCCAAAAAGATGGAGTAGTCGTAAATGCCAGCGCCGCGCAGTGCCTCGGCCAGATCGGGCCAGAGCGTGTCATGGCGCTTTTTGTACTCCTCCACATGGCCGGGCTTGAGCTGCATCTTGAAGGCCAGGTTCTCGGCGGGGATGGTCATAGTTGGTCCTGTTGTGCAAAGCTGAGTGACGATACATCGCGGCGGGCGCACTGTGCATCCACGCTAAAACTACCCACTGGCAAACCTTGCACGCTTAAGGGGCCGGGTGCTTCGGGCAGTTGCACCGTCTGGCCCTGTGCCAAAGTCAAGCAGGTGTCAAAAAAGCGCCAGGCGTGGGCATCGTGAATATGGCCACCCGCGTGCGCTTCGATGTCAATATCCTTGAACGTGAAACGCTCCAGTGGTGCCTCGGGGAAGCCATCCACTTCAAACGCAGTGGACGCGCCGGTAGCGCGCAGTGCCGATATCTCTACATCCCGAAAGCGGGCCTTGCCAAGGGCCTCGGGCACCGGGGTTGCCAGCACGTGCCAGTGCGCGGGGATCGTGCCCTGGCTATCGCATTCGCCCGGCGGTATGGCGGCATAGCTGTAGCTGGGGTTCCAGTTCATCATCACGCGCAACACCACCGGCACGTTCACCATCGTGATGTCGTGCAGCCTAAGCCGCTCTCCAAAACCCCCACGGCTGCGGGCCGACTTGAACAAAATACCCACCGGTACTGGGTCTAGTACGGTGATGCCATGGACCTCGATATTGCGAAAGCCGCCGGAGGTTTCACTGCCAAAGGTCACACCGGCAGCGCCGTCACGCACGATGCAGTCGCGCACGATCACATCTTCGGTGCAGCGAGCCACGCGCAGGCCGTCGGCATCGCGCCCGGCCTTGAAGCACAGGGCATCGTCGTTGACGGCAATGTCAGCATGCTGCACCAGCACGTGTTGCGAGGAATCAATGTCAATGCCGTCGGTGGACGGGCCACGGCCATCTTCGTTGTTGCGGATGGTGACGCGGTCCACGCTCACATGCGTCGAGTAGCAAATGTGCAGGGTCCAGAAGCCCGAGCGGCGCAGCAGCAAGCCACCGCCAATGTGTACCCGCGTGGAGTTAAAGACTTGTAGCAAACGCGGGCGGCAGGCGTCGTAGTCAGAAGCCCAGCGCAGGCCGCGCGGCTCATAAGTCTGTCGCAGCGCCCAGTAGCTGTCCCAAAAGATTTTGCCGTTGCCGTCTATCGTGCCTTCGCCCGTGATGGCCACGTCGCTTTGTTCGTAGACATTGACCAAGGCTGCGGGCCAGACCATCTCAATGCCCGCCACGCGGGTGGGTAGCACGGGATAGTCTTCAATACGCTTTGAGCCCATAAGCGTGACACCAGGATCCATACGCAGCGTGACACCGCTTTTAACAAACAGAGACCCGGTCAAGTAGGTGCCGGGCGCGAAGACAACGGTGCCGCCATCCGCCAACGCGGCGGCGTCTATGGCGCGCTGGATGGCGGCGGTGTTGAGGGTGGTGCCATCACCTACGGCACCGAAATCCCCCGCCTGAAAACTAGAGTCCGGCTCAGACGATTCCACTGCCGCTGGCTCCAGCCTTGGCGGGGCGTGCCACGGCGGCTTGGGCGCGGTAACCCGCAGCGCGGTAGCAGGCCACGGGGTCGGCTGCACCGCCGCTGCGCACGCGTGCCATGGCCAAAATGGCGCTCACGTCGGTGCGATAGGCGCGCTTCAGTGTTTGGGCGGCTTGCAATACGTCATTGCTTTCTTGGTGGCCCGCCAGCTCCTGGCGATTGACCAGGGCCGATTGCACAAACGCGCGCTGCACTTCGCTGGCGCTGCTCATCAGGCTTTCAATCGGGTCGGTCACATTGTGCGATTGGTCCAGCATGTACGAGGGCTTGAAGGACGCACCGTCGCGCTGGGCTGCATCGGCCAGTTCGTTGAAGACAAGGAACAGCTGGAAGGGGTTGATGCTGCCGGAGTCCAGATCGTCGTCGCCGTACTTGCTGTCATTGAAGTGGAAACCACCCAGCTTGCCGAACTGCGCCAGGCGCGCCACGATCATCTCGATATTGGTGTTGGGCGCGTGGTGGCCCAGGTCTACCAGGCACTTGGCTTTGGGGCCGAGCTCCGTGGCGCAGGCGTAGCTGGTGCCCCAGTCGGCAATGGTGGTGGCGTAAAAGGCAGGCTCAAAGAGCTTGTGCTCAATGAAGACTTGCCAATCGGCGGGCAGTGCGGCGTAGATGGACTTCATGCTGTCCAAGTAACGCTCTAGCGCACCGCGCAGATTGCTCTGGCCGGGGAAGTTGGCACCGTCGCCCACCCATACGGTCAGGCCCTTGGAGCCCAGCGCCTGGCCGAGTTGGATGCACTCGATGTTGTGCTCTACCGCTTGCGCCCGTGCAGCCGCGCTATTGGCGGTTAGGCTGCCAAACTTGTAGGTGTGGGCCTGATCGGCCTGGTCCTGAAAGGTATTGGAGTTGACCAGATCGAAGCTCAGGCCCAGTGCGCTAGCTTCTTCGCGCAAGCCAGCAGCGTCGCTAGGTTGGTCCCAAGGGAAGTGCAACGACACGGTGGGCGTGGCTTGTGTGAGCTGGTTGATCACTGCACAGTCTTGCAGCTTCTCTTGCACATTGCGCGGCTCACCCAGGCCCGGAAAGCGCGCAAAGCGGGTGCCGCCCGTGCCCACACCCCAGCTGGGCAATGCCACTGCAAAAGTCTGAGCCTGCTGCGTGATCTGTTCAATATCCAGGCCGCGCCGCTGCAGCATGCCGCCCAGGGCCGCGTAGTCGGCGTCCAGGTTGGCGCGCAATGCGCCGTTGTGTTCGGCCACCAGGCCGGTGTCGATGGGGTAGTCCATTTTTTGTCTCCTAACGCTTTTTGTTATCGGGTTTATCGGATCTATCGCGTAAAGGCGGCAGCATTGCCCGCGTCAACATTGATGATGTTGCCCGTGCTCTTACCCGCCTTGTCGCTGGCCAGAAAGTACACCGCCTCGGCAATATCCTCAGGCAATACGCTGAGCTTGAGCATGCTGCGCTGGCGGTAGAAGTCCTCGATGTCGTCCGATTCGATCTTGTTCGATGCGGCACGCTCTTCCTTCCACTTGCCATCCCAAATGCGCGAGCCACGGATCACCGCATCGGGGTTCACCACATTGACGCGTATGCCATGGGCCGCACCTTCCAGTGCGACACAGCGGGCCAAGTGAATTTCAGCTGCCTTGGCCGTGCAGTAGGCCGATGCGCCCGCTGAGGCCACCAGACCATTTTTGCTGGCCACAAAGACCATGCTGCCGCCGGTCTTCTGCAGCTTCATGGTGCGGAAGGCGGCGCGGCTGACCAGGAAGTAGCCGGTCACCAAAATATTCTGGTTGCGGTTCCAGATGTCCAACGAGGTGTCTTCCAGTGGCGCGGCCGAGGCGATGCCGGCATTGGAGACGAGGATGTCTACGCCACCAAAGCGCAGCGCGGTCGCGCTGAGGATGCCGTCCACGTCGGCTTCCGAGGTGATGTCGGCGCGGCAGATGGCGACGTTGTCACGGCTGGAGCTCTTGAGCAGATTGCCTTGTGCGGCTTCGAGCGCGTCGGCGTCAATGTCGGTCAACATCACACACGCGCCTTCATTGAGCAGTTGGCGTGCTACGGCTTGACCAATGCCACCTGCACCACCCGTAACCAGGGCAACACGTCCGGCCAGGCTCTTGGGCTTGGGCATGCGTTGCAGCTTGGCTTCTTCCAGTAGCCAGTATTCGATGTTGAAGGCCTCTTGTTCGGCCAGGCCGACATAGGTGTCCACACCATTGGCACCGCGCATTACGTTGATCGCATTGATATAAAACTCGGCGGCAATGCGCGCCGTAGCCTTGTCCTTGGCAAAGGACAACATGCCAACGCCAGGGATCAAGTAGATGATGGGGTTGGCATCGCGCACGGCTGGGCTGCTGGGGTTCTTGCAGCGCTCGTGGTAGGCGCGGTAGTCGGCGCGGTAGGCTTCGAGGGCCGTGTCCAGGCCGGCCAAGAGCGCATCAAAGTCTGGTGCGGCGGGGTTCAAGTCCAGCACCAGGGGGCGAATCTTGGTGCGCAAGAAATGGTCGGGGCAGGATGTGCCTAACGCGGCCAGGGCTTGCAGGTCATTGCTACACACAAATTGCAGCACGGCATCGCTGTCATCAAAGTGGCCCAATTTGTACTCGTCCTTGCTGATCTTGCCGCGCAGGATGGGCATCAGGCGGGCAGCCATGTCGGCACGCGCTTCAGGTGCCAGCACATTGGACTTAGCACCACCAAAGGCAGGCTGCTTGCTGTTCTCTTGCAGCCAATCTTCGGCCGTGCGAATCATGGCCAGGGTATTCTCGTAGCAGCTCTTGGCGGTATCGCCCCAAGTAAACAGCCCATGGCCCTCCAGAATGATGCCCTTCAGGTCCGGCTGCTCTTTGGATACGGCTTCCAGTTTCAAGCCCAGGTCGTAACCTGGGCGCTGCCAAGGCAGCCAGCCGAGTGCGCCACCAAAAATGCTTTGGGTCAGCGTCTTGCTGTTCGCGCACGCGGCAATCGCGATGATGGCATCCGGGTGCATGTGGTCCACATGGGCCCGGTTGATGTAGGCGTGCAGTGGCGTGTCGATACTGGCCGCGCGCGGGTTCAAATTGAAGGTGCAATGGGGCAGGTAGTCCACCATTTCGTCTTCCAGCTCCAGGCCACGGTAGCGGCCTTTCAGGGCCCGCAGCTTGTCCATGTACAGGGTCGAAAAGCCATCGAGCTTGATGCTGCCCAAATCACCACCCGAGCCCTTGACCCACAGTACTTCCACTTGCTCGCCGGTCAGGTGATCCTTCATCATGACCTTGGCCGAGGTATTGCCGCCGCCGAAGTTGGTCACGCGCAAATCAGACCCCAGCAGATTGGAGCGGTAGAGCAACAGCTCGGGCTCACCCATCGTGGCGGCGCGGGCATCGTCCCACAGTGAGTTGATCGGTTCCCGGGTTGGGGCTTGTACAAGTGCAGTCATCTTTTCACCTAAGTTGAACTCAAAAATTGGGAGGGCACCGTTGCAAATTCCATGCGTTCTGGCGTGGACAAACTGCGTGACCGGCCGCTAGTGTCAGCGCAAATCTGCCTGCGTTGTTCAGTGCCGCGCTGTTAAATCAAAAGGATGATTGATTGCGGCTGGGCATGGCGATCGAAATCTAAACAATCATTTTCATGACCGGAATTTGATTGATATTGCTGCTGCGTTGCGGTAACGTGCGCTTCGACTGAAGACTTGCGCACAAGCTTGCGCGGTGACGATTGCATCGAAAACCAGGGGTGGTGGCTGGGATTTTGAAGAGAGACAAAAATGGTGAATCACAAAAGACACAAGCGCCTGCTGAAATTGCTCGACGAGCATGACAGCGCGACCGTCCAGCAGCTGATGGAATGGTTGTCTGCATCCGCCGCCACGGTGCGGCGCGACATCTGTTGGCTGGCCGCCAAAAGCCAGCTGACACGCACCCGAGGTGGCGCGGAGAAACTGCAGCAAAAGAGGCGCACGTTTGCGCTGTCCAGCGAAACCTTCCAGAACAATATCCAAAACCGGGCCGCCGAAAAGCGCGCCATTGCCCGCTACGCCAGCACGCTCTGCAATGACGGAGAAACCATCATCATCAATGGCGGAACCACCACCTACATGATGGTGGAGTTCTTGGTGGAAAAGCAGCTCAAGATTCTGACCAACTCCTTCCTGATGGCCGAGCGGCTGCTATCGACTAGCAATAACGAAATCATCTTGCCCGGTGGCAAGGTCTACCGCGAGCAAAACGTCATTCTCAGCCCATTTGAAAACGACATTGCGCAGCACCATTACGCCGCCAAGATGTTCATGGGCGTCTATGGCTTGTCCATCTTGGGTTTGATGGAGGCCGACCCCTTGTTGATTCAGGCCGAAAAGCGCCTGATCAGCCAGGCCGAAGAGCTGATCGTGCTGGTGGACAGCAGCAAGTTTGCACGCAAGGCGGGCCTTATTTTGTGTGGCCTGAACCGGGTGTCTTGTGTGGTGACGGATACCGGTGTGACCGATGGCACCGTGCAGCTGTTGGAGCAATACGGCGTGAAGGTGGTCACGGTCGAGCCCGAGGCCGACTTTGAGGTGGCCCGATGAGTGGCCCGACGAGTGACAGGGCGACGATTGTTCTGGACATAGGCAAAACCAACTGCAAGCTGAGTCTGCTGGATGCGCAGGGGGCCAGCTTGGCCGAGGAGCGCTGCCCTAACACGATAGACATAAGCGGACCCTACCCGCACCACGACACCGGGCGCATCTGGGCCTGGATGCTGGAGGTGGTGGGGCGCTTCGCGACGCTGGCCACAGTGGGTGCCATCGTGCCGGTCACCCATGGCGCAACGGCGGCATTGGTCAACCCGGCAGAGCCTGATGGGCTGGTGCTGCCGGTGCTGGACTATGAGTTCAAGCTGCCCGAGGCCTTTGACCTGCAGTACGCATCTGTTCGCCCCCTTTTCTCTGAAACCTGTTCTCCAGCGTTGCCAGCGGGGCTCAATCTGGGCCGGCAACTGGCTTGGCTGGCACAGGCGTATCCAGCGGAGTTTGGGCGCGCAACCCAGATATTGATGTACCCGCAGTACTGGGCCTGGCGCTTGTCTGGGGTGGTGGCCAGTGAGATCACTTCGCTGGGCTGCCACACTGACTTATGGAACCCCGCGAGCCGGGACTATTCGTCTTTGGTGGGGCAGATGGCGTGGGCACATTTGTTCCCCCCGATGCAGAACGCATGGTCCAGCTTGGGTCCTATCCATCCCCATCTGTCTGCGCGCACCGGCCTACCTGCGGATTGCCAAATCATCTGCGGCATCCATGACAGCAACGCCTCATTGCTGCGCTATGTGGCCGGTCCGGCTGCAGGCACAGTGCGCACCGTACTGTCTACTGGCACCTGGCTGATTGCCGCGTCCATTGGCGGCCCCATAGACGCGCTGGATGAACACCAGGACATGCTGACCAATAGCGATGTGTTTGGTGCGCCGGTGGCCTGCATGCGCTTTATGGGTGGGCGCGAATACGGAGCGCTTGCCGGGTCCCAACCTGCAGACTGTACGCAGGACGATCTGGAACGCTTGATTCGCCAGAACACGTTTGCCTTGCCTTGCTTTGCCGAAAGCGGCGGGCCGTTTGCCGGGCAACCCGGCCGCGTAGTAGGCCCACAGCCCACCAACCCGGCCGAGCGTTCGGCCCTGGCCACGCTGTATGCGGTGTTGATGACGGACTACTGCCTCAGCGCGCTGGGCTCCAGCAGCCCGGTGGTGGTGGAGGGCAGTTTTACCGGCAACCGATTCTTTGGGCCACTGCTGGCGGGGCTGCGGCCGGGGCAGGCAGTGGCGTTGTCCGACGACAGCAGTGGCACCACCTGCGGCGGCTGGATGCTGCACCGCTGGGGATGCAGTCCCCTGGTGACAGAGTCAGCCGCGCAGGCGCTGTGCCCACTTGGGTGGCTGGCTTACCGCGACCAATGGCTTGTACAGGTTTTGGCGTTCTAGGCCGTGGATAGTGCGGGAGAAGCTATTAAATACGTAGCAATCACTTCTCAGTGGAGGTGCCGCCCCAAGGTATGAAGAGACTAAAACCGCGTCACCCAGCTGGCATTCACGCTGGCGAGCGTACGGCGGTGCGTGCTGCTGCCTGCAGAGAATCCGTCTAGGTCTTCAACGCTGTTGCGGGTGTCACTTTCCGGGGCCAGCAGGTTGGTAAAGCCAATGCGAAACTGGTGGCTGCGGTCGATCTTCCAGCTGGCGAAGGCGTCCAGGGTTTGCACCGCGCTGCGCTGGTTCAGTTGCCGGTCGGTTTGCCGCGTGGCGTAGGCCGGTTGCAGCACCAGGCTGGCCCCCACGGTCCAGCCGGTGTTTTTGATGCGCGCATCAAAGCCCATGCTGGCCAGCCAGGGCGGCTGCGCCTCTAGGCGGTTGTCGGGCCCGTCCACCTGTTCTACATCCGAGCGAAAGAGGTTCCAGTTGCCACGCAGTTGCACACCACTGTCGTTGTGAAACAGCGCGGGCAGCCATTCCTCCGCCTTTCCCTTGATCTCCAACTCCAGCCCTTGGCTGGTGGCCTGACCCAGGTTCACCGGCCGCGACACCCAGCGTGGCTCGGTGGTCACGCCTGGCGCGGGGTTGGCTTCTAGCGCAATGCGCTGGCGTATCAGGTCGGCAATGCGGCGGTAAAACAGGCCCACGCTGAGTACGCCACCGCCCGCCGGGTAGTGCTCATATGCCAGGTCAAAACCGGTAGATAGCTCGGGTTGCAACTGCGGGTTGCCCGCGCGGTCGGCTGCAATCGGCGTGTTGGTTACATCGCGCTCATAGTTGCCGTTCAGCACATAGCGCCCCGCCAGGGCAGACAGGTCCGGCAGCTTGAAGCTGCGGGTGATGCTGGCGCGCACTTGGTCCTTGCCCTTGGGGTCGAAGCGGTAGTTCAGGTGTAGCGTGGGCGCGCTAATGCGCGCCAAGTTGTCAAACTCTTGGCTGCCCACCCCCTGGTATCCGGGGTCTGCACTACGGCTCCTCACCTGCTCCAAGCGCACGCCCGGTAGCACCGCCCAGCGCTCGCTGATGGCCCATTCATCCTGAAAAAACAGGGCTGACCGGGTGATGCGGGCGCTGAAGGGAATGCCGGTGGCGCTGTCTAGGCGCTCAACACCAAAATCCCACACCCGGCGCAATTCCTCGCGCTCGCGCACCTCCACATCCCAACCCGACAGCAACGAGTGGGCCTGCGCAACGGGCTGATTCCAGCGGCCACCGACGGCGGCGCGGCTTTCCTCGAATTCGGTCCAGGTCTCTCGCTCCAAGGTGGATAGGTCGGTGCGTTGCCCCTGGTAATCGGACTGGCTATTGCGAACCGTGCTTTGCCAGGAGGATTTCAATTCCAGCTTGCCACCCGCCTGGATGCGGTGCTGCCATTGCAGATTGAGTCGCAGCACATCGTTGTGGCTCTGGGTTTGCGACTGGTCGCTCACCAAAGACCAGGGCGTGCCCAACAAAGTGCTAGTCATCCGCTCGCTGCCGTTGCGGGCTAACGTGCGCTGTGCAAATGCGCCCAGATTCAGAGTGTCCAGGTCGTTGAGTTTCCATTGCAGGCGCGGCGCGATTTGCGCACTGTTGTTGCGTGCCACGTCTTGCCCGTCAATCCGCTGGGATTGCACCTCACCGGCGCGCGTGCGCGAGATGCGCGTGGTGGCGTAGTCGCCCCCCTGGGCCGCATGGGTGAGGTTTATTGGCACCACAAATGAAAGCCCGCCGATGCGGTCCCCCCACTGAAAGCTCGTGTTGCCACCGGGCTCTACCGCGCGGTAGTTCAGGTTGGCGCGCCACTCGCGCTGCAAGGAGCGCGGTGGTTCACGCAGCACCACATTGATCGTTCCGGCCACGCCACTGAACTCCGCCGTAGCGCCCTTGACGATTTCGATGCGCTCCACATCCGCTGGCGAGAGGCTGTCCAGTGAAAACCCCGGTGGCGAGGGCTCGCCGTTGATCAACACCTGGGTGTAACCACCGCCCAAGCCGCGCAGGCGCGGTGCGCCGCCGTCCATAGAGACGCCGGGCAAGCGCTTGAGCACATCGGTCACGTCGATGTCGCCTTGCCTGTCCAGCTCTTCCCGGCCATAGATGGACTTGGCAATGGACTCGTTGCGGCGGTTGCTGTCGTCGGAGGGCTGCTCGCCGCTGATCTCTACGCGGGGCAGGGCCAGTAAGGTGTCCGCCGCCGCAGGTGGGGGTGCTGGGCTCAGGGGTACGCCTGGCTGCGCACCCGGTGCCGTTGCAGGCGCTTGTGGCGGCTTGGTTTGGGCGTGGGCCGTGCCACCCAGCACCAGCGCCGCGCCCAGTAGGGCGCGCAGCACGACTCGCAATGTCAGCGTTTGGCTGCGGGGCATAGGGTGGTGGGGATCCGTAGCATGCGGTAATTTCGGTTATTGCACCAACGCTTGGTAGCTCAGCACCTTGACGCGGTGGTTGAGGTTGGAGTTGCCCGCAGGCCGGTGTTGGGTCATAAACAGCACAATCATCCGCTCCTTGGGGTCCACCACATACTGGGGGAAATAGGCGCTGCCCCAGCCGAAGGCTCCGACCGAGCCGATTTCGCCAACCACGCCCTGGTCCACATTCACCCAAAAGCCCAGGCCAAAGCCATCCGCATCGCCCCGGTATTTGTCGCCCACCTGGTTGCTGCGCATCAGCTCGACCGTCTTGGGGCTGAGCAGCCGTTGCCCCTCCAGCTCGCCGCCATTCAGCAGCATTTGCAAAAACCGGGTGTAGTCAGCGGCGGTAGACAGCAGGCCCGCACCGCCCGACAGGCATTGGCGTGGGCCGTGCACAAAATCGCTAGTGGCGGCGGTCTCTTTCAACTGCAAGCGCCCATTCTCAAACCCATACACATTGGCCAGACGCGAGATCTTTTCAGGCGGCAAAAAGAAGCTGGTATCCACCATGCCTAGCGGCCGGGTGATACGCGTCTCAATGAACTTATCGAGCGGCATGCCCGACACCACCTCGACCAAACGGCCCAACACATCCGTCGCATAGCCATACTGGAATTGCTCGCCCGGATGGCCTTGCAGGGGCAGGGCAGCCAGGCGATTAACCACCTGTTCAATGCTCTCCTTGTGCCCAATCAAATACCAGTCGGTGAACCCGGCCTGCTTGTAGAACTCGGCTGCCGGGCCTGCGCCATAGCTCAGGCCCGCAGTGTGGCGCAGCAGGTCACGGATGCTGATGGGACGCTTGGCCTTCTCGGTGGTCGCGGGCGTACCGGCGGGTGATCCCGCAGGTGGGGCGATAGCCACGACGGGATTGGCAAAGGCCGGTATGAACTTGGCGACCGGGTCCTTGAGCAAAAACTTGCCTTCCTCGTACAACATCATCACCGCCACGCTGGTCAGTGCCTTGCTCATGGAGGCAATACGAAAGATCGCATCCGGCTGCATGGGCCTTTGGTTTTCCATGTCTTGGTGGCCATAGGTTTTGAAGTGCACAGGCTTGCCATCGCGGGTGATAACCATGATGCCGCCAGCCAGTTGGCCTTGCCTGATTTCGCTCTCAATGGCGTTGTCCAGGCGCTGCAGGCGTTCGCCGGAGAAGCCCGCCGGGTCTTCGTCACCCAGTGGCCGCTGGTGCGTGAAGTTGGGGCTGGGTGGTAGCTTGAATTGGGCCGGTGCATCTGGCCGTGTTGGGTCCAGGGTAATGAAGTCATCGGCAATGTGGCTGGCGATGGGCAACTGCGCCTGACGCAAGCCCGCCACGATCAATTTGGCCAGCGCATAGCTGCCGTAGTTGTTGTGGTGGGTGTTGTCGATCTTGCCGGGTGCAGGCTCGGCAAAGGCGAGTTTGGATGCATCCGGCCCGAGTGCTTCATACAACAGCTTGCTCTGCGCATTCAGGTCGATGAAAGGCACTTTTAACTCAGCCGCTACCTGGCGCGCGGCATCGGCGTAGTCGATCAGGCTGGGCTTGACCTTGCCCGCATCATCAAAGCCGCGCCGCTCCATGGGCGAGGCAATCACCGGCACACCACCATAGGCGCGCACCGATTCGACATGGGTTTTGATCTCGGCACGATAAGTATTGACGTCGCCAATACCTTGCCTGATTTGCTTTTGGTCGTTGTGCCCAAACTGCATCAGCACGGTGTCGCCGGGCTTGAGCACTGAGAGAATTTTGTCCAGCCGCCGCCGTGCAATGGAGTCACGGTAAGTCTCCCCCGACTCACCATGGTTGGCCACCGCTATGCTGGGCTTGAAGAAGCGGGGCAGCATCTGCCCCCAACTGCTGTACGGCTCTTGCGACTGGTCGCCCACGGTGGAATCGCCCAGTACAAACAGGGTCGGTACCTCCACAGCAACAATCTCTATGCGTTGGATGACGGGCAGGCTGCCATTGATTTCCAGCGTCAAGCGGCCATCCCAGGCCCAGGCCTCCTCTACCGTCTCGCGGGGCGCTTTCAGCAGCACGGCACCGGCCGCCAGCTTGGGGCCTGCCTGTATACGCGGCGTGCGCACATTCACCGTGAAACTGCGCACGCTGCTGGTGCCAGGCTCAGTGCGTATGCCCTCCAGCATCAGGCGCCGCAGCTCGGCGCGCACTGTGGTGTCAGACGCCTGTGCCGTGCCGCCGAAGGTGATGCTGGTGCGGTAGTTGCCCTCGGGCACAGCGACCGAGAAGTAAAAGGGCTTGTTGCTGCTCAGTGCCTGGCCACCTTGGGCGGGGAGCAAAGTGGTGTGTGCTCCAGCTTCAAAGCCGTAGCCCCGCTCGCGGCTGTAGGCCATATCCGGCTGCACGGCGGTAAAGCCGGGGGCGACCGGGCCATTGCCAAAGGCAAAGCGGTAGGTCGGGGCCGTGGGGTCCGCAGCGTGGGATAGGGCACTGAGCAGCAGGCCTAGCGCGAGCAAGAGCGTGTGATGGAGGCGCATGGCAATCTTCCTAGCGTTGTAAGTAGCGGGATTGCGTGACGGCCTCCAACGGAACCCCGCCGCGCACGCTGTGCAGAGGGACCAGCTTGAACGACTCCAGCGCGTTCTCGGCCTTGCCATCGGTGGTGATGGCCAGGGCAATGGTGTTCTCGCCATTCGGATTCAGAATGCCCGGCGGGATCACAAACACGCGCTGCGGCCCGACGTGGGCGATGAACTGCCCCATGTTCCAGCCGTTCACAAAAATCAGCGCACGGTTTTCACGGTCCGACCGTGGCTTGCTCGTATCACCAAAGGCCAGGCCCAGTTGGATGTCGTGGCCCTTGGGCAGGTCCAGCGTGAAGGCTGTGCGCAGCCAGTAGCTGCCGGGCGCGGGTGGCACTGCTGTGGGTGCGCTGCGCTCCCAGTCGGTCTTGAAATCATGGTCTTTGGCGGCAGGCAAATGCCAGCCCATGCGTTCACCATAGAGGCCGCCGCTGTTCATCGGGCCGCGCACCAGGTCGGCAATGTCTTCACCGCCCTTGTTGCCCTGAATTTTCCACGCGATGGGTGTGCCAAAGCGCGGGCCGCTGCGTGACGACAACGAGGCCGATATCAACCCACGTGCCTCCTTGTGGGCATCATCCGCAAACAGGTCCCAGTTGTGGGAGTTGTTGCGCACCAGCACCGACAGCACATGCTCGCCGGGCGACAGGTTCTGCAGTGTGGTGCGGAAGGTGTCGGTAGTCTCGGGGAAAGGCCTGCCGGTGTCGTGGTCCTGCTGCCCGATGAAAACACCGTCGAGCCAGACCTGGACCATGCCACCGCCGCCGCCGCCGAAGAACAACTCCAACCGATTCGTCTTGGGATCGGTAACCGTAAATCGGCCCCGGTACCAGACATCGCCATGGTGGAAGCCGTACTCGCTCATGGACAGCACCGGCTGGCCCTTGTCGGATGCGGAATACACCGTGGCGGCCGAGCCTGCGGCATCCGTCTTGCGCCAGCCACTGTCGTCAAAGCCCGGTTTGGATTCCAGCGAGTCGTAGCGGCGGGTCCAGTCTTGTGCCATCAGGTCGGGCAGCACAAACGCGTCTGGACCTTTGAGAATTTGTGTGGCCTGCAGGCTGCCGTGGTGGGCACGCACTGTGATGGCCGCACCATTGAAGCCCAGGGTGGCGATGCCTTGGGGTGCCCAGACGCGGAGCGCACTATTCGCTTCGGTATCACCGCTCAGCATCAGCGCTGCACCGTTGATAGCCGCAGTGCGCAGCAAGGCCGGGCTTTGCGCCAACACAGCGCCTTGGGGGGTGTTGAGCTTCCAGAATTGCCAGCCCGTTTTCTCATCGGCGATCAGCAATAGCAGTGGCGCACGGCCGCCGCCGCTGATCTTCAGCTCAATCAGGCCCTGGTGCTGGTAGTTCAGGCGCAGGTCGCCGCTCTTGGTATCAAACGCAACGCTGGCCTGGCCGGAGAGCACCTCTACCGTTGGCTTGGACGCAAACCGTAGCACCGTCTCACCCGACTCGCCCGCGCGGCCGTACAGCAGCGCAACATCGCGTTCGCCTTGTTGCAAATGGGTTTGCAGTTCCGACGTGGAATACACCAGGTGCTGGCGCTCCATGCGGTAGGTCGCCAGCAGCATCTTGGCGTCCTGGCCTGACAGCTGCAGCTGGCCCGCTTGCGGCACGCGGTAGCTGCCGTCATTGGTTGTCAGCGGGAACGTGAAGCCCTCGGTGCCGGTGTTGCTGGACGGGTTTTGCACCGCAAACAGCACATGCGTACCCAGGGCCTTATTGATGTTGTGGTACAGCTTGATCTTGGGGTTGGATGGTGTGATGGGCTCGGCCTTGTCCATCTGCGCGAGCACCGGCGTGGCCGCCTGCACAAAGCTGCCCATCTGCTTCAGCACATAGGCCTTGTCGCGCAGCACCCGCGCTTCGCTGATGGGCGAGCCGTAGTCGTATGAGGTGTAAACAATCGGCCCTGGCTGCCAACCCCAACTGGTGCCGCCGTAGGCCATGTAGATGGAATGGATGGTCAGGGAGTTGATCAGGTTGGTGCCATAGAACACCCGCTGGTAGCCCGGCCCCTGTCGCTGTGCCGTGCACTCGTAGGTGCCGTTGGAACCCCAGTAGTCAAACCAGCCCGCGCCCACCTCGGCCACAAAGCCCGGTGTGTTGGGTGAGGCCAGGGAGCCAATCTTGGGTCCAGTCGTGGCGTAGATACCCCAGTCTGGCGCGCGGGCCGGTGCGCCCGGTTGCGCATCGACGCTGCACACGCCGCCGGGGTAGCCGTCAAAGGCATACAGGTCAGTAGGCCCCGGGTTGGCGAATGGCGCGGTGGAATTCTTGGGCGTCCAGTCCGGCAGGCGCGAGGCCGCGTTGTGGAACAGTGGCACGGTAATGCCATCGGCGCGGGCCTTGTCGGCCAGGTGTTGCATGTGGCGGATGTTCTTGGGTTGCACCGAAAACAGTTCGTTCTCCAGCTGGTACGCGATCACCGTACCGCCACCATCGGTGATCTGGTGGCGCGCCAGTATGGCGTTGATCTGCGTCATCCATTCGTCGGCTGCGTCCTGGTAGTCGGCCGCATCGGTGCGTGCCTCGGCGCGCTGGCGAAACAGCCAACCGGGGAAGCCGCCACCCGTGAGCTCGGCATTCACATACGGCCCCATGCGGGCGATGACGTAGAGGCCTTCTTCTTCGGCCATCTGGATGGCGCGCTCGATATTGCGCACACCGCTGAAGTCGTAGTGCCCAGGCTTTGCCGAGTGGTAGCCCCAGCTGAAATAGAAGGACACCGCGTTCAGGCCCGATGCCTTCATCTTTTGCAGCACATCGCGCCACAGGCTGGGTGAGGGCAGGCGAAACGGATGGAACTCGCCCGCAAAAATCATCTCGCGTTTGCCGTCGATGATGAGGGAGTATTTGTCCCAAGCAATCGTCTTGGGCTTGGCTTTGGGTGCCAGCGCTTTGTCGAGTAGTGCCGTCTCTTCGGCAATCACCGTGAAGTGCCGCACGCTGCCCGATACGCCGCCCAGCTCCTTCTTGGGCGTCCAGGTCTGGAGCCCATCGAAGCTGTCGGAGTACCAATAGCGCTTGGTCATGTAGTCATCAAAGTAGATGCGCCAACCGGGTTGGCCATCTGCACCCTTAATCGGCACCAGGGCCTGACCTTCCGACGGGCCGCCCCAGCCCGCCCAGTCGCCTTTGCGGATGAAGGTCCAGGGCCCAGCCAGCGCGTCGGCCGTGGCCAGCTCAATCAGCTTGGTGGTCTCATTCTTGGCAAAGGCAAAGTACTTGCCGTCTTTCAGCACCACAAAGGTATCAATGGTGTTGCCGCCCAGGCCTTGCATGGGTACGGGTGCGGAGAAGCGCGAATAGTTCGCATCCAGCGCCGCCATGGTGTAGGCCGCAAAGGGGCCGTCGGTACCGCTTTGCGACAGCGACATCACCAGCTTCATGCTGCCATCTTTGTCGCGAAACCACTCGGGTGCCCAGACATTGGTCAGTCCCGGTAGTGGCACCGTGATATTCGCCACATGGGTCCACTGGCGCAGGTCGGCCGAGCGGGCGATGCCCAAGGTCTGGCCCGACCAGTTGGTGGTGTAGGCAATGTAGTACTGGCCACCCGCCGCTCGCATGATGGACGGGTCGCGCAGCAGGTCCTTAGGCGGGGTGTAGACCTCGGACGCCAGACTGGTGAAGGTGATGCCGTCGTGGGACGTGAACAGACTCAGCGTGTTTTGCGAGGTGGCCATAAAGGCCGACATCAGGTAGGTGTGTTCGCCTTTTTTAATCGGTGAGGTGTTGGCTTTGACAGAGCTCTGTGTATTGCTCAGCAGTTGCGAGGGCAGATCCTGTGCCGGGGCCACAGTGCCCAGCAAGCCAAGAGTCAAACCGCTCAGCAGCAGACGCGTCTTGGCGCTGCACAGTTGAAAGAATGTGTGCATAAGGCGTTTGGGTGTGATGGCCGTTCAATCGGGAAGGTACTGGCCAATCAGCGCCAGATTCTGTATGGCGGCCAGGCTCCACTGGGCCGCATCATTGGTGCTGATCCACAGGGCCTCATTCACCGGGTTCAGCACCGCAGGGCCGCTGATGCGCGTGGTCTTGAGCGTCTTGTGGCCGCGTGGGTCGTCGGCCAGGAATTCGCGCCAGGCGCGCTGGGCCAGGGCCTTGTCCTGTTTGCTGTGGGCTGCGTAGGCGCTCAGACGCGAATGGCCTACGCTCAGCACGTTGCCGCCGCCGTGCGGTGCGCCCAGTACCTTGATCTGCTGCTCCTTGGGCGCGTTGTACAGCTCACAGTATTGCAGCCAGGCCTGTTTGAACGCGGGCTCGTCAATGAGTTCCACCAGCTCGGCCATCATCTCGACGGCACCGAATACGGCGCTCAAGTGGCTGGCGCTCAGTTTGTCGCCGCTGACGTTGTGGAAAGCACCTTCGTTCGGCCCCGTAGGCTCATAGCCGCCGCTGCCGGTGAAGAAGCCATGGGGCATGGCCGCGATGCCCTGCATGCCACGCAGCAGCTTGTTGCGCCAGCGCTTGTCGCCCGTACGCTCCCACTCGGTCAGCACGTTTGCGACGACGGACCCCCAGTCGGTGCCGAAGCCGATACGCGCGGGCCACGGGCCTTTGTCTACGCGGCCGGCGATCTTGCGCACAGGGTCCACCTCGTCCATCTTGGTGTCCGCGCTCAGCACTTCGTGCATCACGTCGCCAATACGTTCATCGGCACTCAGGTAGTAGTAGAAGCGCCGGTAGGCTGCGGTGCTGATGCGCGCCTGCTTGGCACTGCAACCCCAGTGCTGCACGTTGTGCCGCGTGCCCAGGCCCTTGAAGTGGCCCAGGTGGTAGATATCGACCTCGCTGGTGTGGCGCACCATGGCCTCGGCGAAGCGGAAGATGTCGGCCCGGCCGCTGCGCAAAAAGGCGTACCACAGCCACAGGTCGGGCGAAAGTTCGGAGTTGTCCCAGGCATAGCCGCCCACGTCGTAGCGCCACTCGTGGCGGTCGGCATCGTAGGTGTGGCGGATGTCGCCATAGTCCCAGAAGCCATACCAGTGCCGTTGCTCGGCCTCCTGCTTGTAGAAGTCGAACAGGAAATCCAGCTTGTCCTCAATGGCCGCCTTTTGCGGGCTGGAGCGGTCGGGCAGGCTCCACAGGCTGCCGAATACGCCGCAGGCCAGGTAGCGCTCCGGTTGGGCCACCAGTTGGGCGGGTGTTTGCACCGCAGCGGCCATCTGTACCAGGCGTTCGCGGCTGGGTGTCTTGCTGACTGCCCACAGCGTGATCTCGCTGCTGCGCGCCACACCGTGCGGCGTGCCATAGCCTTTTTCGTAATCCTCGTAGGTCATCTCCAGGCCTTCGAGCTCCTGGGCATGTGTCTCCATGCCCAGGCCATCGTGGTAGAAGCGCATGTCCATCGCAGGTGCGTCGGGCGCGTGCATCCAGGTGGTGACTTCGGCAGCAGTGCCCGCATCGCCGTGGGCATTGCGGATGTCCAGCTGGGTGGGGTGGCGTTGCCAGAAATCACGCAGGCCAAACACCACACCGCCGCTGGCACCACCCACATAGCCACTGCCCGGTGCACGGTGGCCCCAGGCGGCCGGAATCCAGCCGTGGCCGGCCTTGGTGCGTTTGCGGATTTGGAAGGCATCGGCGCTCAACTGGCTCAACGTGAAGTCGCCCCAGCAAGGAATGCGGTGCATCAGCTGGCGCACCTGCGTGCCAAAGCTATCCACCGACGGGCAAGCAATACCTGCCACTTGCGCCGCGCGCACTGCCGCACCGGGGTCACGCCGCAGCCCGGTCAGGTTGCGCACGGCTTCGCCCCACAGACCGCCGTTCTCACCGGCGAAGCGCACATGGCGGTCGTGCGGCTGGTCGCGCAGCGGCACCTGGAAGCGCAGGCCGATGCCGCGCAAAAAGTCCTTGTGCTCATCGCCATCAAACACAAAGGTGTGCATGATGCGCACCGACTCGGCCCCAGCATAAAAGTACAGGCGCACGGTGAAGGGTAACCAGCTGCGGCCACGGGCCGTGTGCATGCCTTCGATCTTGACCACCGCCCGCACCGGGCCACGCTGCTCCACCGTGACGGTGTTGATGCTGCTCTTGAATTCCGTCTGGGTCACCGCGCCCTGGCTGGCATCGGGTCGGTCATCGGCCTGGGCGACCAGGCTGCAGGCTTGCAGAATGTTCAGCCCACCGCGTTGGATGCTGCTGATCAGTTGCTCGCCGCTGCGTGGCAGCACGGCACGGATCACGCCCGTGTCGATGCTGACGCTGTCTGCAGTCTCTTGTACCTGCACTTGCAGAGCCGCTGTTGGCGTGACGGGGGCCGATGTGGGAACAATGCGCAGAGTTTCTGGCAAGGGCAAAGCCGCGGGCAGGGCGTGGGCGGTCCACTTGAGTGAGCCATCGGGCCAGTAGGCCAGGGGCCAGGTTTGCAGCGGCAGCGCCTTGCCTTGGGCATCGTTCAACGCAAAGCCCTGCTCTTTGCGTACCTGCCCCTTGGGCCAGGGCAAGCCCAGGGTTTGCCCCAAAGACAAGGCGGGTGCACTGCCCTCTAGCCAGCGCAGCGCCAACTGGTCAACCGCCACAGGTGGGGCTGGGCGGGGCGCTGCGGCTGAACCGGGCGTGGCCTGGGTTTGGGCCTGCGCGGCCCCCGCCAGGCTGCTCAGCGGCAGGGCGGCAGCCACGCCGCTGGTTTTGAAGAAATGGCGGCGGGTGAGTTCAGTCATAGGTTCTTTCAAGTGGCACGGGTTGCGCAGGCTTAGCGCCCGCGCCCCCACAGCGTGGCGTAGCGCCAGCCGGTCAGGTCTTCCACAATTTTTCGGTTCTCTTCCGACTCGGCCGTGGTGGCTCCGGCGCGCAGGCGCTCCACCTCATGCACCAGCACCGCGTGCGTGCGCGCATTCAGGCGGAATGACCACGACGCCAACAGCCCCAGCAGCATGACGAGGATCGGGCCGCCCACCATCAGCAGAGTGATGGTCTGAATGGCTTCGGGCGTTTGCTCAATCAGTTGGCCGGGGCGCGATTTAGGCGAGATGTAACCACCCATATCGATGATCCAGCCGGTAGCAATGATGGCCAAGGATTGCGCCAGCTTGCGCACCAGCGTCATCACCCCGGCAAAGATGCCTTCGCGGCGCTGGCCCGTCACGGCCTCGTCAATATCGGGCAGGTAGTTGTAGACCGACCAGGGCACAAAGTTCAGCGTACCCCGGCCCAGACCGGCCAACAAAATCGGTACAAACAACCAGAACACCAGCGCCGGGTTGAAGCCGGGCGCACTGGGGTTCAGCGCATCAAAAATATTGCCGCCTAGCAGCGTCAGACCCTGCGCAAAGCCCGCCGGGCGCAGCATGAAGAATGTGAGATACAGCAGCAGCGCTGCGCCAAAAAAGCTGATAGCAATGCGGTAGGCCAGCACCGGCCCGGTGCGGATCACGATGCTGATGGCCAGCATCACCGAGACCAACTGCGCGATGTACATCGTCGTCATCAACTGCGAGATCACCAGCGTGGCCCCCATCAGCACCGTGGCCACAAAGATTGGGAAGGCGGTGTTGAAAATATCCTGCGAGATATAGGCCCCCAGGTACAGGCTCAGGTGTTGGCGAAAGGCGCGTATCTTCAGCGTAGAGGCCAGATCGCGGAACATGCGCAGCGGAATCCCCAGCGCCTCACCCAGCGCAAATGGCTTGGGCTGGATAAGCATCTCATCGGCCGTGTAGGGCCGCTCCCAGCTGGTCAGCACCACAATCAGCACGACCAAAGAGAAGATGCCGCCAAAGATCGCCGCCATCCAGAAGAAAGTGTCGGGCGAGTCTTTGCCGCCAAAGTTATTGATGATCAGCGTGGGCAGATACGAGGCCAAAATGGCCGAGCTTTGCGCCACGATCATGCGGGCACCGGCGAACTTGGCCTTGGCTTTGTAGTCCTTGGTCATCTCGGCGGCCAGTGTTTCCCAGGGGATCAGAAACATGGTGTACAGCAGCTCAAAGAAGATGAAGCACAGCAGGTAATAGGTGAAGGTGTTGCCGGTGCGAAAGATCAGCGCAAAGCTGGGCAAGAGCGGAATGGTGAGCAGCAAAAACAGCTTGCGCCGCCCCACCTTGTGCCCTATCCAGGTGTGGCGCAGGTTGTCAGAGATATAGCCAATCAGCGGGCAGGTAATAGCCTCCAGCAGGCGCGGCAGGCCCAGAATAAGGCCCGCCTCCACCGCAGTCAGACCACAAAAGGTGGTGAAGAAATAAAACAACCAACCGGTGATAACGGCCTGCGCACCTGCCCCCAGCATGTCGCCCGAGCCCCAGCCCCAGTAGTTGATCCAGGTCGGCGTTCTTACCGGCGATCCCCTGGGCATTGGGTCGGGCGTACCCGCTGTCTGTTCAGCAGCCATGTTGTCTGTTCCTCGTTTTTTTTATCGACCTGACCGCTTAGCGCGGCAGGCTTGTCTCTCAGGCTGCGGCTGTTGTTCGCCGTCTATGCCTTTGTTTTTTCAGTCGTCAGGCGTGTTCAGACAAACCGGTACATGAACTCACCCAGCGCCAGCAGGGCCATGGCCTGGCCAAAGGGCATGGAGGTCAGCGGTATGTCTTTGTATTCCTGCAGGGTGTTGAACACCGGTGTGCCAAACGACACCTGGGTCAGCTCACCCGCTTCATTGATGTGGGCGCGCACCGCCTTGGCCGCGCGGATGCCCATGGCCTCATACGACTTAGGCAGGTAGCCCTTGCGCACGGCCTTCAGAATGCCGTACGCGAAACCGGCCGACGCGGCGGCTTCTTCGTACGAGCTGTCGTCATCCAAAATCGTGCGCCACAGGCCCGACGGGGCCTGGTGCTTGGCCAGCGCCTGCACCTGTGCCTCTAGCGTGGAGATCAAAAACATGCGCAGCGCGTCGTCTTTGGGCAGGTTCAGCAGTTCGATGAACTCAGGAATGACGATGGTGATCCACGAATTGCCCCGCGCCCACAGTGCATTGGCAAAGTTGTGGCGGCCCTCAAAAGTCCAGCCGTGAAACCACAGGCCGGTCTTCACATCGGCCAGGTATTTGATGTGGACCAGAAACTGGCGCTTGGCTTCTTCCACATAGTGCGGGCGGTTCAGCAGCAGGCCGATTTTGGCCAGCGGCAACACCGCCATCATCAGCGTGTCGTCCCACAGCTGCTGGTGGTTGACGCTGTTGTAAACGATGTGCTGAAAGCCACCTTCTTCGGTGCGGGGCAGGCCGTCAAACACCCACTCGCCCCAAGTCTCCAGGTAGGGCAGGTAGGTGCGGTTGCCAGTGCGCTCGTACAAGTAGGCCAGTGTCAAAAAGGGCGCGACGGTGTTGATGTTGCGCGAAGGCGAGCCCTCGGCAAAGCGGTCTTCAAACCACTTCAGCATGATGTCCCAGGCCTGGGTGTCGCCGGTCATCTCCCACATTTTGTACATGCCGTACAGGCCCACGCCGTGGGTCCACTCAAAGCCGTTCCAGCCCTTGGTATCAATCACCCGGCCATCGGCCAGGCGCAGCAAAAACTTGCCCTCGTCATCCCGAATGTTGACCAGGTTGTGCATCAGGCGCTGGATAGCGTCCTGGTAATCATCGCGGTCAGCATCCAGCGCGGCCATCTGGTGGGCCAGCAACGGGTGGATGCGAGAGGAGTCGGTGGGCTTGAGGATTTGCTGGCTCATGGTGTTCTTGTAGAGGCGTCTGCGCCCTAGGTGCCGGGGAATTCTTGCACACTTAATATTTTTGAAACAGTGTCTCAACCCATATCGTCAACTTGTTGATTGAAGACGGCTTTGGGGGGCGGTGGGCCGGACGTGGGGTCCTGCCAATTTGAAACAACTTGCTATTGATTTGGGAGCTGCTGCCGCACTATCCACGGCTTAGAAAGCTGATTTGGCACCCAAAGAAAAGGGGGCTTCCGAGTCAAGCCAAGTAATCGCCAACACGCATCACTCTTGCCCAGGAAACTCTCGCCGGGTGTGAATCACATTGACCACTTCAATGCAGGAGGCAGTAACTCTGTAATAGACGATGTAGTTCGGGTGCGCCACGATTTCCCGCATCGCAGGTAGGGTTTGGCTCTGCCGAAACAGGTAAGGATGCTCAGACACTGGCAACACCGACTCCATCAAAACGTCACGTAGGCGGCGCGCTGCTAGCGGATTGACATTGGCCACATAGCGGATGATCTTGGCCAAGTCGCTGCGGGCGCTGGCTCGCCAAATAATCGGCAACGTCATTTTTGGGCGTTGTGGCGGTTCTCGGCTTCAACGATGATCGCTTCCATTTCGGCCATCACCTGATCGTGCGGAATGCCGGGGCGAGTGTCGTCCAGACTCGCCTGTACCTTGGCCTTAACCCATGCCACATGGCTTGTCTCTTGCGCTTCGGTTTCAAATTCCGAGACCAATGGGGAAAGGATTGCATTCATGTTGGAACCTCAGTGCTTGCTGACAGGGAACAAAGTTTACTCTTTGCACTGGTCCGGCGTTACTTCCCGTTAAGCATCATTACCCGAGCTATGCGCATTGACGGCTAGGGTGGCGTACCAGCCACAGATGGATGAAAGCTCGTGCTTGCTGAAATCCATACTGCAAGTGCAACTGCCGGAAGTTGATGTTTTGTCATGGGTTTGCTATAAAAAAAGAAGCTGCTCCCGCACTATCCACGGCCTGAACGGCCTCATTCGCCAGCTTGCAGCAAAACCGCTTGAATCAACCGATCGCTCAAAAAGTAACCCGCCTGCCGCAATGCCAATAGCAAGGGTTTGATCGCTGCAATGCGTCCGGTTTGCTTGGCCAATACCAGCAAGCCAGCCGTTCCCATCGTAGCTACGGCGCAATGCAGTGCGGCCTGCCGCCCGCGGTGGTCGTCTATCAACAGCAGCACCGACTTAGCCTGCTCATCTCTCCATTGCTGTGCCAGAACCATGGCGCTGGCTTCGCCCATGTCGATTTGATGCAGGCTCATGAGATCACGGCAAAGCACGTGCCAAGCGTGTGGGCCCAAGTCGTCCATGGGCACCACAACCAGCCAATCTTGCGCGAAAGCAGCCTGCAATAGCGCTTGGTCTGCAAACGTGCCGCCCGCCAACACTTCGTCCGCAACAAACGAGGTCACGGTAACTCTGCCAAAAAGCTGCGGCAGTAAATCAAGCTGGCCGATACGCGCCAAGCCAATCAGAGGACCCGCATCGGCAATGACTACCCCGCTGGCGGCCACGCTCATGTTTTGGCTTGCAGCCAGGCTGCACCTTGCGCCACCTCGGCGGCCAGGGTGGGGGCGTCATAGTCTGCCACCGGCACACCCAGTTTGGCCAAGCGCGTCAGCATGTCGCCCAAGGGTTCGTTGGCCAGTTTGGCAGCGCCTGCCACCGTGATCAAGCGGTCTTTGAACAGACTCACCGCCATCGCTTGGCGCACGTGTATGAAGTCCGCCAAACCGTCGAGCTGCTCAAAACCAATCATGACGGCATCGGGTTTGTCGCGATTCATGACCACCACCATCTCGGTACGCGCGTCGCGCAGCGCGGTAGATGGGTTGGATTTCAATTGCCGAACATTGATGGTCTGCATGATGTTCTCCTTTAATGTAGGAACATTGGGATTTTAGCATCCGTGTGCCGCTAGCCCTATAGCGTTACTTCAAGTTCAAGTACACCCATTTGCTATTGATTTGTGAGCTGCTCCCGCACTATCCACGGGCTGAACGGCCTATTTGGCACTCAACTCTTTAGGCGTGCGCGTTAGGGCTTGGCCTGCAACAACCATCCCGACAGCAGCCCCAACTCCAGCACCGTGTAGTTACTCAGCGGCCCCCAGTAATACAAGTTGGCCGGGCCATGCGCGTTGACGGCCAGGATGTGATCGCCGGGGTAGCGGCGGTAGCGGTAGCCAGCCAACTCTTGAGAGGCCTGACCGGCGGGGGCAAGTGTCTGCGGATTGGTTTTCTCGCCCCAGGCCAACACCTTGTCGGTGTCGGCCCAGCGCGCGGCAGAGCTGGTGTCCAGAAAGCCAGCACTGCTGCCGTCCATCACCGGCACTGGCGTGTAAGAAAAGGCTTTGTCTGCGCCGCCTTGGCCGTAGTAGCGGCCTTGGCCCCAACACTGCGCCGTGCCGTCTGCCAGCAGCGCGCAGCTGTGGGTGGCCCCGGCTGCTACGCTGGTGGCATTGCGAATGGCACTGATCGCCAAGGGGCTGGAGCTGACGTTGTAGCGCGTGCCATCGCTCAGTTGCCAGGTACCGTTGTAGCCCCAGCATTGGGTGGTGCCATCGCTTAGCAGTGTGCAGGTGTGGTCTGCACGGCTAGTCAGCGCCGCTGCGTTGCTGATACCCATCACCGTGACTGGGGTGGTGCTGTAGGTCAGCTTTCCCATAATGGGGTAATAGCCAATCGGAATGTCGCTGTCCGCGTTGCTGCCAATGCCCAACTGGCCGTAGTAGTTGGTTCCCCAACACTGCACTGCGCCGCTGCTGAGCAAGGCGCAGGTGTGTGATGTGCCTGCTGAGACGGCAATGGCGGTGCTGATGCCACTGACGGATACCGGGCTGTAGCTCAAAGTGGTAGTGCCATTGCCCAGTTGGCCCGTGCCATTGCTGCCCCAACACTGCACCGTGCCGCTGCGACGTACCGCGCAGGTGTGCTCAGAGCCCGCAGAGATTGCCACTGCATCGCTGATGCCAGACACGGCGACCGGTCCACTGCTGATGTTGCCGCCAATGCCCGCGGCCAAGTTGTGGCCGTAGCCCCAGCACTGCACTGAGCCACCCGCCAATACCGCGCAGTTATGGGCATGGCCCGCAGACAAAGCCACAGCGGTGCTGATGCCCAGTACAGCCACCGGTTGGGTGCTGGCAGTCAAGCTGCCATCACCCAACTGCCCTTGGCGGTTGTCGCCCCAGCATTGCACGGTGCCGCTGGCCAGCAATGCGCAGGAGTGTGTACCACCCGCGGACACGGCTGCGACATCGCTGATGCCGCTCACTGTCAAGGGGGTTGTGCTGTCCAGGCTGCCATTGCCCAACTGGCCGTAGGTGTTAGCTCCCCAACACTGCACGGCACCGGTGCGCAGGCGCACACAGGTATGCACATCGCCTGCCGAAATAGCGCTGGCTTGGCCCATGCCAACAACAGGCAGGGGCACGGCGCTGGTGCCCACGCTGTTGTTGCCCAACTGGCCGTAATTGCTATTTCCCCAACACTGCACGGGGCCAGTGGACAGTGTTGCACAGGAGTGCGTGCCGCCCACTGCCACTGCGCTAACGTGACCCATGCCAGCCACTGTAGCGGGGGTAGCGCTACCGCTGGTGCTGCCATTGCCCAATTGACCGGAAAAGTTGAGACCCCAGCACTGAACCGCACCGCTGCTGAGCGTGACGCAGGCATTGCCATATTTAGTGGACACCGAAGTTACGTTGCTCAGGCCTTCCACCGGCAATGGGATGGCGCTTACCGTTGTATTGCCCGTACCCAACTTATCGGAGATTTTGCTACCCCAGCATTGCACCGTACCACTGCCCAACACAGCGCAGCTGCTGTCCGAACCGGCGGAGATCGCAATGGCGTTGCGGACGCCTGCCACTGCACCCACAGTGGCGCTGTCGCTGCGGCTTCCGTTGCCTGTCTGGCCATAATAGTTAGAACCCCAGCACTGCACCGCACCGTCGCGTAGCAGGACGCATGTGTGATAGCCCCCTGCAGAGACTGCGATCACTCTATTGACAGCTGGCACAGCCACCGGCGTGGTGCTCTCCAGCGCGCTTTGGTTGCCCAGCACCGCCCCGTACCAGTTTCTCCCCCAGCACTGTAAAGTGCTATCAGCCAGCAGCGCACACGTGTGGTCAGAGCCCGCCGATACCGCCACGGCATTGCTAACACCCGTTGCCACCACCGGTATAGCGCTGCCTTTGGTGGTGCCATTGCCCAGCGCGGTGAAGTATTTGCCCACTTGGCCCAAGTCATTGACATACATCTCCGCGCGGTTGGGCAGTCCGCCCCAGCACTGCACCGTGCCGCCGCTTAGCACTACACAGGTATGGGTAGCGCCCGCAGAGATGTGCGTGGCGGTGTTGATGCCCCGCACCGCCACAGGAATGGCGCTGTCCCGCTGAGTGCCATTGCCTAGTTGACCCGAATCGTTTGCGCCCCAACACTGCACATCGCCGCCGCTTTGCAAAGCACAGGTGTGGTAACTGCCCGCAACCACCATGGGCGTGGTTGCCCAACTGGGTGCGCTGAGCGCTGCGCCGAACAATGCGCAGGCCAGTAGTAGCCATGGCCCTAGGTGCCAGATGGGTACTGGCTTGCGTGTTTTGTGTTGTGTGTGCATGGATTCCCCCTGTGCGTGCTGGCTTGGCCTCTTGGGTATTGAGGCTTCTTGTGCGCAGCGTTTGAATGCTTTGCATAGTAAAGCATGGGCACAGCAAATTCACCCATTTGGGGGATGGACAAACGCGCGGTGGCAATGCCCATCACGACAGCCGACGACACAGCCGCCGCCGCCATCCTGGCGAATGCCACAGCCCAACTCACCAAGGCAAACGCTATCGCCACAACCGTTGAGCTGTTAGCCGCAGGTGCCGCACCCGCCCCGGCTGGCGCAGTGTTTGAAGCCCACCCTGCGGATGCAGCGCCAACCACGGCCATTGCGCTTGTGGGCGTCATGGACGTTTCAAACTTCGATCTGCTATCAATGTAGTAGCTGCTCTCGCACTATCCACGGCCTGAATGGCCAATTGGGCACTGCGCCCGCTTGGGCCCGGCGATAGGCAGAAATGGCCGCCAGCATGCAAGCGTAGTAGCATCTGCTCCCAGTTGGACTGGAAGCAAAAAAATGGCAGTACTGCTAAAACCCAAACACTGTTTGGTACTCGCGCTATTCCTCTTTGGCTGCTCCTTGAGCGCGCAAGTGGACGAGCTGCCACGCCATCCTTTGGAAATCAAAGCCCTGACCCAGCCTGACGAGGTGTTGGCAGAGATTCCGGCGGCGGTGGCGATGTCGCAACAGAATCGTGATGTGCGGACCCTGGCCCTTCTCTATTTGGCACAGGCCAATGCGTGCCGCGTGGTGGCCAACTGGCCCTGCCAACGCAACGCGGGCAACAGTGCGCGTGAGGCCGCCGTGCTGGCCAAAGACCCCGTGTTGGAAGTACGCGGGCTGATTGCAGACGGCCGTGGCAGCATTGCCATGCAAGATTTCTTGCGCGGAGAACGGCTATTGGGCGAGGCTGAATTGCTGTTGGCGAAAGCACCGGTTCCCGCATTGATCGCGGACGTCTTCCTGGCTTATTCCAGCCTTAGCTTTAACCTCAATAGGTTCGAAGCTTCCGCAAGCTATGCGCAGCGCGGCATGGATGCCTTGCCCCAAGGCAACGCCTTGCCAACCCACATACGCCTGCTGCGCAACTTGGGCCGCGCCCAAACCCAAATGCAACAGACGGAGCTTGCAGCCCAGTCGTTGCGAAAGGCGCAAGCCTTCGCGGTACAGATCAATGATCCCAAGCTGCGCGCAGAGCTGTATCTGGAATCGGCGCGACTGGCGCATTTGATGAAGGATGCGGCCACGCAAACGCAGAGTGGCTTGGCCGTGTTGCGGCTGGCGGATGAGCTGAAGAATTCTCAATTGAAAGGGCAGGCGCATGAGGCCTTGGGCGTAGCGGCCATGGACCGAGGTGATCTACGCTACGCAGAACGGGAGTTGCGGTTTGCCCATTCGTCTTTCAATGGGCTCAAGCTAGACCGCGATGAGCTGCGGGTGCTGCGCGCACTCATCAAACTCATCACGGACAGCAAAAGCGTCCCGCCTGACTTTGCGGCAACCAGTCGGCGTCAGGTCGATTTGAGTTTGACCATTGAGCGGGAAGACCGAGCCAAGGCTGCCGCTGACTTTGAAGCGCGACTTCGCTTCCTCACCAGCGAAAGCGAGCTGAAGCAACTGCGCCTGGAAGCGGAAGCGGCCAAGGAGCGCGAGCAACTGCTGTTGCGCAACACGCGACTCGCGCAGTTGGCGGCACTGCTGGTGGCCATCACCCTTGCGGTCGTCATCTGTTTCCTGGTGCAGCTAAGGCGCAACAAGCGCTTGCAAGAAAAGTTGGCGCGCATCGACCCGTTGACTGGCATTGCGAATCGGCGGCAGTGGGATGAGCGCTTGTCGTTTGCGCTGGCGCGTAGCAAGCGCCAGCAATTGCCCCTGATGCTTTTGGTCTTGGACATTGACAACTTCAAAACCGTGAACGACACCTATGGACACAGTGTGGGTGACGCTGTGATCGTGGAGTTTGCGCGCCGTATCGGCCTCTGCGTCCGCGAGAGTGATCTGCATGCGCGCTTGGGTGGGGATGAGTTTGTGGTGTTGGTGGAGGACGCCACCAGCCTGGACGAAGGCATGACCATTGCCAACAAAATGATCAAGAGCATGGAGGAGCCCATGCAGATAGATACGCTGAGCTTGCTGGTCACAACATCTATCGGCGTTGGGTTTCAGCAGCAAGCCACATCGGCCGAAGACATCTTGGAACTGGCCGACCGCGCGCTCTACGCGGCCAAGCAGGCAGGTCGCAATACGGTGCGGGGTTTGAGTTAGCTGCTATCAATGTAGTAGCTGCTCCCGCGCTATCCACGGGCTGAGCGGCCGATTGGGCTTGCAAACCTCCACCCGATGCAGCCCGTGTATCCCCCCTTTAAAAATGCGTCGTCAGCGTCAAGCGCAAGCTGCGCGGCTCCACCGGGTGAAAGTGGCGGTCGGCCACGCCCTCGGGCGGCTCACCCTTGAGGCGCGACGCGTAGTAGTAGTCAATATCGCTGGCCTTGCTGTCAAAGAGGTTGAACACATCCAGCGCCAGCTTGGTTTTGCGGCTGACTTGGTAGCCCAAGCGCAGGTAGGCCAGTGTGGTGGCTTCAGAGCGCTGGCTGTTGTCTTCGATCAAAGGGCGCGGACCAAAATAACGCAATTGAAACTGGCCGGACCACGGCCCCCGGTCGCTGATGACCGCACCAACTGACACCACCGTTTCTACCGAACCCGGCACATAGCGCCCGGCGTTGGGCGCGTCACCCTGCGGCGCATCAAACTCTGCGCGTGAGACGGCAAGGTCGGCGTCCAGCAGCAGCCACGGCGTGGCGCGGTAGTGGTTGTTGAACTCTAGCCCGAAGCGGCGGCTGGCCCCGCTGGCACCGGTGTCGCCCGCATCCCCAGAGAACACCAGCTCTGAGCCGATATTCAGCTGCCACAGCGCCAAAGAACTCTGCAGCCCGGTAATGGCCTCGGTGCGCAGGCCCAGCTCGCCGCCGGTGGTGCGCACCAGTGCGGGGGCCGGGTCGATCGGCGTGCCTTCTTTGGGCGCTATGCGGGCGATCACACCGCGCGCATCGTTGCTATGAAAGCCGCTGCCCAGGTTCACAAAGTATTCGGTCTTGTTCCACGGCCCCAAGATGAAGGACAGCTTGGGGCTGGCCAGGTCCGCAGTCTGCTGGCCCGCGTTGCCCGCAATGGAGCTGCGCACATCCACCGCCATGCGGTCATAACGCGCGCCCAGCAGGGTGCGGAAGGTAGGCGTCCAGGCGGTAGAGTTTTCGGCGTACAGGCCCAGCAGGCTTTGCTGCACCTGGCTCTCTTGCACCGTGGCCACGCGCTGGCCCGCCAGGCCTTGGTACAGGCCCACGGGGTCCAGCCAATCCATGCGCAGGCTGGTGCCGATGGTGGTGGTGCTGTCATACCCACCAAACGGAGTTGCAAACGATTGGCTGGCAGCGCCGCCCAGCACCCGGCGGCTCTCGGCTTGGATGAACTGGTCGGCGTTCAGCGGCTCGGGGTCATCCATATTCGCCGCCGGGCCGCCCCAAGGCGAATTGCACCCCCTTGGGGGGCAGCGCAGTTCGCGAAGCGACAAGCGTGGGGGCCCAAGGTTATAGGTGAAGTTGGACACCAGGCTCAGCTTGGACGCAATGGCATAGGCATTGGCTTTGAAGAGGCCGGTGTCCGATTTGCGTTCGGTTTGAAACGACAGGCTGGTGCGCTCGGTGTGGCCGCCGTCCGTAGGGTCTAGCGCGCCAAAGCGGCCCACCAGGCCCTGGTCTACCGCGCGCTGTGGAATCTGGTCGGTGGAATGCCAGGCCGCGCTGTAGGCCATGGCGGTGACGCTGGTGCGGCTGCTATCGGTCGCGGTGCTGTAGCGCAGCACGCCATTGACGCGGTGAAAGCGCTCAGGATCATCCCACGGGCCGTTGTTGTGCGCGGTCTCTAAGGCGTAGAGCAGCTTGCCGCTTTGCCACGGCACCGATTGGGTTAGCAGCGCGCGGGCATAGCTGTTGTCACCCAGCGTAAGCGATGCAATGCCCTCGGGCAAGCTATCAAACAGCCCCAGGCGCGCCACCCCGGCCGAGCTGAAGTCGCCCTCATCGGCAAAGTAGGGCCCCTTTTTGTAGCTGATGCGGTTCACCAGCTCGGGGATCAGCCAGTTCAGGTCGCTATAGCCATGGCCATGGGCGTGCGTGGGCATGTTCACCGGCATGCCATCCACGTAGGTGGCAAAGTCAGTACCGTGGTCCAAGTTAAAGCCGCGCAGAAAGTACTGGTTGGCTTTGCCATCGCCACTGTGCTGGGTGACGATGACGCCGGGCACAAACTCCAGCACCTCGGCCGGGCGCAGCGTGGGGCGGTTCTCTATCAACTTGGCGGTGACCACACCCTGGCTGGCCGCGTCAGACGTGCGAATGGCGTTGTCATAGGTGCCCTGAATGGTGACCGGGGCGAGCTCTTGCGCGCCTGCTGGCAATAGCGTGCTGGCCAGGCACAGCAGGCAGGCTCCGGAGATGGCGGTGCGGGTGGGGCGGCGGGGTGGGGCTAAGCAGAGAGTTTTCACAATGGGTTCCTGAATGGTTTTTGTGGGGGCTGGGGCGCAAAAGCGCGCCAATACGGCTACGCGACCCAGGCAGGCCGCGTGCGGGTTTATCTACAAAGAGGAAAGAGCCCTGACGTGGCGCAAAGCGCAGCCACGCAAGGCGGGGGCCGCTTAGGCCGCGCGGGACGCGTGTGAGAACGCAGGGGGGCGCAGCAGCGGCACCACTTTTCTGGAGGCAAAACGCACTGCCCCCTGAACCGGCCAAGGCCCATTGCGGGCCGCCATAGCCGCCATGCCGGCCAACGGCTTGCCCTGGCTGGGGGATGCAAACTGGGGCAACAACAGGGTTGCCCCCACGCTGCCCGCGTCCGCCGCCTCAGCCGCGCCGTCTAGCGCAATGGCGCTCTGATTCGCGCGCTGATCGCCCAGCGCGTGGTGGTGGCGCTCTAAGGTGTCGTGGTCGTGGTCGTGGTCGTGGTCATGGCTAGGGGCTGGCTTTGCGCTGGCGGCCCACAGCGTCGGGCCTGCGGATTGGCCCACCCGCAATTGGCCGTGCCCAAACACCTGCTGCTGCTGCCAACGGCTGAGCCAGTGGCTGGCCAAGCCGGAGGCCACGGCGGAGAAAGTGGAAGTGGAGGTGGAATGGGGCATAGCAAGCGCGGTGGGCGAGCCGCGCAACCCCACATCGGCATGCAAGTGCCAAGACCCCAGCGCCTGCTGCCGCGCCACGCTCAGCCCCATCAACACCACGGCCAGCACCAGCAGCCAAACCAGGCTGCGCGTGCCGATAGCCTGCGCTGTGTGTCGTTGGGTCATTTCCACCTATTGGGTACGCAAAGGAAGCTGCGTTGGATTCACAGTCTAACGCCAGGAAAGCGATTTGCTATCAAAAAAGAAGCTGCTCCCGCACTATCCACGGCTTGAGCGGCCGATTTGGCACATAGCGGTCGGGGAGCAATGGCATCATTGCGGACACTTGCACTTTTCATTGGAAGGACGCTATGAGCCGAGGTGTTTTGTTTCTAAGCGCGCTGCTGCTATTGCCCACCACCCTGTGGGCTGCCAATGACAACGCGGTATTGCGCAGTCTTGCGCAGGCGGACCAGCAGCAACGGCAGCAGAAAAATGTAAATTGGAATGCCACGCTGCAACACGACCGTGAGCGCGGTGAAGCCGTCAGAAAGCTGTTGAAGCGTGGCGAGAATCGAACCGCGAACGACTACGCCAATGCTGCAAGCATCTTGAACCATGGCGCGGGCGCGGCTGACTTCCGTTTGGCAGCTGCGCTGGCGGAAACAGCATTGGCTTTTGATCCTAAGAACAGAGAATTGATCCGAAACCGCGCCGTGACCTGGGACCGGATGCTGCTGGCCCAAAACCGCCCGCAGTGGTATGGCACCCAATATTCCAGACCGGGCAATGACAAGCCGTACGCACTAGACCCGGTGGATGACAAAGTATCTGACGCTGAGCGCGCTGAGCTGGGGCTACCCACATTGGTGGAGATGCGCAAGAAGATCGACAAACTGAACCAAGAAGATCCCCCCGCCAGCAAACCAGCTCCTGTGGCCATGAGTGCAGCAGCTTCTGCGGCCACCTTTTTTTTGGCGAAGGATCAAAACACCATGATTGCCCTCATCGAGAAGCAACCGGCATTGGGCTTGTTTTCGTTCAAGCTGGCCGAGGCCGGAATCGGTCAAGCGTTGCAAGCCCAATCCAGCGTGAAACTGCAGACCTTTGCGCAAAGCCGAAACAAAGCAGATGCCTTGGCAGTCGTCAAAGGTGAAAAGCCATTCTTCGAACCCATGAGTAGCAATGACGCCTGCTTCTTTAACTACAACGCAACCGTAGACGCCAAGCGCCAGTTGGTACTCGATGTGTCCTATGACTGCAGCGTCAAGCCTGGCCCACGCATCTATTGCTCCGGCCCTGAGAAGTCTCAAGCCGCATAGCGAACCCGGCGATCCTGGAAGTAGCCCATAACGCGCTCAGGATTTTGCTCCAGCATCGCCATATGCTCGTTCGCAGCCTCGCGTAATTTGG
>NKIO01000099.1 GCA_002255935.1 Comamonadaceae bacterium PBBC2
GCCGGCATGAACCCCATGGACTTGAAGCGCGGCATCGACAAGGCTGTTGCAGCCCTGATCGAAGAGCTCAAGAAAGCCACCAAGGCCACCACCACCAGCAAAGAGATCGCCCAAGTCGGCTCGATTTCTGCCAACTCTGACACCAGCATCGGCGAAATCATCGCCAACGCCATGGACAAAGTGGGCAAAGAAGGCGTGATCACCGTGGAAGACGGCAAGAGCCTGCAAAACGAACTCGACGTCGTTGAAGGCATGCAGTTCGACCGCGGCTACCTGTCTCCTTACTTCATCAACAACCCCGAAAAGCAAGCCGCTTTGCTGGACAACCCCTTCGTGTTGTTGTTCGACAAGAAGATCAGCAACATCCGCGATCTGCTGCCCACCTTGGAAGCCGTGGCCAAAGCTGGCCGTCCTTTGCTGATCGTGGCTGAAGAAGTCGACGGCGAAGCCTTGGCCACTTTGGTGGTCAACACCATCCGCGGCATCTTGAAGGTGGTGGCTGTCAAGGCTCCAGGTTTTGGTGACCGTCGCAAAGCCATGCTGGAAGACATCGCCATCTTGACCGGCGGCAAAGTGATCGCTGAAGAAGTGGGCCTGACCCTCGAAAAAGTGACTTTGGCTGACCTCGGCCAAGCCAAGCGCATCGAAGTGGGCAAAGAAAACACCATCATCATCGACGGCGCAGGCGCTGCTGGCGACATCGAAGCGCGCGTCAAGCAAATCCGCGTGCAGATCGAAGAAGCCACTTCCGACTACGACCGCGAAAAGCTGCAAGAGCGCGTGGCCAAGTTGGCCGGCGGTGTGGCCGTGATCAAGGTCGGCGCTGCCACCGAAGTCGAAATGAAAGAGAAAAAAGCCCGCGTGGAAGACGCCTTGCACGCTACCCGCGCTGCAGTGGAAGAAGGCATCGTGGCTGGCGGCGGCGTGGCTTTGCTGCGTGCACGTCAAACCGCTGGTGTCATCAAAGGCGACAACGCTGACCAAGACGCTGGCATCAAGCTGGTGCTCAAGGCCATCGAAGCGCCTCTGCGCGAGATCGTTTACAACGCCGGCGGCGAGCCATCGGTGGTGGTGAACGCTGTCTTGGGTGGTAAAGGCAACTACGGCTTCAACGCCGCCAACGACACCTACGGCGACATGATCGAAATGGGCATCTTGGACCCCACCAAAGTGACCCGTACGGCTTTGCAGAACGCCGCTTCTGTGGCCAGCTTGATGCTGACCACCGAGTGCATGGTCTCTGAAGCCCCCAAAGAGGAATCCGCTGGCGGCGGTATGCCTGACATGGGCGGCATGGGTGGTATGGGCGGCATGGGCATGTAATGCGCCCATGACATCGATCAAGCTTGCGCTTGATCCCGATGCCACAATCGACCCTGCAGGTGCCAACCTGCAGGGTTTTTTTCTGCCTGATCGGATCGCTCATGAATTTTCAGCAACACCACAGCGCGATGCTGCTCAAGTACTCGGGCATCAGCTTAATTTCAGGGGCCGTGAACCACGGCTTTTTCAGCGGCGAGCGCTCGCTGTGGACCGCCGCCATCGGCATGGTGCTGTTCGTGCTCGGGGCCTGGATGGAACACCGCCAGAGCGCGTTGTCCACAGACCGCCAAGCAGCGGGTTTGTTTCAAACCTTGGTGCTCGGGGCCTTGCTGTCGATAGGCTTGGGCTTTTTCACCGGCGGTCTGCAACACTTTCCCGACTCACCCGCCCGAAGCGCCTGGGTGGTGCCGCTGGGTTTCATGGTCTCGGTGTTGGCTTTGGCGCTGAGCACGCCCCACGCCTGGCGACGCAGCTCGACGGTGTATGTGGCCCTGGTGGGCTCCTTGGTGGCTGTGGGCAGTTATGGCGCTTCGCAATGGCTGGCGCATCACCCTGAGTGGGCGGCGACGGGCCACTCGCATGACCCAGCCCCTGCAGCAGAACACAGCCACGGGGAGGCCCCTCACGACGGGCATGCGGCCCCAGCTGGCCCCTCGGTCATGCTGATCACCCGCAGCATCGTGGTCAAGATGGACGACCAGATGCGCTTCGCGCCTTCACTGGTGGAGGTGCGCGAAGGCGAGACCATCCGCTTTGTGGTGCGCAATGCGGGCCAAACCGCCCACGAAATGGTCTTGGGCTCAGACGCCGAGATCCAAGCCCACGCCCAAGCCATGCAGCAAGGACAAGCACATGAGCAAAGCCACAGCCACGGCAGCGGCGCGGCCATCACGGTGGCGGCGGGTCAAACCGGCGAGATGGTGGTGAAGTTCGACCAAGCCCAAACGCTGCAGATGGCTTGCCTGATTCCGGGCCACTACGAAGCGGGCATGCGCGGCACGCTGAATGTGCGCAAGGCAGGTGCGGCCTCGAAGGCGCCCGTGCCCGCAGCGCACGACCACAGCACGCACAAGCACTGAGCCTGCTGGACCCGCTGGGGCCAAGCCTCAAGCTTCGACGATGTCAAAGCTGGTGGTGATCTCAGCCGTCTTGCCCAGCATGATGCTGGCCGAGCAGTATTTGTCGTGGCTCATGGCAATGGCGCGCTCCACAGCGCTGGCGGGCACGCCTTTGCCGGTGACGGTGAAGTGCATGTTGATTTTGGTGAACACCTTGGGGTCGACCTCGGCACGCTCACTGCTGAGCTTGACGCTGCAACCACGCACATCGTGGCGACCGCGCTTCAAAATCAGCACCACGTCATAAGCGGTGCAACCGCCTGTGCCGGCCAGCAAGGTTTCCATCGGGCGTGGGGCCAGGTTTTGCCCACCGTTTTCAGGCTTGACCGCATCGGGCGCGCCATCCATCGCAATGACGTGGCCGGAGCCGGTCTCGGCCAAAAAGCCCATGCCGGAGCGGGTGCCGGCAGCGCCGGTCCAAGTGACTGTGCATTCCATGATCGGTTCCTTGTGTTGCTGTACGCACTTGACCGGGTCAAGCTTCGCGTTTGGCAGCGATCGTAAACGGATTTTCAGGGCAGGCTTTACATGATTTTTGCAATTTGAGACAGGCCACTTGCTGCATCGCAACAAAAACGCCGCTACAATTTCGAACATGCGTGCTTTTTTGCATGCACCGTTTGTCTCCTCCACCCTCCGAAAAGGTGGATTTGCCCCGAACCGCAAGGCTCGGGGCATTTTTTTTGCCCCGTTATCATCAGGGTCAGACCACACTGAATCCAGCAGCCCCATGCTGCCAACCGCCCGCCATGTCCAAACACCTCAAGCCCGCCGACTATCTCAAGAAAATCCTCAACGCCAAGGTCTACGACGTGGCGACCGAGTCGGCCCTGGAAACCGCCAAGAACCTGTCTCGCCGCCTGCACAACAAAGTGCTGCTCAAGCGCGAAGACCAGCAACCGGTGTTCAGCTTCAAGCTGCGCGGCGCGTACAACAAGATGGCGCACCTGACCCCCGCGCAGCTCCAAAAAGGCGTCATTTGCGCCTCCGCAGGCAACCATGCCCAAGGCGTGGCGCTCAGCGCCAGCAAGCTGGGCACTCGCGCCGTGATCGTGATGCCCACCACCACCCCGCAAGTGAAAGTCGACGCGGTCAAAGGCTTGGGCGGCGACGTGGTGCTGTTTGGCGAGAGTTATTCCGATGCTTACAACCACGCCGTGCTGCTCGAGAAAAAGCAAGGCCTGACCTTCGTTCACCCCTTTGACGACCCGGACGTGATCGCAGGACAAGGCACGATCGCCATGGAAATGCTGCGCCAGCACCAAGGTCCCTTGGATGCGGTGTTCGTGGCGATTGGCGGCGGTGGTCTGATCAGTGGCGTGGCCAATTACATCAAGGCGGTGCGCCCCGAAGTGAAAGTGATCGGCGTGCAGATGAACGACTCGGACGCCATGATCCAGTCGGTCAACGCCAAAAAGCGCGTCACACTGCCCGACGTGGGCCTGTTCTCAGACGGCACTGCGGTGAAGCTGGTAGGCGAAGAAACCTTCCGCGTTTCGCGCGCCTTGGTCGATGAATACATGACGGTGGACACCGACGCGGTGTGCGCCGCCATCAAAGACGTTTTTGTGGACACGCGATCGATCGTCGAGCCCGCAGGCGCTTTGGCCGTGGCCGCCATCAAAAAATATGTGGCCCAGCACAAGACCAAGGGCGAGACCTATGCCGCCATCTTGTGCGGTGCCAACATGAACTTTGACCGCCTGCGCTTTGTGGCCGAGCGCGCCGATGTGGGCGAAGAAAAAGAAGCCCTGTTTGCCGTGACCATCCCCGAAGAGCGCGGCAGCTTCAAGCGCTTCTTGGAGCTGATCGGCAGCTTGCCCGGCGGCCCGCGCAATGTGACCGAGTTCAACTACCGCATGAGCGACACCGACAAGGCCCATGTGTTTTTGGGCTTGTCCACCCACGGCAAAGGTGAGAGCACCAAGATCACGGCGAACTTCAACAAACAAAAATTTGCCGCGATTGACCTGACACACGACGAGCTGGCCAAAGAGCACATCCGCCACATGGTGGGCGGTCACTCGGCCTTGTCACAAGACGAGCGCTTGCTGCGCTTTGTGTTCCCCGAGCGCCCAGGGGCCTTGCTCAAGTTCTTGAGCCTGATGCGTCCGGGCTGGAACATCAGCTTGTTCCACTACCGCAACCAAGGCGCCGACTACGGCCGCATTCTGGTGGGCCTTCAAGTGCCGCCCAAAGACGACAAAGCCTTTGCCAAGTTCCTGGACACGCTGGGCTATCCCTACGCAGAAGAGACGAACAATCCGGTCTACAAGATGTTTTTGCGCAGCTGAGCCCCAGCCACTCAGCGGGGCAACTGCTTCAACAAACCGTCCACCAGGCCCGTCAAAGCATTGGCCTGAAAAGGTTTGAGCACCAAGCCATCGAGCCCGGCTGAGCGAAAAGCTTCCAAGTCGGCAGGGTTCACGTTGGCCGTCAGGCCAATGACCACCACATGTTCTCCGCCCAAGCCTTGACGGCGAATTTCACGGGTGGCTTCTGTGCCATCCATCACGGGCATGACCATGTCCATGAGCACCACATCCACCGCTTCGGATTGCAGCCGCTCCAAGGCTTGCGCCCCGTCTTCGGCTTCCACAATGGTGCAAGAAGGCCAGGCCTTGAGCAGCACCTGCTTGGCCAGCAAACGGTTGACTTTGTGATCGTCCACGATCAAAAAGCGCCAATCGCCCACCTCTGACTGAAGGGCTGTCTGCTTGGGCAAGAGCACCTTGTGTTGCGCCTCACATTCCTGCAGGGGCAACTCGAACCAGAACTTGGAGCCGACATGCAAGGTGCTGTCAAAGTCCATGCGCCCCCCCAGCCATTCGACCAACTTTTGTGAAATCGACAAGCCCAAGCCATTGCCGCCAAAGCGGTGCTGAATGGTCTCGTTGGCTTGGCTGTAGCGTTTGAAGATGTTGGCCTTGTGCTCTTGCGCGATGCCAATGCCCGTGTCGTGCACCGAGAACATCACGCCAGCCGAGGTTTTCTCGACCTTCAGGTGAACATGCCCTTTTGGCGTGAACTTGATGGCATTGCCCAGCAAATTCACCAGCACCTGCATCAAGCGGTGCCGATCGGTTTCGACCCACTGGGGCACATCGTCGGCGATGTGGCAGTCGTATTGAACTTCACTGTCTTGCAGGCGCAAAGTGAACAACTCAAAGGCATAGCGCACCAACTCACGCAGCTCAAACACTTCGGCATGCGCGGACAGACGCCCGGAGTGCAGCTGGGAGTAGTCCAGGATGTCGTTGATCACGGTCATCAAATGCTCGGCCGATTGCTGCGAGTGTTTGAGGATCTTGTGCACCGCGGCTTGACCTTGGTAATGCTCCGTCAGCAGCGCTGTGAAGCCCATGATGGCATTCATGGGTGTGCGCAACTCATGGCTGATGGTGGAAATGAATTGCTCACGCAGTTTGAAAATTTGCTCCAGCGCCAGCCGCTGCCGGGTCAATTCTTCGTTTTGGCGCTGCCGCTCCAACATGGCGTCACGGCTCATCAAGACATACAGTACAGGAACAATGAGGAGGAAAATCGTCAAGGTCACAAAAGTCAGTGCCGATACGTTGGCATCACCTGCCATGAGTTCTACTTTTCGGAAAATCCAGTTGTGACGGGTCAGCCAGGCCATGGCCGCCTGCAAACCCAAGGTGACCAGCAACCACAAGTAACCGGACAAACGGCTGATCACGAAAAAAGGGGTCAACGGAAAAACCAAAGACCAGGCCAATTGGGGCGAATAGATGCCACCTGTCTGGTACACGCCATACAGCGCGTGCAACACGCCCAAAAAAGTCGCCAGATGAATGCTCAAATGGATCGTGATGCATCTGAAAGAAGCCAACACAATCAAAGTCAAAAGGGCTGCCGAATACAACAAGGGGTACAACGTGCCGTTTGCATAAGGGTTGACAACCGCATAGATCAGCATGTTGCCGATCAAACTGCAGACCAGCACAAACACGTACGGGTTTTTGCCTTCACGAAACGCTTCAGGCAGCAGCGGCAGCAACTTGCGGACAATGAAATTGGGCTCATGCGATTTCATGCACAGCTCCAGTCATTCGGGTCCCCACACAACGGGAAATCACGGCCACCATCCATTGTTCGTCCATGGGTTTTGTGAGCACATCGTTCATACCGGCATCCAGGCACCGCCCCCGCTCATGTGACTCCACATTGGCGGTGAATCCCACAATGGGCAACTGCGCTACCTCAGGCACGGCATGCCGGCGAATCACCCGGGTCAGCTCCAGGCCATCCATGTCGGGCATGACCATGTCCACCAAAGCGATGTCAAACGCCGACTGCTCCAGCGTCTCAAGGGCTTGGGCCGCACTCGAACAGCTGACGATATTCAGGCGCGGCCAGGCCTTGCTCAACTGCATTTGTGCCACCATCAGGTTGATTTTGTTGTCATCGACCAGCAACAACTTGAAGGCGGCGTCGGCCTGAAGGATGAGTGTTTCTGACTGCAAAAGCTCCCGGGGCGAAGCCGTGCTGACATCGACCGACGACAGACTCACCCAAAAGCGCGAACCTTGGCCTTCTTGACTGGAAAAACCAATGGACCCTCCCATCAAATCCACCAAGCCTTTGCAGATGGCCAGCCCCAAGCCCGTGCCGCCAAACTTCCGGTTGGTCTCCAGATCCGCTCGCTCAAATCGGGTGAAGATCTGGCCCTGAACATCTGCAGCAATGCCGTGGCCAGTGTCTTCCACCATGAGCTTCAAGCCATCCCCTTCACGCGCCAAACGCACCGTCACTGCGCCCGAATTGGTGAACTTGATGGCATTGTCCAAAAGCTTGTCAGCGAGTTTTCTGAACTTGCCCTCGTCCACCATGACTTCACGTGGAAAATCCGCAGGCTGCTCAAAATGCAGCCGAACACCTTTGCCGTGGGCCACCTTGCGCCATGGATCGCAGGCATGTTGCAAGACCAGCACCAAGTCACAGGGCTTGATGTTCAGTTGCATTTTTCCGGCTTGCAGCTGCGAAAAATCCAAGATGTCATTGACCAAGCCCAGCAACTGGTGCGTGGCATCGTGGATGTGCCCCACCGTGTTCAACATCTGGGGATCGTGGGCCAATTGGTCACGCAACACGCCATTGAAGCCCAAAATCGCATTCATCGGGGTGCGCAACTCGTGCCCGACCGAGGCCACAAATTCATCGCGCAAGTTTTGCAGATGGATCAGGGTCTCATGCGTTTGCCGAAGAGCTTCGTTGCTGTCTTCCAGCTGTCGCATTTGGAGTCGGTGAATTTGATCGTACAGACGGATGCCGGTCATCAAAATCAAAGTGAGGACCGTCACCGTCATGTACCCCCACTCAATGTGCTCAAAAGCATGTCCATTGCTGCCAGAAATCCGGTGACTCACTGTCAGGTAATGCATGGCGGCAATGCTCATCAAAGTGATCACAAACCAATAGGCAGTCCCCCTCAAGCCGATCAGGAACAAGGGCAATACGGGCAAAGCGGTCAACCACATCATGGGCAAAGAATTGATGCCCCCCGTTTGCATGGCGACTTGAAACATCGTGATGCCCGACGAGGCCGTCAACAAATTGGCCACCAATGTATGGCAGCCAGGCCAATAGACAAATGGGACACACAAAGCCAGAAAAATGCCCAAGCGGATGTTCAACCAAGGGTCATAGGGCAAATCCAA
>NKIO01000100.1 GCA_002255935.1 Comamonadaceae bacterium PBBC2
TGGTGAATGGAACAATGGCACAGGCCGTCGCAAATCCAGCGTCGCCCGCGTGTTTCTGAAAAAAGGCACTGGCAAGATCACGGTCAACGGCAAGGACATCCAAGCCTACTTCGGCCGCGAAACTTCGATCATGATTGCCAAGCAACCCCTCATGTTGACCAACCATGCCGAAACTTTCGACATCATGATCAACGTGCACGGTGGCGGCGAATCCGGTCAAGCCGGTGCATCGCGCCACGGCATCACTCGCGCCCTGATTGACTACGACGCATCGCTCAAGCCCGTGCTGAGCCAAGCTGGTTTCGTCACTCGCGACGCCCGTGAAGTGGAACGTAAAAAGGTCGGCTTGCACTCTGCTCGTCGCCGCAAGCAATTCTCGAAGCGTTAATCCGCTTTCTGGTTTTGCCAAAAGCCGCATCGGTTCGCCGCTGCGGCTTTTTTCATGGGGCTTGCCACCACTGGGCATACCCCCAACGCCAGTAGCGTTAATGGCGCGTTGACGGGGAATAACCCACTGCGGCGCTATACTATTAGCCATTGTCCCCGGAGAAACACCATGAGCGCTGTTGCAGAAAACATCCAGACCGAAATGCCCGCACCGATTGTCTTCACCGACAGCGCTGCCGCCAAAGTGGCCGATCTGATCGCCGAAGAAGGCAACCCTGAGTTGAAACTGCGTGTGTTCGTCCAAGGTGGCGGCTGCTCAGGATTCCAGTACGGCTTCACCTTCGATGAAATCACCAACGAAGACGACACCACCATGAGCAAGAATGGTGTGTCATTGCTGATCGACGCAATGAGCTACCAGTACCTGATTGGTGCTGAAATCGACTACAAGGAAGACCTGCAAGGTGCACAGTTCGTGATCAAAAATCCGAACGCCACATCCACTTGCGGCTGCGGTTCGTCTTTCTCGACCTGATGGGGTAAGTTGGCGAGTTTGACTCGCTACCAGTTAACGGGGGTCAACGTGGATACAGCGCCCCCAGCACACGGGCGCCTCTGGCGCCCGTGACGCTTTTCAGGCTTGCGGTTTCGCGGCGCAGGGCCTTGAAGGCCAGCCAGGCAAAGGCCGCGGCCTCCACCTGCAGCGGCGGCAGACCGAGCTGCGCGCTGCTGACCACGTCCACATCAGGCAAGTGCATTGACAGTCGGCGCATCAAGTGCCCATTCAAGGCGCCGCCTCCGCACACGATCAGTGTTTGAGCCTTGGGGGCTAACATGATGACATCCAGGGCGCAAGCCAAGGCCGTGAACTCGGCCAAGGTCGCTTGTACATCCTCTGCAGACAGATTGCTGAAAGTGCTCAGATGCTGTTCCAGCCAGGCCGGATTGAACAGATCGCGCCCGGTGCTTTTTGGGGGGGGGCGGCTCAAGAAATCTTCGCTCAGCAATCGGTCCAGCAAGTCCGTATGAACCGTGCCTATGGCAGCCCATGCCCCATCGCGATCAAAGGCTTGGCCGGTGTGCTGCTGACACCAAAAATCCATCAAGGCATTGCCGGGGCCACAGTCCCAGCCTTGCACCGTGCCATCCGCGTGCAAGACGCTGATGTTGGAAATGCCGCCGATGTTCATGCTGGCCACGCATTGACCCGATCGACCAAACACGCCCGCATGAAAGGCGGGCACCAGCGGCGCACCTTGACCGCCGGCCGCCAAGTCGCGGCTGCGGAAATCGGTCACCACATCGATGCCCGTCAACTCGGCCAGCAGCGCAGGGTTGATCAATTGGATCGTGTAGCCCACAGCGGCTTGCTCGGCGTTGCCATCGAACTCCAAGGGCCTGTGCCGCACGGTTTGGCCGTGGGCCCCCAATGCCGCGATGTCCGAAGCGGTGTACTGGGTTTGCGTGAGCAGCGCTTGTACCACTTGGGCATAGCGGCGAGCGATGGTGTTGCCCGCCAGGGCGCTGCGGTGCAGCTCGTCAGGCCCGCTTTGGTTGAGCGCCATCAAGGCTTCGCGAAAAGGAGCCTCAAAGGGGGTGAAGGCGTGGGCCAGCACCTGCATCTGCCCTTGCTCGTCGATGCGGGACAGCACGCCATCTACGCCATCCAGTGAGGTGCCAGACATCAGGCCAATGAAAAGACAGGAGGACATGGGGCGAAGCACGGGTGGGGGATGAACAAGCCCGTGATGATGCCATCAAAAAAGGGCCCGAAGGCCCTTGTTCATTGCTCGCTGGTGTCGCGCATCTGCGCGGCCGCTTGCAATTGGGATTTGGCGTATTTCACCGAAGCATTGAAGCGGGCCATCGAGGCCGGTGAGACGGGTGTGCTTTGGGCTTGTTGGATCACGCTTTGGGGATCGACGTGCACGCCATTGACGCGGAATTCAAAATGCAAGTGCGGGCCGGTGGACCAGCCTGTGGAGCCCACAGCGCCGACGGTTTGGCCTTTTTGGATGGCTTGGCCTTTGCGCACCTGAATGCGACTCAGGTGGGCGTAAACGGTCGTGTGGTTGCCGCCGTGGCGAACGATCACCACATTGCCAAAGCCGCCTTGCACGCCGGCAAACTCGACCACGCCATCGCCCACAGACAGGGCAGGCGTGCCGGTCGGGGCGGCATAGTCCACGCCGTTGTGCTTTTGCAAGGTCTGGAAGATGGGGTGCAAGCGCATGCCCATGCCGCTGGTTTTGCGCGAGAAGGCCACGGGTGCGGCCAGGTAAGCGCGGCGCAGGCTCTTGCCGTCCATGGCGTAGTAACTGCCTTTTTGGCCGTTTTCCTGGAACCAGATGGCTTGGTACAGCTTGTTGTCGTTGTTGAACTCGGCGCTCAACACGCGGCCTGTGCGAACAGGCTCGCCATCGGCCTCGAGCACTTCATAGACCACCGAGAAGCGGGCGCCTTTGCGCAAGGTGCGGTGAAAGTCGATTTGGCTGGAGAAGATGTCGGCCAGTTGGCTGATGATGGTGTCCGGCAAGCGGGCTTCGTCAGCGGCAGCATACAAAGAGCTGGCCACGGTGCCGCCGGTCATGCGCACGCTGGTGCTCAGCTCGGAAGACTCTTGGGTCGCTTCCAGGCCTTTGTCGGTGCGTTTGACCACCAGACGCTGGAAAGCCGAATCGGTTTCATTGTTCAGCCAACGCACACTCAATTGGCGCAGTTGCTGTTGGTTGTTGACTTCGGCCGAAACGGTGCGGCCAGAGCGCAGCAGGGCTTGCTTGGCCAAAGGGTTTTTGCGCAAAAAAGCGGCCGCTTGCGCGTCCACCACGCCCATGCGGCGCAGCAGGCTTTCGGGGGTGTCCGAGCTGCGGGTCAGGTCCGTGCGGATCAGGTTCAGCACATGTTGGTCAATGGCTTGGGCCTGCTCGGCCAAACCAGCCACCATCACCGGGGTCGTCACGCTCACCACGGGTTGGTCCGCAATGTCGGGACCCAGATTGGCAAGGGCGAACGCACCGCCACCGCCGGCCAACAGAACCGAAGCCAAACTCAGGCCGATGGCCTTGGGGTGGCGCACCAGCGTTTGGCGGATGGCGTTCAGGCCCAGGGCCAGTTGGGGGTGTTGACCGTCCAGCCACGCCAAAGCACGCTGGGCAGCAGACAGGCCAGAGCTCAAGGCGGCGGTGCCTTGCAGCAAAAGCGAGATCAGCAGCGCGCTCAGTCGGGCTTTGAAGAGGTTCAGAAAATGCATGGATACAAAAACAGATGAGCCGCAGCGACGGGCGCTGCGGCTTCAGAAAATCAGCTGGGCCTTGGCATCCACCTAAAATGGAGGTCTTGGCAAGGTGTGGAGTTTACCGCCCGAGCCCCCTTTGACGCCAGAAAAAACCCTTATGAATCAAGCGCTTGTTACAAAATTCCCGATAACGGATTCGGTTTTGAATGCTTTGGAAGTCACTTTGCGCGGCTGTGAGGAGTTGATTCCCAAAGAGGACTGGCTGCAAAAACTGGCCAAATCCGAAGCCACGGGCGTGCCTTTGCGCATCAAATTGGGTCTGGACCCCACAGCCCCCGATATCCACATTGGCCACACCGTGGTGCTCAACAAAATGCGCCAGCTCCAAGACCTGGGGCATCAAGTCATCTTCTTGATTGGTGACTTCACCAGCCTGATCGGCGACCCCTCGGGCCGCAACAGCACCCGTCCGCCGCTCACGCCCGAGCAGATCAAGCTCAACGCCGAGACCTATTACAAACAAGCCAGCTTGGTGCTGGACCCGGCCAAGACCGAGATCCGCTACAACAGCGAATGGTCCTTGCCCTTGGGCTCGATGGGCATGATCCAGCTGGCGGCCAAATACACCGTGGCCCGCATGATGGAGCGCAACGACTTCCATGACCGCTTCAAGGCCGGCACACCGATTTCGGTGCACGAGTTCCTCTACCCCTTGATGCAAGGCTACGACTCGGTGGCGCTCAAGAGCGATCTGGAGTTGGGCGGGACTGACCAGAAGTTCAACCTGCTCATGGGCCGCCATTTGCAGGCCGAATACGGGCAAGACCAACAGTGCATCTTGACCATGCCTTTGCTCGAAGGCCTGGATGGCGTGGACAAAATGTCCAAGTCCAAGAACAACTACATCGGCATTGCCGAAGAGCCCAACACCATGTTCGCCAAGGTGCTCAGCATCTCGGACACCCTGATGTGGCGCTGGTACACCTTGCTGTCTTTCAAGACCATGGCCGAGATCGAGGCCTTGAAAAAAGAAGTCGAAGGCGGTCGCAACCCCAAAGACGCCAAAGTCATGTTGGCCAAAGAAATCACGGCACGTTTTCACAGCGCAGCCGCTGCCGATGCGGCCGAGCAGGACTTCATCAACCGCAGCAAGGGCGGCGTGCCCGATGACATTCCCGAGGTGGCCTTGTCCGGTGCGCCCTTGGGCATCGGCGCTTTGCTCAAGTCGGCGGGCTTGGCGCCGTCCACCACAGAAGCCGGCCGTTTGATCGAAGGCGGTGGTGTGCGTGTCGACTCCAGCGTGATCAGCGACAAGGGCCTCAAGCTCGAAGCCGGCACCTACGTGGTCCAAGTGGGCAAGCGCAAGTTCGCCAAGGTCACCCTGTCTTGATGGCCGGTATTGTGCGCTGGCGCACCCTCCATGTGACGGCTTCGCGGAGTATTCTCAAAGCATGAAACAACTCGATGCCTGGATGAACCCCAAGCGCATGCTTTGGGCATCGGTGGTGGTGGCCTTGATCACCATCGGTTTGAAAACCTTGGCCTGGTGGCTCACCGATTCGGTCGGGCTGTTGTCCGATGCGATGGAGTCCTTGGTCAATTTGGCCAGTGCGGTCTTTGGGCTGATGATGGTCACCGTGGCTGAAATGCCGCCGGACGAAGACCACCCCTACGGACACCACAAGGCCGAATATTTTTCATCGGGCTTTGAAGGCATCCTGATCATCGTCGCGGCGCTGGGCATCGTCTGGGCCGCCGCTCACCGCATTTTTGATCCGCAACCGCTGGAACAAGTCGGCTTTGGCTTGGCCTTGTCGGTGGGCAGCTCGGCTCTGAACGGTTTGCTGGCCTGGTTGATGTTTCGGGCCGCCAAACAACACCGCTCGCTGGCGCTGGAGGCGGACGCCCGCCACTTGGTGACCGATGTCTGGACGTCCGCTGGCGTGGTGATCGGCATTGGCCTGGTCAGCGTCACCGGTTGGTTGTGGCTCGATGCCTTGGTGGCCATTGGTGTGGCGCTGAACATCCTCAAGGAAGGTGCGCACTTGGTCTGGGAGTCCTCGCAGGGCCTGATGGACGAAGCCGTGGAGCCCGAAGTGCTCACGCAGATCCAAACCGTGCTCGAAGGCTTTGCCCACCACCGGGGCGATGTGGAGATCATCCGCTTTGACCACCTGACCACCCGCAAAGCCGGCCAACGCCGGTTTGTGGACGTGCACATGCACATGCCCGCCATCTGGACCTTGGGCCGCGCTGCGGCGCTGCGCACCAGCGTAGAGCAAGCGCTCATGAGCGAGGTGCCTGGCCTTCGCGCCAGCATCCAGCTCTTGCCCAGCGATGTGGAAGCGCACTTTGACGATCCGCGTGACCTGAAATGATCGCCGTCTTGCAACGCGTGAGCGAAGCCTGTGTGCGGGTCGATGGCCAAGCCATTGGCCAAATCGGCGCCGGCCTGTTGGTGCTGCTGTGCGCTGAAAAAGGCGACACCGAGGCCGTGGCCGACAAGATGCTGGCCAAGATGCTCAAGCTGCGCATCTTTGGCGACGAGGCCGGCAAAATGAACCGCAGCGTGCAAGAAGTGGGCGGTGGTCTCTTGGTGGTGAGCCAATTCACCTTGGCCGCCGATGTGGCCGGTGGCAACCGCCCCAGCTTCACGCAAGCATCGGCCCCCGACGAAGGCCGCCGTCTTTACGAACACTTTGTGGCACAGGCCATGGCAGCGCACCCGGTGGTGCAAACCGGCCGCTTTGCCGCCGACATGAAAGTCTCGCTGGTCAACGATGGCCCCATCACCATCCCGATGCGCATGACGGCTTGAGCTGGGGCGCTTGGGCCTCTCATTTCGAGCAGGTTGGCGCTGAATGCCGCGCGGCGATGCAAGCCGTCGATAATCCCCGCATGACTGCAACTTCTTCTGCCGCGACCCCGACGTCCAAGTCGGCTCGCTTCGACCAGCTCACGCTGGCTTCTGCCACCCTTCAAAACCTCGAGCAACTGGGCTATGCCCAGATGACACCCATTCAAGCCGCCAGCTTGCCCCTGACTTTGTCGGGGCAAGACCTGATCGCCCAAGCCAGCACCGGCAGCGGCAAGACGGTGGCCTTTGGCCTGCCCCTGATCGAGCGCCTGCAAAGCGCAGGCTCCCCCAGCGCCCCGGTGCAGGCGGTGATCTTGTGCCCCACACGCGAGCTGGCCGACCAAGTGACGATGGAAATCCGCCGCTTGGCGCGTGCACGGCAAAACGTGAAAGTGGTCACCCTGTGCGGCGGCGTGGCTTTGCGCGGCCAGACCGTGAGCTTGGAGCACGGCGCTGACATCGTGGTGGGCACACCCGGCCGCATCTTGGATCACCTGGAGCGTGGCTCGCTCAGCCTGGCGGGCGTGAACACGCTCGTGCTGGACGAGGCCGACCGCATGTTGGACATGGGCTTTTTTGACGACATCGCCAAGGTGGTGCGCCAGTGCGCCAAGGACCGCCAGACCTTGCTGTTTTCGGCCACCTACCCCGAAGGCATTGACAAGCTGGCCGCGCAATTCATGCGCCAGCCGCAGACCATCAAGGTCGAGGCGCAGCACAGCGCACACAAGATCCGTCAGATTTTTTTTGAAGTGGCCGAGCACGAGCGTTTGCATGCGGTGTCCAGCATCCTGGCGCATTACCGCCCCGAGCGCACGCTGGTGTTTTGCAACACCAAGCAGCAATGCCGCGATGTGGTGGCCGTGCTGCAAGCCCAGGGCCTGAGCGCATTGGCTTTGTATGGCGAGCTCGAGCAGCGCGAGCGCGACCAAGTGCTGGTGCAGTTCGCCAACCGCAGCTGCTCGGTCCTGGTGGCCACCGATGTCGCTTCGCGCGGGCTCGACGTGCAAGGCCTGGAAGCTGTGATCAACGTGGACGTGACGCCCGATCCGGAGATCCACATCCACCGCATTGGCCGCACGGGCAGAGGCGATGCCGAAGGCCTGGCGCTGACTTTGGCCAGCATGGACGAGATGGGCTCGGTCGGCAAGATCGAGGTCTTGCAAGGCCGCGAGTCCGATTGGCAGCCTTTGTCCATGCTCACGCCCACAGCTGGAGGGCCTTTGCTGCCGCCGATGCGCACTTTGCAGATCGTGGGCGGTCGCAAGGAGAAGATCCGCGCGGGCGATGTGATGGGCGCTTTGGCCGGTGAATGCGGCCTGACCCGCGAGCAGGTCGGCAAGATCAACGTGAACGAATTTTCAACCTATGTGGCGGTGCAGGCCGATCTGGCCAAGAAGGTCGAGGCACAGTTGTCACGGGGCAAGATCAAGGGCAAGACGGTCAAGGTGCGGTTGATTTGATTTTTTGAAAACGGTGAATGGGGGGATGCGGCGGGCTCCTCATACTGCGGGTACACAGAAATCGTCGCCCGCCGCATCCCCCCATTCACCTGAGTGGTTGTTCAAAAAATCAGGCGTGCATGTGGTGCACCACGGTGTCGGCGTGGGTGGG
>NKIO01000101.1 GCA_002255935.1 Comamonadaceae bacterium PBBC2
AGGCGACTGGGGCAAGGCGAAGAACTGGCCATCGTGCACGCGGCTGGGCACCAGATAGTCGCGAGCGCCTTCGGGCGTGCTCTTGGTGAGCATGGGGGTCTCGATGTCCACGAAGCCGTTTTCGTCGAGGTACTTGCGCACTTCCATGGCCACTTTGTAGCGCAGCATCAGGTTGTTTTGCATGTAGGGGCGGCGCAGGTCCAGCACGCGGTGGGTCAGGCGAGTCGTCTCGGACAGGTTGTCTTCGTCGATCTGGAAAGGGGGCGTGACGGAGGCGTTGAGCACGATCAGTTCGTGGCACAGCACTTCGATCTTGCCGCTTTGGAGGTTGTCGTTGGTGGTGCCTTCAGGGCGGGCACGCACCACACCTTTGATCTGCACGCAAAATTCGTTGCGCACGTCTTCGGCCACTTTGAACATCTCGGGGCGATCCGGGTCGCACACCACTTGCACATAGCCTTCGCGGTCACGCAGGTCAATGAAGATCACGCCGCCGTGGTCACGGCGACGGTTGACCCAGCCGCACAGGCTCACGGTTTGGCCGGTCAGGGCTTCGGTCACCAGACCGCAGTAGTGGGAACGCATGTTGGACATCTTGCTTGGCTTTCTAAAACTTCAGGTGGTCATCGGCCTTGTGGCGATCACCGTGTTCACGAGGATTGTTGAGTGGCCGTGGGTTCAGCCAAAGGAAGGGCATCGGGGCCGCCGGGCACGACCACCCCCATGGAGATGATGTACTTCAGCGCGTCATCGACGCTCATGTCGAGTTCGATCACATCGGCCTTGGGCATCATCAAAAAGAAGCCCGAGGTGGGGTTGGGTGTGGTGGGCACATAAATGCTCACCATGGGCTGGTCCAAGTGTTTGGCCACTTCGCCGCCGGGCGAGCCGGTCAAAAAGGCGATGGTCCACGAACCTTGGCGGGGGTACTGCACCAAGAGCGCTTTGGAAAACGCATGACCGCTGCCCGAAAACAGGGTGTCGGCCACTTGCTTGACGCTGGTGTAGATGGTGCGCACCACGGGGATGCGGTTCATCAGGCTGTCCCACTGGCGCAGCATCCATTGGCCAAAAATATTGGCCACAAACACACCGGTGGAAAAGATCACGATCGCGACCAGCATCACGCCCAGGCCGGGCACGCCGCGCAGGCCCTCGGCCAGCTTGTGCATGCCAGGAATCAGCGAATCGGCCGCGTACAGCACGGCCAAGAAGATGCTGTCGAGCAAGCCGACCAGCCAGGTCAGCACCCAAACGGTGATGCCCATGGGCAGCCACACCAGCAGACCGGTGATGAAGTACTGTTTGAAGCTGCGTGTTTTCATGAAGTGGCGATCGGTTGAGGCTCAGTGGCAGGCGCAGGATGTGCCGCAGCCGCCAGCCGCAGCCGGAGTGGAGGCGTCCGTGCTGGCAGCAGGTGCTGGCTCAGAAGCGGCAGGGCTGGAGGCTGCTGCTGCGCCGGTGACGCCGCTGCCGCCCTTGAAATCGGTCGCGTACCAGCCGGAGCCCTTGAGCTGAAAGCCGGGGGCGCTGAGCTGTTTGCTGAACTTGGGCGCACCGCAAGCTGGGCAGTCGGTCAGGGGTGCGTCGGAGATTTTTTGCAGAACATCCTTGGCATGTCCGCAGGACTCACACTTGTAGGCGTAAATGGGCATGAAGAGGGCTCTTTTCAGGTTGAAAATTCAAAACCCTCAATTATAGGCGGGGGGCGGCTGTTCAAGCCCCGCCAGCGCATGGCGCCCGGTTTCAGCGCCGGTTTATTCCAGCCCCGGCACTTGGTGGTGCCCCGCGTGCTGGTTGCGCAGCCATTGCGGCGCCCGTGAGCCCAGCCACATGCCCGCCAAGCTGGCCAAGACACCGGCCAACTGGGCGGGGAAATCTTCGCCCCAGGGCGTGAAGGTGAACACCAGCCAGGTCAAAAGGCCCAACCCAATGGCCAGCAAGGCGCCTTGGGTGGTCGCTTTGGACCAGTACAGGCCAAAAGCCAAAGGCACAAAAGCACCCACCAAGGTGACTTGGTAGGCCCCCGAGACCATCTCGTAGATCGAGGTGCCCTGCATGGCGATGGCATAGGTCAGCACCAAGACGCTGAACACCAGCACCGTGATGCGCATGGCCTTGAGCTCTTGCGCGTCGGTTTGGTTCGGAAAAAACTGGCGCCAGATGTTTTCGGTGAAGGTCACGCTGGGGGCCAGCAAGGTGGCCGAGGCGCAGGACTTGATGGCCGAGAGCAAAGCGCCGAAAAACAGCACCTGCATGATGAAAGGCATCTTGGTCATGACCAGCGTGGGCAAGACTTTTTGCGGGTCTTCGGCGATCAGTCTGGCGGCCTCTTCGGGCATGATGATCATGGCGCTGACCACCAAAAACATGGGCACAAAAGCAAACAGGATGTAGAAAATGCCGCCGATCACGGGGCCTTTGGTGGCCGCGAACTCGCTGTTGGCCGACATCACGCGCTGAAACACGTCTTGCTGCGGAATGGAGCCGAGCATGATGGTGATGGATGCGGCAAAAAAGAAAACGATGTCCTTGAAGTTGGGCTCGGGCCAGAACTTGAACATGTCTTGGCTGACCGCCAGCGCCAGCACTTTGTCGGCACCACCGGCTTGGTGGCCAGCAAACACCGCCAAAATGGCCAGGCCCAGCACCAAGATGATCATCTGCATGAAATCGGTGATGGCCACCGACCACATGCCGCCAAACAAGGTGTAGGCCAAAATCGACACCACCCCAATCACCATGCCCATGGGCAAGCTGATGGCCCCGTCCGACAAGACGTTGAACACCAAACCCAAAGCCGTGACCTGCGCCGAGACCCAGCCCAGGTAACTGACCATGATGATGACCGAACAGATCACCTCCACGCTGCGGCCATAGCGTTCACGGAAGTAGTCGCTGATGGTCAGCAAGGTCATGCGGTAGAGCTTGGCCGCGAAAAACAGGCCCACCAAGATCAGGCAGCTGCCTGCGCCAAAGGGGTCTTCCACCACGCCATGCAGGCCGCTGTTGACGAACTTGGCCGGGATGCCCAACACCGTCTCAGAGCCGAACCAAGTGGCAAAGGTGGTGGTGATGATCATGGCCAGCGGCAAATGCCGACCCGCGATGGCGAAATCGGCAGAGCTTTTCACGCGCTTGGCGGCCACCAGGCCAATCGCGATGGTCACCAGCAGGTAGGCGATCACGAGGGTCAGCAACACGGCAATGTCTCCTTGGCTAAAAAATCAGTACAGCTGCAAATGCGACCAGACTTGCAGGCCCAGCAAGCTGACCAAAAAGCCCATGCCAATGTAGAGCAAGGTTTGCAGCAGCTTGTTGGTGCGGCGCTGCTCGGCCAGCAGTTGCTCCAACTGCTTGGCGTCGTGTTGGCGCGGCTGCTTGAGGTAGTCGTGCAAAAGGCGCGGCAACTGCGGCAGCAGCTTGGCGTAATGCGGCGCCTGGGCTTTGAGCTCTTCCCACAGTTTCTTGGGGCCGATCTGGTCGAGCATCCATTTTTCGAGGAAAGGTTTGGCGGTGCTCCACAAGTCCAGTTCGGGGTCCAGCTGGCGGCCCAGACCTTCGATGTTGAGCAAGGTCTTTTGCAAGAGCACCAGCTGAGGCTGAATCTCCACATGAAAGCGCCGCGAGGTCTGGAACAAGCGCATCAGCACCATGCCCAGCGAAATTTCTTTCAGGGGCCGGTCAAAGTAAGGCTCGCACACCGCACGGATGGCCGCTTCAAGTTCATCCACCCGCGTGTCGGCAGGCACCCAGCCGGACTCGATGTGCAGCTCGGCCACGCGCTTGTAGTCACGGCGGAAGAAAGCCGTGAAGTTTTGCGCCAAATACTCTTTGTCGTATTCGGTCAGCGTGCCGACGATGCCAAAGTCCAGCGAGATGTAGCGACCAAAGGTCTCGGGCGCTAGGCTGACCTGGATATTGCCCGGGTGCATGTCGGCATGGAAAAAGCCATCGCGAAAGACTTGCGTGAAAAACAAAGTCACGCCATCGCGGGCCAGCTTGGGAATGTCCACGCCCGCTTCACGCAAGCGGTCCACATGGCTGATGGGCACGCCGTGCATGCGCTCCATGACCAGCACCTCGGGCTGGCAATAGTCCCAGATCATCTCGGGGATCAGCACCAGGTCGAGGCCTTCCATGTTGCGGCGCAGTTGCGCGGCGTTGGAGGCTTCGCGCACCAAGTCCAGTTCGTCGTTGAGGTACTTGTCGAACTCGGCCACCACCTCGCGGGGTTTGAGGCGTTTGCCGTCGGCGCTCAGACTCTCCACCCAGCCGGCCATCATGCGCATGAGGCTCAGGTCTTTCTGGATGACCGGCAGCATGCCGGGTCGCAAGACCTTGACGGCCACTTCACGCAGCTCGCCTGACTTGCTGCGCAAGGTGGCAAAGTGCACCTGCGCGATCGAGGCGCTGGCCACAGGCTCGCGCTCGAAGCTCTCAAAAATACCGTCCACCGGCTTGCGAAAGGCCCGCTCGATGGTGGCCACAGCAATGTCCGAACTGAAGGGGGGCACACGGTCTTGCAGCTTGGCCAACTCTTCGGCAATGTCCAGCGGCAAGAGATCGCGCCGGGTGGACAGCACCTGTCCGAATTTCACAAAGATGGGACCCAAGCGCTCCAGCGCTTCGCGCAGACGCACAGCGCGGGGCGAGCGCAGATCGCGCCCCACCGACAAAACGCGGGCCAACAGGCGAATCCAAGGCTTTTGAAAACTGGAGAGCACCAACTCGTCCAGGCCGTAGCGCAAGACGATGAAGACGATGAACGCGCCGCGGCCGATGCGACTCATGCGGCGCTACCGGAAACGATGTCGGTGCCAGGGCGCTTGGCCACGAAGCCGCGCAAGGCCTCCATGGCTTTGCGTGCGGCTTGGGCCAGGGTGTGCGCCAAGGCATCCCCCACCAAGCGGGCCAGGTCCTCCTCGGCGTCCCAGCGCACATGGTCGATCAGCCAATTGATTTCAGCGGCCAGTTGCACATCGCCTTCGATGCGCACTTTGGGCTTGTCGCCTTTGGCCAGGGCCGAAGCCAGTGACACGGGCGATGCTTCGGTCACCGTCAAACGAAGGTCAAAGCCTTCAAAGCGGCCACGCTCCAGGAGACCTGCCGGTGTGGGGGTCAGTTGCAGCTGAATGCGGTCCCAAACCAGTTCGATGCGCTGGCCTTTTTGGCGGGCCAAACGGGCCATGGCCTCGGGCTCGCTTTGCAGCACGTGGTTGAGGAACAAAACCAGGCGATTGACCGACTCATCGACCACCCAGGCGGGCGGCTGAAAGTTGGCGGCCAATTGCGGGAGAGCCTGCGCGGCCCAAGAAAAAGGGGACTGTGTTGCCATAGTCCCCGATTATTCCCGAAAGAGAAGGCCCTGTATGGGGGCCTGTGCTTTATTGCAGCGCTTGCACGCCAGCGACCAGCCAGCCGCCGCCGTTCTTGGGCTTGGTCATGTTCCAGACTTCGCGGAAAGGGCTGGGGCCGGAGGAGTCGTCTTCGCGGATCACACCGTTGAACTCGACGCTGGCCAGGTAGGCCTCTGCCTGCTCTTCGATGCCCAAGAGCTGGGCCTCGAGCATGACGACTTCGGTCTTGTTGGGCTGACCGGGGAACTGCGCTTCGCGCTCGGCCAGTTGGCTGCGGATCTCGGTCACCATGCTGTCGGTCATCATGGAGCGCAAGGCGGCGATGTCCGAGCGGTCCCAAGCGTCTTGCAAGGTGACGAAGTTGCGTTTGGCCGCATCAACAAAACCGGCCACATCAAAGCCTGCGGGGATGCCCCAGGTTTGCGTGCCGCTCAAAGGCGATTCGTTCAGGGCGGAACCGATCATGGAGCCACCGGATTGGGCAGCGGCCGAGCCATCGAAACGGGCAGGCTCAGACTCCCAAGGGCGGGCCGACGCGTCGTTGCCAACTTTCTCAGGGTTGTATTGCTTCAAGGATGCAGGCTGCTCGGCCGTGGCGCCTGCACCTTGGTAGGCCAAGCCACCTTGCTGGGCTGCGGCACCTTTGCGTCGCATGATCATGCCGATCACGGCCATCACGGCCACGCCGATCAAGATCATCATCAGCACATTGCCAAAGGCTTCACCCATGCCCAAGGAGTGGGCCAGCCAAGCCAGGCCCAGGCCAGCGGCCAAGCCACCCAACATGGCGCCCCAAGGCTTCTTGGGTGCGGCAGCAGGGGCAGCGGGCGTGGCAGGTTTGGCGGCAGTGGGCGCAGCTTGCTGCGCAGGCGCTGCGGGCTGTTGCGGACGCACCGCTTCGCGCTGCGTCACTTGATTCGATTGCTGACCGATCGATTTGCCACCACCCATGCGACGGGCGGCCTCAGCATTCAAACTGCCCAAGGCCAAAACGCCTGCGAGCAAAAGGGTCAAGAACTTGTTCACGGTGTCTCCAATGGATAACAGACTCACACAACAGGCATCAGCACTTGATGCCTGCGTGCAAGGCTACCACCCCGGCCGACAAATTGTGAAAATCCACATGGCCAAATCCGGCCTTTTTCATAAGGGTTTTCAGCTCTTCCTGGCCAGGATGCATACGAATGGATTCAGCCAGATAGCGGTAACTGTCGGCGTCACCGGCCACCAACTTGCCCATGTGGGGCAGGATCTTGAAGCTGTACCAGTCGTAGATTTTTTCCAGCGGCTTGGCCACTTTGGAAAACTCGAGCACCAGCAATTTGCCGCCCGGCTTGAGCACGCGGCACATCTCCTTCAAGGCTACATCCTTGTGCGTCATGTTCCGCAAACCGAAGGCCACGCTCACCACATTGAAATGGTTGTCCGGAAAAGGCAGCTTCTCGGCATCGCACACCAGCGTGGGCAAAGCGATGCCGTGATCGACCAAGCGGTCACGTCCGGTGCTGAGCATGGCTTCGTTGATGTCGGTGTGCACCACGCGGCCAGTGGCGCCGACCTTCTTGGAAAAGGCCATGGACAAGTCGCCCGTACCGCCTGCGATGTCCAGCACCTGGTCGCCTTCTTTGAGGTTGGCGACCTGCACGGTGTAGGCCTTCCACACGCGGTGCAAGCCCATGGACATCAGGTCGTTCATCACATCGTATTTGGACGCGACCGAGTCAAACACGCCACGCACGTGCTTGGCTTTTTCTGTTTCATCGACGGTCTTGAAACCGAAATGGGTGGTGCTCATGGGAAATGCTCAATGGTTGTGGCCGCAGCTGCTGCCGCCTTTGACAGGCATGGGCGCATCGCGGTCGGTGCCTGCCGCTTGCAGGCGCTCTTCGTATTGTTGCCACAAAGCCGTTTGCTGATCGCCCAAAAAGTACAGGTACTCCCAAGTAAAAAGGCCCGAGTCGTGGCCGTCCGAGAAGGTCGGCTTGACGGCGTAGTTGCCCACGGGCTCGATCTCGATCACAGACACTTGGCGCTTGCCGGTTTGCAGCACTTCCTGGCCCGGGCCATGGCCCTGCACTTCGGCCGAAGGCGAGTAGATGCGCATCAGCTCAAAAGGGATGCGGAACTGCGCCCCATCGGAAAATCCGATCTCCAGCACCTTGGTCTGGCCATGCACGGTCAGGGACTCGGGCGTGGGTGTTTCTTTTGTCAAACCGGCCATGGGGCGCTCTCCTGCTTTAAACCAAGACGCGCTCAATGCCACCGGCATTGGCTGCGCTGACGTACTCGGGCATCCACTCTTCGCCCAAGATGTGTTTGGCCATCTCGACCACGATGTAGTCGGCTTCGAGCAGGCCGTTTTTCATGTCGTCGCCAAAGCGCGACAAACCTTGCAGGCAGCTGGGGCAGCTGGTCAGGATTTTCACGTTGTCTTGAGGCGCCAGCGCACCGCTGCTGCGCAAAGCGGCTTCGCCTTTGAGCAGCTCTTCTTCCTTGCGAAAGCGCACTTGGGTGGAGATGTCTGGGCGCGTCACGCCCAGCGTGCCCGATTCGCCGCAGCAGCGTTTGCTCTCCAGCACGTTGTCACCCATCAAGGCCTTGACGGTCTTCATGGGCTCTTGCTGCTTCATGGGGCTGTGGCAAGGGTCGTGGTACAGATAGGCCCCGCCCGCATCGAGCTTCATGCCTTTTTCGAGCAGGAAC
>NKIO01000102.1 GCA_002255935.1 Comamonadaceae bacterium PBBC2
GGCAACTCGATTGGAGCCACCGGCTCCACAGTCGGCGAAGTGGTGTTCAACACCTCGCTCACCGGCTACCAAGAAATCCTCACCGACCCCAGCTACTGCCAGCAGATCGTCACTTTGACGTACCCGCACATCGGTAACTACGGCGTCAACACGGAAGACATCGAGGCCGACCAAGTCCATGCTGCTGGCTTGATCATCAAAGACCTGCCACTGATTGCGAGCAACTTCCGCTCCAGCCAAACCTTGTCGTCCTATTTGGCCGATGCCGGCACCGTGGCCATTGCCAACATCGACACCCGACAACTCACGCGCATTTTGCGCACCAAAGGCGCCCAAAACGGTGCGATCGTGGGTCTTGCCAAAGGCCAAGAAGTGACACAAGCGGTGATTGACCAAGCGGTGGCGGCTGCCAAAGGCGCGCCCCATATGGCCGGCCTTGATCTGGCGCAAAAGGTCACCGTGTCCAAGTCGTACGAGTGGACACAAACCGAGTGGACATTGGGCGAAGGCTACGGCAATTTGACCGCACCCAAGTTCCATGTGGTTGCGTATGACTTCGGCGTCAAGAAAAACATCTTGCGCATGCTGGCCGAGCGCGGCTGCAAAGTGACGGTGGTGCCTGCCAAGACGCCTGCTGCTGAGGTGCTCAAGCACAAGCCCGATGGCATTTTCTTGTCCAACGGCCCTGGCGATCCAGAGCCTTGCGACTACGCGATCGCAGCTGCTGCGGAGTTGATCGAAACCGGTATCCCGACCTTCGGCATTTGCTTGGGTCACCAGATCATGGCGTTGGCCAGCGGTGCGAAAACGTTCAAGATGAAATTTGGCCACCACGGCGCCAACCACCCCGTGAAAGACCTCGACTCCGGCCGTGTGTCCATCACCAGCCAGAACCACGGTTTTGCGGTGGATGAAAAGTCCTTGCCTGCCAACCTCCGCGCCACGCATGTGTCCTTGTTTGATGGCACTTTGCAGGGCTTGGCCCGCACCGACAAGCCCGCGTTTTGCTTCCAAGGTCACCCTGAAGCATCACCTGGCCCGCACGACATTGCTTACCTCTTTGACCGCTTCATCAATCTGATGGAGGCTCCATAACATGCCCAAGCGCACCGACCTCAAAAGTATCCTCATCATTGGCGCGGGCCCGATCATCATCGGTCAGGCTTGCGAGTTCGACTACTCTGGTGTGCAGGCTTGTAAAGCTTTGCGTGAAGAGGGTTACAAGGTCATCTTGATCAACAGCAACCCTGCGACGATCATGACCGACCCGGCCACGGCCGATGTGACCTACATCGAGCCCATCACTTGGCAAACGGTTGAGAAGATCATCGCCAAAGAGCGCCCCGACGCCATTTTGCCGACCATGGGTGGCCAGACCGCCCTCAACTGCGCTTTGGACCTGTGGCACCACGGCGTGCTCGACAAATACAAAGTCGAGTTGATTGGCGCCACACCCGAAGCCATCGACAAAGCCGAAGACCGCCTGAAGTTCAAAGACGCCATGACCAAGATTGGTCTGGGATCGGCCCGTTCGGGCATTGCCCACAGCATGGAAGAAGCTTGGGATGTGCAAAAGCGCGTGGGTTTCCCTACCGTTATTCGCCCTAGCTTCACGCTGGGTGGCACAGGCGGTGGCATCGCCTACAACCCCGAAGAGTTCGAGACGATTTGCAAACGTGGCTTGGAAGCTTCGCCCACCAACGAGTTGCTGATTGAAGAATCGCTGCTCGGTTGGAAAGAGTACGAGATGGAAGTGGTGCGCGACAAGGCGGACAACTGCATCATCATCTGCTCGATCGAAAACTTGGACCCCATGGGCGTGCACACCGGTGACTCCATCACAGTGGCGCCCGCACAAACCTTGACCGACAAGGAATACCAGATTCTGCGCAACGCCTCTTTGGCAGTGCTCCGCGAAATTGGGGTGGACACCGGCGGCTCGAACGTGCAGTTCTCGATCAACCCCAAAGACGGTCGCATGGTCGTCATCGAGATGAACCCTCGTGTGTCGCGTTCATCGGCCTTGGCTTCCAAAGCCACAGGTTTCCCAATCGCCAAAGTGGCTGCCAAATTGGCTGTGGGCTACACCTTGGATGAGCTGCGCAACGAAATCACGGGTGGCGCTACGCCAGCGTCTTTCGAGCCCTCGATCGACTACGTGGTCACCAAGATCCCTCGTTTCGCTTTTGAGAAGTTCCCAACGGCCGACAGCCGTTTGACCACTCAGATGAAATCGGTGGGCGAGGTGATGGCCATGGGGCGTACCTTCCAAGAGTCCTTTCAAAAAGCCCTGCGCGGTTTGGAAGTGGGCGTGGACGGCATGAACGAAAAAACCCAAGACCGCGAAGTGCTCGAGAAGGAACTGGGCGAACCTGGTCCCGAGCGCATTTGGTACGTGGGCGATGCATTCGCCATGGGCTTGAGCGTGGACGAGGTGTTTGCCTTGACCAAGATCGACCCTTGGTTCTTGGTGCAGATCGAAGAGATCGTGAAGATCGAACTGGAACTGGAAAAAACCAGTCTTGATGCGATCACCGCCGTAGAGTTGCGTGCCCTGAAGAAAAAAGGCTTTTCGGATCGCCGCTTGGGTAAATTGCTGCAGACGACCGAGCATGTGGTTCGTGCTCGTCGGCATGAACTCAACATCCGTCCTGTTTACAAGCGCGTGGACACCTGCGCCGCTGAGTTTTCGACGGACACCGCCTACATGTATTCAAGTTACGAGGGTCATGGCGACGGTGAGTGCGAAGCCGAACCGACGAGCAACAAAAAAATCATGGTGCTCGGAGGCGGTCCCAACCGCATTGGTCAAGGCATCGAGTTTGACTACTGCTGCGTGCATGCCGCTTTGGCCATGCGCGAAGACGGTTATGAAACCATCATGGTCAACTGCAACCCAGAGACCGTCTCGACCGACTACGACACCTCGGATCGCTTGTACTTCGAGCCATTGACTTTGGAAGACGTGCTCGAGATCGTCGCCAAGGAAAAGCCGACCGGCGTGATCGTGCAATACGGCGGTCAAACCCCCTTGAAGTTGGCGCTGGGTCTGGAAGCCGCTGGTGTGCCCATCATCGGCACCAGCCCCGACATGATCGATGCGGCCGAAGACCGTGAACGTTTCCAAAAACTGCTGCAAGACCTGGGTTTGCGCCAACCTCCCAATGCCACTGCGCGTACAGAGCCAGAAGCTTTGGAAAAAGCCGCCGCATTGGGCTACCCCCTGGTCGTGCGCCCTAGCTATGTGCTGGGTGGCCGGGCCATGGAGATCGTGCACGAGCAACGTGACCTCGAGCGCTACATGCGCGAAGCGGTCAAGGTCTCCAACGACTCGCCAGTGCTCTTGGACCGTTTCTTGAACGATGCGATCGAGTGCGATGTCGACTGCCTGCGTGACCCTGAAGGCAAAACCTTCATCGGTGGCGTGATGGAACACATCGAGCAAGCCGGTGTGCACAGCGGTGACTCCGCCTGTTCATTGCCCCCTTACTCCTTGTCGGCCGAAACCGTGAACGAACTCAAACGCCAATCGGCCGCCATGGCGGGTGCTCTGAACGTGGTGGGTTTGATGAACGTGCAGTTCGCCATTCAGCATGTGGACGGCAAAGATGTCATCTACGTGTTGGAAGTCAATCCTCGCGCCTCACGCACCGTGCCTTACGTCTCCAAAGCCACGGGTATCCAGTTGGCCAAGGTGGCTGCGCGCTGCATGGCCGGTCAAACCTTGGCGTCGCAAGGCATCACCAAAGAAGTCACACCCCCTTACTTCAGCGTCAAGGAAGCCGTCTTCCCCTTCGTGAAGTTCCCCGGCGTGGACACCATCCTCGGCCCCGAGATGAAATCCACCGGTGAAGTCATGGGCGTGGGCAAGACATTTGGCGAGGCCTTTGTGAAAAGCCAACTGGGCGCTGGCACCAAGCTGCCACGTTCGGGCAAAGTTTTCCTCACGGTCAAAAACAACGACAAAGCCCGCGCGGTGGAAGTGGCTCGCCAATTGGTCGCCCTGGGTTTTGAGTTGTTGGCCACCAAAGGCACGGCTGCGGCGATTGAAGCGGCGCAAGTGCCAGTGCAATTGGTCAACAAGGTCACCGAAGGTCGCCCCCACATTGTGGACATGATCAAGAACAACGAAGTGGTCATGGTCATCAACACCGTGGAAGAGCGTCGCAATGCGATTGCCGATTCGCGCCACATCCGCACTTCGGCTTTGCTCAACCGCGTGACCACTTTCACCACCATCGCTGGTGCTGAGGCGGCCGTGCAAGGCATGAAGAGCATGGATAACCTGGACGTCATTTCTGTGCAGGAAATGCATGCTCAATTGACCGCTTGACGCCCAGGCCTTGCGATGTTTCGCAGGGCATAATGGCAATTCATCACCGCCGAGAGGCAACTCTCGGCGGTTTGCTTTTGGAGAACACCTTATGTCGACCATCCCGATCACCAAACGTGGCGCTGAAAAGCTCAAGGACGAGTTGCACCGCTTGAAAACTGTGGACCGCCCAGCGGTGATTCAAGCCATTGCCGAAGCACGTGCGCAGGGCGACTTGAGTGAAAACGCCGAATACGACGCCGCCAAGGACCGCCAAGGCTTCATTGAAGGCCGCATTCAAGAAATCGAAGGTAAGTTGTCAGCGGCCCAAATCATCGATCCGGCCACGGTCGATGCTGGTGGTCGTGTGGTGTTTGGCACCACCGTCGAACTCGAAGACGAAAGCACCGGGGACGCCGTGACTTACCAAATCGTGGGTGAAGACGAAGCTGATTTGAAATTGGGCTTGATCAACATCAGCAGTCCCATTGCCCGTGCCTTGATCGGCAAGGAAGAGGGCGATGTGGCCGAAGTGCAGGCCCCCGGCGGTGTTCGCCGTTACGAGATCGTGGGCGTTTCTTACATTTGAAACCCATCAAAAAAGCCTAGTGAGGCTGTGGCATCACCAGGCTTACAGTTTCAATCAAGCCTTCAGGCTTGATGGCTTGTCATCAGTCGAGTCGGCCTTTTTTGACTGACTTTTGCTTGGGCTTGGCGCGCTTGATCTGGCCGCCCGCTGTCAGGCGTTGGTTGCCCAAAACGCGCAGGGTTTTGACTTCCGGGCGTTGACCACCGCGTTTGCTGTATTTCAGGACCTTGAAGTCGCGTGGACCTGCTTTGCGGTCTTCGTCGATTTCTTTGACCTTCTCGGGTTGTGGCCTCCACAGCACCAGCAGTTTGCCGATGTGTTGTATGGGGGCTGCATTGAGTTGATCGGCCAGTTGTACAAACATGGCTTCGCGGGCGGTGCGGTCGTCGCCCAAGACGCGGATTTTGATCAGACCGTGGGCATTGAGCGCCGCTTCGGTTTCCTTGATCACGGCAGCTGACAAGCCATCGCCGCCGATCATGACGACGGGATCAAGGTGGTGTGCATCGGCGCGGAAAACTTTGCGCTCTGCAGGAGTGAGTTGTATTTGAGGCATGGCGCTATTATCCTCGCAAGGACGGACAGGTATGAAAGTAAAAACACAAAGTAAAAAGGTCAACAAAGCTTGGCTGAACGACCATGTCAACGATCCTTACGTCAAGTTGGCGCATAAAGAGGGCTACCGTGCGCGTGCAGCCTACAAGCTCAAAGAAATTGACGAGACCTTGGGTTTGATCCGGCCTGGGCATTTGGTGGTGGATCTGGGCTCAGCGCCAGGTGCTTGGAGTCAATACCTGCGCCGCCGTTTGTCACCATCTGGTGCGGCCGTTGGAGAACTCAACGGAACCATTGTGGCGTTGGACCTGTTGCCGATGGAGCCCATCGAAGGCGTGCAATTCATTCAGGGAGATTTTCGTGAAGACGAGGTCCTGGCCCAATTGGAGGCGGCGGTGGCGGGACGGCAGGCCGATGTGGTGGTCTCGGACATGGCGCCCAATTTGTCGGGCATTGAATCCACCGATGCCGCTCGCATTGCCCACCTGATTGAGCTGGCCCTCGACTTTTCTCAAAACCACCTCAAGCCGCAAGGCGCCTTGGTGGTCAAGTTGTTCCATGGCAGTGGGTACAGCCAGTTGGTGAAGCTGTTCAAGGCCACGTTCAAAGTGGTCAAACCGATCAAACCCAAATCCTCTCGGGACAAGTCTTCGGAGACGTTTTTGGTGGGCATTGGCTTGATTTCGCCCCCCGCATGAGCAAATCCCGTGTTTTACAGGGCCAAAACACCTCTGGACGCAAGGAAGTTCACTTGCACAGGCCTAAAATGATGACAGTTTTATTTCCTATTGGAGCCTCGCTTGAATAACCCCTGGTTTTCCAAAATCGCCGTTTGGGTTGTGATCGCCATGGTGCTGTTCACTGTTTTCAAACAGTTTGACAGCCGTGGTGCCACCGGAGCGAATGCGATTGGCTATTCGGACTTCCTCGAAGAAGTGCGCGGCAACCGCATCAAAACCGCGACCATTCAGGAAAGCCCTGGCGGCACCGAAATTGTTGCGACCACCAACGATGACCGCCGCATCAAAACCACTGCCACTTACTTGGACCGCGGTTTGGTGGGTGATCTGATCAACAGTGGCGTTAAGTTCGACGTCAAGCCACGTGAAGAGGGCTCGTTGTTGATGAGCTTGCTGGTCAGTTGGGGTCCGATGCTGCTGTTGATTGGCGTTTGGGTTTACTTCATGCGCCAGATGCAAGGCGGTGGCAAGGGCGGCGCTTTCAGCTTTGGCAAATCCAAGGCCCGCATGCTCGATGAAAACAACAACCAAGTTACTTTTGCCGATGTCGCCGGTTGTGATGAAGCCAAGGAAGAAGTCAAAGAGGTGGTCGACTTCTTGAAAGACCCTCAAAAATTCCAGAAGCTGGGCGGCCGCATCCCGCGTGGCCTTTTGCTGGTCGGCCCTCCCGGCACCGGTAAAACCTTGCTGGCCAAAGGCATCGCTGGCGAAGCGAAAGTGCCGTTTTTCAGCATCTCCGGTTCGGATTTCGTTGAAATGTTTGTCGGCGTGGGCGCTGCCCGCGTGCGCGACATGTTCGAGAACGCCAAGAAAAACGCACCTTGCATCATCTTCATTGACGAAATCGATGCGGTCGGTCGCCAGCGTGGCGCCGGTTTGGGCGGCGGAAACGACGAACGCGAGCAAACCCTCAATCAGATGTTGGTTGAAATGGATGGTTTTGAAACCAACCTGGGTGTCATCGTGGTCGCAGCCACCAACCGCCCTGATATTTTGGATGCCGCTTTGCTGCGCCCCGGTCGTTTCGACCGTCAGGTCTACGTGACCTTGCCTGATATCCGTGGCCGTGAACAGATCCTGAATGTCCACATGCGCAAGGTGCCGATTGGTCAAGATGTCAAAGCCGATTTGATCGCCCGTGGCACCCCCGGCATGAGCGGCGCCGATCTGGCGAACTTGTGCAACGAGGCTGCGTTGATGGCTGCCCGCCGCAATGCCCGCGTGGTCGAAATGCAGGACGGCGCGATCTTGTCCGACACTTCGGCCGCCAGTCGCTAAACCAAGATAAAGCCATTTGAAGGAGACCCTCATGCCCCGCTCGCTCATTGCCGTATCGCTCTTTGCCCTTATGTCCGCACCGCAAGTGGCGCTGGCCCAGCACGACCATTCTGCCCACATGGCACCTGCCGCCGCGTCACAGGATGTTGAGCTCAAGGCGTTTTTCGACAAATTCGATTCCGATCAGCTGGCCCGTTCGCCTCTGTCCAAATCCTATCGCGGCATAAAAGATGCCGATTACGGCAAATGGGATGACTTCACCGACGCGGCCGAGGCCAAGGACCATGCAGCGGACATGGCCGCGCTCAAGGAGATGCGGAAGCGGTTCGACCCGGCGAAGCTCTCGCCTGAAAGCCGTCTGTCGTTCCGTCTGTTTGAAAAGGTGCGCGCACGGTCCGACGCGAAC
>NKIO01000103.1 GCA_002255935.1 Comamonadaceae bacterium PBBC2
CAGACCCCCGCCAACCATGCGCCCATGTCGCCCCTGAGCTTCATTGAACGCACGGCCGAGGTGTACCCCACGCGTTTGGCCATCGTGCACGGTGATTGGCGCCAGGACTGGGCCACCACCTACCGCCGCACCCGCCAGTTGGCCAGTGCGCTGGCGCAAGCCGGCATTGGCAAGAACGACACCGTGGCCGTGATGCTGCCCAACACCCCGCCCATGGTGGAGGCGCACTTTGGCATCCCGATGGCTGGGGCCGTGCTCAATGCGCTGAACACCCGTTTGGACCCTGAGACCATCGCCTTCATGCTGGACCACGGCGAAGCCAAGGCGGTGATCGTGGACCCGGAGTTTTCGGGCACCATGAAAAAAGCGCTGGCGCTGCGCCAAGCCAAGACGCCGCTCTTGGTGATCGATGTGGAAGACGTGCTGTATAACGGCGCCAGCGAAAAACTGGGATCAACGACCTATGAGTCGTTTGTGGCCAGTGGCGATGCCGACTTTGCCTGGAGCCTGCCCGGCGACGAGTGGGATGCCATTGCCCTGAACTACACCAGCGGCACCACCGGTAACCCCAAGGGCGTGGTCTACCACCACCGGGGAGCGGCCACCAATGCGATCTCCAATATTTTGGAGTGGGACATGCCCAAGCATGCGGCGTATTTGTGGACGCTGCCCATGTTCCACTGCAATGGCTGGTGCTTTCCATGGACGGTGGCGGCGCGTGCGGCGGTCAACGTCTGTTTGCGCCGCGTGGATGCGCAGGCGATATTCGATGCCATCCGCAACCATGGGGTGACCCATTACTGCGGGGCGCCCATCGTGCATGGCTTGCTGGTCAATGCGTCCGCCGAGATGAAGGTGGGCGTGCCCGCAGGCGTCAAAGCCATGGTGGCGGGTGCGGCGCCACCGGCTTCGATGATCGAGGGCATGGAGGCCATGGGGTTTGATTTGACCCATGTGTACGGCTTGACCGAGGTCTATGGCCCGGCCACGGTGTGTCCCAAACACCCCGAATGGGAGGCGCTGGACATTGGCGAGCGCGCCCGTCTGAACGCCCGCCAAGGCGTGCGATACCACCTGGAGCGCGATGTGCGCGTGCTCGACCCCGAGACCATGCAGCCCGTGCCGCAAGACGGCGAGACCATGGGCGAGATCATGTTCAAGGGCAACATCGCCATGAAGGGTTACCTGAAGAACCCCAAGGCCACGCAAGAGGCGTTTGCGGGCGGCTGGTTCCACAGCGGTGACCTGGCCGTGCAGTACCCCGACGGTTACATCAAGATCAAGGACCGCAGCAAGGACATCATCATCTCGGGCGGTGAGAACATTTCGTCGATCGAGGTGGAAGATGTGCTGTACCGCCACCCCGCCGTGCTGGCCGCCGCCGTGGTGGCCAAGCCCGATGCGCGCTGGGGCGAGACGCCCTGCGCCTTTGTGGAGCTGAAGACGGACGCCCAGGTCACGCCCGAGGACATCGTGGCGCATTGCAAGCAGCATCTGGCGGGCTTCAAGGTGCCCCGTGCGGTGGTGTTTGGCGAGTTGCCCAAGACCAGCACGGGCAAGATTCAGAAATTTGAGCTGCGCAAGCTGGCTGGCTCTGCGGCGGCGATTGACGTCTGATCGCTGAACCGATTGCCCATTGAAAAGGCCACCTTGCGGTGGCCTTTTTTTGGGGCTGCGCTGTATGCACATGGCCTAGGCTGTGAGGGCTCAGGCGATCACTTCTTGTTTTTCTTTTTGCTCTTTTTGGCTTTTTTAGCCGCTTTTTTATCGGTTTTCTTGTCCGCTTTTTTGGCGTGCTTTTTCTTGGCAGGCGCTTCCGCTTTTGGGGCTGGTTGTGCGGCCGGTGCCGGGGCAGCTGCAGGTGCTGTCACGGCGGGAACAATGGCCGGTGCTGGCGCTGGGGCCGCTGTTTGGGCCATGGCAGTGGCCGCCACGAGGCAGCTCAGGAGGGTGGAAATGGACTTGATCATGCTAAGCCTTTTCAAAATCAAAGAGTGAAGAAAACGCTTTGATTATGGGTTTGCAAGGCTTGGTTTTTTTGAAGGCACCGTTTTTTTATTCGATGTCAAAAGCATGGGTGGCAAATTGGCCAGTTGCACGGTCGGCAAAGTAATGCTCCAGGGTTTCGCGCACGGTGCGAAAGGCCAATTCGTCCCAAGGGATCTCGGATTCCGTGAACAGTTTCGCTTCCATCGTTTCGTGGCCAGGGTCGAATTGGTCACTGGTCAGTCGGGCGCGATAGTACAGATGCACTTGTCCGACGCGGGGCACGCTCATTACGGTGAACAGGTCCTCCATGATGAATTGGGCACCCGCTTCTTCGGTGGTTTCGCGGGCCGCACCTTGTGAGGTGGATTCGCCCAACTCCATGAAGCCCGCAGGCAAAGTCCATTTGCCTTTGCGGGGCTCGATGTTGCGCTTGCACAGCAAGACTTGGTCGCCCCAATGCGGCACCGTGCCCACCACATTCAAGGGGTTCTCGTAGTGCACCGTGTGGCAGACGGTGCAGATCGCGCGTTCTTTGGTGTCGCCGTCGTCGGGCAAACGCCTTGCAACAGGTGCGCCGCATTGCCGGCAGTGTCGAATGGTGCGGTCAAACATCATGGGTGCTTCGTGTTTAAGGGGCGGTCAGAGTCTAACCATTTCCCTTCAGAAAAAAGCCTCCAGGGTTTTGAACCGTGGAGGCTTGGGCCCTGGCGTCTGTCAGATCAGGTCAGGTACGGGATCAAGAACAAGGTGATGCCCGGGAAGAACAACAACATCAAGGTGCGGATGGTGTCGCTGATCAGGAAAGGCATGATGCCTTTGTAGCTTTCGCTCAGGGGCACGTCTTTGGCCATGCCATTGACCACATAGACGTTCAAGCCGACCGGCGGTGCCAGCATGCCAAAGCCCACCGTCATCAGCACCATGATGCCGAACCAGATGGCGGTGTACTCAGGCGTCATGCCGAAGTCCAGCTTCATGATGATGGGGAAGAAGATCGGGATGGTGAGCAAGAGCATGGACAGTTCGTCCATCACTGCGCCCAGCACCACGTAAAGCAGCAAGATGCCGGAGACCACCATCAGCGGGGCCAGGTTCATCGACACCACCAACTCGGCCAATTGACCGGGCACTTGGGTGCGGGCCAAAGAAGCGTTCATGACGTCCGCGCCCATGAAGATCATGAAGATCATGGCGGAGCTGATCGCGGTGGAGTGGAAGCATTCCAAGAACTTGCCCCAGGTCAACTCGCGTTTGAGCAAAGCCGCCACAAAGGTCGACGATGCACCGACCGCAGCGCCTTCGGTGGGGGTGAAGTAACCTGCATAAATGCCGCCAAACACGATCACGAAGATGGTGGCAATCGGCAAGATGCCCTTGAGGGATTCGAAAGTGAGTTTTTCAACTTCTTCGGTATCAGGGGCCTGGCCAGGCACCACACGCACATAGATGGCGATGGCGATCATGTAGCCGACCATGGCGATGATGCCGGGCATCATCGCGGCAGCAAACAACTTGGCAATGTTCTGCTCGGTCAGGATGGCGTAGATCACCAAAGGCACGGATGGCGGGATCAAAATGCCCAGGGTGCCACCTGCAGCCAATGTGCCGGTAGACAGTCGGCCTGAGTAGCCGTGGCGCTTCATCTCGGGCAAGGCCACGCCGGTGATGGTGGCGGCCGTAGCGACCGAAGAGCCACAGATCGCGCCGAAGGCACCACAAGCGAGCACCGCGCCCATGGCCAAGCCGCCCTTGAAGCGGCCCATCACCGCGGCAGCGAACTGGAACAGCGCCTTGCTGATGCCGCCTTGGGTGGCAAAGTGGCCCATCAAAATGAACAAGGGGATCACCGACAGGTCATAGTTGGCCAGTCGGGCAAATGCCAGGTTATTCAGGAAGTTCAGGTAAGGCGTGACACCGGTTTGGAGGATGAAGCCGGCCGTGCCAGCCAAAAACATGGCGCCTGCGATCGGCACGCGGACCACCATGAGCAACAGCATGATGCCGAAAATCAGCAAAGCCAAAGTGATCGGGGTCATGACGAGGCCTTATCGTTGTTATCAAATTTCGAGAGCGTTTGCACCAGAGCGATGATGGCGGTGATGCCGAAGGGAATGCACATGCTGGTGAACACGATCCAGTCGGGGAAACCCAGCAACATGGAAGCACCCATGGTTTCTTTGGCGTTGATGGCCGCCGCGCCGCAGCGCCAAGACAGCAAAGCAAAGATGATGGTCATGAACAAGTCACCCAAGCGGTCAAGCTTGAAATTGGTGGCGTCACTGCATTTGGCGGTGAAGAAGTCCACGATGATGTTCTCGCGCTTGAGCTGGCAAATGGGCATGAACAGCGCAATGGCAGCGCCAGCGCCCACACCGGTCAATTCAAAATCGCCAATCAATGCGGTATCAAAAACGTTGCGGCCGATCAGGCTGTAACAGGTCATCAGCATCAGGCCGGTCATGATCAGACCCCCCAATATGCTGCAGAGTCGGGCCAGCCGCTCCAAATAATGAGAAAACATCATGGTGTTCACACAGTTAAGGGGAAAAGAATGTGGATGGCTGGGGGACAAAGCGCCATCCATCAGGTAAGCAATCGTAGCTGTAAAAAAACCTGGACCAGCTGCCAACAGCCATGGCCCAGGTTGATCGAATCGACTTATTTGGTGTATTGCTTGATCAGATCGGTGGCGCTTTGCAGCATGCCTTTGCCGTCCATGCCTTTGCCGGTCATTTCAGCCACCCAAGCATCGTCGAGCTGGTCAGTGGCTTTCTTCCACTTTTCCAGTTCAGCCTTGGGGATGATGCTGATCTTTTGGTTGGCAGAAGCTTCAAACACTTTCTTGCTGGGCACGTCTTGGCCCGCTTGTGTTTTGCCAAAGAAGGCCGACATTTCGCGACCCGAGTTCTTGTCGATGACCGCTTTCAGGTCGGCAGGCAGCGAGTCGTACTTGGCCTTGTTCATGGGGACCACGAACACGGTGGTGTACAGCGCGTTGTAAGTGCGATCGGTTTCGGCGGTGAAGTTGGTCAATTCGTTGACCTTCAAACCAGGCGCCACTTCGTAAGGGATCACGGCGCCGTCGATCACGCCTTTGGACAAGGCTTCAGGCACTTGCGGCACAGGCATAGCCACAGGAGTGGCGCCCATCATGGCGACCATTTTGTTGACCTGGCGAGTGGGGGCGCGCACTTTCATGCCCTTGAGGTCGGCCATGGTGGTGACGGCCTTGGTCTTGGTGTAAATGTTGCCTGGGCCGTGCACGTGCACCGCCAGCATTTTCACGTCCTTGAAGTCTTCTTGTGCGTACTTCTGGGCGAAGTCCCAAGCCGCGCGGCTGGTGGCTTCGGCGTTGGTCATCATGAAGGGCAGTTCGAACACTTCCAGCTTGGACAGTTTGGGGGTGTAGGCTTGCAGGGTCCAAGCCACGTCGACCACGCCGTCACGGGCTTGTTCATACAGTTGCACAGGGGTGCCGCCCAATTGCATGGCGGGGAAGATGTCGCACTTCAGGCGGTCTTTGGAGTCACGGGCAATGGCTTTGCACCAGTCGCCCAGCATGGTGGTGTGCTGAATCGACTGAGGGCCCAAGAAGTGGTGTACTTTCAAGGTGACGGTTTGGGCCTGAACGCACAAGCCAGCCAGTGCCAGGCCTGCGGCCAGGGCCGTTTGTTTCAAGATTTGTTTCATGCGAGTGCTCCTTTGGGGGTTATCTTCAGGATTCATCTTAAAACCAACCGATCGGTCGGTTAATTGGTGTTTACCCAGTGCAAGCCTATTTTTCAGATCGATGATCTGATTTGCCCGTGCACAGGGTATGAATCTGCATTATGTTGCAAGTAATTTGAAAATTAGTACGGGTAAACACCATAAAGAGGTGTTTGCGTGCACTTTTGTTCATTATTTAATTTCGACACGCAATGCGCCAAGCCCAGCCACTTGACCGACCAGCAGATCGCCACTGACCACAGCGGCCACGCCTTCTGGGGTGCCCGTGAAAATCAGGTCGCCGGCCTTCAACTCCCAAGCCGCTGAGAGGTGTTCAATGGTCTCGGCCACGTTCCAGATCAATTTGGCCACCGTGCTGCGTTGGCGGTCTGTGCCATTGACCTGCAAGCTGATTTCGGCGTTGTGGATGTCGCCGGCGTGTTCTTGGCGGGTGATGGGGCCAATCGGTCCGGAGTCGTCAAAGGCTTTGCCAATGCACCAGGGGCGGCCTTGTTTTTTCATTTCGTTTTGCAAATCGCGGCGGGTCATGTCCAGGCCCACGGCGTAGCCGTAAATGTGTTTGGCCGCATCGGCTGCGGCAATGTTTTTACCGCCCACTCCGATGGCCACAACCAGTTCGATTTCATGGTGCAGGTTTTTCGTCACGCTGGGGTAGGGCATGCGACCTGTTTGGCCTGCTTCGACCACGACCAGGCTGTCGGTGGGCTTGAGAAAAAAGAAAGGCGGCTCCCGCCCTGTGAAGCCCATCTCTTTGGCGTGTTCTTCGTAGTTGCGACCAACGCAATAGACACGGTGGACGGGAAAACGGTCTTGCTGGCCGACAACCGGCAGGCAGACCACGGGCGTGGGGTCAAACACAAAACTCATGGCGGACTTTCTCAGAGGTGGTGCACGGTGGTGCTTGAGGGTTCGTATGTGGGCTTACTATAGAGGGTCGGCACGCGTGTGCCGCGCAGTGAAAACCCTAGCGAAGCAGGAGACCAGCAGGCATGAACAAGCGTTTGGAAGTGGCCACGGCGCCCGGGCACCTCATCCGCCGAGCGCAGCAAATTGCGGTGGGCATTTTTGCCGAGTGCTTGGCCGAGTCGGACATCACGCCGGTGCAGTTTGCGATTTTGAATGCCCTGCGCGACACGCCAGACATCGACCAAGTCACTTTGGCCAAGCGTGTGGCGTTTGACCCGGCCACATCGGGCTCGGTCATCGGCCGCTTGGAGGCCAAAGGCTGGTTGGCTCGGCAAGCCCATGCCACCGACCGCCGCCGCAAACTGCTGGTCATCACGCCCGAAGGCATTGAGGCACTTGCGGGCATGCAAACGGCGGTGGCCGAAGTGCAAACGCGCATCTTGGCGCCTTTGAACAGCGCTGAACAAAAACAATTTGTCGAATTGCTGGTCCGCTTGGTGGCAGGCCATGAAGCCCAGTAAGCCAGCGATCAGGCGGACTGGAACGTCAAATTGAAGTGCTCGACCTGGGGTGGGGCGGCAAAGAAGGGGCCCACGATGGCGCGCCATTGCGTGAACAGCTCGGATTCGCGAAAGCCGACGGTGTGGTCTTCCAAGGTGTCCCAGAAAATTTGCAACACATAGCGCTCGGGGTTTTCAATGCCATGGTTGACCTTGGCGCCGCGAAAGCCCTTGGCTTGGCTGGCGATGGTGTTCAGGCCCTGTTCGATGGCTTTTTGGAATTCAGCTTGCTGGCCGGGTTGGATGCGGATGTCAGCGATTTCTAAGATCATTTGGCGCTCAAAGTAGGTGTGAAAGGATGCAGAACCATAACGCAATTGGAGGGCATGTGCCTGTGCGTCCATGAGTTTGCTTGGTCATCGGTCGGGCAGAGGCGCTCTGGTGGCTCGCCAGACCAGCACCGCAAACAAGATGGACACGATGGCCAAGGCGACGGTGCTGGTCATCCAGAAAGTGTCCACGCTGGGGCGCGCAACCCAAGACCCCAAGCCTTGGTAGGCCAGGCGGTAACCGCCATAAAGCCCCAAACCCCAAAGCAAAGCGGTGTAGATCAACAAGGGCGCCAT
>NKIO01000008.1 GCA_002255935.1 Comamonadaceae bacterium PBBC2
GGAGCCGGGTCAAGCAGTCCAAGGCGGTGAACTTGCTCAGGAGGCTGCGCGAGCGCCGATTGGAGGTGTGGCGTTTCATGACGGATGCGAATGTGCCGTTTACGAACAACTTGGCCGAGCAGGCGCTACGCATGGCCAAGGTGAAGCAGAAGGTATCGGGCTGCTTTAGGACTGAGCATGGTGCGGATACGTTCTTTACGATTCGTTCGTACCTGGCGACGATGACTAAGCAGAAGGGCAATCTGTTTGAGTGTCTGGTGAGCGTGTTTAACGGCAAGACGATTCAGCCTTGTTTCAGCGGGTGAGCTGAGTAGTTACGGCGCGGCCGAGCTGAACAGGTCATCCAGGCCGTGGATAGTGCGGGAGCAGCTACGAAAACAATAGCACCCCTCAAAATACGTCTACCCATTGAGCTAAGACGAATGCCGAAACCGCGTTCAGCGTAGTCTGCAGAAATTAATCACTTTTATTCAGAAACTGCTATAAGTAATCGATTTAATGCAAACCGCAATAAATCAAACTACTTTTGCGCACTAATAATCGTTTTTAAGCAACTGCAGGCCGTATGCCCATGGTTTCTCCAGTCCATTCACTTCCTACCGACCCTATCGGCGGCGCTTGGTTGGCCCGCGAGTTTGGGGTCTTGCCCATGGGCAGGCTCCCCGTCTTAAGCCAGGTGGGCGGACGGCGCGCTACGCATTTGGATGATGGCTTCCGCCTGGAGACCTACCCCGAAGGCATGCGCCCAGCGTCGCAAGTGGCGGCGCACTTGCAATTCCATTTGCGCCACGAGGTACCGCACCTGGAATTTTTGGCCCGCCTATTTCTTAAAACTGGCTCCGCCCCACTGCAGGCCTGGATCGAGGCTGAGCCCACAGGCCAATACGCCCGGCGCGCGGCCTTTCTCTACGAATGGCTCATCGGCAATCAGCTCCAAGTGCCTGCCCGACTGAAGGGCAATTACGTAGATGCACTGGACGCTGATGTCATGCTGGTGGCCACGGCTGACCGGACCCTGAAAAACCCCCGCTGGCGGATCAACGACAACCTGCCTGGCACCCGTTTCTTCTGCCCCACCATCGTCAAAACCGAGGCGCTGAACACCGCCGCTGGCTTGGATGTGCGCGCGCTGCTGGCGGCGCTCTCAGACGAGTTTGGTGAAGAGCTATTGCAGCGCGCTGCCGCCTGGATGACCCTGCGCGAAAGCAAAGCCAGCTTTGCGATGGAGGGCGAAGCAGACCAAGGCACCCGCATTCAGCGCTTTGCAGACGTGATGGCCCGGCGCACGGGGCAAGGCCAGCTGCCTTTGACGGACGATACTTTGGCCGAGCTGCAGCGAGACATTTTGGGGCCAGTCAGCACCCTCACGCGCTTTGGCTTGCGGCAATCACCGGTGCTGGTGGGTGAGACCGTGCGCTACCAAGAAGTGGTGCACTACGTAGCGCCGCCCGAGGCCGATTTGCGCAACATGCTGGAGGGCCTGCAAGTCTTCTTGGAACGTACGCAGGGGCAATCCCCCGTCGTGCGCAGCGCGGTGGCGGCCTTTGCTTTCGTCTACATCCACCCCATGGCAGATGGCAACGGCCGCGTGCACCGCTTTCTGATTAATGACATCTTGCGGCGCGACGGCGCAATACCCGAGCCGATCATCCTCCCGGTGTCGGCCCTCATCTCCGCAGACTCTGGCGAGCGCCGGTCATACAACCAGGTGCTGGACTCCGTGTCTCTACCCTTGATGCAATCCACCCGCGATCAGGTGGCCTTCACCCCAACCCATACCACCTACCCAGACGGCGTTGTTTCCAACTTCGTGTTCAATGGCGACGATCTGGCGCGCCCCTTGTGGCGCTATCCCGATCTTGGCCCCCATGTGGTCTATCTGTCCAAGGTGATAGCGCGAACGATCAGCGAGCAAATGCGCGAAGAATCCAGGTACCTAAGTCAGCACTACCGTGCCCGCGCCGCGCTCAAAGAAATCGTGGAAATGCCCGACAACCAAGCTGACCGACTGCTGCGCTCCCTGGAGCAAAACGCGGGTGCGCTCAGCCATGTGCTGGCCAATGAAATGCCGGTGCTGTCGCAACCCGGTATTTGGGATGCGATTGTGGAGGCTGTGAATCGGGTTGGGCAGACGTAGGGCGCTGCCTGGTCGTGTGATTAACTTTTGGCGAGCTTTGGCGAGCGCTTGAGAGGCAAATGTGCCATAGAGGCCGTGGGTAGTGCGTGAGCAGCTATAAAGAAGATAGCAATTTGTCAGACGCGCTGCCCTCAGCACGGTTCAAATACAGCAATGTTGGCAGCCGCAGCGTGCCAACCAATTCTTCACCATATTCTATTAGTTTGGTAAAATACTTCTACTAAATCCAGACTAGAAAGTGAAAATATGGCTATGCCCACTGACACTATTGACCGCACTACCTTGGAGCATTTAGTACAGGCTGGCGCAATTCGCGGGGCTAGCATTGTTGGTCAGCCGGGCGGCTGGGGCGTTGTTTTTCAATACGGATTGACCGAGCGCGTGTTGGCGGCCAGGCGCGGTGCGATACGCAACTACCGCAAGTTTGAAACGCTTGTTGATTACTTGAAAAGCATTGGCATCGCGAAGTACCAGGTGGACGCAACCGGCTACGCACGCGTAGTTCCTGCATCCGATCGCAAGCGCACGGACGCCGCCCAGCGCATGAAAGATGCGCACGCGGCTGTAGCCTACCGGGACTGGTTAGAGGGCAAAGTCAAAACGGCCAGGGCCGGCATAGCCGATGGCAGCAATAAGGCAATTTCCGATACAGAATGGGCCGCTGAGCGCGCTCAGTGGGAGCGTGAGGCCAGCGACGCGTGAAAAAGGTCATTCGGCACGAGTCTTATCGCCAGAGTCTGCGGGAGCTTTCTGCCCATGTCGCGAAAGACAACCCCAAGGCTGCAGCCAAGTTGCGCATCAACATAGATGACCAGGTGACACAGCTCGCTGATCCCAACTTTCCACGCAAGCTGGGTCGTGTCAAGGGCACGCACGAGCTGGTCGCGCATCCAAATTACATTGTGATTGTCGAAGAGAACGCAAAAACCGTGACAGTGCTGCTTGTAGTGCACGCCCGCCAGCAATGGCCGCAGCAAGACTGACTCACAACGCTCTTGGGGGAATGTGCCCCTCGACTACTGCGCCTCACTCGCAAGGTATACCGCAAAAGTTTCTGCACATTCTCTGACGCCGGAGCCCGGCTAATGGTGTTCCGATGCACGTAGGCCTGACCGCACACGCGCTGGCAATGGCTTTGTTGGTTCCGGCTCCACGTATCAATGACGTGGTGAGAGAGCGTCGTGCCGTTACGGTGGACACCGCCCTGCGCCTGGCCAAATACTTTGGCATCAGCGCCGATTTCTGGATGGGCCTGCAAACCGATTTTGATTGGGCCACTGCCCGCGCCGGTATGGCCGAGGCGCTGGCGCGAATTGTTAGCCATGAGGGGCTTGATGCGCTGCCCAACATAGATAGCGATGTGTAAACGTAATTTGAGCTAACACACCTGACTGTTCTGTCGTTTCACTACACCAGCACATCCTGTCAGTTAAACACAATAGCTGTTTGATTTCTATGGAGAAACTAGAGTTCGTGCCGCCGCGTTGTATGACCGGGGCGCGATGTTATCCTGCAAAAATAACGGGCATATCAATAGTCAGAGCTCCTTAGGAACTTATGGAACCCACTCTTTACTTCAATCTAGAACTCAAAGACTGGGCAGTCGTCATGTCGACAATGTTTGGCCCGATCTTGGCGGTCCAGGCGCAGAAAGCCGTGGAAGGCTTCCGAGAGGTTCGATCACGGAAGATCCGCCTCTTTGAGACATTGATGGCAACTAGAGCTTCTCGTGTTTCACCGGAACACGTGCGAGCCCTCAACATGATCGATCTAGTGTTCTATGGAGAGCGCACATTCGGTATACATCGACGCAGCGGCAAGGAACAGCGCATTCTTGATGCTTGGAAAGAATACCGTGATCACCTCAACAACAAGCCGCTTGACGAGCAGTTCCAACTTTGGATCGCACAAGGCTCCGAGCTCTTCACGAATCTGCTGTACGCGATGGCCCAAGATATTGGCTACAAGTTTGATCGTGTGCAGTTGAAGCGTGACTCATATTCGCCTATTGCGCATGGCGAGTTAGAAGCCGAAGAATCAGAACTACGCAAAGCAACACTCTCATTGGTTACTGGGCAGCATGCTCTGAAGATGAATGTCATCGGCTTTCCGATCGACTCTGAAGCGTTGGAAGCTAACAAATCCGCAATACAGAATGTTGGCAAGGCCCTTGAATCTGGGGTGTTGCGAGTTGAAATCCAGCACGGTGCAGAGTAGCTCTGGCCCTGTAATGGAGGGGGCGTGTCCCGTAATGCCCGTCATTAAACGCATAGCGCGAAATCATTCCTTTGGAAATTTCCCCAATCACCTTTAGAGAAAGGGCAGTTGGCAACTAGTCAACTAAATACAGCCCGTGTCAACGAACTCCTCATATAAGTTCCATAAATAGTCAAATGTGCTACCCAGCCCATAGATAGTGCGGGAGCAGCTATAAAAATTAGAGCAAATCTCAGTAAAGCTGCATCCAAATTCAAGCCCTCACTTCCTCACCCCATCCCCCGCGCCATCGACTCAATCAGCGCATCCAACGCCTGGCGGCCCAGTTTCGAGTTATCGTCGTTGATCAAGGCCACCACCACCCAGTCTTTGCCCCGCACATCGCGTACATAGCCTGCCACGGCGGCGATTTCGCGCAGGGTGCCGCAGGTCTATTGCACGCGCTTGCCCCCAAAAGTCTTTCAAGGCTCGCGGATCAGCGTTGAATGTCCCAGATCGCCTGAGGGCTGCCGCACCCCTTTGGGAAGAAGAAAAGTGCGTAAATGGCTGCCGTGCAGGCCTTCTGGCAGCCGGAATGGTTTGAGCACTTCCAGCACTTGGTTGCCACCCCCATGCTGCTGCGCGGACAGAGCAGGCCGGAGGTACCCCTTGTCAGCCAAAACAGCCAGGCCATACTGCGAAGGAACTGGCATCTCTAGGTCAAGGAATGCGCCGAGGAGCGGCTGCCGTTTCGCGATAGCGACCTTGGGATAAACCAGTCGGTTGTCGTTGCCTTCGGCGCGGAGCACCTCGGTCTCGGTCGGCCGTAAACCGAGGCCCGCTGCAATGTCCTGCGCTTTCGTGTCACTGTAAGCGCAAGAAGAGTTCGCAGCGCCGTTGCGCGCGTTTCGGGGTAGGTAAGTTTGCGTTACCTTCGCCGCCGGGACGCCAAGCACAATTCCAGGGTAGTAGGTTTGCATATGCACCGCCACCAAATCAGTTTCAGGGGACGTTGACAGTCTCAGTGCAAAACCGTCGTAGCCGGTGACGAGAACCACAAGCGGAAGCTCAGGTCGATGCAGCGCCACTTCGACGTATCTCAGCTCCTTGGCCTTCGGGCCGAGAAACACTGGAACAGGCACGAACGCGGCTACGTTGAGGTCCAGCACAAGCACCTGGTACTGTGCGGGTAGGTCAGCCGGTACGCCGCAGCGCAAGGCGCGGTCGCGTGCCGATGGGTCGTAGGCAGAAGCTTCGCTGCGCAGGACTTGCAGGCTACGAGCGCTGATGGACGACACGGGGTGCATGTCAATGCCGCCCACACTCCAGAACGGCTCGTGATCTTGGGCAGGATGGCGAACGAGTAATTGGAGGAGGTCCCGCGTTTTTGCGACGAAGTCCGATTCAGCCGGAGGTTGCCCGATGGGGCTCGTCTGCATCGAGCCAGTCGACTGCGCGCCACCAATAGTCGCTAGGGCAACCGCAATGACTATGAGGGTCCGTAAGCATTTAGTTGGCCATCGCGAGATAACGGCACTCGTCACCCACATCATTGCACCATCAACTGGTAGTGCACATCGTGCTGTAGCTCCAGACCCTCGGCGCGGACACTGAAAGCAACGCGGTGCTCGCCTTTGGGGAGGCGACCCAGATACAACCACCAGCCTGCGACTAGAAGCTGCCCTTCACCATCCGGTCGGGGCAAACATGCCATGTGCATGCGCGGCCATGCCGACCGCGGCAGCGCGGTGCCATTCAGCTGGACGTCCATGGCGCTGGTCTTGATCAGCTGTGCGTAGAACGACAGCCGGGTTTCCGAGCAGTTCTCCATATCCCCGGCAGGCACGGCCACCGCGAGAACCGGCACCACAATGCGCTTACCGGGCACGACTTCGCATGTCCGGCTGACTGAGCCACCCCGCGCGTTGCCAGCAAGAAACCAGACCGGACCAGATTGGCGTAGGGAGCACCGGCTACCGTCAGGATCCCCCGATGGCGCTTCGTCTGCCGGGAAGGAGTGCACCCAGCGCCAAAATTCCCGAACTTGCCCGTCGTGCAACGGATCAATTGCAGGCGAGTAAGAAGCCATGGCGGCAGTTGCCGACCCTGAGGCAGTTAGATTTTCGTGCTCCCACCCCCGACGCTGCGCTAGCAGCAGCGAGGTGCGATCTTGGAATTGCGTTATCAGGCAATCTAGCGTCGGTCTCGAGCCTGCGACAGATGCGATCCATGCCGTTGTGGGTCGCAATGGCACGCGCGTCTGACACTTCTGATCACGCCGCATCCCCCACTGCTTGTCGAGCTCAACCAGCAAAGGCCTGGCTTGCACAGGCAACAAACGTCGCAGGCTGGCACGCTCTTCTCGCCAAACGGATAGCGCCGCGGCTAAGTGCTCACGACCACAAATCTCGCTACGTTGCCCGCTTTGCTCTGTCACAAAGCACTCCACCGCGCGACGTACTGCCGGAGATTGAGCATTTGCGGGCGAGCACACACCGACCAACGAAAGCATCGTCAGCAACCCCAAAGGGCGGACTGCGAAGTACAACCAGCATTGATAATTGCGTGCAATGTTCACTGCTCAAGTTTAAGGTAGCTCGCGAAGAAGGCGGATTCGAATACGGGGTTGCACGACGCTGTGAAATCGTTCTTCCTTAGCTAGATGGCATCCCCAAACTGCAACAAACCCAGCGAAACGCTTCAAGCCATCACCATCCCCCCGCGCCACCCACTCAATCAGCGCATCCAACGCCGGGCGGCCTTGCTTAGAGTTGTCGTCGTTGATAAAGCCCACCACCACCCAGTCTTTGCCGTGCACATCGCGCACATGGCCGGCCACGGCGGCGGTGTCGCGCAGGGTGCCGTCTAGCCCGGCAATGGGCTGGCTGGCGGCAAACTCGGGGTACCAGTTGCTTTGCAAGCCCACCTGCAGCAGCCCCGCCATTTGCGTCGTACCGTTACACCGTTGCCGCGTGCTGCCTCTCATCTCAAACGTCAACCATCACAAAAATTCTAGGTGTACCATACAAATCATGATTGATTGGTCTTCCTGCTCGGCTGTTGAACAAGACCCCGCTAGGCTTAGTGGGGCTTGGCTTTTTCGTGGAACGCGGGTGCTGGTTGCGGCCTTATTTGAAAACCTTGAGGACGATGCGACGGTTCATGAATTTGTCGATTGGTTTCCGGGGGTGACGATGACGCAGGCGCGCGTTGTACTTAAATACGCAGCACGAAGCGCAATGGCGACGGCATAAATGCGGGTTTTGTTCGATCAAGGTACACCCGCACCTGTAGTGATAGCCGTCAATACGTCTTTCCCGGGTGGTTATGTTGAGGTGTCTTTCGCTTTACGTTAGCGGGTCGCTTTATCGGATGGCTTTGCCACCCACTCAATCAACGCATCCAACGCCGGGCGGCCTTGCTTAGAGTTGTCGTCGTTAATGAAGGCCACCACCACCCAGTCTTTGCCTTGCACATCGCGCACATAGCCGGCCACGGCGGCGGTGTCGCGCAGGGTGCCGGTTTTGACGCGAATCTTGCCGACCAGCGGGCTGTCTTTAAAGCGGCGGCGCATGGTGCCGTCTAGCCCGGCAATGGGCAGGCTGGCGGCAAACTCGGGGTACCAGTTGCTTTGCAAGCCCGCTTGCAGCAGCCCCGCCATTTGCGTGGCGCTGATGCGTTCGCTGCGCGACAGGCCCGAGCCGTTGTCCAGCACCAGGCCGTCCCGCGCAATGGCTTTGCGGTCAAACCAGTCATTCACCACCACCATGGCGTTGTCGCCTGATCTCTCCAGGCGCGGCGTGGTCTTGCGCGTCTCGCCCAGGGTCATGAAAAGCGACCGGGTCATGGCGTTGTCGGAGGGCTTGTTGATCAGCTTGACGATATTGCCCAGCGTGTCAGAGGGGCGCGCCACCAGCAGCTTGGCCTCTGCGGGCGTGCTGCCGTCTTGCAGCTTGCCTTGCCAAGTGCCGCCCAGCTCGCTCCAAAAGCTGCGCACAAACTGTTCGATGTAAACATTGCGGTCCACCACGTTCAGCCCAACAGATGACTTGCAGTTCTTGGGGTAGGGCCCGCCCAGACGCAGCAGCATTTTTCCGCCCGCCTTGGGTTCCAGGCTGGCGGTCAGGGTGTCGTCGTCCCATTGTTTGCAATCCGCGTCATTCAGCGTTTGCCCGGCCACCACCCACAGGCCTTTCAAATCCGGGGTGACGGTCACGTTGGTGCCCTGCGCGTTGGACTCCAGCGTCAGGTTCAGCATATTGCTATTGAGTAGCAGCGCATCGGGGATGACGTTGTAGTAGGCAGCAGGCGTCTCGTCAAACTGCGGTGCTCCCAGGTCGGGCCGTGCGGGTTTGAAGTAGTTGCGGTCTAGCACCAAGTCGCCCCGGATGTGGCGCACGCCCTGCGCGCGCAGGCTGCGCAGCATGCCGCGCAGGCTGTCCCAGGTCAGGTTGGGGTCACCACCGCCTTGCAAATAGAGCGTGCCGCGCAGCATGCCCCAGCGCTGCGTGGGACCGGTCATGAGTAACTGCGTATTCCAGCGGAAGTTGGGGCCCAACTCTTCCAGCGCCACCAGCGTGGTCACCAGCTTCATGGTGGACGCGGGTGAACGCGGCTGCGCCTCCAGATGGGCCAGGCGCGGCGTGCCGCCACCGGCGGGTAGCACCAGCGCGCTGAAAGAGGTTTCGGGCACATTGGCGCTTTGCAGCACGGCACGCACTTCGTCGGGCAGAGTGGTTTGCGCCTGGCAGGCCAGGGCCAGGCTCAGGCCCAAGCCGACTGCCGGGGCGCGTGCACAGCGCGCCAGGTGCACCAGAGGTGCCAAGACCACAGAAAAGCGATTTGTCATGCCCCCATTTTGCCGCCGCACCCACACTGCGCCGTATCGGGAAGTGGCCTTCAACAATTCCCTCAGGTTATAGGTCTTGCCCAAGCATTCATCTTTGCGGGCCTACTGTGGCTGCCAGTCTGTGCCACATTCAATGCCTGATCTTTTGAGGCAGCGTTATGCGGGAAGTTTGTGTGGTGGGCGCGGGGGTGGTGGGCATCACCACGGCCTGGTATTTGGCCGAGGCGGGCTGGCGCGTCACGCTGCTGGACAAATCCGCCACGGTGGGCACCGGCACCAGTTTTCAAAATGGCGGGCAGCTCAGCTACCGCTATGTGTCGCCCTTGGCCGATGGTGGCGTGCCGCTCAAAGCCCTGAAATGGCTGACCGAGAAAGACGGGCCGCTGCGCTTCAAGCCCAGTACCGAGCTGTCGCAGTGGTCCTGGCTGGGCAAGTTTTTAATGCGCTGCCACGGCCAGGCCAACCGTGAAACCACCGCCCGCCTGGCCCGCCTGGGCACCTACAGCCGCCAGTGCCTGGAGCAGCTCACTGAGACCAGCAAGCTGCCCGATTTTGATTGGAAGGAGTCCGGCAAACTGATTGTGTACCGCACCCAGGCCACCTTTGACCGCGCCGCCGCCGCGGCCTTGGTCAAAGATGTGCAAAGTGTTTTGTCGGCCGACGAATGCATTGCCAAAGAGCCCGTGCTGGGCGCGCTGCAGGGGCAAATCAAGGGGGGTATTTTTACGTCAGACGAAGCCGTGGCTGACTGCCATGGTTTTTGCGAAGCGCTGATGGGCGTACTGGCCACGCACCCTAACTTTGCAGGCTATGTGCAGGAAGAAGTACAGCGTTTTGAATATGCTGCCAACGGCAAACTGCGCCTGCTCACCAGCCACGGCGTGCGCGGCTCAGATGCCTTTGTGTTGGCCAGTGGCATCGCCAGCCGCCGCCTGGCCGCCACGCTGCAAATGAACTTGCCGCTCTACCCCCTGAAGGGCTACAGCCTGACCGCGCCGATTGGGGCCAGCCACACACCGCCGCAGGCCAGCATCACCGACTTTGAACGCAAGGTGCTCTACGCTCGCATTGGCGACAGTTTGCGCGTGGCCGCCATGGTGGATATGGTGGGCGAGGACGACACCATCGAGCCCGGCCGCATTGAAAGCTTGCTGCGCGTGGCGCGTGCCGATATGCCCCTCGCTGGTGACTATGCCCAGGCCAGTACCTGGGCCGGATTACGCCCTGCTACGCCCGATGGCGCGCCCATCGTGGGCCCGAGCTCGGTGCCGGGCCTCTGGTTGAATGTGGGCCATGGGCCGCTGGGCTTTACCTTCGCCTGCGGCACCGCCAGCATCCTGGCCAGTCTGATGGGCCAGGGCCACAGCCCCCTGCCTTTAGATGGTTTCACATGGCCGAACTGAGCGAGCGCGCAGCGCCTTTCACCCACGCGCAGCTCGCAGATGCCCTGCTGCAGTGCGTGCGCGATCAAGACTTTGCGGGTGTCAAAGATTCGCAAAACGGCGGCCAAGCCATTGCCCACTTCCCTAGCATTGATCTGGCGGTGGTGGTCTTCCCGCACAACGCGCCGCCCGTGTGGGCCAATGTGCTGTTCTCCCGCGATATTCCGCAGGGCCTGGTGGCGGATGTGGGGCCGATGGCAGAAGAGGTTATCAACGTGACCTATATGCACGACGTGACCAATGCGGCGGGCGAGAGCGTGGCCTGGTCGCCTGGCAGCAACTGGGATGCCATGGACTGGGTGGCCGTGGAAGAATTCGACAAGGACGACCGCAGCGGCCCGCTACCGCACGAGCAACGCTTTGTGTCGCCCTACCCTGCCTCGTTGATCAAACTGATGGTGGCCGTGGGTGTGTGCCTGTTGGTAGACACCGCCGTGTTTGCGTGGGACGAGCCCTGGGACTACCAGGGCACGCGCAAAACCATAGACCAATGGATGGATTCCATGCTGGTGGCCAGCAACAACGACGCGACCTCGGCCATGGTGGCCCTGCTGCATGCGGGCGACCTGATCGTGCGTGTAGGTGAGGGTGTGGGTGCGGGCGAGATCAACTACCTGAGCGTGGCTTTCAAGGGTTTGGGCCTGCACACTTTGATGCTTTCGAATACGCAGCCAGACGGCGGTTGGCGCAATGCCGATGGCGCAGGCGTGGGCTACCTGAACATGACTGCTTGGGACACGGTGCGCCTGCTGTGGTTGATATTGGGCGAGACGGCACCCACTCCGCCCCCGTGGTTGCCGCACATGGAACCACCGGGCTATATGTTTGGCGCGCCCAGCCGCCAGCGCCTGTTGGCCTACCTGGCTGAGCAGGGCTTGCATGATGTGTTGTCGTCCACCGCGCTGGCCGGTGTACCTGGCTGGCAGGCGGGCCTGCCCGCAGAAATGCCCGCGCGCTGGGTGCAGGCCGATGGCTCTGTGCAGGTAGAAGACATCCAGTTCCCCGCCGACATACGCGCCGCCCATGCCCAAGCCAGCGTGCAGTTCGCCCACAAAACCGGCACCACCGACAACTACGCATCCGACGCTGGCTATGTGACAGCGCTCAAGCCGGGTGGCCGCCGTTACATGATTGCCCTGACCAGCAACCTGGGTCGCCGCTATGCCCCGCACCCGCATTGCGCTACCGATTGGCGCATCCCCAAGCTGGGCGCGGCCATAGACGCGTGGCTGCAAGAACACCTCGAATAAACTGACCCCTTAGGACCCTCGGAGACATCCCCTTGAAACCCTTGACCCGTATCGTTTTGTTAGCCAGTCTGATGGTGGCCTTTGCCGCGCCAGCCTTGGCCAAGCCCCTGGTGTACTGCGCCGACTCCAGCCCCGAGGGCTTTGACCCCGGCCTGTGGGATTCTGCGGGCACCAACAATGTGGTCACACAGATGTTTCAGGGTTTGATTGGCTTCAAGCGCGGCGGTACCGATCTGGAACCGCAGTTGGCCACCAGCTGGACGGTGTCACCCGATGCCAAGGTGTTCACCTTCACGCTGCGCAAAGGCGTGCGCTTTCACAAGACGGCTTACTTCACGCCCACGCGTGATTTCAATGCCGACGATGTGGTGCTGACCTACAGCCGCTTCACCCAGCCCAAGCACCCGTTTAATGTGGCGTTTCCGGCGCTGTTTATCTATCCGCAAAACCTGGGCCTGGGCGACTTGATTGAGAAGATAGAAAAGTTAGACGACCTGACGGTGCGCTTCACATTGCGCCGCGCCAATGTCACTTTCTTGTCCTATTTTGCGATGCCGTTTGCGGGTATTCAGTCGGCCGAATACACCGACCAACTGCTCAAAACTAATTCGGCCCAAAGCATCAACAACGCACCCATCGGCACCGGACCCTTCCGCTTTCAGTCGTACAAAAAAGACGATGTCGTGCGCATGGAAGCCAACCCCGATTACTGGGGCAAGAAGCAAGAGACCGACAAGCTCTTGTTCCTGATCACCCGCGAGCCCAATGTGCGGGTGCAAAAGCTGCTGGCGGGTGAATGCCACATCATCTCGCCCATTCGCGATAACGACATTGCCGCCATTGAGAGCCGCAAAGACATCGTGCTGAAGAAAATTCAGGCGCTGAATATCTCGTACCTGTCGTTCAATATGAAGCGTGGCCCCACCAAGCAGCGCGAGGTGCGTGAGGCGCTGGACATTGCGGTAGACCGCGATGCCATCTTCAAGGCCCTGTTTCCCCGGGGTGATGCGATGCAGGCCGTCAGCGCCTTTCCACCCGCCATACCGGGCTACAACAAAAAACTCAAAAACGAATTCAACCCCACACGCGCCAAAGAGCTGCTGAAAAAAGCCGGTTACCCCGATGGCTTTAGCCTGGACCTGTGGGCCCTGCCCGTGGTGCGCCCCACCAACCCCAATGGCCAACTGATGGCCCAGCTCATCCAGCAAGACTGGGCCAAGATTGGTGTCAAAGCCACCATCAAAACCTATGAGTGGGGCGAATACCTGAAGCGCGCCAAAAACGGCGAACACGATGTCTACATGAGTGGTTGGTCGGGTGACAGTGGCGATGCAGATGACTTCTTGGCCCCTAACCTGAGCTGCGCCTCTAGCTCCGATGGCGTGAAGTTTTGCAACGCCGAATTCGACAAGCTGCTGGATGAAGGCCGTGCCATGACGGACAAAGCCAAGCGCAATCAGATCTATGAAAAGGCGCAAGAAATATTCAAGCGCGAGCGCCCCTGGATCACCATGGCCCACTCCACGGTGTATATCCCTATGCTGCAAGATGTAAAAGGTTTTGTGATGGCGCCCAACGGCGGCGTGGACTTTGAAGGCGTGTCCCGCTAAACCTTATGCGACTCAGGCACATTGAAGTCTTTCATGCGGTGATGCAGGCCGGCACTATCAGTGGTGCGGCGCAGTTGCTGTATATCTCGCAGCCCGCCGTCACTAAAGTGCTGCAGCACTGCGAGCTGCAGCTGGGCTTGCCGCTGTTTGACCGCATCAAGGGCAAGCTCTACCCCACGCCCGAGGCGCGCAAACTGTTCGTGGAGGTAGACCGGCTGAACCGCGACCTGCAGTCGGTGCGGCGCTTGGCCAGCAGCCTGAAAGACAAACCCGAGCAAACCGTGCGCATGGTGTCCACGCCCACGCTGGCCATGTCGGTGGTGCCCACGGCACTGACTAGCTGGCGCAGCAAATACCCCGATGTGCGCTGCAAGCTGTCGACCCACCACACGCCGGAGATCGTGTCGGCGCTGCTGCTGGGCGAGGCGGACTTTGCGCTGTCGTTGCACGACCCCAAGAACCCCAGCATTGGCGTGGAGTCTTTGGCGCTGGGGTATATGTCGGTCATTGCGCCGGTAGGCACCTGGTCGGCCAAGTTGGCCGGCACGCCGCTGCATGTGTCTGAGCTACCGCCCAATCTGATCGGGCTGGCCTCGGACGATCCGCTGGGCAACCAGGTGGTCAACGCCGCCGATGCCTTTGGCACCCTGCTAGACCCGCACACCGTGGTGCAAACCTACCAGTTGGCCCGCACGCTGGTAGAAAACCGCGTGGGCACGGCGGTGATTGATCCATTCACCGCCGCACAGATCGACAAGGCCAAGGCCCAGTGCCGTATTCTGAATCCGCAGATTGCGGTGGAGCTGTTTTTGCTCACCGCCAATTCGGCACCGCTGTCGCAATCGGCCCGCCACCTGGTGAAGTGCATCCGCAACGAAGCGACGCGCTGCCTGCAGGCCTAAGCGCTGGCGTCCTGGTTTATGCGCGCCGAACTCATCCGCCAGCACCCGGATTTTCGCGCGCTGGCGTCGATACCCGGTTTGGCGGTGGACTTGCGCTACGCCAGTGAGCGCAATTTTGTGGGCCGCAATTTGTATGGCGATGCCGACTGCGCGTGGCTGCACCGCGAAGCCGCTGCTGGTGTGCAGGCGGCACTCACCCGCCTGGCCGTTGAGCACCCGCAGCTGCGCCTGGTGGTGCTAGACGCACTGCGCCCGCACCGGGTGCAAGAGGCGCTGTGGGCGCATCTGGAAGGCACGGATTTGCGCCAGTACCTGGCCGACCCGGCGCGCGGCTCTATCCACTCGTATGGCATGGCCGTGGACGTGACGCTGCTGCAAGACGACGGTACCGAGCTGGACATGGGCACGGGCTTTGACGAATTGAGCATCGTCTCGCATCCCCAGCATGAAGCCGAACACTTGCAACAGGGCCTGCTCACCCCCACGCATATTGCCAACCGCCTGGCCCTGCGCGATGCCATGGTGGCCAGCGGGTTTCAGGCCATCTCCACCGAATGGTGGCACTTTGACTTTGGCGACCGCGACCGGGTGCGCCGGGAGTTTGTGCGGGTGGATTGAGCGGCCTGCGTTGGGGGCGTCTGTCGCTAAACTTGGCAGCGTGACACACCCCAACGAATCCCCGCAATGGGCCGCTGCGCTGATGCAGTCGCGCCAAACCATCTTGCCCAAACGCCTGGCTGCGCCAGGACCTGACGCGAACCAGCTAGAGGCTTTACTGGGCGCAGCGGCTTCTGCGCCTGACCATGGGCAGCTTCTGCCCTGGCGCTTGGTGCTGATCCCGCAGGAGGCCCGCCACCGCTTGGCCGAGGCATTTGCCCAAGCCCTTTTGCAGCGCGATGCCACTGCCACTGCCGAGCAAGTGGCACAAGCGCGCGAGAAGGCGTTTCGTGCCCCTTTGTTAATGCTGGTGGTGGTGGACGGCGGCCGGGGTGACCCGGCCATTGATCTGCACGAGCGCCTACTGTCGGCAGGCTGTGCGGTGCAAAACATCTTGTTGATGGCAACCGCCCAAGGCTTTGGATCGGCACTGACCAGTGGCAAGGCGATGAAGTCAGAGCCGCTGCGCCAGCTCTTTGGTTTGGCACCCCAGGACCATGCCGTTTGCTGTATCAGCGTGGGCACGGTGCTGAGCGCCAAAAAAGCCCGTGTGCGCCCGGTGCCCGCTGACTATGTGCAAAGCCTGGATGCCGCATAAAAAAAGGCACCCGAAGGTGCCTTTGTAAAGTCCCTAACACCCCAAAAAAATCAGAAGAACTTGTAGGTCGCCAGCAGTGTGAGTGAGCGGCCACGCGGGTCGGCTACGCGGGGCTCCCAGGAGCTGCCTGCGCCGGTGTCGCTGTCATACACGGCGGTGAATGGTGGGTCTTTGTCGAACAGGTTTTTGATACCCACGGTCAGGCCCACGTTTTTGATGCCAGAGTAAGTCAGGCTGGCGTTGAAGGTGGAATAGGCCTCCACATCCTGTTGCAAATCGACAGGTTTCACACTGCCATTGGCCACACCGGGCAGCACCGCGTCTTTGTAGCCTGAGCGGTAGATCTGGGTGAGCGTGGTGGTCCAGTCGCCAGTTTGGTAGGAACCTGTCAGCGTGTGCTTCCAGCGCAGGCCCAGGTCGCCCGTGCGGGAGAACACGCCGATCTCGCTATTGCTCCACGGCGAGCTGGTCAGCACGCGCGATTTCTTTTCCACCAAATAGCTGCCGTCCAGCACGGCGTTCCACTTGCCATCGCCCATGCGGCCATTGGCGCGCAGATTGATATCAATACCCGTGGTCAGAGATTCACCGGCGTTGACCCAACGCTGATCGATCTGCACCAGGTTGCCATTGCTATCGCGAATGAAGTTGGCCGGGAACAGCGCCGCATTGTTCAGCAGCGTGGTCAGGCTCAGGCTTTGAATCGAGTTGGCTTTGCTGATGCTCCAGAAGTCGATACCGGCGCTGAAGCTGCTGACAGGCTCCCACACAAAGCCCAAGGTCCATTGCTTGGAGGTCTCAGGCCCCAGGGTCGATTTGCCGCCAAACAGGGTGGTGGGCGTGATGGATTCGCAGCCAGGCTTGGTGGTGTCCACGACCAGGCCCGCGCACTTGGCAGGATCGACCAGGTCTTTGCCCGAGTAAGGCGACTCGGTCACGCCAAACAATTGCTGCGCAAAGGTGGGCACCCGAAAGCCGGTGCTGTAGGCACCGCGTGCCAGCACGGTGGGTACAGGCGTGTAGCGGAAAGAGACCTTGGGGTTGGTCGTGGCACCAAAACCCGAGTAGTCATCCCGGCGCACAGCCAGTGTGGTTTCCAGGTCCTTGGTGATGGGGATCAACACTTCGGTGAACACGGCCTTCACATCGCGCTGCACGGTGTCCAGATTGTTGACCGAGTCAAACGGGGCATTGAACACGCGCGCCTGGGTGGCCAAATCGGTGGCATTGCCATTGAAGGCAAAGCGCTCGGTGCGCAAATCAATACCCACAGCTGCCATCACATCGCCCGCCGGTAGCTTGTAGATCGGGCCGCTGGCGGTGGCATCGGCTTGCTGCAAGGTGGACTTGCCGCCGTACAAAGTAACGCCCTTGGCCGAGGCCGCCGCCAAAGCCGCCAGGGCTTGCGGTGTTTGTGTTTCACCCGGTAGCAAGAAGGGGTTCAGCAGGCCGGTGTTGATGGTGGCTGCAAACTCTTTGCCGAAGAAGTAGCCATTGCCCAGCAAAGATGCCGAATCGCTGGTGGCGACGGACAAGCCGGCCCGGTAATCCCAACCGCCGCCCAGGGGACCATCGGCCCCGATGAGGGTACGGGCGGTGTTGCTGGCGGTTTCAATCTCGCGGTTACCGCAAGGCATACAGCGCCAGCGGAAGGCAATGGGTGCGCCCGCCGCCTGGTTGGCCGCCAGCGTGGGGAATGCGCCGACCAGTTTGTCCATCACGTATTTGTACGAAGTGCCCGTGCTGGGGTAGGCCAGATTGAACAGCGGGCTGGTCGCGCTGGTGCTGCTGCTGATTTGGTTGGGCGAGAAGGACTTGGCCGACTCTGCCTTGGCCGAAACCAGCTCGGCAAACACCTGGTGCTGGCCGATTTTGAAAGTACCTTTGGCCACCAAGTTGGTGTTGGTCACGGGCTGCTGCAATACCGCCGCGCGGCCGGTGTCCCAGGCGCAGCCGTATTTGGCGGCAGGCGTAGCCCACAGCACTTCGTCATAGGCCCCTTGGCCGTCAATCGCGTTGCAACCAATGCCGCCAGGCACATCCAGCGCGTTGATGCCGTTGTAGGTTTGGGTGCCGCCGCCAGGCGCGGTGGGGCCGGTGCTGCGGCCGGTGGTGCTCAGGTTGTCACGGCTCAGGGCGTTGTAGATGGAGCTGATGGCAAACGCGGTGGCAAAGGGTGTGCCGCGTGTATCGACCGACAGGCCGCGGTTGGGCTGGAATGTGTTGACAAACGCGCGCTGGTCGCCGCGCAACTGCTGGTTTTGGCTGCGCCCGAAGGACACCAGCATATTGAAGCCGTCTTGGTCCAGATTGCCAAAACCACCCACCAACTTGACCCGGTCAATCTTGCCGCCACCGGCTTGGGTGACATCGGTAAAGGCCTCGGCCTGCAGACCCTGGTAGTTCTTCTTCAAGATGAAATTGATCACGCCGCCAATGGCGTCGGTGCCGTAGATGGCCGAAGCGCCGTCTTTCAGCACCTCAATGCGGTCTACCGCCGCCATAGGGATAGAACTCAGGTCGACCACGCCACCATTGAGCCCGTGGGCCGCAATGCGTCGGCCATTGAGCAACACCAGCGTGTTGGACGCGCCCTGGCCGCGCAGGTTGGCGGCCGACAGGCCATTACTGCCGCGCCCGGAGCCTGCGGCCACATCGGAATTGCTGGCCAGGTTGTCAATGCCGTTGCCGTTGACATTGAGCATGCTGATGACCTGCTCGGCGGTGGTGATGCCCTGCGCCCGCAGGTCTTCGCTGCTGATGACCTGAATGGGCAGCGCGCCTTCAGAGGCGATGCGCTTGATGGAGCTGCCGGTGATCTCAACGCGTTGCAGCTTTTGGTCGGGTACCGCTTGCCCAAAGGCATAACCTGCCACTCCCATGAGTGCTATGCAATGGGCAATTTTGTTCAATTTCACGGGGTTCACTCCTAATGGTTGGGACAGACCGGGGCTGGTCAGAATCATGGCTCTGGCAACAGACTAAGGCGTTAGCCTCTTGACAGAATAGTTACTTTTCGGGACCTGCATATAACCTGGCGGAATGATCTTTTGGCTGCGCGCTGCCAGCCCCTGGCTTTGGCCCCCATGCCAGGGATTTGCAAACCTGGTTTGCTATCAAAAGAGAAGCTGCTCCCGCACTATCCATGGGCTAGACGGGCGATTTGGCACTAAGTTCTGCTGCACAGGTGCTTGAATCGCGGTGGCAGCCGCGGTAAGCCCGGCACGGTGCAGGATTGCACGCAGTGTGGATGCTTCGCAACACCCCGGCCATCAAACCTTCACAAACCAGCGTTTGCGCCACATCCACCACGCGATACCCAGCATGCAGGCGTCAAAAAGCACGGCAAAGAGCAAAGACGCATCCACCGCCGCCAGCGGCAGGTTTTGCAGGGGGGCATAGAGCCAGGCTTTGAGCGACACCACCTGGCCGCCGCTTTGCACCCAGGTGATCCACACCAGGGTTTTGGCCACTACCCCAGACAGCGCAAAGATAAACAGCGCATTCATGCCATACACCGTAAACGGCTGCAGCCACCACGCAGCCCGCTGGCGTAGCGCCGGGGCGGGGCTGGCGTCCAGCATCCAGTAAAACGCGCCAAAGGCCAATAGCGCCCAGCCCGTCATCCAGATGCAATACGACACCGTCCACAGCGCTTTGTTGATGGGCATGAAGGTGGCATCCAGTGTGCTGCCCAGCGCCAGGCAGGCCAGCCCAGCCAGTAGCATCCACACCGTTTTGTCCGCCTGGGGCAGTTTGCGGTCTATGCCGTTGCCGCACAGCACACCCAGCAGCAGGCTGCACACCGCGGGCAGGGTGCTGACCAGGCCTTCCGGGTCCCAGGTTTTGGAAGATGCCCAGAGGTGGCCGCCCAGCAGCCAGCGGTCGACAAAGGCACCCACATCGCGCCCCGGCTCCAGCGCACCGGCCACCACCACGCCAGTTGCATCCGGCACCGCCACGCCCAGCATCAGCGCGCTGTAAGCCGCCCACAGCGCCACGATCCAAACGCACTGTTGCCGCCAGGTGAAGAACACCACAATCGGCCCGGCCAGCAAGGTGCACAAGGCGATGCGCTGCAGCACACCAGGTATGCGCACCGTGTCAAAGTTGAAGTGGGGGTAGAGATTGAGGGCCAAGCCGATCAAAAACACGATGCCTGCGCGCACGCTGAGCTTGCGCAAGAGCGCGCCACGGTCGGCCCCGGCCAGGCTCAGACGACCGAGTGACAGCGCCATGGACACCCCGCTGATGAACAAAAAGAACGGGAAGATGCAGTCGGTAAACGTCCAGCCATTCCACTTTGCATGGGCCAACTGGGCGTACAAGTGGCCCCAGTCGCCGGGGTTATTGACTAGCAGCATGGCGGCGATGGTGAAGCCCCGAAAAGCATCCAGCGACGCCAGGCGCTGCGCTGGTGGTAGGGGTAGCGTTGCGGTAGGTGAGCGTGGTGTGGCGCGTGGCAAATTCATTTCAAAGCCCGGTTGCAAGTGCACGGATTGTGCAGGCTGTTGGTTCGGCCAAAACTTCGGCAACAAGCCAGGCCTTCGCCTTGCCCATAACCCCGGCTTAGCGGTGCATAACCGGGGCCTGCAAACCTATAATCGCGCCGCCTGTTGCCGCCCTGGTAGCAGGCACCAAACCCCGGGGGCTGCGCTATGTGGGAATCTGTTGTTGTGCTGCTGGCCGCTGCGCTTGCGCTGTGGCAAGGCGCGCAACCTGCCAAGCCCGCGCCCCCCGTCCCCGATGCACCCCCCGTGTCACTCACCGTGGCCCAGGTGATGGCCCTGCAGCCAGCAGCCATCAAAGCACCCCTTACGTCCTTGGAGGGGGAGCATGCGGTCTACACCGCCGCGTGGGCTTCCCTGCAAACCTACCTGACCACGCCGTTTGATCCCAGCACCGATGAAGGCCTGCCCGACGCGCTAGAGGCCGTGCCTTTGTTTGGTTGGGATGCGGGCCTGGTGCGCGCGCGGCTTTTGCATGCCCTGCCCGGATTGGCCACCAAGCCCGTGGAGTACCAGCGCGCTGTGCTCACGGGCGCACACACTCTTTTTTGGGCTGAGGCAGCAACTCCGCTGATGGGTCTGTTGCCCCAGATCACCACACCCAAAGAATTTGCCATTGCCGCCTACACCGTGCTGCGCGCCAGCGATACCGGCCCGGTGCGCGCTGGCCTGCGGGCGCAGATGCAGGCCAACTTTGCACAGTGGGAACAAGAGCCACGCCTGCAAGCGCTGGAGCGTCGCTTGCGCGCCGAGCCGCCGGATGATTTGGCCCAGCGCCCGCCGCTCTTGGATTTGTTGCAGGCCCCCATCAAGCCCGGCTACCCGGTGGTGTTCAGCCTGCAGCGCCACAACCGCACGTACCCCGGCCTGGCCGTGGTGCGCGGTGCCGATGGCCGCTTTGTGCGCAAGCCCGATGGCAGTGTGTTTGCGCTGGCGCAGTTGGCATTGGCCAAAAGCCATTTGCCCGGCACCATCACCAATGGCAATACACCCCAGGGCGTGTTCGTTGTGAAGGGCACGGTGGCCGCCACCAACCAGTGGATTGGGCCCACGCCAGCGTTGCAGTCCAAGCTACCCACAGAGGCCACGGTGCCTGAGTTTGCGCATGACGAATCCACGGTTGCCGCGTGGGATGAATCCCGCTACTGGTCTTACCTGCCCCCCTCTTGGCAAGGCTATGCGCCGCTGCGCGAAGCCTGGCTGGCGGGTCTGGCCGGGCGCGACGAGATGTGGCTGCATGGCGACACGGTGAATCCGCACTACTACCGCAACGCCAGTTACTTTCCTTATGCCCCATCGGCGGGTTGCATGGTGGCTATTGAGTACTGGTCTCAGGCGGACGGTACTTTGCTGCAAAGCGATCAGTTGGCGCTGGTCAAGGCCTTTGCTTCCAGCGGCACACTGCAGGGCTACCTGGTGGTGGTGGAGCTGGATGACCGCCAGCAGCCGGTGGCGCTGGCCGATGTTTTGCAAGAGTTGCTGGCGGCGGAGGCACGTTGATGAAATTCCCCCAGGCCGTGCGTGCCTTGCTCGCCTTGTTGCTTTGTACCCTGTCGTGCACGCTGCCCGCACAGGGTCTAGACGCTGCTCTGCAGGCCATTCAAACCAACCCCAAAGCCCCGCTAAGCAGTTTGAGCGTGCTGGCCATTTACGATGGCAAGCCGGTGTACGTAGCGCATTTTGGGCACAGGCGTATGGGTGCCACTGCGCCCGACCCCAGCACCGCCACGGACTCCAAAACGCTGTACCGCATGGCCTCGGTGTCCAAGCTCGTCACCACGCTGGGTGCCATGCGTTTGGTGGATGCGGGCCGTCTGGATTTGGACGCTGACGTTGGCAAATACCTGGGTTTCAAAGTGCGCAACCCGAGTTTTCCGGAAGTGCCCATCACCACGCGCATGCTGCTGAGCCACACCGCATCCTTGCGCGACGGCGCTGGTTATGTGTTTGGCCTGGATGTCGCGCTGCAAGACGTTTTAAGCCCGCAGGGCAAACAGTTTGGCGCGGGTGCGGCCTGGGCTGCGCGCTCGGCCACGGCCGATCTGTCCCCAGGCCGCTACTTTCAGTACTCCAACCTCAGCTTTGGCGTGGTAGGCACGGTGCTAGAGGCCATCACCGGTGAACGCTTTGATGTCTATATGCAGCGCACCGTGCTGCAGCCCCTGGGCGTGCGCGGCGCCTACACGCCAGAAGGCCTGCAGCAAGACGATGTGGACCATCTGGCCGCCCTGTACCGCAAAGGCCAGGACGGTGCCTGGAACAGTGCGGGCCCTTGGGTCGCGCAAACTGATGACTGGCAGGGCAAGCTGCCCCCGGCCCGCGCGGGCTTGGCGGCCTATGTGCCGGGCACCAATGCCACGGGCTTTGGGCCCCAAGGCGGCTTGCGTATCAGCGTCGCGGGGCTGGGCGTCATGGTGCAAATGCTGCTGAACGACGGGGTGCTCAACGTACCCGCCTCGTGGAAAAAACAAGCCCATGCGCCCGTGCGCTTTCTCAGTGCCGCCGCAGTGGCCGCGCTGCAGCACACCGAGTGGCGCTACACGCCCGAGTCGCCTAACGGTGACACGCTGGGTGGCCAGGTGTATGCCTGGGGTTTGGGCATGCAGCGCTTTACCGATACCCGTGAGGCCGGACCCGATGGCAAAGCACGGGGCGACCGTTTGGTGGCAGAGGGTGGAGTCAGTGGCTGGGGCCACGCGGGCCTGGCGTATGGCTTGCAATCGCTGTTCTTTTACGATCCGGTCAAGCGCATCGGCCTGGTCTACGCACTAGGCGGCAGCGGTGTAGACCCGGCGCTGCACCCCGGCCAGTTTTCGGGCTTCAAGCAATGGGAAGAGCAGATCATGGCGGCTGTGTACCAATATGCCAATGCCAATGCTAAAACCCCGCCATGACTAAAACCTCCTCTGCCATCACCCCAACTGCCAGCCACCCCTGGCGCTGGATTCCATCGCTCTACTTTGGCCAAGGCATTCCCTATGTTGTGGTGATGCTGCTGTCGGTGGTGATGTACAAGCGCATGGGCATCTCCAACACCGACATTGCGCTCTACACCAGCTGGCTGTATTTGCCCTGGGTCATCAAGCCGCTGTGGGCACCGTTTGTGGACATGTTTCGCACCAAGCGCTTTTGGATCGTGACTTTGCAACTGGTCATCGGTGCGGCGCTGGCGTTGGTGGCCTTGACGCTGCCGCTGGACCATTTTTTCCAAATCACACTGGCGGTGTTTTGGTTGATGGCGTTTAGCTCGGCCACGCATGACATTGCCGCCGACGGCTTTTATATGCTGGGCCTGCCAGAGCACCAGCAGGCGGCATTTGTCGGCGTGCGCAGCACCTTTTACCGCATTGCCATGATTGCGGGCCAGGGCGGGCTGGTGTATTTGGCGGGCTGGTTTGAGCAGACCACGGGCAGCGTCAGCTTTGCCTGGAGTGTGGTGTTTTTTGTACTGGCGGGCATGTTTGTGGCTTTGAGTTTTTGCCACCGCGCAGTGTTGCCCCACCCGGCGGCAGACAGCCTGCGCACCAGCACTGAGCAGCCGCTACGCGAGTTCTGGCGCGTGTTTGCCGAGTTTCTGGGTAAGAAACACATCCTGGCCACGCTGGCCTTTTTGCTGTTTTACCGGTTTGGAGAAGCGCAGTTGCTCAAGCTGGCTGCGCCGTTTTTGCTGGACGCACCGGCCCAAGGCGGTTTGGGGCTCAGCACGCAGCAGGTCGGCATTGTTTATGGCACGGCCGGGGTGGCCTGCCTCACCTTGGGTGGTATTTTGGGTGGCTTGGCCATATCGCGCTTTGGCCTGAAGCGGCTGCTGTGGCCCATGGCGCTGGCGCTGAATGTGCCGCATCTGGTGTACGTCTACCTGGCGTTTGGCTTGCCCACCAATATCTGGCTCATTGGTTGTGCGGTGGCGGTGGAGCAACTGGGCTACGGCTTTGGTTTTGCAGCCTACCTGCTGTACATGATTTTGGTGAGCGATGGGCCGCACAAAACGGCACATTACGCGCTGTGCACCGGCTTTATGGCGCTGGGCATGATGCTGCCCGGCATGCTGAGTGGTTACCTGCAAAGTGTGTTGGGCTACCCGCACTTTTTTGTCTGGATTTGTTTGGCGGCCCTACCCGCCCTGGCCGCCACGGCCTGGGTGTGGGGCCATATTCCGCCGGGCTTTGGTGCCAGGCGTGAAGCCCCTGTCTGACACCCTGGCCTGACATGCCAGTCCGATCCTCCCGTTTTACTGAAAGAATTTGCATGGCTCACTCCCCCAAATGGCTTAACACTCTGGTGCTGCTACTGGCAGCCTTGCTGGGCGGCTGCGCCAGCGTGCCCCCGGCGGGCCTGAGCTTTGACACCAGCCACCCCGCCGTTAGCCAAGGCAGCCGCGTGCGTTACCTCATCATTCATTACACCGCGCTGGACATGCCCACCTCCATGCGGGTGCTGACCGAGCAAGCCGTCAGCTCGCACTACCTGGTGGACGAAGACCCTGCACCGCGCATCTATTTGCTAGTCGACGAATCGCGGCGCGCCAACCACGCCGGTGTCAGCTCCTGGAAGACCGACACCAACCTCAACTCCAGCTCCATCGGCATTGAGATCGTCAACCTGGGCATGCGCAAAGGGCCTGACGGCCCGGTGTGGTTTCCGTTTCCCCAGAGCCAGATCGACAAGGTGATTGCGCTGGTGCGCGAGATCACGCAGCGCCATGGCATCACGCCTGAGCGGGTGCTGGGCCACAGCGATATTGCCCCGCAGCGCAAGCAAGACCCTGGCCCCTATTTCCCGTGGAAGCAGTTGGCCGATGCGGGCCTGGTGCAGTGGCCCGATGCCGCCCAGGTCGCCCAGCGCATGCAGGTGTTTGAGGCCTCACCACCGCCTGTGGCCTGGTACCAGTCCAAGCTGTCCACGCATGGGTTTGCCGTGCCCCAGTCCGGCGTGATAGACGAGGCCACGCGCACGGTGATAGCGGCCCTGCAGATGAAGTACCGACCCAGCAACTATGCGGGCGGCATGGATGCGGAGACGGCGGCGATTCTGGATGTGCTGACGATGCTATCTTTGAAGTAGCCAAGATCAAATGGTTGCGCGCACTGTCGACAAAAACTCGTCGGACTTTGGGGTGTCCATAGGCAAATCACCCAGCTTCAACGGCGCTTGTGTTTCACCCGCAGGTTTCACCACCGGAGGGAGCGTCTTGGCAGGCATTGGCGTGAGTGACTTCGAAGCTTCAACAGGCAAAGCGGTTGGTGGCACAGGGTTGTTTCTAGCGGACTGACTGCTACCCGGCAAGCGACTGTCTTGAAAAAACCCACTGTCACCTGGCAGTTGGCTGTCCAAGTCGTCTAAAGATTTACCGAATTGTTTCTCAATCACGGTGCGCAACTGCTTAGTCTCTAACGGCTTGACAAGATAGCCGTTGCATCCCGCCATGGAGCCTCGCACTTTGTCAAACATACCGTCTTTGGATGACAGCATGTAGACCGCAGTTGACTTGTGCTCAGCCGATTTTTTGATGCGCCTGCAAACTTCAAATCCGTCTATGCCCGGCATCATGATATCCAGGAAAACGAGGGAGTACTTGGTGTGCATGAGCATCTCAAGTGCCTCATTCCCATCCACCGCAATGTCCACGCGGTGTCCGTATTCGCCGATCTTGCGTACCATGGTCTTACGTACCACGTCGCTGTCATCCACGACCAACACCGTTGCTGGCAGCGCTGTGTTAGCGACAGGAAAACTCACAACCTTGGAGGCAATGTCGGTCAATAGTTTGTTGCCAGGCAACGCCACCGTGGCTGACTTTGAGGGCGCACTGGACAAAGTTGCGTCGAGCGCAGGATTGACCTTTAGCAACTCCACTAAACGGTCTGCGGTAGCGGGCTTGAAGGTGCCGGGAACAAAAGCGTGCATTCCTGCAAGCTGCTGCGAGCCCGTACCCAAGACCAGAGCGGGTCGGATTTGCAAATAATTCGCAAGGCGTTGTGCTGCTTCGTGATGATCGGTATTGACCACAAAGGCATCCACACGGGTTGGTATTGGCTCTTCAGGCATGAGCTGCACCTCGTTATTCAAATTACGATAGGTCACAAACTTGCGTGCCAACTCGATTTGCATTCCGGTAAATCCAACAAACACTATATTTTTCATCTCAGGCTCCTACATAGAGAGCGTTTTTGTCCCTGCGCTCTGGGCGGTCGGTCTTTTCTGTGGCGCCGACATGTTTACGAATAGTTTCAAGCAGCTGATGGTCCGCATAGGGCTTGACCATGAAAGCACTTACACCGGCTTCTTCGCCACGCTGGCGATGCTTGTCTTGCCCGCGCGACGTCAACAGCACTACGGGCACCGAGCGCTGTTCTGACCGGTTGCGAATGAATTCTGTGAGCTCAAAACCGTTGAGCTCAGGCATTTCCAGGTCTGTCAGGACCAAATCAAAACGGTGGTCGATACACGCTTGCATACCGGCCAAACCATCGCGTGCCACAGTCACTTTGTAGTTTTCATCGCGCAACAAGGCGCTGATGGTGTTGCGCACCGAGGCTGAGTCATCTACAACCAAAATGTGCTTTTGCTCTTGCACGGAGGCTTTCATGTCCCTCAAACTGTCTTGGCGTACCGGCAACTGTTTGCGTGACAGGTCCAACAAATCGAGCACGACTCCCAGTGAGCCGTCTGCCAATGTGGTCACACCGCTGATGCCCGGTAAGCGACTGATCAGTTCAGGGGTCGGTGCAATTAAAAATTCGCGCGCTTCAAAAATGCGATTCACACCGATACGCCGCAAACTGCCATCCACATCGATCACCAAGCCTGGGCGGTCCTCTGGCACGGCGGGAGCGCTGGCATAGTTGCCATGCAGCAAACCGGGCAACCAGATGTCTTGCACAGGGGCATCCAGCGTGTTGATGACCCCACCTGCCGCGTCCGCGCGCACAAGCTGGATACTGGGAATCAAGAAGTGTTCACCGTCGGCCTCCACATGCAAGGCATGAATGGTTCCAACGGTTGCCAGCGCAAACAGGCGGAACGCAGTGCCCGCTCCAGCGTCGGATCGCACACTTACATTGCCCTGCAACGAAGAAAGCGCCTGCGTAACTGCATCCAAGCCCACGCCACGACCTGAGGTTTCGGTGACCGAGCTTCGGGTCGAGAAACCTGGCAAGAAAATCAAGCGCTGGATCTCTTCGCGTGACAATTTGGCCTCTGGCGCAATCAGGCCGCTCCAAACTGCCTTGTCAAAGATTGCGTCATGGTCCAAGCCTTGGCCGTCATCCCGCAGAGTGGTGACAACACCGCCGCTTTGGCTGGAAAAACTCAGTTGGACGGTCCCTACTGCAGGCTTGCCCGCTGCAATCCGTGTAGCCACGTCTTCGATACCGTGGTCGACGCTATTGCGCAACAAATGCAGTAGCGCCTCAGATAATGGCTCCAGCACCGCAGCGTCCACCCGCAGGTCGTCACCGGTTATTTCCAGGTTCACCTCCTTGCCCAGAACCGAGCTGGTTTGGCGCACCGTTCTGCGCAAACGTGAGCGTAAATCAGACAGCGGACGCAGCCGCGCCTGGGTGATCTGATACCTGGCCTCGCGCGCAAACTCCAACTGGCGTTGTGACAGCGCCGTCACTTGACGCAGTGCCGGCATCAAGTCTTCACGCGCGTTGCGGATATCGCCAATAGCTTCTGCCAGCGCCTGCGTGGCACCGGCGAGTTCGTTGTACTTGTCAAGTTCGATGGCATCAAATTCACCGGCCGGCGCGCTTGCGCTTCCCGCCGAGCTCCCTCGGCTCTGGGCAACACGCCCCAATCCCTCCAGGGTCACGCGCCGCTCAATCTCGGCCAGCCGCAGATTGGCTGTTTGCTCCAAGCTGGCGCTGCTGGCGGCGCGGGTCATGAGCTCATCGGTTTGCGTGCGTAGACGCAAATTACCGATGGCCAGTTCATTGATGACCCTGAAAATCTTGTCGAGCACTTTGGCAGGAATGCGGATTTGGGCTTCCTCCTCCGCAGTGGCCTCAGGACTGCTAACCGCAGCTGTACCGACCATGGCCGCTGAGGCCTGCTGAACGGGTTGGTGGCTCAGGACGCTGATATCCAGCGCCTCTTGCGGCACATCCAGCCCACACAGGTGGCTGGCCCAAGCGTGTACCAGCAGAGTCACGCGGCCAAAGTTCTCTGGTGCGGCGGAGTGCTCCGCAAGATGCACCAGCCCCAAATCCAGTTGGTCGCAGCCTGCCAGCATCACGGGCAACAGGCCATCCGGGGCCACAAAGTCTTGCTCGCGAAAGAGCTCCAGTAAATCCTCCAGCGCGTGGGCCAGGGTGGCAATGCCGCGTATGCCCGCGATGGCGGCGGTACCCTTGAGCGTGTGTGCAGCACGGTGGGCCAGCTCAAGCTGCTGAGCCGATGCGCTGGCGCGTGCCAGCGCGGTAATAGCGCCCACCAAACGTTCGACCTGGCCCGGACCTTCAGCCAAAAACCCTTCAATGACGCTTTGCTCTGCATCAGCGGGCAGTGCAAGCGACATGGCTTCTTCGCTGGGAGGCAAGAACGGCAGCGTCATCGCAGCCTGTTGCTCTTGTAGCGGCGGCGGAGACATGAGCGCAGCGCCCAGCTGAGTTAATTGCGTTTCATCCAGGGGCGTTACAAACTCTGCCTGGGCCATGTGGCCCAGTAAGGTCACGATAGTGGCCTCGTCTGGAGCTCCCACGGTCCAGGCCCGCAAGTACTCCATAAAAAACTCGGGCCAATAAGATAACAGGGGCCCTGCCGGGGCGCGCAGCTCCAGCGGCAGGCCGGGCACCATACCGACGCCCTCACCAATCAAGCGGGCCGCTTGGGATAGCCCCGTCAGATTGATGGATTCCACAGCCGATGCCGTGCGTTCGCAAAAGTCCGCATAGGTCGTAGCTGCTACGCCCAGCGCAGCCTCGCTGGAATCATCATCCTCCAGAGCGCTGAGCTCCAGGGCCGTAACAAAAAGATCGTCCCGGCTCGACTCTGCCTCCGCGATCAACAACAGTGCAAGTTCAGCGAGTTGCATGAACGGGCGCGTCTAGGCGAGTTTGAATTCAGACACCACCTGCACCAGGCGCGTCGAGGACTTGGTCATGGCCATGGCGTCTTCTGTGGTGCTTTGCACCACGCGCTCGGTTTGTTCTGTGGACGTTGTAATGGCCAGCGCGCGTTGGGCCAGACGCTTGGCCAGTTCCAGCTGCTCGTTGGACTCATTGGCGATGCGACCGACGGCCTCCACCAGGCGCTGCGTTGCTTGCTCGGTCTCGCGCATTTGGCCACCCGAGGTTTCAGCCACCTGAGCACCGCGCACCACATCAGAAACCGTGCGGTTCAGCGCGGCCACGGTTTCTGAGGTTTCGAGTTGAATGTTTTGCGCCAACTGGGCAATTTGCATGGTGGCGCTGCGCGACGAGTCCGCCAGCCGCTGCACCTCTTCGGTCACGACCGCAAACCCGCGACCGGCTTCGCCTGCCATGGCCGCTTGCATGGACGCATTGAGCGCCAGCACGTGCGTGCGCTCAGAGATGGAGTTGATCAACGCTACCACCTGTGAAATCTCCTGTGAACGCTCGCCCAGGCGTTTAACCCGTTTCTCCATCTCGCCAATGGACTCGCGGATACCTCCCATCTCGCCCACGGTCGTGGTTACCGACTTCAAGGCGGCGACCGTTGCCAAGGTGGCCTGTTGCGCGGACTGGCGCGATTGGTCTGCCAGCGCAGCGACTTGCTGCATCAGCTCCGAGGCCTGGGCAATGTCCTGGGTCATTTCCAACACGCCTTTGCGATCCAGCTGCGCCTGGTTGGAAAGCATGGTTGCGTTGTTGCTCATGCGCTGCGCAGACTCCGCCACCTCGCCAGCCACCTGGCTCACGCTGGTGAGGGCTGAGCTGGTGGATTCGGCCAGCATGTTCACGGAGTCGGCCACCGTGCCCACCACGTCAGTGGACACTTGTGCGCGGGCGGTCAGGTTTCGCTGTGACAACTCGAACATGGTGCCCAGCAAGGTCACTACGGAGTTATTGAGTTGCTCGTTCTCGCTCTCGGCCTTTTGCTGGGCCTCAATACGCTCGGTCAGCAGCAAGTTGACGGTACGACCCAAATCACCCACTTCGTCTTTGGACTCAATTGCCTGCAGCGCGGTGGAGTCGCCATCCCGTACTTTTTGCACGGAGCCTTGAAGTCTGTTCACGGTGCCGGTAATGTTGCGCACAATCAAGGCCGCAATGGCCAATCCGGCCAGCGCCAACAACAACTCACCGCCCAGCACGATGATATTGGTCCGCTGCGCAGCCTGCGCACGCCGCGAAAGCACCGTGGAGAGCAGTTTTTCGGCACCCGCAGACGCCTTTAAAACTGCGGCGCGTGACACCGAAACATCCGCCTGGTAAGTGTCCGCATCGATGGTGGGAGCCTCTTTGCCCAACACCTCGCGTCGCACCATTTGCAAAGCAGGCCCCGTGAGCTTGGTAATTTCTGCCACCGTGTCGTTCATCTCGGCTCTCATCTCAGGGGAGGCGGCCATGCCCTTGCGCATGTTCTCCGCATAGTTGAACGCAGCCCGCTCCCCTTGCTCGACCCACTTGAGGATGCGGGCGCGGTCTTCAGGGCGGAGTGCATCGCGCACAGCGGCATCGAGGTTGAAATTGGGAGGGGGATTCTCTGCAGTCTTGCGTGCTTGGGCAATTTCATTCAGGCGATCTGTCACGGGGCTGCGCAGACCGCGAATGGCTTCTGCCAATTGGGGCAAATCAATGAGTGAAGCCCGGAAGGCATAGTAGGCACCGGCTTCTGGGTCCAAGTCGATCAGCGACCACGCGGTCACGTCTTGAACGAATGCAATGGACTTATTGATCAGAGCTGTGTGCTCATTGATGCCTTGGCGACTGTCGAGTTTGCGGGCGTCTGTAGCAGCCTTCAGGGCGGCCCAATCCACCTTGAGATCGGTCAGGTTTTTGGTCATGGCAGGGTCGCCCGCCGCCGACACCAATTGCTCCAGGCTGGCAAATGCGGTCTCGACTTCTGCTGCTGCCTTGCCCCGCGGTGCCGCTTTACTGTCGTTATTCAGCATGAGATAGCTGGTGGCCGTGCGGTGGTCCTGCAGGCCGAGCGTCAGAGCGTTCAATACCCGCACAAATGGCAGCCCCGCTTCCTCGCTGCGAACTACGTCAATGGTTTCCTGGTTCAGCCGAATGACTGAGTAAAGCGGGTAGGCAATCAACGCCAAGGCCACCAACCCCAGCAATGCGAACTTTTGCCATAGACGGAGTTGCGATAGGAAACTGAATTTCATAGGAGGCTCTTGGTTTTGGTTTTAAGTGCAAACAGGCATGTTGAAACAATGCGCTTAATTAGTGATAGCGCCCGACAAATCTTGCTTCAGGCTTTGAAACACCGCGGGCCAGCGGACTTGTGAAGCAAAACTACCGTCTTGCAAGGTCCAGACAGACGCGATGTGGGGCATCAAATGCCCGTTGGTGGACGCTACACTGATAGGCAAGCGCGTAGAGACCGCTTGCGATCTTGACTGGCCCAGAGCCACTACCGATGGTGCTGCATTCAACGCGATAGCCCATGCGCCCATGCCATCCTCCAAGCGCAGAGCTCGGTACCTGGCCAACTTTCTGGGTTGTGTGTTGTGCGCCCAAGCATCCAGGTCCACCAAGGGGACGGCCAAGCCATTGGTTCCGAAAACGCCCAGCAGCCAGGGCGGGGAACGTGGAACCTGGGCCAGCACCAGCTCGTCCATGTATTCGCGCGATTCAGCAAACGAAAAAATCAGACGCAGGCGACCCGCCAATGCAAGCTGGCGCGACTCACCGCGCGGCGCGGATAGCGCTGTCTTTTCTATCTCCAGCTGCGGAGCAAGGGACTCAATCGACACAGTGAACTCTCATCGAAGCATTTGCCACAAAGCTCGGCTTAGCTTAGTGCCTTCACCATGTCCAGCAAGGACTGCGGTGGGTAGGGTTTGGTGATGAAGCCCTTGACTCCTAACATTTGCCCCCAAACTCGGTCTGCCTTCTGGTCTTTGGCAGTGACCAGTACCACCGGGATCATCTTGGTCTCGGCGCTGCCCGATAACGTTCGGGTGGCCTGAAAACCGTCCATCTCCGGCATGTTGACGTCCATGAAAATCAAATCTGGCTTCAGCCGGCTCGCAGCCTCTACGGCCTGCTTGCCGTTTTGAGCGGTCGCAACGATATAGCCCGCACCCGTCAGGGTGGTCTCCAGTAAAGCGAGGTGTGCTGGAGCGTCATCAACGCAAAGAATGGAACGTATGGGCATAAAATTTTTAGGTTTCTAGGGGTAATACCGAGCCGCACCAACAAGCGGGCTTTGCGTGCTTGAACCCGATCCGACTGGACTGCCTTAATTGTGACTGAACAGTATAGTTCGAATGAGGCAGTCTTGGTTGGGCAGTCATTATCATATTTATCACATTACGCATAACTTACGGTGATGGCACCAGTGCCAGGGCTCAAACACAAAACCCTCGGGGTTGTTGCGCGGGTAGCTCATCACAAAGCCGAAGGCCTGGGCGTGTTCCTTGAGCCATGCGTACGACGCGGTGGTTTCAAACACTTCTTCTAGCGCCGCTTCCTCACTGGTGCCAATGTCGATGGCACGCCCGGTGTGGTGCTCGCTATATCCGGGCGGTGCCACGCTGGCCAGAATCTCGGCAATGGTTTGCCCCTGCGCCAGCTTGGCAGCAATGATCTCGCGCTGCCGCTCCACACTGCGGAAGGCGGACACCAACGCCAGCGGTATGGCATCGGCCCGCGCCGCCTCTTGCATCGCCAGCCAGGCGCTGCAGGTTTGTGGTGTCAGCCGGTAAGGGCTTGCCGCGTCTTGTGCTGCCCCGCGGCAGGGTACGTCCATCAGCGTCTCGGGTTCTTGGTGCAGTGCCAGCGCGCGCTTGCCCAAGACGTCGGCGGTAATGCCGAGGTCCAGCAGCAGGGCTTGAATACGGGTCTGGTAGGGGGCGATGGCGGGAGATGTCACGGGGTGAGATAGCTCTTGGTTTTTGAATTTACTATCATTTTAGTAGCTGCTCCCGCACTATCCACGGCCTTAACGGTCTATTTGGCACCCAACTCTAACAAGAACTGCGCTGCAGAAGATTTGACTGGCATGTCTTGTGCTTCTCTCCATGCCCCGCGAAACGCCAAACTCCTCACAAAAAGCTTTAAAAGCCATAAAAATCTGACAACAGCTGATAAGAGCCTTGATTTGTAAGTATTTGTATCTTATGATCATCCTTCCACCCGTTGGCGAGGGCACTTTTTGGTGCACAGAAGCTGCTGGGGACAGTAGTTCATCGCAATAAGAACAGGCAAAGAGGGGCGGCATGGCGGCAACTTGGAAAGCGCGTTTGGGGTCTATCCGGGCCCACTTGGTGGTGCTGGTGCTGTCTAGCGTGCTGGGTTTTGCGGTGCTGTGGGTGCAGGGGCAGTACGCCCTCAACGCCCTGGAGGAGTCCGCCCACCAGATGGGCGAGGGCAAAGACATCGTGGCCGACATCCTGCCGCCGCCGCTTTACCTCATCGAATCTCATCTCCTGGCCTACCAAATGCTGGACGCCCCGGTGGCGCAGCGCAGCGCCATTGCCAGCCAACTGAACACCCTGAAACAGCGCTACCAAGAGCGCAATGCCCTGTGGTTTGGCCACCGCGAACACCTGGACGTGAGCGTTGCGCTTTCGCTGATGGGCACCCAAAAACAAGCGGCCGATGCCTATTGGGACTACGTGGACCGCGAATTTGTGCCCGCCGCGCTGGAAGGCCGCGATGCCGACGCCAAAAACGCGTTTGCCAGCCTGAACAAGCTCTACCAGGCGCACCGCACGGGCGTAGACGCTACCGTCAAGCTGGCCGCCACCTGGGCCGATGCCCGAATGGAGGAGCTGCACCAGACCAAACAGCGCACGCTGCTGGTGCTGTCGCTGGTGGCGAGCTTGTGTGTGGCAGTGGCCCTGTGCTTGTTTGTGCTGGTGGGGCGGCGCATTGCCAATATGCTGGGCGCCGAGCCCGCGCAGTTGCACCGCGAGATTGTCAAACTGACACCGCTGGAAGCGCTGGCGTCCCCAGGCCACGGCAGCGTGCTGCACGCGCTGCGGGCCGCGCAAGAGCGCCTGCAGCTCCAGGTCGCAGAAACCGAGCGCACCAACCGCGAACTGCAGGCCACACTGCACGAACTCAACCACATGGTGGGTACCGATTTGTTAACCGGCTTGTGGAGCCGCCGCCGTCTGGAAGACGCCTTGGCCAGTGAGGTAGAGCGCCACCAGCGCTACGGCCAGCCGCTGAGTCTGATGTTCGTGGACATTGACCATTTCAAGGCCGTGAATGACCAGTTTGGCCATCCGGTGGGTGACCAGGTGCTGGTGGCCTTGGCCGCGCAAATTCAATTGGCGCAGCGGGCCGTCGATTCGATTGCGCGCTGGGGCGGTGAAGAGTTTGTAGTGGTCTGCCCCAACACCAACCTGGAGACCGCAACCGCCTTGGCCCAGAGGCTGCGCGAGCGCATCGCCAAACACGAGATTCCCCCCGTGGGGCGCATCACGCTGAGTGTGGGCGTGGCCGAATACCAGGCCCCAGAAACTTGGCGTGAATGGCTCCAGCGCGCCGATGCAGCGCTGCTGGCCGCCAAAGGCCAGGGCCGCGACCGGGTGTGGGTCGCGCCCTAGTCTGCCGCCAAGGCAGGCAGTAGGTGTTCGGTGAGCAGGCGCAGCGTTAGCCGGGGTGCGTTGCGTACCTGGTAGTTGGTGGTGGTGATGACCACCACGGCGTTGAGTGTGGGCACGATTTGTACGGTGTTACCCCCTGAGCCATTCATAGCCGCTGTCTGGATGCTGCTGCCCCCGACCTGCAAATGGTGCAGCCACCACAGGTAGCCGTAGTCGGTCCCATCTTCCATGCGGGCGCGCGGCGTTAGCGACTCTTTCACCCACGCTGCGGGCACCACTTGCTGGCCCTGCCAGCGGCCCTGGTCCAGCACCATTTGCCCGAGTTTGAGCAGGTCGCGGCTGCGCAGCGCCAAGCCACCACCCGCCTGGGCGGGGCCTGTAGGCAGGTGTTGCCACTGCGCGGTTTGGATACCCAGGGGTGCAAACAGGCGGCGCTGCGCGTAGAGGAGCAAGGTCTCCCCCACGGCGTTGGCTACCGCCACGCCTAGTGTGGTGACGCCTGCGGTGCAATAGCTGAAGGCTCGGCCGTAGGAGGAGTCGGCGGGCTTGCTGGTCCAGGCGGCAAAGCCGCGCCTGGGCAGCGTCCAAAAAAACTCCACCCAGTCTTCCAGCAGGTACATGCGTTCCTCATTGCCCCGGCTCCATTGGTTCCAGTCGTCGCACTCCAGCGGCCCGCTCATGGTGAGCAGGTCTTGCACGGTGATGGCGCGCTTCACAGCGTCTTGCCGCACCGATTGATTGAGCGCAGGGGCCAGGCGCATGTGCGGCAGCACGGTGGCCTGAACCCCCGCGAGCTTGCCGTCGGCAATGGCTTGCCCTGCCAGCAGGCTCACCACGGTTTTGGTGGCAGAGCGGGTGTTGCGCAGGGCGTCCTGGCCTTCAGCGTCAAAGTAGGCTTCATAAACCAATGCACCGTGGCGGGCTATCAAGATGCTGGTGATGGCCTCAAACTTGCCGTCGCGAATCAGCTTTTCGGCAGGGGCGATGGCTTCGCGCGCGCGGCTTTGCTGTTCGGCAGTGGCTTGGGGCCAGTCGTTGATCGGTGTGGCCGCCCTGGCCGGCACCGTGGCGCACAAGGCTACGGACAGGCAGAGGCTGAGAGAAAAAGAACGTGAAGAGGGCTTTGCGTAGGTCATACGGGCAGTCTAGGCTGCGTCCGCGTTGCCATCTTGTACGCAGCAAACCCATTGCCATGCATTGCGGAGCGCTGGGCTACAAGCGTTTGCGCCGGCGGTAGGCGGCGGGTGTGAGCCCGTAGGCGGCCTTGAAGGCATGTGCCAAATGGGCCTGGTCAAAGTACAGGCACTCCAGCGCCACATCGACCAGCGGCTTGCGGGTGTGGCCCAGCAGGGCGGCGGCCTTGTCCAGCTGCACGCGCCGGACAAACGCCGTGGGGCTCATGCCCGTGTGTTGACGAAAAGCCCGCGTCATGTAAACCGGGTGCACGCCCAGGCGCTGTGCCATGGCGGTCCATTGCAGTGGCGCGCCGCCCTCCATCACATGCGCGCGCAGCTGCGCGCGCAAACCGGCCACCCACGTGCGTGTCAGTGCGCGCGTGCCCACGCTGCAGGGCACCAGGGGTGTTACCGCATCGATGAAGGCGGCCTCCAGGTCCCACACCGGCGTTTGCGGTGCCTGGCACGCACCCGCCCAGGCGTGTGCCAATTGCTGCACCGCAGGGCCGCTGGTTGCCAGCGCCAGCGCGGGCAGGTCCATGCAGGATTGCAGGCGCATCCAGGTGTCTGCCGACAAGGTGAGTGAGAAAAACCGCGCGTCTGCCAGCGTTTGGCGTTCGTGAAAACAGTCTTGGTGCTCCGTGCGCGGCGGGTTCAACACGAGCAAGGGTGCGTCTGCTTGTAGCGGGCCGTGGTGCCGGGCGCTGGTTTGGTAGTGGCCACGCGACACCAAGATGAGGTGTGCCTCGTCATGCCGGTGCACTGCAATCGCGTGCGCTGGTTTGGTGGGCACCATCAGGCGCAGGTCAAATGCCGGGGACTGCAGGGCCGCCTGGGTCGTGCCGCTGACATGAAAGCTGGTGCTGGTCATGCTGCCATTGTGCAAGACCGCAGCCGCATTGCACCCTAGCCTTTGCCTATGACGCGCGTATGACGTGGCGTGTCTGCAACCCTGTGTCAAACGCCCGACACATTGCAAAACTAATCTCACAGCAGCCCGAATGACGCGCTCTGCGCAGTCGGAAAAACCAACCTCTTGGAAAGCTGCACACCATGCAAAAACCTAATTTCAAATTGTCGAACCATGCACTGTCTTTGGCCACGTTGTTGGCCCTGGGCGGAGTGGTCGCTCCCACTGCGGCGTTGGCCCAGACCGCCACACCGCCCGCGTTCACTTGGTACGGTCGCATCGACATGGCATTCGAAAGCAATAACGACGGTGCACAAGGTCGCACCCAGATTCAGAACTTCTCTTCGCGCATTGGCTTCAAAGGCGAGCGCGGCTTCAACAGCGACCTGACCGGTGTGTTCCAGGTCGAAACCGGTGTGGCCCCAGACGATGCTGGCCAAAGCAAGGCCTTGGCCAGCCGCAATAGTTATGTTGGCCTGAAGAGCCAGTCCATGGGCCAACTGATCATCGGCACGCATGACATGCCCTTGAAGTCTTTGGAAGGCACCGCCAGCCAGTTGTGGGGCGAGGGCGAAGCTATGGAAGTAATCATCCACGGCAAGGGCAGCCGTGCAGCTTTGGGCAGTGCGGTGTTTGACAACGTGCACACCCGCAAGGCCAGCATGCTGATGTACACCAGCCCCAAGTTCAGCAACATCGTGGCCAAGCTGGCTTACGCACCCGATGAGGCGCAAACGGCTGCCGTCAACAAAGCCATGATCGGCGCGTCCGTGGAATACAACGACGGCACCTACAACATTGGCCTGGCTACACAGAGCCAAGACAAATTCACCGCCACTGGCGGTGCCATGACGGCCAACAAACTCACTGCCGGTGTGAAGATGGGCGTGTTCTCGGTGGGCGCAGCCTTCAGCACCATCGACAACAACTCCGGCAAAAAGACCGACAACTGGTTGCTCACTGGCTCCTACGCCATGGGCCCCGTGGTGTTGAAAGCCAACTACGGCCAGTCCAGCGATTCAGCGAGCAATGCCGATGACGGCCTGAGCATGGCCGCCATCGAAGCCGACTACGCCCTGGACAAGATGGTCACACTGTATGGCTACTACGCCAGCATCGACAACAAGTCCAAAGCCAAGGGCTCGTTTGCCGCGGCCGACAATTTCCCCGCCACCGCCAAAGCGGGGGATAAGCCCAATGCATTCGGCATCGGTGTGCGCTTCAACTTCTAAAAACCCGCGCGGCTAGGCGCAAGCCCGTCGGCCCTATCGACTTTGTCGGTAGGGCTTTTTTATGGAGCTTGTGCCGTTTTGGGCTGTCATACTTGGGCATACACCTGCCTCCCCTCCAATTGCCACGGCCTTTCTGATGCGAAAACGGACCCCTGCACTGGTGCAGAACGCCCGCCCCCCAGCCGCCGATGCTCAGCGCAACCAGCAGGCCGCGCGTCAGCACTTCGTCGAAGCGGCCACCTGGATTTCCCAAGACGAACTCGCCAAAGCGGAGGCCTGCCTCGACCGCCACCTGCAGCTAGCCCCCGGCAGCTGGCCAGGCCTGTGCATGAAAGCCTTGTTGGCAGAGCAAACACAACGCTACGCATTGGCTGAAAGCATCTTGCCGGGGCTGTTGCAGGCCAAGCCCGATTACGCCGAGGGTCACTGCCAACGCGGGCGCGTGTGTGCCGCGACCGGCCGTTTGGATGAAGCCTTGCTGCACTTTGAACGGGCTCTGCAACTCAACCCTGCACTGCAAAGTGCCCTGCACGGCATGGGCGCGGCCTGCCAAACCTTGGGCCGCTATGCGGACGCGCTCGCCCTCTACGAAGGCATGCTGCGTAATACGCCCGATGCCCCGGTCACGCTCTTCCAGCTGGCTGAATTGCAGCGCGCGCAGGGCGATATCGGCAATGCCGTGGCCACCTACCGGCGCGTACTGCGTGCCGATCAGGGGCATTTGCAGGCGGCCAGTAATCTGCTGTTTTGTGAGCACTATTTGCCTGAGGTGAATGCTGCGCAGCGCCTGGCATCGGCACGGGCGCTTGGGGCCCTGTTTTCTGCGTCGGTGAAGGCGGCCACAAGGTCGCAGTGCAGCCTGGAGCCAGAGCGCAGCTTGCGTGTGGGGCTGGTGTCTGCGGACCTGCGCCGCCATCCCGTAGGCTACTTACTAGAGCCCGTTTTGCGGCATGTTCATCAGCACGCTTGGCAATGGATTGCCTTTTCAAACCAGCAGCAAGAGGACACATTGACCGCGCAGCTGCGACCGTTTTTCTCAGAATGGCACACGGTAGCCAACTGGAGCGATGCCGCGCTGGCGCAGCGCATTGTGGACGCCGACATTGACATCTTGATCGACCTGTCCGGGCATACGGCGGGGCACCGCCTGGGTGTATTTGCCGCACGGCCCGCACCGCTACAAATCAGCTGGTTGGGCTACTTTGGCAGCACCGGTTTAGCAGAAATGGACTACCTGCTGGCGGACGCACAGTCCGTTCCACCGGCGGAATTCCAAAACTACACTGAGTCCGTGTGGCGCTTGCCACAGTCCCGTTTTTGTTGTGCTCCTCCCGCACAGGCACCGGCGGTCAGCCCTTTGCCCGCTTTGGCCGGGCAGCCTTTTACCTTCGGCTGCTTTCAGGAGCTTGCCAAAGTTAACGACACGGTTTTGAACGCCTGGTTACAAATTCTGCGTGCTGTTCCCAAATCCCGCCTGCGCATTCAAAGCGTGCGTCTGGGGTACACCGATGTGATGCAGGCGTTTTCCGAAAGGCTACTGGCCGCCGGTTTCCAGCCATCGCAATTTCAGCTGTACGGCCCTGCCACCTATGGGCAGTATCTGCAAACCTATGGCGAGGTTGACATGGTGTTGGACACCTTTCCTTACCCTGGCGGCATGACAACGGTGGAAGGGCTTTGGATGGGCGTGCCCACGCTGACCCTGTCACTTCCTGGCATGTTAGGACGCCAGGGCGCATCCTTGTTGGCGGGTGCAGGCCTGCACGAATGGATTTGCACGTCGGTGGACGATTACACGCGCCGGGCGATTGCCCTGGCATCCCCAAAGCCTGCCCAGCGCCAAGAACTCGCAGACTTACGCGCCCGTTTGCGGTCGCAGTTGCAATCGAGCCCCTTGCTGGATGCCGCACGCTTCACTGCCGATCTTTACACGGCGCTGCGTCAGCTCTGGCGCCAACGCTGCGCCAGCCCCTGATATGCAGGGTCGTGTCAGCCGCAGGGCACTGCCAAACGTTAGGGTACGACCATGACATCCACTTCCAACGCATCCGGCTTCTTTCCATCCGTGACGGGCGCTTTGCTGCTTCGGTGCGCGGCATTGGCTTTTCTGCTCTTGGGCGTCAGCGCCGCCTGGGCCGATCCACCGGCCCGCGCGGGCCGCATCGCCAACGTGGCAGGCACGGCCTGGCTGTTTGATCCCGATACCAAAGCCTGGGTGCGTGTGCTGCGCAACCAGACCGTCGGCCAGGGCGACCAATTGCGCACCGACGCGCGCTCCCGCGTCACCCTGCGCGTGGGCTCCAGCACGCTGTGGCTGGATGAGCAAAGCGATATGCAGATCCTGCAAATGGACGATGCCGCCACCATGCTGCGTTTGATCTCTGGTGATGTTGCGCTGCGCCTGCGCACCGCCGAGGCGGCCCAGGAAACCCGCGTGCAAACCCGCGAAGGCCTGATCAGCCCCGAGATGGAAGGCCTGTTTCGGGTGGACCAACTAGACCGTGGCAGCCGCTTGGCCGTGCTGCAAGGCCGCGCCCAGTTTGACTCCGACCCCGGTGCACCGGTGCAGCGCGCCTGGCTGCGTGAGGGCGAGCAGTCCGAGTTTTGGTGGGCGGAGGCCCCTCGCATTGAGCGCCAACCCATAGGCCGCGACAAATTCAGTGCCTGGTTTTTAGCCCAGGACCAAGCAGAAGAAGCCCTGGCTTTGGGCGATGAGCCCTATGTATCGCCCGAGATGACCGGTGCTGAAGACTTGAACCAACATGGCAATTGGGAAGTGGCCCCTGAATACGGCAATGTGTGGATACCCACGCGCGTGGCGGCCGGTTGGGAGCCCTACCGCGACGGCAGTTGGGTCTGGACCCGCCATTGGGGTTGGAGTTGGGTCGACAACGCGCCCTGGGGCTTTGCGCCTTTTCACTATGGCCGCTGGGTGCAGCACCGTGGCCATTGGGCTTGGGCGCCCGGTCGCTTTGAGCCCCGCCCGGCCTACTCGCCCGCCTTGGTGGCCTGGGTAGGTGGTCCGCAGGTCTCAGTGGGCATTACCGTGGGTGGCGTCCGCCGACCACCGCAAACCGGCTGGGCACCACTCGCACCGCGCCAAGTCTATGTGCCCACTTATGCCCACAGCCCCCAATACGTTGAACGCTTCCGCTGGAGCGGCGGCAGTACCAATTACGGAAGCAAGCATCGTGATGATCGAGACCAACGCGACGACCGTAACAAGCCTGTGCCCCAGCGCGGCGATTCGGGCCCTCAGCCCTACCGCGCTGTGCCTCCAGTGGCGGCTGGTACTACGCCCTGGAACCGCGGCGACAGTGGCAATGACCGCCGCCAGGGTGATCGGCGTGACGAGCGGCCGGAGACCACCAATCCCTGGGATGGCCGGGGTGAGCGCCGCAATCGCCAGCCCGTGGCGACGTCCGCTCAGCCTGTACTGCCCACACAGCAAGCTGTACCGCAAAGCCCCATGCTGACGCAGCAAGCGCCGGTGTTTGCACCGGTGCAGCCGCCCCAGTACAACGGCAATCGCGACAATGACCGCGGCCAGCGCAACCGTGAACCGGCCCCAGCCAGTCAGCCCCAGTTGCAAACCCAAGCCCCGCAGCCAAGCCAGCAACAGCCCATGCCGACGCGTGCCCAGGTGCCCGTCTTCAACCGTGAAGCCGGGTGGACGGCCCCTCTGCAAAACCAACGCCCTGCCGCACCCGCGCAGCCTGCGATGCAGGCAAGCCCACCAGCCCAGCCCGTGCAACAGGCGGCACCACGCGAACAAGCCAGGCCGGTGGACGACGACAAACCGAATGGCAAGCGCAATAAACGTGAAAGCCAAGACCGCGATTTCCGATAAACCGGTTGGCGCAACGCGTCCCACCGCGTCAGCGCCCAGGTGTCTGTTGTGCATGTGCAACAAAGTTGCCTGTGCATGATTCTTGCATTCGTGTTACATTACGAGATCGCTTTTGGCGACTGACCGCGTTGACGCTACCCTGCTTTAACGTATCCACCTCCGGCAGAGAGGTGGGCAGTCCAGCCCATCAACAGCGCTTGCGTTATCCATCTCACGGCGTAACGATTTTTCCTATCTATCGCGACGCCCCTGCTGTGGCACGCAAACCGGTAACAGGCCGAAACAGGTCTGGGGTTTGGTTCAGTGTGATAGGCAACTTGGCAGGAGGGCATGCCAGTTTTAGCCTTTGGGCGCTATGGGCCATTTGCTCTGCGCCAGTGTATTTTTTAATGATTTTTACGACTACAACAACAAAACAGACACCCATCACGATGGGTAAATACCGTATCGCAGCTTGCCCTAGCCAGCTTCCGAGCGGACAATTCGCCGCACAGGTTTCCATTGCCAGCGGACACGGCAGCGCGTCGACCGATCGCGTGATGCGTTTCCACTCTGAATTCGCCTCGCATGACGCCGCAGCCCGCTATGCCGTTGAACAAGGTATTGACTGGGTGCGTGCCAGCACGCGCCCCCACTGATTAACTTTAGAAGGACCACACATGGCCAAAGAAGAACTGATTGAAATGATGGGCGTCGTGAACGAGGTGTTGCCTGACACCCGTTTTCGCGTAACCCTGGAAAACGGTCACCAGTTGATCGCCTACTCGGCTGGCAAGATGCGCAAGAACCACATCCGCATCCTGGCGGGTGACAAGGTGTCGCTGGAACTCTCGCCTTATGACCTGAGCAAAGGCCGCATCAACTTCCGCCACATCGAAGGCCGCGGCCCGATGACTCCACGCCGCACCAGCTAAGGTCGGCGTTTGTCGGTAGCCGAGTCGCCCCATTTGCTTGGGTTAACTCGCTACTGAATTTATAGCTGCTCCCGCACTATCCACGCGGGATTTCAGCGATTTACTCCCTGAATAAGTGTGTAAACGCACGGCTCACCACCAGTGACTCCGGGCTGCCCTTGAGGGTGATCTGCAGGCGCTCCGGATCGATCCGGTGGGCGCCCGCTATGGCTTTTACATTCACCACCGCGTTGCGGTGAATTTGCCAGAACTGTTTCTCGTCCAGGCCGCTAAGCAGGTCCTTGATCGGCGTGCGAATCAGCGCCTCGTAGTCGGCCAGCACCACGCGCGTGTATTTGGTATCCGACTGAAAAAACAGCACCTCGTTCACATCAATCAGCTTGATCTGCTTGCCCACCGTGGCCTTCAGCCAGCTCAGCTTTTCGCGCGGCGGTATGGGCAGCGCAGCTTGCAGCGATTTCAAAATTGCGTCCAGCGCGGCGGGCGGTGCCGACAACTTTTGGCGCAGACGTTCAACCGTCAATTCCAGGCGGCTTTGCTCTAGCGGCTTGAGCAAGTAGTCCACGGCCCCGGCTTCAAACGCATGCACGGCGTATTGGTCGTAGGCGGTGACAAACACCACATGCGCTTGGTTGCCAATGCGCTGGGCGACTTCGAGGCCGGTCATGCCGGGCATGCGAATGTCCAGAAACACGACCTGGGGCGTGTGCTCCAGAAAGCTGTCCCAAGCGTCGTTGCCGTTCTCGGCCACGGCCACCACGTCAGCATCGGGCCAGCAGCTTTGCAGCAGGCCCTCCAGGCGTTCCCGCATCAGCGGCTCGTCTTCGGCCAATAGCACGGTAGTTCTTGCGGTGGTCTTTGCGGTGGCGTTCATGGGGTGACTTCGTGGGTGGATACGAGGGGTAGGCGCAGTGTGGCCAACATGCCGCTGGGCTCCTGGGTTTGCAGCGTGAAGCTGCCTGCAGTGCCATAGGCCAATTGCACGCGCTCTTTCAAATTGCTCAGGCCCACACCCAGTGTGGTGGGCAAGGATTCTCCGGCGCCGGTGTCGCGCACATCGATCTGGTACTGCGCGCCCTGCTCGGTCACCACCACGTCTATCGTGCCACCGCGCAGCGCGGGCTCAATGCCGTGCTTGATCGCGTTCTCCACCAGTGTCAGCACCAGCATGCCGGGAATGCGTACATCAGCCAGCGCGGGCGGCAAGCTCAGGCTGAATTGCAGGCGGTTGCCCAGGCGGGTTTTCATCACCTTGAGGTAAGCCTCGATCAAAGCCAGCTCGGCCTGTAGCGTGACGTGCTCGGTGCGCATGTCGCCCAGGCTAGCGCGCAAAAAGGTAATCAGATTAGCGGTCAGCTCGGCCGCGCGCGGCGATTCGGTTTGGGCCAGCTGTTGTACCGCGCCCAGGGTGTTGAACAAGAAGTGCGGTTCGATTTGCGCTTGCAACAATCGAAGCCGGGTTTCGCTGAGCTGGCGGGCTAGGCGTTCTTGCTCGGCTTGCATCTGCAGCTTGGTGGTCAGCATCTCGTATTCGCGGTTGCGCCAGGTGGACACTGCGCCGTAGATGATGGAATAAAAAGTGCCGACACCGATGCCAGCGATCAACAAGGTGCGCCCGATTTTTTCCATCATTGCGGCGACGGATCGGCCATCCACAAAGGCCGACAGACTGGCACCGACCAGAGCACCCAGTGTGGCCAGAGCGACCACTTTCAAAAATGACGTCACGCTGGCCGCAGGTATGCGCCGGTAGTTGAACCACATGCTGACAAAACCGACGACGCTGCACAGGCCTAGCGCATGGGTCACCACCAAGGCCTCCAGCAGGCTGAACTTGGCGGGGAACATGAAGTGCAGGGCCAGTGCCATGGCAGACAGGGCCAGCAACAGTTTGCCCAGTGCAAGGTAACCCTTTAAACCCCGGTACTTCAGCGTGAAGGCGTGCACCTGCTGGCGCTCAATGGTGGACATTTTGGCCAAATGCTCAGCCATGCGGCGGCGGTAGCCGGGCTGGACAGTGTTGAGGCGAGCCGGGTCCTGCAAGACTTGCAGAATCTCGTCTTCCCAATCGCGGTGCCATTGCGTGATGCTTTTGAACATGGTTTCCTCTATTGCAACCACCCTGGTGGGGGCAAGGCGCGAGTCTAGACAAGGGCCGTGCTTTTAGCTTGCATGCCGCGATGGGTTACGACTTGGCGAGGGTAGGCGACGAAAGACGGTAGTTTTTTGAGTTAGAAATGTCGATTGCTATGAAAAAGTGAGCTGCTCCCGCACTATCCACGGCCTCAAAGCTCGATTGGGGCCGCAATCTCCGGCGCGACGTCTGGCAAAGCTTGCTCCGCTTGGTAGGGTGCCCGCAAGTCAATCACGACCGTATGCGCCACTTTGTCCTGGATCGCCTGGCGGTTGTCATCCCACAGGATCTGGGCGAAGCCGAAACCGCCGGTGGCCATGCCTGCGACATAGCCACCGTAGCGGCTGAAGCACACGCGCACCGAGAGGGGCTTGCCGGTGAGTTCCACCACCCGTAATCCCAGCAGCTTTTTGCCCAAGGTCTGGCCCTTCAGCCAAGTGGGGAGTAGCGCAAAGTAAACAATGGCCCAACCAAAGCCCATGCCCATGTCATCCCACCATTTCCCAAGCTCGGTTTGCCAGCGAAAAGCTTTGGGCTTGCGGGCTTCGCTGAGTTGTTCTTCCAGGGCTTCGATGCGCTCGGCATCGCTGGTGCTGGCACTGCTAGGCGCTGGTGCTGGTGCTGGTGCTGGTGCTGCCGCGGTGCCGCTAGCCGGCAATGCGGGGGCGGTGGCCACGGCAGTTGGGGTGGTGGCCGATTGCACAGGCTTGTGGCGTTCGTTCCAGGCCTGCCAGCCGCGCTCTGCCGCCAGCCACAAGCACAGTGCGCAGATGCCCCAAAGCCAGGCGTTGCGCAGCCACGAGCTTTTGCCCTGCTCTTGCGCACGCATGTGGTACAAAAATACCACCAGTGCTGCGCCCAGCCAGAATCCGTCCAGACTTGAGAGCAGCGCAATCGCCAGCAGATCCAGTCCCATGGCCAGTGCGCGCCGGGCGGGCTTGGCCAGGGGCGCGCCCAGAAGTTCAGGTGCCACATTCAGTGGTTCGGCCGACACCCAGCTGGGGCGGCGCAAATTGGCTTTGGAGGTGAGTGTGCTCAGCATGGGCGGGTGGTCAGTGCGGGTCACGATGGTAAGGCAACTTGGCCAGATATCTGCCCCCAGAACGGCTGGCCCCCGGGATTCGACGCCCTGTCGCACAGGCCTTGTGGATGGCGTGTGACTGGCACCACACTGCGCCTGTGGGATGTCCCTTTTAACTTGGAGATTGCAATGCGAAACACACACTGGAAATTCTGGCTGGCTGCGGCCAACACCGCTTTGGTACTTGCGGCCACGCCCGCGCTGGCGGCCGATCAGCTGCGTGATGTGCCAGCCTTTACGTCCATCACCAGCCAAGGGGCATTCCAGGTCACCGTGAATGTGGGGCAGAAGCAGTCGGTGGCGCTGTCGGGTACCGACACGGCGCTGGCCAAGATTGAGACCAAGGTGGTGGATGGTGTGCTGACACTGACCATGCAAGAGCACAAGAACGCTATCAATGACGAAAAAATGGTGCGTATCACCATCAACGTGGAGCAACTCAATCAGTTCCAGATGGAAGGGGCAGGCAAGACCGAACTGAACAATATTGCCGCCGAGCGCTTCCGCCTGAACTACCAGGGCGTGGGCTTGTTGCGGGCCACGGGCAAGGTGCAGACCTTCGTTCTGAAGGCCGAGGGTGTGGGCGCGGTGAACGCCCGTGACTTGGAAGCCCAGCACGTCGACGTCAATTTGCAGGGAGTCGGCTCCGTCAAGGTGTGGGCCAAAGAGTCCTTGCGCGCCAAGGTAGATGGCATCGGTTCTTTGACCTACTACGGCAAGCCTTCGCGCATCAGTAAGACGGTGGACGGTATCGGCAGCATCAGCGCGGGCGACTGATCTTTTTGGGGGTAGGGACAGGCCACGCAAGTGGCCTGTTTGCGTTTCTGGAGTGTCACAAATCCGCAACCCTAGGGTTAATCCTAAGTTGACGTTGAAACCGCTTTCGAAAGATGATGAAAGCGCTTTCAAAGACAGGCGTCACAAGCAAACTTGGTAGCCAAGGCCCTCTTCACCCATCTATTTCCGGAGACATTCTGATGACCATATCGCCCTCCCCCCGCCAGAAAGGCGGCAAGCATGCGGCTTTCCGCATAGCGCCTTTGGCGGCGGCTTGCGCCCTGCTGATCGCCCAGACCAGTGGTGCCAATGCCCAGCAAGCACCCGAAGCCACCAAAGACGGCAAAGCCCTGCAAACGGTGGTCGTGACCGGCATCCGCAGCAGCCTGGATTCCGCAATGAACCTCAAGCGGGACTCGCAAGGCGTGGTGGACGGCATCAATGCAGAAGAGATCGGCAAGTTCCCGGATACCAACCTGGCGGAATCTCTGCAGCGCATCAGCGGTGTGTCGATTGACCGCTCCATTGGTGAAGGCTCCAAAGTAACAGTGCGCGGCGTCGGCCCCGACTTCAATATGGTTTTGCTCAATGGCCGCCAAATGCCTGCGTCCAGCCTGGCCGATACCGGCCCTTCTAACTCCCGCGCGTTTGACTTCGCCAATCTGGCATCCGAAGCGATTGCCGGTATTGAGGTGTACAAGACCAGCCGCGCCAGCACACCGGCCGGTGGCATTGGCGCAACGATCAATATCAAGACAGCGCGCCCTCTGGGCAGCCCAGCGGTGGCCAACATCGGCTTCAAGGAAGTCTTTGACACGTCCAACGGCAACCTGCCCGGCCACTTGCAAGGCAAGAGCGCCACGCCCGAAATCTCCGGCATTTACAGCGACACCTTTGCCGATGGCAAGTTCGGTATCGCCATCAGCGCCAGCCACCAAGAGCGCAGCCTGGGCTACAACCAAGCCGGTGTGCCCAATGGCTGGCGCGCAGTGAATCCGAACAGCAACGACTGGGGCAGTGTTGCAAACTCCCAGCGGCCTGCGCCGGATGTTCTGTACTCCACGCCGCAGAACCCCAACTACTCGATGACTAGCGTTCAGCGCCAACGTGACAATGGTCAGCTGACCCTGCAATACGCGCCCAGTAGCGATATCAAAGCCACCCTGGACTACACCTATTCGCAGAACAAGCTGCAAAGCCGCCGCAATGACTTGGGCGTGTGGATGAACTTTGGTGGTGACGTGACCAAAGCCACCTGGACCAATGGCTTGGTGGCCGGACCCAACATCTACACCGAAGCCTATGGAAATCCTGGCGACGTGGCCATGGGTGCGGCCGAGTTCGCCACCCGAAATGAGAACAAATCACTCGGCTTCAACGTCGAATGGAAGGTCTCAGACCGGCTGAAGTTTGAAGTGGATGCACATCGCTCTACGGCCGAATCTTCGCCGGACAGCCCTTACGGTTCCAGTGCGGTTCTGGGTGGAGCCCAGTTCACACGTACCGGCGTATCCGTTGACTTTAGCAAGGATTTCCCAGCCATTAGCATTTCAGGTGGTGACGTTGACCCATCCAAAATGATGGTGACGGGATCGTCTTTCCGCAATAGCTATATGCTCGCGCAGATTGAGCAGTTGCAGGTTAAAGGTAGCTTCAAGATCGACGAAGACTCCGGCCTGAATTTCGGCCTGAGCAGCACCAAGGCCGACAACCGGTCTGCCTATGCCAACGTGGACAATGGCGCATGGGGTGGTCAGGGTAACGAGTCGAACTACGCTGACAGCTCATGGCGCAAAGACACTCTGCGTCAGTACTTCTCCAAGATCAGCGGCAGCGATAACCCGGCCCTGTATAACCAAATTCTGTTTGGTGATTTCGCCAGCCTGCGCGCGCAGGCGATCACACAGTCCGGTCACCCTGAGTGGTATGTGGCACCCTCCACTTACACCACGGATCGCCGTGTGACAGAAAAGTCCACCAGCGGATATGTCCAGTACAACAGAGACTGGGATTCCGCTATGCCGATTCACACTGCCATCGGCTTGCGCTATGAGAAAACCGACGTTGTGTCCTCCGCGTTGGTGCCCACCGCAACAGGCATTATCTGGGGCAGTAACAACGAGTACACGGTGACTTTTGGCACGCCAGGTTTCACCACGCTGGAAGGCAGCTATAGCTACCTGTTGCCTAGCTTGGACTTTGATATCGATTTGTCCAAGGACCTGAAATTCCGCGCCAGCTACGGTGAAACCATCGGCCGCCCGGGTTGGGGTGACATTCAGGGCGGGCAAACTTTGGATGGCCTGGCGCGTGTGAACGGTGGCACGGGTGGTCAGGGCAACCCCGCACTTAAACCATTGAAGTCAAAGAACATCGACTTCTCGTTGGAGTGGTACTACGCCAAGGGCAGCTTTGCGTCGATTGGTTACTTCCGCAAGGACATCGAAAACTACATCGGCAACTCCCAGACAACCGCCACACCATTCAACCTGCACACGCCCGCAAATGGCCTGTTCTGGAACGAGGCGGTGGCGAAGGGATGCGCGGCAACAGACATCACTTGTATCCGCAACTACATCTTCAAGAACAAAAATGGCCAGGCCGGTGTCGTACGCGGACCGGATGATGCCAACGGCAACCAGACTGGCACTATTGCGGGCCAAGCGGGAGACCCGATTGCGACGTTCCTGATCAATACACCGTCCAACCAGAAGTCCGACACTCTGAATGGCTGGGAGTTGAACCTTCAACACATGTTTGGCGCGAGTGGTTTTGGTGTATCTACCAACTACACCAAGGTGAGCTCGGGTCTGAAGTTTGACAACCGTGTCACGGCTGAGCAGTTTGCGCTGTTGGGCGTGGGTGATTCTGCCAACTTGGGCGGCTTCTATGAAAACGACAAATGGTCGGTGCGTGCGGCCTACAACTGGCGCGGTGAATTCCTGTCCTCATTGTTCGATGGCTCGGGAGCCAACCCGATGTACACCGAGGCCTATGGCCAGCTGGACTTCAACGTCGGCTACAAGTGGGACAAGCACTTGAGCTTGCAGTTTGAAGCCATCAACTTGAACGACGGCATCCAGCGCCTGCATGGACGTTCAAGCACCCAGGTGGACTTTGTGACTCAAACTGGACCACGTTACATGGTCGGAGCACGCTACAAGTTCTGATAGCGGATGGCCATTGCAGCTTCGGCTGCAATGGCTCCACAATGCGATAGCAACAAAAAAGCCACTGACCACCAGCGGCTTTTTTATTGGTACAACACGAGGTAGATACGGGTGAACGAGGCGGTCAAACACATCGTGATTGTGGGCGGTGGATCAGCAGGCTGGCTGGCCGCCGGCGTGATCGCGGCCGAGCATTGCAGTGCCTCAGACGCGGGCCTGCGCGTGACTTTGCTGGAATCACCGGATGTGGCGCCCATTGGTGTGGGCGAAGGCACCTGGCCCACCATGCGTGACACGCTGCACAAAATCGGAGTCTCAGAAACAGACTTCTTTCGCGAGTGCGACGCATCGTTTAAGCAGGGTTCACGTTTCAATGGTTGGGTGAATGGCAGGGCAGATGACCACTACTTTCACCCCTTTGTACTGCCACAAGGTTATGGAGAAACCGACCTGGTATCAGGCTGGTTGCAGCAATATGCGCAGCTGCCATTTGCCGACCTGGTGAGCTTTCAGCCGCATCTGTGTGTGCATGGCAAGGCGCCCAAACAAAAGGGCACACCCGAGTACGCCGCAGTGGCCAACTATGGTTACCACCTGGACGCGAGCAAGTTTGGGCAGTTCTTGCGCAAGCATTGCACTGAGAAGCTGGGCGTGCGCCATGTGCTGGACCACATGACCGGCATTCATACGCACGAGAACGGCGACATTGCCTCACTGCAAACCCAGGCGAACGGTGCATTGGAGGGCGATCTGTTTATCGATTGCACCGGCATGCAGTCTCTGTTGCTGGGCAAGCATTACCAGATTCCGTTTCTGTCGCAGAAGCATGTTCTATTCAATGACACGGCCATGGCGTTGCAGATTCCGTATGCGGATGAGAACACCCCCATCGCGTCGCAAACCATCTCTACCGCGCAAGACAGCGGCTGGATTTGGGATATCGGATTGCCTACGCGCCGTGGTACTGGCTATGTGTATTCCAGTGCGCACACTACCGATGAAGCCGCACAGCAGGCCCTGCATAGCTACACAGTGCAGACCGGTGGACCCATCAACCCTGGCACGCCGCGCAAGCTGACTTTCAAGCCTGGCTACCACAGCAAGTTCTGGCACAAAAATTGTGTCGCCATTGGTCTGTCTGCGGGTTTCATCGAACCGCTGGAGGCATCGGCCCTGGCCTTGGTAGAGCTTTCCGCCAGTATGCTCAGTGATGAGATGCCAGCTACGCGTTCGGGGATGGAGTTAGCGGCCAAGCGTTTCAATGATGCATTCATTTACCGCTGGGAACGCGTCATTGACTTCCTCAAGCTGCACTATGTGCTGACCCAGCGGACCGACTCCGACTACTGGCGCGACAACTGCCAACCCGAGGGTATTCCAGAGCGTTTGCAAGAGCTGCTGGTGCTGTGGCAGCACCAGAGTCCGTCCCGCTACGACTTGGCGCGCATTGACGAAGTATTCCCATCGGCTAGTTACCAGTATGTGTTGTATGGCATGGGTTTTCGCCCAAAGCAAAGGCCCACTGTGCGGCGCACGGATGACACTGCCGCCGCAATGACCTACTTCCAGGAAGCCGCCAGCTTGACGCGCAAGATGCTGGCCGCGCTGCCCGACAACCGCGAACTCATTACGCATATTCAGCGCAATGGAATGCTGAAAATTTGATTTCCAACAAGAAGCACCATGCCACACCCTGTACTACTCAACAACGTTGACCACAAAGACCTGCGCGTCATCACTACGCGCGGCGCGCAGTACGGCGACAACGTGATGACCGCCTTGACGTTTCCGCATGAGTTTCGCAGTCTGCAGGCGCACTACCCCATCGTATTTTTCAAATCGGAAGATGGCACCAGTTTTCACTCGGCCGCATTGCTGGGCTTTCAGGAGAATGAAAACCTGTTTCTGAACCAGGATGGCTGGGACGCTACCTATATTCCACTGACCATTGCGCGCCAGCCGTTTTTGATAGGCAATGCCAAGGGCGAGATGCTGTTGCATGTGAACCTGGAGAGCCCCAGGGTCAGCCGTACCCAGGGAGAGCCCTTGTTTCTGGAGTACGGTGGAAACACGGACTTTCTGGAGCAGATGAGCTCCGCGTTGCGCACTATCCACGATGGCCTGGAGCTGGTACCCGCCTTCAGTGCGGCATTGATGGAGCTGAATCTGCTGGAGTCTTTTGTATTTGATGTGCAGTTGTTGGATGGATCGCAACACCGGTTGGCAGGGTGCTACACCATCAACGAGGAGCGACTCCATGCACTTGGTGGCCAGGTGTTGGAGCAATTGAGCCGCGCTGGCTTTTTGCAACCCATCTATATGGTGATTGCATCGCTGTCCAATCTGAGCGCACTGGCAGAACGCAAGCGCCGCACCCATGCTACCCATCGCTAAGTCCGTCCGCACGTTGACTGGGCTTGATCCACAGGCCCTGCCCGACGAAGTCCTGCGCTCTACCCAGCCGCTGGTACTCAAAGGCTTGGTGTCGCATTGGCCGATGGTGCAAGCTGCAAAGCAGTCGCCCAGTGCTGCCGCGCAGTACCTGCGCAGTTTCTACCGCGGAGCCATCGTCGAAGCGTTTTTTGGAGCGCCCCAGTTTGGCGGGCGGTTTTTCTACAACGATGACCTGACGGGTTTCAACTTTCATCCGGAGCGGCTCAAGCTGGACGCGGTTTTGGATGAAATCGACCGCTTTGCTCGGGATGCCCAACCACCGGGTATCTATGTCGGCTCCACCACCGTGGAAACCTGCTTGCCGGGCTTTCGCGATCACAACGATGTGGACCTGGGCGACCGGCAAGCACTGGCCAGTGTCTGGATCGGAAACCGCACGCGCATTGCGGCGCACTATGACGCGCCCGACAACATCGCTTGCGTTGCAGCTGGGCATCGCCGGTTTACCTTGCTTCCTCCGGAGGCGCTGGAGAATCTGTATGTGGGTCCGTTGGACCTGACACCGGCAGGGCAACCCATCAGCCTGGTGGATTTTGCGAATCCGGATCTCAAGAAGTTCCCTAAATTCGAACAAGCTCTGCAGAGCGCCCAGGTGGCCGAAATGGAGCCAGGGGATGCGATCTTCGTTCCGAGTATGTGGTGGCACCACGTTGAAGCGCTGGATACGTTTAATGTGCTGGTGAATTACTGGTGGCGGCAGTCGCCCGACTATGTCGATCCCGCGATGAATGCCCTGATGCTGGCTCTCATGAGTGTGCGGGATTTGCCGGCCGAACAGCGCAAGGCCTGGGCCAATCTCTTTAACCACTATGTGTTTGAAGCCGACAGTGAAACCTCTGCCCATATTCCGCTAAATGCGCGGCGTGCATTGGGTCCTATGGATGCGAATACGACACGCATGTTGCGGGCGCAACTACTCAAAAAATTGAACCGCTGACAGGAGACAAAAAATTGAACAACACAGAGCAGACAGACGGGGACCGAAAGCCGGTGCGGCGCATCGTCATTGCCGGTGGTGGAACGGCGGGCTGGATGGTTGCAGCCCTGATGTCTAAGACACTGGGCAAGTCGCTGGATATCAAGCTGGTGGAGTCGGACGAGATTGGCACCGTTGGAGTCGGTGAAGCCACTATTCCCACGTTGCTGACGTTCCATGAACTGCTCGAAGTGAACGAGCAGGAGTTCATGGTCGCTACCCAGGCCACGTTCAAGCTGGGTATCAGTTTTGAGAACTGGCGCAATGTCAACGAAGACTACGTTCACTCCTTTGGAACTACCGGCACAGACCACTGGACGGCCGGGTTTCAGCACTTCTGGCGCAAGGGCAGGGAGCGTAACCTAGCCGGGGACTATGGAGACTATTGCCTGGAGCTGAAAGCTGCTTTGGCAAACCGCTTTGCACATTTACCGCGCAATGGCATGAACTACGCCTTCCATCTGGATGCCACCCTGTACGCCAAGTTTTTGCGCAAGTACAGCGAAGGCTTTGGCGTGAAGCGCATTGAGGGCAAGATTGTGGAGGTGAAGACCGACGCAAGCAGCGGCAATATTCAATCGATCAAGCTGGACTCCGGTGCCAACATCGAAGGCGATTTGTTCATCGATTGCACCGGCTTTCGCGGTTTGTTGATCGGGGAGACGCTGAAGGTCGAGTACCAGGACTGGTCGCATTGGCTCTTCAACGACAGCGCCGCTGCGGTGCAGACGGAATCGGTGGGTGCGGCGCTGCCTTACACCCGCTCCATCGCCCACACTGCGGGTTGGCAGTGGCGCATTCCATTGCAGCATCGGGTTGGCAATGGTCTGGTCTACAGCAGCCGCTACATGGATGATGAGCAAGCCAAACAAACGCTGATGGGCAACCTCCAGGGGCAAGCCCTGATGCAACCTCGGGTGTTGAAATTCAGACCCGGACAGCGCGAAAAGACGTGGCACAAAAACTGTGTCGCCATTGGTTTGTCCAGCGGCTTTATTGAGCCGTTGGAGTCCACCAGCATTCACCTGATCCAGCGCGGCATCATTCGCCTGATGCGCCTGTTCCCGGTGCGTGGCATTTGCCAGGCCGACGTCAATGAATACAACCAGCAAACGCTGGACGAGATTGAACACATCCGCGACTTTGTAGTGCTGCATTACAAAGTGACGAACCGTGCCGACTCACCGTATTGGAATGCCTGCCGCACGATGGAGGTCCCTGCATCGCTACAGCACCGTATTGATTTATTCCGTGAGACGGGGCGCGTGTTCCGCATTGCCAGCGAGTTGTTTGCCGAGAACTCCTGGATTCAGGTGATGTTGGGCCAGGGCATCATGCCCAAGGAGCACCACCAGTCGGCCGACCTAATGGGCGACGCGGAGTTATCGCGCTTCCTGGGCGGGATCAAGTCCACCGTGGATCGAACGGTCGCGCAACTGCCCAGCCACCAAACCTATGTTCAACAATACTGCGGCGCAGCCAAGGTTTAAGCATGCACAACAATCAGACGCAATTTGGCTTGAATCGCCGCACAGTGTTGGCCACCGGCGCCCTCGCTGCCGCAGGCGTACGCGCTCAGTCGCCCATCGTCATCAACGTCGCTGCATTCCCTTTGGTGGATGAAATCGCGCGGGCTGCGCTTCCGTTGTTTCGCAAACTGCACCCTAATGTCGAAGTCAGGATTCAAACCCGGCAATACCAGGATCACCACACGGCCATGACCACGGCCTTATCAACTTCTGGCAGCTTGCCTGATGTGATGGTGCTGGAGGCCAGTTTTTTAGGCCGGTTTTCTCAGGGCGGTGGGCTCGAAGATCTCAACAGTGAACCCTATGCCATCGGGCGTTTCAAGGATCGCATGGTGCCCTTCGCCTACCAGCAGGCCACCAACCGCAAAGGTGCGGTGGTGGGGATGCCCACCGACATTGGTCCAGGCACCTTGCTGTACCGCAAGGACATTCTGGATCGCGCAGGCGTAAGCGAGGAAGACTTGACCCGATCCTGGGACAGCTATGTGGCGGCTGGTGTGCGCATCAAGGCCAAAACGGGTGCCTATCTGATCGGTACGGTGCAAAGCGTTAAAGACATCCTGATCCGATCGGGCATACAACCCGGCGAGGGTCAATACTTTGACAAAGACTCCAACGTGCTGGTTACCTCGGACCGTTTTGTACGCGCTTTTGAAGTGGCCCGGGAAGCGCGCAGCAATAAGCTCGATGCGCGCAATACAGCCTGGTCTAACGAATGGGCCGAGGGTTTTAAGCGCGGCACCGTGGCCACCGAAGTGACAGGTGCCTGGATGGTCGGACAGCTCAGCAATTGGGTTGCCCCAAAAACAACCGGCTTGTGGCGCGCTGCCGCCTTGCCCGAAGGCTCTACGGTGTCCTATGGTGGCTCGTTCTATGCCATTCCACGGCGCTCCGACCCCAGCCGCAAGGCGCTGGCCTGGGAGTTCATTCAATTCATGACCCTTGACCGCGATCGCCAGCTGGAGGCATTCACCAAATACGACGCCTTCCCCGCCCTGCTGGATGCGCACAACGCGCCGTTTTTTGAGGAACCACTGGAGTTTTTGGGTGGGCAAAAGGCGCGCATTTTGTGGCGTGACACGGCCCGCAAGATCACCGCGGTACAGACGCACAAGCAAAGCCCGTTTGCTGACGAAGTCATCAATACCGAGCTGGACAAAGTGATGCTCAACGGCAAAAGTATTCGCACCGCCTTGGCCGATGCACAGCGCCTGCTGGAGCAGCGCGCACACCGCTAGACCTCTTTCCATTTTTACCCCCCCACTTCAATCCACGGTGCGCCTGTCGGCGGCCAGAAAGCTCTCTATGTCAAGATTCTCTTCTTCGTCCATTTGGCTCGCGCTATTGACCTTGACCGCCTGTGGCGGTGCTGGTGGTAGTACGCCCGCTATCCCAGAACCCACGACACCTGCACCTATGACCACAACACCCACCACGATTTCTGTGCCGTCTGACCATGTGCTGGTTTGGGCAGATGAGTTTGCAATCGATGGCCTGCCGGACGCCACCAAGTGGGTCCATGAAACGGGCCGAAATAAGGAGGGTTGGTACAACAACGAGAAGCAGTATTACAGCGGCCCGCGTCTGGAGAATGCTCGCGTGCACGACGGCGTGCTCACCATCACCGCACGCAAGGAAGCCCGCTCGAACCAGGCCGACTGGGGAGGCCAAGCCTATTCGTCCACACGCCTGGCGACGCTGGGCAAGAAAGACTGGACCTACGGCTTTTTTGACATCCGGGCCAAGTTGCCCTGCGGCAAGGGTACGTGGCCAGCCATCTGGATGCTGGGCAGCCAAGGTACCTGGCCAGCCCAAGGCGAACTTGACATCATGGAATGGGTGGGGAGCCGTCCTGAGCGCATGTTTAGTACCGTGCACACCACCTCGGGTAGTGGCGGCAATGGAAAAGGCGCGGACACAGCGGTAGCGGATGCCTGCAACACGTTTCACAACTACCAGATGTACTGGACGGCGCAAGAGATCAGTTTTGCAGTCGATGGCAAGGTGCACTTCACCTACAAAAACCCAGGCACTGGTTTGAACGCTTGGCCTTTTGACGCGCCGCAGTTCATGATTTTGAATGTGGCGATTGGCGGAGATTTGGGCGGTGCCATAGACGATGCCATTTTCCCGGTGCAGATGGATGTTGAATACGTCCGTATTTACCAAAAAACCAAATGAGGCGCGGTGTTTTCGCGCTGATCGCGGCCATTGCTGTTGCCACCCCCTGGGCTGTGGCTGCCCAGTCACCCCTGAAACCTTGGGTATGGCCCCACAAGGCCCGCGCCGCCGTCAGTCTGGCTTATGACGATGCGCTGAATTCGCAACTGGACTTTGCCATACCAGCCTTGAACCGACATGGCCTGAAAGCCAGTTTTTATCTCACCCTGGGCAGTGAAACCGTGAGCCAGCGCTTGGCGGACTGGAGAAAGGCGGCAGCGCAGGGCCACGAGCTGGGCAACCATACCCTGTTTCATCAGTGCTCGCGCTCGGCTCCCGACCGTGACTGGGTCAGCGTCGACAATGATCTGGACACCACCAGTGTGGGCCGCCTGGTGGCTCAGATTCGTGTCGGCAATACGTTATTGCACGCCATCGATGGCCAACGTGTGCGCACCTTCACAACGCCGTGTGGTGATTTGAATGCTGCGGGTGAGCCCTATCTGAAAGAAATTCAGGGTGACTTCGTTGCCATGAAGACCAAGTTTGGTGGCCTAGTGTCTGATATGAGCACACTCGACCCCCATGCCGTGGGTATTGAGGTGCCTTCAGACGTTTCAGGGCAACAATTGATTGCCTTGGTGCAACGTGCTGCGGCGGCTGGCACTATGGTGAATATTACGTTTCACGGTGTGGGCGGAGACCATCTATCGGTGTCCCGCCAAGCCCATGAAGAACTGCTGAAGTACTTGGCCAGCCACCGCGATATTTATTGGACGGACACCTTCATCCACATCATGCAATACGTGAAAGCCCAGCGCCTGAAAGCGCCGCCCGCTAGCTCACCACAAAAGTAGCAATAGCCCGCGCCGGTAGGCTGGCCGCACAGTGGGCTTCTTGCACCCGCAGTGTGAAGGCAATGGCGTTCTCCGTGCGGTTCATCACCACCACCGCGGTGCTCCCATCCGGGTTCACAAACGCGGTAGTTTCCAGATCCTGGCGGCTGGCGGCGCACAGCACGCGGTGTGCGCCGGGCTTTACAAAGCGGCTGAAATGGCCGATGTAGGCAAAGGAGTTTTGGTGCTGCAGTGTGCCGGTGGCGCGGTCCGCCAAAATCGGCGCGCTGCACAGATTGCCCACGTGGTTAGGCCCACCGGTTTCGTCCAGCAACAAGTTCCAGTCAATCCAGCCGGTGGTCCAGCGGTTCAGATCATTGATCATGGAGCGGGCATAGCGCTCACCCAGCGCCCATGAGCCATGGTGCGGGCCACCTTCCTGGCAGCCTTCGGTGAACAGCAGCGCCTTGTCAGGCCAGGCATCGTGCACCAGTTGCACATGGTCAAAATGGTCTTCACCGTACCAGTGAAAGCCGCAGCCCCACACATACTGCGCAGCCTTGGGATCCGAATACACCACGCTGGCGCGCTCCACCATCAGATCGCGGTTGTGGTCCCAGATGACAATCTTGATATGCCCCAAGCCAGCTTGCGCTAGCGCAGGACCGAGGTGGTCGCGCACAAAGTCACGCTCTTCTTCGGCGGTGTAAATGCAGGAGTCCCAACGCTGCACGGCCATGGGCTCGTTTTGCACCGATACGCCCCACACCGGCACACCTTCAGCCTCGTATTCGTGTATGAAGCGCACAAAGCACTGGGCCCAGGCTGGCGCATAGGCTGGCAGCAGCTTGCCACCGTGGTTCATCTCGCCATTGGACTTCATCCAGGCCGGTGGGCTCCAGGGCGACACCAGCAACTGCAGGGGCCGTGCGGACACCTTTTGTGCTGCCTTAATAAAAGGCAGCAGCGCTTCGCGGTCCCGGTCAATGCTGAAGTGTTTCAAATCCACATCGCCCGCCACTTCGGTATGGGCATAGTTGCCCAGCGAGAAGTCGCAACTGTTCATGTGCACCCGGCACAGGCTGTAGCCATGGCCTTGCGTCGGGTGAAAGTAGTCTTTCAATACCTGGTCCGCCTGCGCTGTGGGCAGGGCCTTCCAAGTCACCGCAGAGGCCTCCGTAAATGCGGCGCCAAAGCCCAAGACTTCCTGAAACTTGCGGCTCGGGTTGACCAACACATGGGGCGGGTCCAACGGAGCTAGTGTGCTGCTGTCCAGCGTCAAAAGGGCTTGTGGCGCAAGGTGTGGCCCACTGTCTTTAGCGGTTAAAAAATGCTGAACAGCGGTACGGGTTGCGGAGGAGTTCATGCGAGTAAAAGTCCTTGGCTATCGAATGCCAGCGCCTTGGACGACGCATGGGGAGTGGCACCTGTGAGCAGACCGACGGCTTGCCCAGCGGCCAGTGCGCCTTCGTGGCTTGCAATCTTGGCAATCAGCAATGCCGCAATACCATCAACGCGCAAATGCACCATGGCCGAGTCTCCGAGTTGCTCCACCAGCTCGACCGTGGCGCGTACGCCCTGCTCGGGTGAGCCTACGCTGACATGCTCCGGGCGAATGCCGACGCGTCGCGCATCGGGGTGTGCGCTCTGGGTCAAACTCTTCCACAACTCCACGTGGGGCATGGGCGCTTTGCCCGCTTCGGGCCGGTCGATGAAGTTGATGCGGGGTGAACCGATGAAGCCCGCTACAAATTCGTTCGCGGGCCGACTGTACAGGTCCATAGGCCCGCCAATTTGCTCGATCTTGCCCTGGTTGAACACGGCAATGCGGTCGCCCATGGTCATGGCTTCCACCTGATCATGGGTCACGTAAATCATTGTGGTGCGCAGCTCTTTGTGCAGGCGTGACAGCTCAATGCGCATATTCACCCGCAGCGCTGCGTCCAGATTGGACAAAGGTTCATCAAACAAAAACACCTTGGGCTTGCGCACAATGGCGCGGCCAATGGCTACGCGCTGGCGTTGCCCGCCAGACAGCTCTTTGGGGTAGCGGCCAAGCAAATCGGTGATGCGCAAAATCTCCGCCGTACGCCCCACTTGTTCATTGCGCTGGGCCTTGGATACCCCGGCCATCTTGAGTGCGAAGCCCATGTTCTCCGCCACCGTCATGTGGGGGTACAGCGCGTAGCTTTGGAACACCATGGCGGCACCCCGGTCGGCGGGGCGCATGTCGTTGGCGCGCACGCCGTCGATCAGCAAGTCGCCGCCGGTAATGGTTTCCAGACCGGCAATCATGCGCAGTGTGGTGGACTTGCCGCAGCCCGAAGGCCCAACGAAGACGAGGAACTCGCCCTCAACCACATCCAGGTCAATGCCCCGGATGACTTCTATCGCGTCGTAGCTTTTGCGGATCGCCCGCAGTGATACCTGGCCCATGGTGTGTCCTTATCGGGAATTAGCGAGCAGCCGTGCGCTGTGATTGTGGTTGGCCCAGGAAGTCCCGGTACCAGCGTGCACTGTCCTTCAGGGTACGTACTTGGGTGGCGTAGTCCACATGCACGATGCCAAAGCGCTTTTCGTAGCCGGACGCCCATTCAAAGTTGTCCATCAAACTCCACACCATATAGCCCTTCATGCGCACGCCCTGGCGTATGGCTTCGCCCACTGCGGCAATGTGGTTCTGGATATAACTGGTGCGGTCTTGGTCGTGCACGCGTCCGTCTTGCATAGCATCTTTGAAGGCACCGCCGTTCTCTGTTACATACAAGGGAGGCACTGCATAGTCGCGGTGCATACGCACCAGCAGCTCGGTCAAACCTTCGGGGTAGACCTCCCAGTTCATGTCGGTCACTTCCAACCCGGTGGAGCCCGCTTTCCACGAGTTGTCGGCACTGATCACGGAGCGCGAGTAGTAGTTCACGCCCAAGAAATCAATCGGTACCGCAATATTTTTCAGGTCGCCCGCTTCCATCTTGGGCGCGTCCTCGCCCAGGTGGTCCAGCACATCTTGCGGGTAGCTGGCCTTGAACAGCGGGTCCATGTACCAGCGCAATAGTTTGCCGTCTTCCAGTTGGGTCTTTGCTTTGTCGGCATCGCTATCCGTGGCCGGGTGCATAGGCGACAGATTCAACACAATCCCCAACGAGGCTTGACTGCGCTGCGCGCGCAGGGCTTGCACGGCCAAGCCGTGGCTGAGCAGCAAGTGATGCGACACCTGGGCTGCGGTAGCGCGGCTTTTGATGCCCGGGGCAAACACGCCCGACTCGTGCCCCAGTACCGCCACCACCCAGGGTTCGTTGTGCGTGGCAATCGAAGCCAGACGGTCGCCCATGCGGGCCTGAATGCCCTCGGCGTATTCCACAAAGCGGTGCACGGTGTCGCGGTGCGCCCAGCCGCCGTTGGCTTGCAGCGCGTCGGGCAGGTCCCAATGGTTCAGCGTCAGATACGGTTTGATGCCCTTTTCCACCAAGCGGTCCACCAGGCGTTCGTAAAAGTCGAGCCCCTTGTCATTCCAGGCACCGGCACCGGTGGGGCGTACCCGCGGCCACGAAATGGAGAAGCGGTAGGCGTCCACACCCAGGTCCGCAATCATGTCTAGATCCGAAGACCAGCGCGCGTAGTGCTCGCACGCAATGTCGCCATTGCTGTTGTCGGCAATTGCCCCCGGCTGGCGGCAAAAGCTGTCCCAGATAGAAGGGCCTTTGCCATCTTGCAAGGCAGCACCTTCGATTTGGAACGCACTGGTGGCAACACCCCACACAAAGCTGTCCGGAAATTGGGATTTGGTAAGGGGTGGCACGGGCGTGGTCATGGATTCAGGAATGAAATAAAGAGGTGGCGTGGTTGACTGCGCTGTGCATGGTGCTTACTTCACAGCGCCCACAGTCAAGCCAGAAATGAGTTGCTTGGAAGAAATCACAAACAGGACGATCAGCGGCAAGGTGGCAATCGCAGAGCCCGTCATCAGCGCGCCCCATTCGGTATCCACCGGGCTTTGCAGACTGCGCAGCGCCAGGGGCAGCGTGTACATATCGGGTGAACGCATCACAATCAGCGGCCCGATGAAGTTGTTCCACGAGGCAATGAAAGTGATTAGGCCCAGTGTGCCCAGCGCGGGTTTGAGCAGCGGCAACACGATGCGCCAGTAAATGCCCAGCTCGCTGCAGCCGTCCATGCGCGCGGCCTCCACCAGCTCACGCGGGATGGACGAGCTGACAAACTGTCGCATCAGGAAGATGCCAAAAGCACTGGCAGCGCCGGGGATGTACAGCGCCCGCGGCTGGTCGATCCAGCCCAGGATGTCCATGATCATGAAAGTCGGGATCATGTTCATGAAGGACGGCAACAGCATGGTGCCCATCACCAGCCCAAAGAAGGCGTTTTTGAAGCGGAAATCAAACATCGCAAATGCGTAGCCGCCCATGGAGCAAAACAGCAGCGTGAGCGCGGTAGACGCCAAAGCCACATAGACGCTCCAGCCCAGGTTGCGCCAGAACGGAATCTTCTTGGTCAGGATGGCCAGGTTGTTGAAGAAGTCATCGCCAAAAAACATGGGAGGCGGCAGGCTAAAGATCTCAGTGCGCGATTGCGTGGCAAACACAAACATGAAATAGAAAGGCGCCAGCATGAACAGCATGCCGATTCCCACCACACAGTAAGCAGCCCAGGGGGCCAAACGATCAGTTTTCATAAAGGGTGTGTGGTGATCATTGGCCACGCTGGCGGAAGGCGCGATTGGTGACCCAGGTCAGCACAGCCACAACCACAAACAACAACCACGACATGGCGCTGGCAGCCCCAAAATCATTGAAAGCAAAGGCCATGCGGTACATGTACACCGCTGTCGTCATGCCCGCCTGGTCTGAGCCACCATTGCCCTGCGTCAAGATGAAAGGCTCTTCAAATAATTGGAGCCCACCTATGACGCTCAAGGTTATGCCGAAGAACATCATGGGCTTGAGGCTAGGCAGTGTGATGTACCAAAATTTCTGGAAGCGCCCCGCTCCGTCCATGGTGGCGGCTTCGTAGATATCGGGCGGTATGGTTTGCAGAGCCGCCAGATAGAGCACCAGGTTAAAGCCCACGTAGCGCCAGAACACAATCAGCGCAATGGCCGGCTTGATGTTGTCGGGTTGGTTCAGCCAATCGATGGGGGCTGCCGGGAAAAACCAGCCGATAACCGGCGTGTGGTGCAGCATCTGTAGCGCCACATTGATCAGGCCAAAGTCAGTCGAAAACAGCGAACTGAACAGGATCGCAATCGCCACCGACGAGGTGATGTAGGGCATGAAATACGCCCCCACCACCCCATTGCGAGCGCGCCGGAACGAGGAATGGATGAAGTACGCCAGCGGAATGGCGACCAGATGCTGCGGCACGCCGGACACCAAGGCCAACCAGGCCGTGTTTTTCAGGGATTTCCAGAACCATTCATCGCGCAAGGCAAAGGCAAAGTTGTCCAGGCCGACAAAACTCATGGCTTCCAGGCCGCTGGTGGGCTCCCAGCTCTGGAACGCCAGGTACATCGAGAAACCCAGCGGGAACACACCAAAGACGAGAAACAGGATCACAAACGGACTCAGCAGCACGTAGGGCGTCCAGGTCGGTGACAGGCGGAACAATTTCATGGTGGCGCGTCGTTGGAGTTAGCGGTAGGCCTAATTTTGGGGGCCACGGTGGCCGTTCTGAAATTCTGTTGCACCCAGTATGAAAGCGCTTTCAGAATGTATCAGGGCAAAATCTCAATGTCAACTAAGGGTATCTACCCGGTAGGCCTAGCGGGGCATGAACCCTGGCAAAGCGCGCGGGCTTTAGTGCGCGACGGATGCCACGAGTGCGCGCGTAGACGAACGGGCAATCAGCCGGGGTTCAGGCAATTTAGCCGTAGGTGTTTGGCCCGAAAGAAGCTCTAACAAAGAGATGGCGGCCAAGCGGCCGAGCTCATGCGAAGCCTGGTGAATCGTGGTCAGCGGCGGCACCGAATGGCTGGCGATGGCGAGGTCATCGAAGCCCACCAAAGACACATCGTCGGGCACGCGCAGACCCCGGCGGTGCAGCGCCAGTGCGGCACCAAAGGCCATCTGGTCGTTGGCCGCAAAGATGGCGCTGAACTTCAATCGGCTGTCCAGCAGGCGCTCTACCGCCATGCGACCGCTCTCCTCCTGGTAAGTGCCGGGCAACACCAGGGCGGACTTGAACTTGATACCCGCTGCAGCCAAGGCTGATTTGTAGCCCCGCAAACGCTCCATCGCATCCGGGTGCACCTGGGGGCCGGAGATGAAGGCGATCTCCCGATGCCCCAGGCTGAGCAAATGGTGGGTGGCCAAACGCGCGCCTTCAAAGCTGTTGAAGTCCAGCGCGTAAAGCCCTGCCGCCTCCATCGTGCGGCCTGTCACCACCACCGGCATTTGGTGGGCCAAATCGCGCAATGCGTCGTCGCTCAGGCGGCCGGTCAACACAATGATGCCGTCCACGCGCCGTGAGCGCAGCACGTCGATACAGCGCGCCTCTTCGGCCTCATTCCAATGGCCGCTAACAAACAAAGGACTGTAGCCCGCCGTGCTGAGCTCGTCCTCAATACCGCGCAGGGCCACACCGTAAAACGGGCTATCAATCGCTTGGGTGACCACGCCCACGCTGAGAGTGCGCCCGCCCGCCAAGCCCCGGGCAATCGGGTTGGGCACAAAGCCCAGCTCGGCAATCGCCTTGTCCACCGCCTCGCGCTTCTCGGGGCTGACCACGGCCGTGCCATTCAGAATGCGCGACACCGTGCTGGGCGATACGCCACAGGCTTCGGCCACCATGCCGAGGGTGACTTTGGAGCCCATTGCCGACGGCGTGGTGACTGATTTAGAGGTTTGTTTCGTACTTGCCATCGGTCGAAGATATACGAAAAAAAAGACTTTCCGTGTAAATCTCGGAAATGGGTTATCCGCCACAGGCCAAAAACGAGCAGCAAACAGACCTGCTGTGCAGGCAGTAAATGCTATTATTTTAGGAGCTGCTCCCGCACTATCCACGGCTTGAGCGGCTGATTTGACCTCTAATGCTGGTGGTAGAGCCGATGCAAGAATATCAGCCTGCGCTTTTGGAATGCGCCAGCAGCGGCAGTGCGCAAAGCGCCGGCAGAAACACTTCAGTGACCAGCAAACTGGAGCCGTGGCGCGTGAACAGGGAGCGCCTGGCAAACAGGCGCGGCGCGGGTGTCGGCACCAAATGCAAGTCCGCTATCCGGCGCATCAGTGGGTGGGTGGCGCGCAGCTGCGCATAGTGCAAGTCGCCCCGCACGACCAGCGGGTCATGAAACAAAGTGCTGCCCAGTGACTTATTGCCCAGCGAGGCAAACAGCGGCCAATGCCCTGCGGTTGCCGACAGAGGCAGAATGGTGTGGGCGTACACCACGGCAACGCCATCGCAACGCAACAATACGTCGCGCTCCACCACGTTGGCGCGCACGGGCAAACCCATGACCGTAGATTCGTCTGGCAAACAGCGTGCGATCTGTTGTTGCAGCCGCTGCACCCGAAACTGCCCGCAGCGCGCCGTCAAGCGCGCGGTCAGTGAAGCTTGGTCCGTCAGCCATTCCCGTAGGTTGGCGGTGGCGGCATGCCGGTGAATATGCGGATGCCAATGGGCCAAGGCCGGGGCGTGCGCAGCAAAGAGGCACCCCGTTTGGGGCCATGGGATTGACGGCATGGCACTATTATTTTAGTAGCTGCTCCCGCAGGTATTATGCGGGCCCTAGCCCTACGTAGGGTGACGAAGCAATTACTTTGACACCGACGCAAAATCAAAGACTTGCACATGTCGATGCCAAAGGACTCTCGATAGTAGTGTCATAGTTACTGCATTCTCCCAGCTTTGGCGCCACAGTTATTGCATCGAAGCACTAAACCACACGGTCAATAGCGAGCTTCGAGCAATTTGTCTCCAACTGAGCCTTTTACGGAATTTCAAATCCCAGAGTAACGAGTGAATCCACTGACTCATAAACGTGTTGTCGACAGTTCCAGTTTTACGTCGCACCCCCTGTGTGCTGGTTTGCAATGACAGCCATACGTGTCCTCAAGCTAAGGACATTCGGGCTCGTCGCATGCCTCGAGGCTGTCACGGGTTGCTGGCACACACTGTCAATTCGGCGCCGGCGGTAACTTACCAAATGCTGATCTTCCATTGTTACGGTCTACAGAGTTTGAGTTGACTTCAGTCTCACGGTAATCGGCTCCCCAAGGTGTTTTGGCTGTCGTCCCACTGCCAAGTCGATCATTGCATTGACACGGGCGAGTGTCTCGCGCACTTGCTGTCGCACCTGCCACCACCTCGGAGCATCAGCAGCTACAAGCCCGACAGCACTGATGTTTGAATCGGTTGCAAGGTAAATAGCGCGCTCTACGTGTTCCTCTTGGCTCACGATAACGACGCTCTTCAATCCAAATATTTTGCTTGCCCGGATAACAGAATCTAGGGTTCTAAGGCCCGCATAGTCACATGTGATGAATTCTACTGGGACACCCGCCTCGACCAGATCCCTCTTCATGTGATCGGGTTCGTTGTAATTAGGCTTGGAGTTGTCGCCGCTGATCAAGATGCCGCGAACCTTGCCCAGGCGCCACAGCGCGGTTGTTGCCTTTATGCGCTCGACGTAGAAAAGATTGGGATGGTTGCCGACTTTTGGCGATGTTCCCAAGAGCAACGCCACATCGATCTTGGGAACATCCTCGGCAGTGACAAACAACTTACCACTCGACACAGAGCTAACACGCCAATTGGCAAAGGTCACGGCAATAAGGGCTAGCATCGCTAGTAGTGAACAAGCGTAAAGGAGCTGGCGTAATTTTCTGCTCATCTAGTCAAAACAAATGGTTTTCCAGTTTGCGGCCCGCTCCAGCGAGCCACCCTCGCAAAGCTTGACCATGCGTCACGACATCCTAACTGTGCCCCGATGGAAGGCAGCTTCACACGGATGATCACAAGTCAACGAGGTCCGTAGAGGTGAAAACATTGTGACGGAAAGTCACTTAGGGCCAACACCAGCCATTCAGGAATGTCCACTAAATGGAGGTAGAAGTATGTCTAGGCAGGCGGGTGAAGTCCAGATTCGACGACCTCACTAGCCACCGCAAGCTTTTATAAAGCCGTATGTCATGCCTGACCACTCTAAGGCGGAAAGTCGTGCGAAGGTCTCCCAAGGATGAACCCCTCTTGTTGCATACGCTCCATTTCTTCAACCGACATATTGGACTCCTCTGGTTTGTAGATGTGTTCGAAGAACTGGACAAAAGATTTGTCGCGAGGATCCTGAGATAGCCACATTTCAAACTCGTCCAGGCTCAATATCAAAACATTCGCAAGGTGAGAGAGTGGCTCAGGCATCAGGCTGACCACGATATAGTCCCATAGACCGTCAATTGTGCAGCTTGCGGACCCGGTCCGGAGATGGGAGATCCGACGTTCAACCTTCTGCTCCCAACTACGGTTGCGAGCCACGTGAGCGTCAATACCCTCAACCGACCTAAAGTAGACATCCAGGGGCAATGAGTGATTCTTGCACTCAATTAATAGCGTGTGCCTCTTGACTTTGTTGAACAGTACGAGATCGATATCGCCGATATCTCTTTTTCCCTCTTTCAGGAACACCTCGCGTTCCACCTCACTGTATCCGTGACTCGCCGCCAGAGTGGCGACCCGGTCAAGGAATCGCGATGCACCGGCGTTCATATAAGGCACTTTCGAATCCGCCCCCTCAAGAAGTGCAAAGTGAGAGTTGTGCAGAACACTGTCAAGAAACAATTCGGGACTTAATATGGCAAATCCCCGACCCATTAAAAATGGGCGACGTGTGAGGTAGTGGAAACGCAATTCAGTTGCATTGGCGACTGACGGATCAAAGGCATTGATCCGTAAGTACGACACAAACTCGGCGCCAAATGCGCTCTCAAGTTCGTCGTCGGTGAAATACATTGCCCGCGAAATCGCGGCGAAGGTCCGCGCTTCATTGGGATAGATCCGGCGAGTACCGTTGTTGCTTAGCACCGTCTCGACTGCTTGGAATCGGGCCCTCAACACGTTGTCAAGCTCAAAAAGGCCTCTGCAAAAAGCCTCTAACGATATGCCACACTGAGCTTCAAACAGATCCGAGACATCGAAATAATCTTCAAGAAATCGTCGCGCAAGGTCCGGTACAGGTAGAGCGTGCTCCTTACTGCGACTCGTACTTCGTTCGATACGGAGGCCGTAGTGAAAATAAAACGATCGCTGTGGATCTAGGAAGCCCGATTCCAAATCGATGTAGCAGTCTTGATCACGATCACCCAGGACCCTTACTTTCCCAATCTGAAGTGCACCTTCTAATTCAAACTTCGCATTTATGTGGCGTGCAAAGTACTCCAACTTGTCGATGCGCTCGCTGCTGACGTCATCGAGAAGCATACTGGCGAAAGCATCTTCACGCCAAGTGCCATGCTTTGCAATCAAGCCAATCGCATACTTTAGCGCCTCCTCTCGCAGCTCCAATTGCGCGACGTCTGATATCGAGAGCTTCTTGCGCAAAGTCGGGGCGATCAAGACAATGCGCCCAATTCGCAGTAAATAGCACAGCCTAAGTAGATCCGAAAGCCCACTCGACTCTGCAATACGAGCTGCCCCTTCGATATCCTTTGCCAATTCCAGTCGAAGCTTTGCGAGTGCGCGTGCACGATGTCTGGCGTCAATATCTTTCTGTTCGCTCATGGCGGATTGGCAATGTCGTAACACGCTTTAGTGAATCTTAATCCTCCATGCTACCTGCGAATGGTCGACATTCAACTCACCAACTCGGGTGAAAATTGGGGCAAACAGCATTCCCCTTGAGGTCATTGGTTCCTTTACGGGGTGGTGATTTAGCCTTTCGAAATCACGGTTGCTTTGGACATGACTTTTTTCTTATGCCTTACTTTACTCAGGACTTAGCCCACGGTAACCGCAAAACTGGGGAGACGATAGCCTCTCAGCGTTCTGTTTGACCATCGTTTTCACTTTGAACTACGAAAATCCTGGCCATTGAAAACTGAGAAAAAAGGCAAATACGGATGGAAACTAAACCAAGAACAAGTAAGTACATCTGCATTTGGTGCAATCTGAAAGAGGCAGATGCAGACAGCCATGTCGTGCCCAACGCATTTAGAAAAAAGCTTTGGGGAGTAGAACCCCGAAACGGCAAAACATTTTCTTTCAAATATCTAGATCGAACCGATCTTCCAAACCAAGACTTCCCAAAACCCCATTTGATGTGCAAAGGTTGCGATAGCAACCTGGGCGGTACGGTTGAAAAGAACATCCCGCGTTTAATCATTCCCAAGTCGATGAATGCCGAGAGCTGGGACAAGTTACCGATTTACAACTCCTTAGTTGGAACTTTTGACGGTGAGGAAGTAAGTTTTCCCGCTTACGACTATGGTGAGCCCGAGGCCACTGAAGTCGACCGGTTTGTGGTTTTAGTCGCTTGGCGGGCATTACACGCAGAGGCGATCTCACCCAAAGACTCCACGATGTTGGTGGCCTTTATGGAGTCTCCAAGCTGGATTCGCCTTGACCAATCCGCCAGAAAATTCATTGCTGGAGGCGCTTTAAGAGATTGCGGTGGAGTGGCAAGACCTGACTTATGGCGTCTTGATCCAGAGATGGTAGCGGGCATTTCAAAAGATAGTGAGGAGCTCCCAATATCTTGGGGTGTCATTGGAGAATCCAAAGTTGAAGCTGTCATGGTCCTTTTTGGTTTCTGGCTTGTTTTTTGGCGAGTGAATTTTGATGAACCACTTTCCGACAAGACCCGAATAGTCCTTGCATGGCTCGGATTTCTAAGGAAACACTATGCAAAGATGAATGCTTAGACGAAAAGAGTTTTATGGAGCACCCAATTTATTTGCATTGCTTGAGTCGGCTCATTGCAACCCAGAACAGCCAAAAAGATCAGTTTGTTTTGTAACCCTTGGTCTGCCGAAATCAAGGGTTGACATTAAACATCCCAGACACCGTAAAGCACTATAAATGTTTATGGTTTTCCGATGGACATCGGCGCTGCGCCTCCAGTCGTTTGGGCTTTTCTCGGTCGAATCCGGTTTTGCCGCACTTTCGTTCAGCTTTTGATCTGCTGGTTGGGCTGTAAAACCGGTGCTTGGGACTTGGGTGATGCGAGCATCGCTCGCCATAGTGTGCATCGCGCACACTATCTCCGGATATCAGCACACCTTCAAGGTGTGTTCGCCGCGCGCTTACTTCTATTCGCATCATGTGAATTGTCCATCAATATGATCAACCTAAGCGTCTCTCAAGAGCAAAACCGGTGCTACGCGCGGCTTGGGGTTTCCCGCGTTGAGCCCAAACGTCACCCGTTGCCCTACCTTAGGCCCTAGTGAGCCATAAAAGACACTCAGGTGAAAAAAGCATCGCTCCCCAGTCCCATCGACACTTATAAATCCAGCAGTTCCCTTGCTGCCATTCGCATAAGTAATAGGATATGTATCTACCACGCCAGTAAGACGCGCTCCGGCCGAATAGCACAAAGCTCCACAAGCCACTGAAATTTCTTCTGCTGAGGGGCGCAGTGCAGGATCAACCTGCAGGCATTTCAAGATAATCTGCCAAAGTTCTGTTTCAAGCGCGTCGGTGTCAGGATGCTTACCAAACCAGTCAGGCGGCGTAAGTTCGACTTTCCCAGCAATTTGCACCTGTGCCATCTTCATGATGGCGTTTTTGCCGCCTCCAAATGGAGGCTTTCCGAACAACAGGTGGTAAGCAATGGTGCCCAATGCCCAGACATCTGCGGGCTGTCCAGCACTTGACCAATCCGACCAGCATTCTGGAGCCATATACGGAACAGCTCCAAGCAGTGTGCTGGAAGATTCCAGGGTCTTCTCATCTTCACCAAATCTCTCGATTTCTACCTCAAGTTCACTCTCAGCAAGCTTTGCAATGCCGAAATCGGTAAGCTTTATTCCACTCATTTGGAAATCACTGGACACCATAATATTGCTGGGTTTCAGGTCACGATGGCAAATCTTTACTTGGTGAGCTGCCTGCAAGCCCTTGGCAATGTTATGAATAACCCATGCAGTCAAACTAGGGTCTAGCTGGAGAAATTCTTCACTTAGGCGTCGGCCTAAATCTTTCCCCTCGATGAATTCCTCAATCAGACAGCGGTTTTGATCATCTTCCACGTAGTCAAGCGTTGATGCGACATTTGGGTGCCCGATTCTGGCTCCCATCTGAGCCCCCCTGCTGAAGCGTTTATCAACGACACCATCTTTGGGGGGTTTTAAGGCAACAACTCGTTGGAGAGTCTGATCAAAACACCGGTAAACCTCTTGCATGCCACCCTCTAAGTGAAATGCAAGAACAAGATATCTGTTTGCCACTAGCTGCCCAGCTGCGTATTTCATAAAACGACCTCGGGGTGTGAAGCAAAAAACGTCACCCACTGCTGACCCGAGCCCAGCGAACTATCACCAAAAGACAGCAAGCAAGCTTGGTGTAAAACGTCACCGGGAGCCACCGGCACATTGTTGATTCGCACAGAACCACTTACTTGCTTCACAAGAAATATAAGCCCGTCGTAGACCACTGTAATCTCTCCCAATCCGCCAATTTTGAGATTGACCGGCGGTTTGCCAGCGGAAAGTTCAACAACTTTGAATTTGCCCTGAATAAACAGGCCCCGGTGCCGGTTTCGCACCAGGTGTCGACCTAAAACATTACTCAGTGTCTCGGCGGTGGGGCGAGCCTTAGGATTGGGATTCAAGCAAGCGTCTATAAGGGTCACAACCTCCGCATGCAGGCCGTCTGCATGCGAAGGGTATGTGGGCATGACAGCCGAAATTGATGGACACGCAGCCGACTGCTGAGGTGGCATTTCTTTAAGCACGGGCGGAAATTTCGGAGATGCCAGTGCCCAGGCACAAGCTCCGAAAGCGTAAATGTCCATCTCAGGAGTGATGGTGGCACCGGCAACGTGCAGTTCTGGCGCTGCATAGACTAAGGTGCCTTTGTTCTCCTTGGTCTGGTAGCCGCCACCGGGAGAGGAAATACCGAAATCAAAGAGTTTTACGACTCCAGAAGACGACTCCTTAAAGTTATCCAACTTGAGGTCACGATGGATAATTCCAACAGCGTGAATGTCTTTTAAGGCCGTCGCAACCTGATAAAGGACCTTTAAGAAATCATGAGGATTCGAGGCAGCTTGCTCGTGGAATGTTGAAAAATCTCGACCACGTAGACGCTCGATGATGATTCCAGTGATGTCGGAATTTTTATCTTGAAGCACATCGTATATTTCAACCACATGCCTAGACCGGGCTTTGCTCAGGCCTCGAATCTCGTTCTGTAGTTGAGCGTTGTTAGCTTTGTCCTGCATTACCTTTAACAAAACGACGCGCCTAAGAAACGCGTCTTGTAAAGGAATGACTGATCCAAAGCCACCCGCCATTGGGCCGCTCAAAGTTTTATACCGATCCGGTAGCTTCATTTGTCCCCCCTTTTTTTATTGTTCTTGCCCGCTCACTTTTTGGATTGATCTACTGCCTCACCAAACGTTACTTCGATGACAGGTCTCGGCTCTTGGGGGATGTCACCCTCAAATTTGAGTTGCGGCTCAGCGGGAGCCATTTTTTGTTCTTTTTTTCTAGCTCTCTTTTTGGGCTCGACTTCTCGGGGAGATTGTGATGTCCCCACTCGCCCGTTGGAATTCAAACCCCCTTGTAGTTTCACTTTTGTTGACCCCAACCACATAGTCAACGAAGCGCGACTAGTCGGCTGATTAAAAGCAGCAGGAGGTCCAAAGAACAAATTTAAGTCTTGGATCGCTATAAGCGTGGAATTGTCTACTCCCCCGACCCAATTGGCCACGTTGATCGTACGGCGAACTACTTCTATAGCTGTCTTCGCATTCGCAGCTACAGCTTCAAAATCTTTTGAGGCTCGCCAAAGGCCATCAGACCCCAACACCACTGCATCCGGAAAACGATCTTTTCCCAAAATCTGAACTCGCAGTTCGTCAGATGACCGATCAGACTCTCCTAATGCTTGCGAAAGGCGATCTTGAAGCCCTCGGGCTTGGAGAAGCGCTTTGTGGTCACCTGGAATGAGTTTTAGCTCATTCCCTACAGTGTCATCCGTCGTGATTTGAGATAACTTTGCAGCAGACCTATCCCATCCATAGACTCGGCTATCCCCAACACTCGCGCAGAGACAATGGCCAGAGGCCGTTCCTAGAACCATCACTAGGGTGGTTGTACCCTTACCCTTTAAAATCGCTCTAATACCGTCGTCTGCACCTTTCACAAGGCCTATCGCCAAATCCTTCAGTGCAGGTCGAGCCCTCAGTGACCCTAGTTCGTCAAGAATACTTGCCACCGCGATAGTCGCGGCCATATCACCCGACTGGGAACCTCCTACCCCGTCACAGACCAAAGCGAGTGTATAAACTTCTTCGTTGTAAGCACGAACTCGTGCGACCGCAAAACGATCCTCGTTCCGGCTACGCTTGACCCCAAGATGGGTACCCACCGCAAGACCAAGTTCATCTATGTTGACCGGGGCAGTGATTGACCAATCTTTGCCGACTAGTTCCTCGAACACAGCCGTGTACAGCGAATTGCTGTCCAGATAGGGAGGGGTTTTTATCGACATGTTGGTCATGTTACACATTCAGCGGATACACGGCAGAAATAGTTCGGCTTATGCCACACGTAGTTTGCCGTTTCGGGTTGATCGGATGAGCGCCATTGGTATGGGGAAGCTGGCCTTCGGCGTCCAGGTGATGGGCCTGCTGACCAGCCTGCAGCCGCCGTGCGATTTCAGAGCGGGCCTGGCCGAAGGCGGGGGTCGTTCGATGGAGATCGGCCCGGACTGCGATGTCAAATGGCTGGAAGCCGAACTGGCGAAGCTCGGGATCGGCCGTGAACCTGGGTCGGCAGCCTGAACGGCTGCTTCGGTTCCGCGACAGTGACCACTCTGGGTCTTGTATTCAACCGGTCGATGCAACAAGTTGGCTAAATCTGGTGGCCACCGCGTTGTTGGTCTTGGCCTCCTTGCAATCGTAGAACCGTTTTGTATCTGCATTCAAGCGCACCGCATAGCCCGCAATTGGCGAACTCTACGCATTTACGCATAGGCAGATCTTGCAATCACGCGGCCCAGGTTCAGCCTAGCCCGGCGGAAACTGCACTCCATGGAACTAAACCAGCAGGAGACCGACCATGCAGCCCACTACCTTTTCAACCATGCATGCCCAGCCGTTTGTCTGGGCGTTTCGCATCTTGGCCGTTTTCGCTGCTGTTGGTCTCTTAGCATGTGGGCGCTGATCGCAACATGACAGTGTGTAACGGTTTGTCGTGACAGCCCTGTGAAGCCAAAAGCAGCGGACATTCGGGCTAGCCGAAGGCGTTGAGGCTGTCACAGCCTATTGGCACTCACTGTCAATTCAGCGCCGGCGATAACACATCATGGGAGCAAACTCGGTACTTGCCCGCATATTCCCCGAGGGCTTCAATGACCGCCTGGGTGCCGGAGACTTCCTGAAAGGCAATGACGTCGGGCTGGACAGAATTGGCGATGATCTCGCTGATCTGGCGGGACCGGGTCGCCATGGCTTTGTGGGTGACAGCAATACCTTGGAACCGATTGTCTTGGTAAACACCGTCCACTGTCATAGTTGCGCACTGTAGATGTCAGGTGCTGCCGTGGGTGGGTTGTGCGCACACCGCGATGCCAAAGACTTAACACTAGCCCCGTTCACACAAAATTCAGGACACCCTCTTACCAGCACCAAAATTTCGTCGCAATAGAAGCTGGTAAATCTTCAATATCAACAAATTTAGGAAGTGCTGGGGTACGAAGATTTTCCATTGCCTACGCTTCAGATTACCTAAGAGTTCTAGCTACCCCAGCACAGCAATCCTATCAAAAAAAGCTGTAAAGACTTTATATGGACTTCTGTTGCAGAGGGTTTGCGGCAACTTTAAAAATACAAATGCTTTGACGCCACAATATTTTCCTAAAACGAAGTTGCCGACACCAATAAGCGCACTAGGTCACTTTGACGATTTGCCCCGGTTTTTGCGTAAATAGCTTTTAGCTGGCTCTTCGAAGCACTAAACCAAACGGTGACTAGCAAGTTACGAGTAATTTTTTTCGACTGAGCCACTTACGGAATTTCAGATTCCTGAAGAAATAGTGAATCCACTTACTCTTAAACTTGTTGTCGACAGTTCCAGTCTGATTGCTTGGGGCGTAGATATTGACCGGAATTTGACCGTGAGTACCGGTTTGCAATGGCGCCCATAGGTACCTCAAGCTAAGGACATTTGGGCTCGTCGCATGCATTGAGGCTGTCACGGGTTATTGGCTCACACTTTCATTTCGGCATCGGCGGTAACTGGCTGGCGTCCAGGTGCTTTTTGCGAGCAAGGCCAATGAACTCATCCCAATCGAGATGGTCGAAAGCAAAAGATGCCGTACGTCAAAGGACTTGAATCGCTGATGCATCCCCAACTGAGTTGTCTATTTGCATCAACTGCAATTCCGGTAAAAGCGGCGGCTCGAAATTCATTAGTGCTTGGCCCATTCGATGCCATCATGCATATATTCTTCTCAGAAGTCGACCGAAATCCAGAAGCTGGACGACCTCGAAAAATTGCAGGTGATGGTGGGGCTGCCATGAATTCGACTGTCAAACGAATAGTGTAGGAAGGCTATGGACGAAAAAAAATTGGAGCGGCTGGCCCAGAGAAGGTGGCCATCATGGTCATTCACGGCATGGGCGAACAGCGCCCTATGGAGACCCTTCGAGGGTTCGTCGAAACCCTATGGGAGCGGGATTCAAGCCTATTTGCTGGGCTGAGCAAGCCGTCAGACCACGCTAATTCCGATACATGGAGCAAACCGGATCCGTTAACAGGATCGTCCGAGCTTCGACGCATCACGACGGCGCACGGGCGAGACCCGAACGTGCCGAGCGAACCCGGCATCCGAGCCGACTTCTTTGAACTACATTGGGCGGACATCACAGCCGACTCCACTTGGACCGACTTCGCGCTGTGGCTCATACGCCTGTTGTGGCGAAATCCTGTAGCTTGTGAGGTTCCCAAGCGTGTTTTATTCGTCTGGTGCCTTCTCTGGATCACATTCTTCGCGGTTCTTTCAAGCGGGTTGTTCACAGCACTGACGATGGCTCAAGTTTTCAAGGATCCGGGGACCTACAAATTCCTAAGCTGGTCCGGATGGGGGTGGGTGACAGTCGCAATTCTCATATTCGGTACTGCGGTCAAGGGATTCTTGATCGCATACTTCGGTGATGTAGCGCGCTATGTGAGTGCTTCACCGCGAAACATCAAAGTTCGACAGGCCGCTCGGGATCGAGGTCTCAAACTTCTTAGCGATCTCCATGCGTCAGGCAAGTACATGCGAATTGTCATCGTTGGTCACAGTCTTGGCTCAATTCTCGCGCACGATCTCCTAGCGCTGGCGTGGGCCGAAGCCGCAGGAAAGATTCAGTTGCAGGAAGGAGACCCAATAGACGCAGCTGTCGCTGCATGTGAGGAAACTGGCATTGATCTGCTTCGGGCTAGCAATGCAGAGCCCCTTCCGCCACGCGAAGTCAGCCGACACGACCGTGGATGTATTTGCTCCAAGACCCCCCCCACCTTTAAGTCGGAGCTCGCGCAGAGGCTGGCGAAATACCGCCTAGCGCAGCGAGACCTGTTTTGGCTGCTTAGCAAGGTCAAGACTGGCTCTCAGGGCGATGAGCGGCGCGCTTGGCTTGTCTCAGACCTTGTAACGCTGGGTAGCCCGTTGACACACGCGAGCTTCCTTTTGGCGCAGAACAGCTGCGAGCTGTACGAAATGATGCGAACACGTGAGCTTCTGCGTGCTCCACCCGTATACGAGAAAAAGAAAAATTCCGACAAGATGGTATTCACGTTCCCCTCACCGAAGGATCTGGCAGCCACCCAGATGCACCACGCGACGGCTTTTGCTCCTGTACGGTGGACCAATCTGCACGACGCGACTAAACCGTGGATGTTCCTGCGGGGAGACTTGATATCGGGACCAGTCGCTGGCGAATACGGTCCGGGCGTCCTAGACCTAAAAGTCCAGCCCCTTCGGCAGGGCTTATTGGGTGGGCTATTCCCTCGCCTCTTCACTCATACCTTGTACTGGAGCTATCCCCACAAAGCCAAGGGGGCAGCTCCAAGCCACATAGAAGCGCTACGGCTCGCGGTCAACGCACTGGACGACCCGGCCAGCGAACGGAGGCTCATGACGCTATTCGAAAAGGACCAGCTTACAACCCCCGGTGACGTGGCTATGGCCAGCCCTCAAAAAGGCTCCGACGTAGAGGGATGTTTCCCAGAACGCTGACGTATCGTCTGGCGATCAGTGGCCAATGGCTCACATAGTGAGTCTCAAAAACCACATATGTATCGTTTTTCTAGAGTTGACTGACGCCTAAGCGATGGGGCCCATGACATATTAGTCTTCCGAATGCGTAACCGCCGCATATCCTGAACGATGGTTTCTGTACAGCATTAACGAGGCGGTGCAATAGGTTGGTAGCTTCGGAAAATCCTATTGACATTCTCTGCCAGTCTTGAAAGCGTTGAAAGTATGAACGCCATACTTGGCTGCTTTCTCCTGAAGTGCGAAGAGCGCGGGTCACCACTTTGTTCCCCAATTCAGCGAGTTGCCTGCGACTATTTAGCGCCATCCTGGCAGAACAAGATGAAGAGTGGATGAGCGCAAAAATCTACCTGAACATGAGACCCTGATTCTGCTTGCACGCGCGACAGCTTTGAACCAGTTCGCGGAATTTACAGAAAAAAGTTGCTTTATCCAACAAGGACGCGATTGCTCTGCGACTGGTGGAGAGAAAAAAAGATCCCGTCTGAGTGAAAAACGATCGAATGCCTTCACGGACGGACTCCGGAAATTTTTCGACCCAGAAGTAATCGTCCCTAGAACGGACGAGAAAACTCAACAGAATCAACTGTTCTGACGCCAATGGCACTGAAATCAAGAATTTAGTTCAAATTACACTGGAGTCAAGAGATTCTGAACATTCGAATTGTCACAATCTCTTGACCATTTCATGGGAAATCTAGACTCTCCGAGTGAGAACACTTGATTAGGCAGTCAAGAGATTAGTTCGATTTACAGCCAACTGCAGCAATTCTTGTCCGCTCATGACCAAGTAGCCAACCAGTTCATGCACTGCCGTTACAACTACGATGCCAAACAATAGCGAGAATTGCGTGTCCAGGCGTTCAGTGCCTGGAAAGAGGTAACCTGCGCCAAGATGATGGCGATGTGAGGCAGGACCAGCCGAAATGCGGCAGAATTTTGGCCTACCGCTGGCAAGTTGACAATACCCCCCCAGACATCTCTACAACACTCGCACCGCTTTATTCTGACCCGTGCAAGTTTCGCTCGGCGGGGCTCCAGTAACTGTTTATATTCGGCCGAAAGCTGGTAGAACATTGGGTTCCACCGCAAAATGGGAGACTCTGGAATGTCAACTGACTACACCGTGACACTAACTGCCACTGACGGTTCATTGACGGTTGTCAAGATTGTCGATTCGATCAACCCGCTGCCTTTGTCTGACTCGTGGGAAGGCGACGCTGCAGCACTTGGTGCCTCCTTTGGAAAGGTGGCGTCTTGGGGCATGGCTGCGGTAGTACTTCATACGGGGCCAGGCGCTGTAGGCAACGTTACTCTGGACGAATTCAGCAAGGCGACAAAGAAGGGTGACACGGGGAGCGGAAGTAAGACCAACGATATGGGTTCGTTCCCAGACGGCGACCTAAGTTGGCATTGCGACGACGTGGATTGACCCGTCCAATACTTGGGCTGAAGTAAGGTATCGCATTGCGAATAGACCGGCTGGCCACTGTAGTTGCATTTCTTGGTGCCTGTGTTGGCATCGTAAAGTTAACTTTGGAAGTTTGATAGAGTTCGGCCCCTTGAACGCCGAGCAGCCCATTTCCTACAAACGCCACCGCTACCCACCAGACATCATCAGTCATTGCGTTTGCCTGTATTTCGGTTTCTCGCTCAGCTTTTGCGATGTTGAAGCCAAGATGGCAGAGAGTGATGTCGTCATCTCGCATGAAAGCATCCGCTCGTGGTGCGAAAAGTTTGGCCCTTCTACGGCGATGAAACCAGCTTTTGCGGTCGGTGCCACGCTCTTAAAAATTACTTCAACATCGCGTTTCGAACCCCGAGGCTTGGCGTGCTTTCACATCTCATTCATTGCATGATTGAACCGCACCCTCAATTCCTCCGCGAACTGGTTCAGTTGGGGCTTGTTAAATTGAGAGCTGACGTTATCCAAGGCCAAGTCCACCGCATCTTCCACTGAGACAGCTTCAAGCGGATTCTTTGGAAATTTTCCTTCTGCTCCGTGCTTTTTCAGTTCGTTCACTGTTTTTCCTTGAGAAATTCCAGTGAATTGAAGAACACAACCGGCCTGCCAGCCATCAACGCAGCAGCTACCTCACGCGGCGTGCCGCTTTCCCCGCACAATGCGATCAGTGCGTCTGCCACTTCCCCAGTAATAGGATCTCTCTCTTCGCTTTTCAGTTGGGTGTGGATATAGATATAGCGGAGCTTCATACTTGGACCATCATCGGATTCAATCCGTCGCACGGTTATCGGTGGCCGCAGTTGAGCGGAGATATTCTTCGGAACGACTCCAATGAGCCGAACGCAACTCATCTCATTTTGAAGACTGATAGCGCCGAGCAGCGCTTGGTACTTGACCGATGACTCGACGTGGCGATGATGACCGCCGGTTAATACTGCATGGCCGAGTCTGGATAGGTGAGCTCCCACTTTGTATGCGTTGGCAAGAAGGCCATGGTCCTTCGTGTTGGACTTACCGACGACGCCAATAGTCTTCCAAGAACGCAGGGACTTCAAACTATTGACGTTTTCGTAAATCATGACATCACCACAATTTTGCCTGCGCCCAACAAGCGGCGATGATCGTGGGGCGTCTTTGCGCACTCTTGAGCTTGTTGCGCGCGGTTGTCTGCAATTCGCTCAGGTTGTTCGGGCAGTAGTTGGCCATAGCGTGGCGTTTGAGCCAGGCCCACAAATACTCCACCGGATTG
>NKIO01000104.1 GCA_002255935.1 Comamonadaceae bacterium PBBC2
AGGCGTGCATGTGGTGCACCACGGTGTCGGCTTGGGTGGGGCCGGGTGACGATTTGTCGGTACCACGTTATGAGGAACCCGGCCCCACCCAAGCCGAGACCTCACAAATTCAACGATAGGGGTTACGCAAGCCCAACTCCGCCAAGATGTCGATCTCGTAGGCTTCCATTTCTTCGGCATCGGCCTCGCTGGTCTCGTGGTCCCAGCCCTGAGCGTGCAACGTGCCGTGCACCAGCAAGTGTGCGTAATGCGCCGCCAGGGTTTTGCCCTGCTCTTTGGCCTCACGCGCGACCACCGGGGCGCACAGCACCAGGTCGGCCATCACCACCGGTTCCTGAGCGTAATCAAAGGTCAGCACGTTGGTGGCGTAGTCCTTCTTTCGGTAGCTCTTGTTGAGCTCGCGGCCTTCTTCCTCGCCCACGATGCGCACCGTGATCTCGGCGTCATCGGCCAAGGCGTGGCGAATGGCGCGGCTCACCGCATGGCGGGGCAGGGCGGCGCGGTGGCGGGCTTTGTACGGGAAGTCGCCAAATTGCAGCGAGAGTTGAAGTTTTTGCAGAGGCATGAGTGTCGGTTTTCAATCGTCGGTGGGCAAAGGCTTGCGGCGGGTGCTGATGCCGGCGCGCATGACCGCGCTGCCTTGGGCTTCGTAGGCGTCCACGATACGGGCCACCAGGGGGTGGCGCACCACATCGGCACTTGAAAAGCGCGTGAAGGCGATGCCCTTGACGCGCTTCAAAACGCGCTCGGCATCGATCAGGCCAGACAGCTGCCCTTTGGGTAAGTCGATCTGGCTCACATCGCCCGTGACCACCGCCTTGGCGCCAAAGCCAATGCGGGTCAAGAACATCTTCATCTGCTCGGTGCTGGTGTTTTGCGCTTCGTCCAAGATCACAAAGGCGTTGTTCAGCGTGCGACCGCGCATGAAGGCCAGCGGTGCGATCTCGATGGCGTTGCGCTCAAAGGCTTTTTGCACTTTTTCGTAACCCATCAGGTCATACAGCGCGTCGTAAAGCGGCCTCAAATACGGGTCCACCTTTTGCGACAAGTCGCCCGGCAAAAAGCCCAGGCGTTCACCGGCTTCCACCGCCGGGCGGGTCAGCACAATGCGCTGCACGCTGCTGCGCTCCAGCGCATCCACCGCGCAGGCCACTGCCAAATAAGTCTTGCCCGTGCCGGCTGGGCCAATGCCAAAGCTGATGTCGTGGGTGGCGATGCTCTCCAGGTAGGCCGCCTGCACGGGGGTGCGGGCTTTCAGGTCGGCGCGGCGGGTTTGCAGCGCGGGCAGGTCGGCCTCTTCGCCCGCGCTGTCGCCCACCAGCATGAGTTGCACCATGTCGGGCGAAATGGGGCGGTCGGCCCGCTCGTAAATCGCCTGCAGTATCTCCATGGCCCGCATGGCCACCGCCTTGGGGCCATCCACTTTGAACTGCTCGTGGCGGTGCGCGATGCTCACTTGCAGCCCCGCTTCGATGGTGCGCAGGTGCGCGTCCATCGGGCCGCACAGGTGCGACAGCCGGGTATTGTTGTGCGGGATGAAGGTGTGTCTGACGATCAAGTTGATAATCCTAGGTGAGCGCGTTGCCGGGTCATCGGCCAGCGCGCATTTTCTCCCATGATAGGCATTTGAAAGCACCCCTTTCCATGATTGGCAAACTGACCGGCATCCTGAGCGACAAGAACCCTCCCGAGGTGATCGTGGACTGCCATGGCGTGGGCTACGAGGTGAATGTGCCCATGAGCACCTTCTACAACTTACCTGCCACCGGTGAGAAGGTCAGTCTGGTCACGCACTTTGTGGTGCGCGAAGACGCGCAAATCCTCTACGGCTTTGCCACCTTGAGCGAGCGCGAGGCCTTTCGCCAGCTGATCAAGATCTCGGGCGTGGGCCCACGCACAGCGCTGTCTGTGCTCTCGGGCATGAGCGTGACGGATCTGGCCCAGGCCATCACCAGCCAAGAGGCGGGCCGTTTGGTCAAAGTGCCAGGCATCGGCAAAAAAACAGCCGAGCGCCTTTTGCTGGAGCTCAAAGGCAAATTGGGCGGCGACCTGGGCGGATTGTTCGCCGTCAACACCAGCGACGCCCACAGCGACATCCAGCAAGCCTTGATGGCGCTGGGTTACAGCGACAAGGAAGCGGCCGCCGCCCTCAAGAGCCTGCCCGCCGATGTGGGTGTGAGCGAGGGCATCAAGCTGGCGCTCAAGGCATTGAACAAATAAACGAGGCAAGTCATGAGCATCCGCACCGACGACTTCGCCCCCCAGCCCGAACCCCGCGTGATTTCTGCGGCCCCGGTGTCGCACCAAGAAGAAGCCATTGAACGCGCTTTGCGCCCCAAGCTGCTTGACGAATACGTGGGTCAGGTCAAGGTGCGCGAGCAGCTCGAGATTTTCATCAGCGCTGCCAAGATGCGCGAAGAACCGCTGGACCATGTGCTGCTCTTTGGTCCACCCGGTTTGGGCAAGACCACGCTCTCCCACATCATCGCGGCCGAGCTGGGCGTGAACCTGCGCCAGACCAGCGGACCGGTGCTCGAAAAGCCCAAAGACCTGGCCGCGCTCTTGACCAATCTGGAGCGCAACGATGTGCTCTTCATCGACGAGATCCACCGCCTGTCGCCTGTGGTCGAAGAAATTTTGTACCCTGCGCTCGAGGACTACCAGATCGACATCATGATCGGTGAAGGCCCGGCGGCCCGCAGCATCAAGCTCGATTTGCAGCCCTTCACCTTGGTGGGTGCCACCACGCGGGCGGGCATGCTCACCAACCCTTTGCGCGACCGCTTTGGCATCGTGTCGAGGTTGGAGTTCTACACGCCGGAAGAATTGACCCGCATCGTGACCCGCAGCGCGGGGCTGCTCAAAGCGCCGATCGACCCCGAAGGCTCTTTTGAAATTGCCCGCCGCTCACGCGGCACGCCCCGCATTGCCAACCGCTTGCTGCGCAGGGTGCGTGACTATGCCGACGTCAAAGGCGACGGAACCATCCACAAAGCCATCGCCCAAAAGGCGCTGGTCATGTTGGACGTGGACCCCGAAGGCTTTGACCTGATGGACCGCAAACTGCTGGAGGCGGTGATTCACCGCTTTGACGGCGGCCCGGTCGGCTTGGACAACATCGCCGCCAGCATCGGCGAAGAGCGCGACACCATCGAAGACGTGATCGAGCCGTACTTGATCCAGCAGGGCTATTTGCAACGCACCCCCCGCGGTCGCATGGCCACCTTGGCGGCCTTCAAGCATTTGGGCGTGACGCCCCCCAAGTCTTTTGGGCAGTGATGAACGCTTGGCCGGTCACATCTTCAGGGCCGACTGTTCAATCGTCCATGAATGCATGTCGGGGCTAAAGCCGCCGACCTACAGGCCTTGTTCTGGGCTCGCAGGTATTGGCTCGTGTGCGCAGGGCTGAGCTTCAGCTCCGACGGTTCCGGTCATTCATGGCGCCATGTCGAGGCTGAAGCCGCCAAGCTGCACATCCCGTACTGGGCTGTTCAGGCGGTCGTTTCGTCTTGACCCAGCGCGTCCAGGTGCGAGGTGTCGCCCCAGCCCACCAGCGACAGGCCTTGCGGCGTCCACAGCAGGCGGTTGACTGCGGTGTTGGTCAGCTGCCAGGTGCGCGGCGCTTGCAGGTCCAGGCGGGTCGCGGCGCGGTAGAGGATGTCCATCACGCCGCCGTGCGCCACCATCACGATTTGCTGGCCGGGGTGGCGTGAGGCCAATTCGTCCACGGTTTTCAAAATCCGTTCGCGCAGCACGATCAATGATTCGCCACCGTCCGGTGGCGCCCACTCGGGGGTGCGTTTGCGCCAGTGCCTCGCGTCATCGGGCAACTCGGCCTCGATCTCGGCAAAAGTGCGGCCCTGAAAAGCGCCAAAATGCCGCTCGCGCAAACCGGTGTGCGCCGAGACCGATTGGCCCATGGCCTGCGCAATGGCACTGGCCGTGGTGTAGGCGCGCGACAAATCGCTGGCATACACCGCATCGACCGCGTCACGCAGCGCCAAGGCCTGACCCAGGTGCTGGGCTTGCCGCAGGCCCACCTCGTTGAGTGGAATGTCCAGATGCCCCTGGATGCGGGTGTCCACATTCCAGGCAGTCTCGCCATGGCGAATGGCCAAGATGCGCGTGGCTTCCATGGCGTTCAACGGGGGATGTCGATGAACACCCGGCGCAGGCCTGCAGGCGGGTTCGGGAAATTGGCCAAGGCGGCCTGAAAGAGCGTGGCAAACACGGGCGTGCTGTCACTCCAGACCCCATCGTGCACAGCGCGGGTTTCGTAGACCACCTGGCCCGATTTCAGGTCTCGCATGAGCAGACTGACCTCGCGGCGGTATTGCGTGGGCGGCGGAAAGCGCATGCCCATGCCCAGGCCCATGTGGGGGCCCACGCCACGACCGACCGAGAGGCTGCCGTAAAAAGGCGACCAAGCGCCCGGTGGCAAAGGGCGACCCCAAGCGTCCGCCAGGTACTGCGTGCCCGCAAAGCCCACCAGCACGCTGATCTGCGCGTTCGCGTCGTCGCGCACCAGGCCCACGGCCATCATGGCCGCTTCGGCTTGTTGTTCGGCCAAGCCCGCTTCGGGGTTGTTGGCTTGCGAGGGCAGGCGCTCAAAACGGTATTTGGCGCCTTGCAAATTCATGCCCGAAGGCGCGGCCGAGACCGACACCACGTCGCTGTCGATCCGGCGCACGGTGGCACAACCAGACAACAGCCCCACAAGCAAAACACTGCAAAGCCAAACCATGCGCATGAACGTCTCCTTTATGAAATCGAGATCACCTGGATGCCCGGCAATTGGGCTTCGGTGAATTCTTCTTCGTCAAATGCCTTGTCGCCATCGTCGGATTCGATGCCGGTGATTTTCAAATCTTTGAAGCCATGCAGCTTGGCGTCCATCAAATGCGAGGGCACCACATTTTGCAAAGCCGCAAACATGTTTTCAATGCGGCCAGGGTGTTTCTTTTGCCACTCGCGCAGCATGTTGCCGACCTGCAGGCGTTGCAAATTCTCTTGGCTGCCACACAGGGTGCACGGAATGATGGGGAACTGTCGGTGCTCTGCCCAACGGATCAGATCGGACTCGGCCACATAGGCCAGTGGGCGGATCACCATGAACTCGCCGTTGTCGCTCACCAGTTTCGGGGGCATGCCCTTGAGCTTGCCGCCAAAAAACATGTTCAAGAAAAAGGTCTGCAGCATGTCGTCGCGGTGGTGTCCGAGCGCGAGTTTGTTGCATTTGAGCTCACGCGCCACGCGGTACAAAATGCCCCGACGCAGGCGCGAGCAGAGGCTGCACATGGTCTTGCCTTCGGGGATCTTGTCTTTCACGATCGAGTAGGTGTCTTGCGTCTCGATGTGAAACTCCACGCCCAGTTCTTTGAGGTAAGCGGGCAGGATGTGGTCAGGAAAGCCCGGCTGCTTTTGGTCCAGGTTGACCGCCACCAGCTCGAAGTCCACCGGGGCGCGGGCCTTCATCTTGAGCAGGATGTCGAGCATGCCGTAGCTGTCTTTGCCGCCCGACATGCAGACCATGATGCGGTCGCCCGCTTCGATCAGGTTGAAGTCGGAAATCGCTTGGCCCATCTGGCGGCACAGGCGTTTTTCGAGCTTGTGGGTTTCGCGCTCGATCTTGGCCTCTTTGGAGTCTTTGGCTAACGGGGCGGTTTCTTCGGCGATCCAGTGCTTGGTTTCATGTATGGCGTTCATGGGGTACTTTACAAGGCTTGGAGGGCCAAAAATTGATCGGGGGTGTAAGCGCGTACGGGGCTCTTGGCAAAGTCCCGCAGATTGCGGGTGATGATGGCCTGCGCCCCGGCGTGGTGGGCGGCGTGGGCGAGCACAGCGTCCTCAAAGTCTGGCATGGGGGCTTGTACGGCGGCATCGAGCACTGGGCGTGATACGTGGGCAAGTTCCATCAGTTGCAGGCAAGCGGCAATCGCTTGGCGTGCGCCCGCTTCGCCCAGGGACCGTTTGGTCAGGTAGTGCAGGTTGGTGAGTGTGGTGGCACACAACAAGCCCGTGTGCAAGGTGCTTTCGACCATGGACATTACTGCCGCCGAATCCTTGGAGAAGGGCTCGCGGCGCAACAGTACATCCAGCACCACGTTGGTATCAAAGCAGATTTTCATGGAGCTGGGTCGCGCAGGTGGCGCGAATGTTTGGCTTCCAGGTGGGCGTAGTAGTCTTCCATAGTGGGTGCTGGGCTACCGTCGGTTGGGGCTGCGGCCCCTAGCAGCCTGCGTGTGAGCGGAAACAGCTTGCTTTCCCAATCATCGGCAGACCCTGTGGAGCCTTCGGGTGTTGCAGTGGACTCGTCCGTGGTCACGGATGGTATGGGGTTCTTTTGGGCAAGGGCCGCAAAGTAGTTGGCCACGATCTGGGACACCGAGCTGTGGTGCGCGGCCGCATAGTCTTTGGCGCTGGCAATCAGCGACTCGTCCATTCGCAAGGTGAGTTTGTTGTTCATGAAATCGGGGTGACGTACAGAATGGCGATATTGTACGCCGTCACCGAAAAGACACTATTGGTGAACGTTGCGGTTGATGCGTAAGAGGCTAGGGGTGATAGGGGATTGAACTGCGGTTTTTGGTTCGATTTGGTCAAAAGCGGTCACTCGCAATCGCATCTGCAGCCTTGGCCCAACGTTCGAGTTAGGCGCCAAGTGAGAGAACGCCGAGTTCATTTTGTGATCGCCTCCGCATAGCACGGAAGCGAATCTTCAATTTCGTACCAGGTGGCCTTGAACGACGTCCAAACATGGCCAGTAATTTTTACGTCTAAGATGCCCTCAAAGCCTCCAAGACGAACTCTAATGTCGTCCGGATCGTGGGAGGAGCGGGCATAGAGCGGCGATCCACATTTTGAGCAAAAGGACTTGAACAGACCTGGCTTGTGCTCATATTCGGTCACCTTCTCTATGGGCCCCTCAAGAGTCCATTGAGACTTCTGGACTCTCGCGTTTGCCGTGAATGCCGTTCCATTACCGCGCCGGCACTTGCCACAATGGCAATAGCGAACTTCACCAAACGAGCCTTCAACCGTGAACCTGAACGTTCCGCATTGACATGAACCAAATGCCATGAGTTTGACGCCTACTATTGGTATGTCCCGCAATTTTGCGGGGTAAAAAGGGAGGCAGTCGGACAACGTGGCAATGAATATTTGAAATTTATCATTTGAATCAATTGCTTCCCAACGAACGTACCGCAAACAGTCACTCGTGAAAGACTAGCTTAGCCCGCAAAGCGGCTGATCAGTAACCCCACTTTGAGCAGGGGGCGGCACTCACCACTTGCCTGTCTCCACTCGTATCGCCACTTCGCAGTCGTCAAAAATTTCCAGCTTGGCAATCTTCACCCGCACACCCAGCACGCCGGGGAGTTGCATCAACCGGTGGGCCAGTTTGCCAATCAGGCTCTCCAGCAGGTTCACGTGTTCGGCCGTGCAGTCGTTGATGATGATTTGGCGCACCTTGCGATAGTCCAGCACATGGTGGATGTCGTCATCAAA
>NKIO01000105.1 GCA_002255935.1 Comamonadaceae bacterium PBBC2
ATGCTGTTGACGTATTCGGTGTCTTCTTTTTCGGGGTTGGTGTCGTCAAAGCGCAGGTGGCACACGCCGCCGTATTCCTTGGCCAGCCCGAAGTTGATGCAGATGCTTTTGGCGTGGCCCACATGCAGGTAGCCGTTGGGCTCGGGCGGAAAGCGGGTGCGGATCTTGGCCGGATCGGGCTGGCCCGCAGCGTGGTGCGCGGCGTCGCCGGGGCTGCCGGCCCAGCGGCGGGTGGCATAGGTGCCTTTGTCCAGGTCGTTTTCGATGATCTGGCGCAGGAAGTTGCTGACTTTGTGGTCAGAAGACGTGTCGTTGGGGGTGGGGGCGGTCATAGCGCTCGATTTTAGGGCTTGCCAGGGGCTAAACCCGCCCCGGCACGTTACGAATGGACACCATTGTGAAGACCCGGCGGTCGGCCAAACGCGGGGCTGCCACGCTTGAGTTGCAGGGGCGGCGGTTTTTCAAATGGGCCGCCCCGCAACCAGGAGTTCTGCCATGCGTTTTTCTGTCAAACACTCAATGTCCAAAGCCGCTTGTGTGCTGGGTCTGTTGGGCGCGGCCTTCACGCAAGTGGGCTGCGCCCATCCGGTCATGGTTCAGCCTTCGGTGATGATCCAGCCGAGTGTGAGTTACCCGCAGGTGTATGGGCATCAGCAGGTGTATCCGCAGGGCTATGGCCAGCCTTACGGTCACGCCTATGGGGCTGCACCTGTGGTGGTCATGCCCCGCGTGGTGCCGCAGGTGGTGTACGCGCCACCGGTTTACCGGCCTGTGTATGGCGTTGGCTTCGGCGGTCACCGGGGCTGGGGCCGTGGTGGAGGCCGTGGTGGAGGCCGTGGTGGTGGCGAAGGGCACGAGGGGCACGGCGGTCATGGTGGCTGGCGTCATTGACCAGTCCTGTCGCATGGCTGGCCAGCGACGGTCTGGGTCTGATGTGGAATTTAATCCGGATAATTTAATTTGATCCGGATATAATTTGGACTTTGTGATTGAAAGTCCGAATGAGCCCCCCAAGTCTTGACCCGAATCCCGCTGAATTCATCGCCTTTGAAGGCAGCCGTTGCCTGGCCCGTGGCGGTTTGGCCCAGGTGGTTTTTGCGGTGAAGGCGGCCACCGAGGCGCGGCCCTTGGCGCGGTTCATGGTCTTCAACGGCAGCACCAGCGAGGTGCTGGATTTCGATTTGCGGGGCACGCCCCAAGAGGTGCTGGCGCGCTTGGCGTTGTCTCATCCTGCTGCGCTGGCAGGTGCCGAAAGACCCGCCAACGGTTTGGCCACTGCAACAGCCAGCGCAGACCCCCAAAGTGATGACGTGGTCTTGGCCAAGACCGGCCCAGGCCGCCCCAAGCTGGGCGTGGTGGCACGAGAGGTGACTTTGTTGCCGCGCCACTGGGCTTGGCTGAGCAGCCAGCCCGGCGGTGCTTCTGTGGCATTGCGCAAGTTGGTCGAGCAAGCCCGCAAAGACAGCCAGTCGCAAGACCAGCGCCGCCTGTCGCAAGAGGCCACTTACCGCTTCATGTCGGCCATGGCGGGCAGCCTGGAGGGCTTTGAAGAAGCGGCCCGCGCCCTGTTTGCGGCCGAGCGCGAGCGCTTTGACACCTTGCTGGCCCCTTGGCCGCAAGACATCCAAACCCATTTGCAGCACCTGGCCCAAGCGGCCTGGGTGCCCGCTGACGCCCCTTGTTCCCCGGAGTTGCCCCATGCGTGAAAAGTTTCGTTCCAGAGAGGCCGCGATGCCTTTCATCATGTTGGCGGTGCTGATCGACATGGCCGCCATTGGCATCATCATCCCGGTGTTGCCCGCTTTGGTGGGCAGTTTTGCCACCAGCCAGGCCGACCAAGCCTATTGGTATGGCGTGGCAGCGGTGGCGTTTGGGGGCGCCAACTTTTTGGCGGCGCCGGTGCTGGGCGCTTTGTCTGACCGCTATGGGCGCAGGCCTGTGTTGTTGTTGGGTTTCATGGGCCTGGGCGTGAGCTTTTTTGGCACGGCCATGAGCACCACGCTCTGGGGCTTGATTGCGGTGCGCACGCTGGGCGGCGTCATGCAGGCCAATGCGGCCATTGCCAACGCCTATGTGGCCGACATCTCTGCACCCGAGCAACGCGCCAAGCGCTTTGGCTTGCTGGGCGCCATGATGGGCTTGGGCTTCATCATCGGCCCGGTCATGGGCGGCTTGTTGGGTGCGGTCAATCTGCATTTGCCGTTTTATGTGGCGGGCGGACTCACCTTGCTCAATTGGCTTTACGGCTACTTTGTTTTGCCCGAATCTTTGCCTCTGTCGCAGCGCAAGCCGTTCAGTTGGCGTGCGGCCAATCCGGCTTCTTCGCTGCGAAAGTTGGCGCAACTCAAAGGTGTGGGGCCGCTGGTGGGCGTGGTGGCCTTCAGCGGACTTGCGCAGTTTGTGCTCTACACCGTCTGGGTGCTTTACAACAGTTTCAAGTTTGGTTGGGGGCCGCAAGAAAACGGTTGGTCGCTCGCCGTGGTGGGCATTGTGGCGGTGCTGGTGCAGGGCGTTTTGATGGGCCGCTTGCTCAAGCGTTTTGCGCCCCAAAAGCTGGCCATCATGGGCTTGGTGTCATCGGTCATTGCCTACACGCTGTGGGGCGCGGCCACCGAGGGCTGGATGATGTACGCCGTCATTGCAGTCAATTTGTTGGGGGGCACGGTGACAGCTTCGGTGCAAAGCATGATTTCTTCAGCTGCCGACAGCAAAAGCCAAGGCCAGACCATGGGCGCGGTCAGTGCCTTGAGCAGCTTGACCGCGGTGGTGGCCCCCATGCTGGGTGCGCCTTTGTTGGGGCTGGTGTCGCACTTGCCGCGTGGCGACTGGCGCATGGGCGCTCCGTTTTACTTTTGCGCGGTCTTGCAGCTGGCCTCGCTGGCGCTGGCGGTGAAGCATTTGCGCAGACATCGGCGTGCACGTTTGAATGCGGCATGAGTGCCGGGGCTCAGGCACTCCAGGCCTCTTACATGGCCTTGAACAGATGCGCGTAAAGCCGACTCACGTTCAGTTTTTCGCGCTGCCCCTTCAAGCTCAGGCTCAGGCGGCCTGACTCGTCGCGGGTGACCGATTCGATGGCGCTGGCCCGCACCACAGAGCCCCGGTGGATTTGCCAAAAGACTTGCGCGTCCAGTCGTTGCATGAGTTCTTTGAGCGGGGTGCGCAAAAGCACTTCGCTGCCATCGTGGGTGAAGACGCGCACGTATTTGTCCGCGGCTTCCAGGCGCATCACGTCCGCCACCGGCACCATGCGCAGCTGGTTGCCCACGCTGGCTTGCAGCAGCTGCAGTGGGGTTTGCTGGCGGGGCTGCTCTGTGGGTACGTTCAACAGCGCACGCAGTTGTTCCAGCACCGGGTCCAGATCGCTCGGGGTGGCTGCTTTGTGCTGGCGCTGGCTCAAGGCTTTTTGCAGTCGGCTCACGGTGATGGCCAGGCGGTCTGTGCGCACAGGTTTGAGCACGTAGTCCACGGCCTGTGCATCAAAGGCCTGGATGGCGTATTGGTCGTAAGCGGTGACGAACACCAACAGCGGAAAAGGTTTGTCGTCTGGCCACTCATCGGTCAGGGCGGCTGCGGCGTCCAAGCCGCTTTGGCCGGGCATGCGGATGTCAAAAAACAGCACATCGGGCCCGTGTTGCAAGGCCAACTGCACGGCGCTCAGGCCATCGCCTGCGGTGGCCAGCAAGTGCAGATCGGGCCACAGGGTGTGCAGTTCGGTTTGCAGGGCTTGGGCCAGCAGGGCTTCGTCTTCGGCGATCAGGGCGGTGGGGCGGTTGTTCATGCGGCGGGGTATGTTGTCGTTTTGCAGGTCGCTTGCTTTAGCCTCGACGTATTGGATGGGTGCAAATCACCCTGTCGGTTCTGAAGCCGCTGACTTACGGGAGACGGGGGCATGTGTGTCATGTTTCAGCATGAGGCGTTGTCACAGGCAAAGTCAGCACCACGCAGGTGCCGCCGGTGGGTAAGGGGGTGATGCGCATGCCTGCGCGGTCGCCATACAAGGTGTGCAGTCGTTGGCGCACATGGGCCAGACCCCACGATGCCGTGGTGCCGCTGGTGCTGGCCGTGTTGGATTCGGCCAGCGCCAGTTCGCTGATGCCCACGCCGTTGTCGCTCACGGTCAGCACCAGTTGGGCGCCCTCGGTGTGGGCCTGCACCACGATGCGGCCACCGGCCACGACCGGCTCCAGCCCGTGGCGGATGGCGTTTTCCACCAGCGGTTGCAAGATGAAGCTGGGCACTGGGGTGTGGGTCAGGCTTGAGGGCAAGTCCAGCTCAAAGCGCAATCGCGGCCCCATGCGGATGGCCATCAGGCTCAGGTAATCCTCCAGCCGCGAAAACTCTTCGCCCAGTGGGTGCAGCACTTGGCGCGAGGCCTGCAGCGTGGTGCGCAGGTAGTCGTTCAGGTGGTCCAGCATGGCGTGGGCGCGTGCCGTGTCATGCCCGATCAACGCCCGCAAATGCGCCAGCGTGTTGAACAGCATGTGCGGCTACAGCTGCGACTGCAGCAGCATGAGCTGGGCTTGGGTGACTTGGTTGGCCAGCGATTCGGCTTTTCCGCGTTGGTAGAAAAAAGCAACGAAGGCCGCGCTGATGGCGATGGCACTGACCGCCATGCCTGCAAAGCGGTTGGTGTTGAGACGCCACAAATCCCAGGTGGACCAGCCCGCATAGGCATCGCCCACCAGCGTGCCCAACACGTACCCCGCCGGCACACCCACCATCAGCATGAGTGTGGCGGGCAGGACGGGAGGCCAGTAGTGCGGGGCCTGGACACGCAGCAGCCGCTTGAACACAAAGCGCGATACATCGGTGAACAACCAGATGAACGTGGAGATGGCGTAGGCATAGACCAGCGACACATCCAACCGATGCGACAAGCCATCGCTGGCATGCCCCATCCAGGTGGCCACCGCAATCGGCAGCGACACCGCCCACACGATGAGCAGGCGTTGCAACAGGCGTTGGCGTTGGTTGGTGGGTAGCCAAGCGAAGAGGCTTTTGAATTTCATGCAGAGTTCAGAGTTGTTGCTTGAAGAATAGCGCGATCTGGTCAAAGGCTTTTTGCCGTGCTGAGTGTTGGGCCGTTGCCGCAGTGGGATAGACCAAGGTGATGGGCATGCCGTTAGATTGGATCTGGCGCAGTCCGACTTGGGCATGACTGGCGCTGGCCGCCAACAAACTGAGGATGAGAGTCAAACGGATGAATTTTTTCATTGGGGTGTTTATTCGATGAAGTGTTGGCAAGCTGTGAAATCGCCAGCAGGGCTGGCTCCCACATTCCAGAGACTTGATGTGATGCGAGGTTTTGTAGGAGCTTGCCCTGCAAGCGATCGTCCAGTGCTGGGCTCAAACCGATTGATTCAGCCTCAACAAACGCCAAGCCCGTGCGTTGAGCACGCCAGAAAACAGCCCATACACAGCGCTGATACCGATGGCCGCTTGCACGTTGTGCAAGGTCTCGGGTGCGGTGGCACTCAGCATGCCGACCCCAAACTTGCAGGCGAAGATGGCCATGAACAGGGCCAGAGGTAGCCAGCTGCCGGGCACGGTGAAGCGCTGCGTTTGTGCGTCATAGCGAGCGCCTTGGGGTGCAGCGCCTTGGCCCAAGGCCCATGCCACCAGAGCGCAGCTGACGGCCCAACTGAGCAGGCCCAGTGCCAGCCACGGTGTGGGCCGCCACTGCTGGACCACGCCCACGAGCGTGAAGAGGGTCAGTGCAATGTTGATGCCCAGCAAGCGCCGCATGGGCATGTGCCGCGTGCGGGTTTGAACCAGGCCCAGCGCGATCAGGCCGATCAGCAGGGCGAAAACCCAAAGGGGAATGTGTTGGAGTGTTTGCATCGTGATGTCCTTTCGAGAATTCAAATCCAGCCCAGCCACTGTCCCCAGATCAGTTGGCCCAGATAGCGCTTGGGCAGCAGGGTGAACAGGCCAGTGATCGCGCAGGCGGCGATGTAGGTGGTTTGCATGGTGCGGCGGTGCCGATGAACCTGGCCACGGGCAATGGCGCTCAGGCCTTTGTAGAGGCTGAAAAAAGTCACAGGCACAAGCAGGTGGATGGGGGTGTAGCCTGCCCAGTTGGGCAAACCTTCGTCACGGATGAAGATGGCGCTGAACGCAGCCCCGGCCATGCAGGTGACCCAGGCGTAGCCCATGCCCCTGTGCAGCCGTGGGCGCGTCCTGCCCATCCGCGACCAAAGCGCGATGGGGCCAATGAGCACAGCGGCCAGGGCCAGGCTCATGTGGGTGGCGATCACGGGTGTCAATGGCATGAGTGTCTGGGGCTTGGAAGTGCGTTGTGGTTGCAGACTTTGCCGAAGACGCCAGCTTGAGAAAAGCCGAATGCGACCAAACCCAGTGGGCAAGTCGCCAAATGCGCTGTGTGGGCGTGAGTGGCGGCGGGCGTTTGTGCTCACCAGCGATAATCCATTCCAAATTTCAGGAGTGCTTGTGGATTCTTTATTGCTGCTCAAAGCCGCCGTGATGGGCTTGGTTGAAGGTTTGACCGAGTTCTTGCCGATTTCTTCAACGGGCCATTTGATTTTGGCTGGGCATTTGTTGGGTTTGCACGATGACAAATCCAAGGTGTTCGAGATTGCCATTCAGACTGGCGCGATCTTGGCGGTGATCATTGTTTATTGGCAAAAGATCCGTTCGACCATCCAAGCGTTGCCGCACAGCGCAGCGGCGCAGCGTTTTGCCTTCAACGTGTTCATTGGCTTTGTGCCGGCGGTGATCTTGGGGCTGCTCTTGGGCAAGGCCATCAAGGCGCATTTGTTCACGCCCGGCGTGGTGGCCACCACCTTCATCGTGGGTGGCTTGATCATTTTGTGGGCCGAGCGGCGTCCGGCCAGTTCGGTGCGCATCCACGAGGTGGAAGACATGCGCGGACGCGATGCCCTGAAGGTGGGCTTGGTGCAGTGTCTGGCCATGATCCCGGGCACCAGCCGCAGCGGCGCGACCATCATTGGCGGCATGTTGCTGGGTTTGTCGCGCAAGGCGGCGACCGATTTTTCGTTCTACTTGGCCATCCCCACCTTGATCGGTGCGGGTGCGTACAGCCTTTACAAGGAGCGTGCCTTGCTCAGCATGGCCGATGCGCCGATGTTTGGCGTGGGCTTGCTGGTGTCCTTCATCAGCGCTTGGGTGTGCGTGCGTTGGTTGCTCAAGTTCATCTCCAGCCACAGCTTTGAGGTGTTCGCTTGGTACCGCATCGTGTTCGGTCTGGTGGTGCTGGGCACCAGCTACACCGGCCTGGTGACCTGGGCGGCCTGAGATTCGTTGCCCTGTAGGTCGGTACCTTCAGGTCCGACGTTGCTGGGTTTGGCACAAGTCGCAGCTTAACAGGCTGCTGAAATACTGACGCACCGAAAGCACCAATTCAGCTGTGCAGTCGACAATTGAGGCATCACAAAAATCAAACAAACATGCGCGGCGCTGACACCTTTACCGAGAGCTTGTTTCTG
>NKIO01000106.1 GCA_002255935.1 Comamonadaceae bacterium PBBC2
CGGCCGCAAGCTCACCATCTTGGGCTACAACCGCCAGCGCATTCCGGGCAACTGGAAGCTGATGCAAGAGAACATCAAAGACCCCTACCACCCCGGTTTGCTGCACACCTGGTTTGTGACCTTTGGTCTTTGGCGTGCGGACAACAAATCGGAGCTGCGCATGGACGCGCACCACCGCCATGCGGCCATGATCTCCACACGCGGCTCAGCGGGTCAGGCCTCGGGCGACAAAGCCCAGGTCACGCAAGTCAGCAGCTTCAAGGAAAGCATGCAGCTCAATGACCCGAGCTTTTTGGACATCGTGCCCGAGCCTTGGTGGCAACTGGGTGAGCAGATGCCCACGGCGGTGATGATGACGCTGTTTCCCAGCGTGATCTTTCAGCAGCAAGTCAACAGCGTGTCCACACGCCACATCCAGCCCGATGGCCATGGTGCGTTTGACTTTGTCTGGACGCATTTCGGCTTTGAAGACGACACGCCCGAGATGACCGAGCGCCGATTGCGCCAGTCCAACCTGTTTGGCCCGGCGGGCTTCGTGTCGGCCGACGACGGCGAGGTGATCGAGTTTTCGCAGCAAGCGTTTGAGAGCAAGCCCGAGCACCGCATGCTGGTGGAGTTGGGTGGACGCGATGTGGGCGAGACGGACCACATGGTGACCGAAACCCTGATCCGGGGCATGTACGAATACTGGCGAAAAGTGATGGAGGATTGATCATGGTGAACCTGCAAACCTGGTTCGGCATCCAGCAGCTTTATGCCGATTACGCCAGCGCCGTGGACAGCGGCCACTGGGACCTGTGGCCCGAATTTTTCACCGAGCAATGCGTCTACAAATTGCAGCCCCGTGAAAACTTTGAGCGCGGCTTTCCGCTTTGCACTTTGTCTTTCACCAGCAAAGGCATGCTCAAAGACCGCGTTTACGGCATCCGAGAGACCCTGTACCACGACCCCTATTACCAGCGCCACGTGGTGGGCGCGCCCATGGTGCGTCGCGTTGAAGACGGCCGCATCCATGCAGAAGCCAACTACGCGGTGTTTCGCACCAAGCTCGACAAGGAAAGCACCGTGTTCAATGTGGGCCGCTACATCGACACCCTCGTGCAAACCCCAGAAGGCTTGAAATTCGCTGAGCGCCTGTGCGTGTACGACAGCGAGATGATCCCCAACTCCATCATTTACCCCATCTGATCATGACCCACTGGATTGACGTGGCCGCCGAGGCCGATCTGTTTGAAGGCGCAGGCATCGCCGTGGCCCCCGAGGGCCAAGACATTGCCGTGTTCAAACTCGACGATGGCGGTGTGTATGCCATCAACAACCTGTGCAGCCATGGCAACGCCAAACTCTGCGATGGCTTTGTCGAAGGCCATCAGGTGGAGTGCCCCTTTCACCAAGCGCTGTTTGATGTGCGCGATGGCAGCGTAGGCTGCGGCCCGGCCACCGAGCCGGTCAAGTCATGGCCGGTCAAAATCGAGGGCGGTCGCGTGTTGTTGAATTTGCAAGGCTGAAGTTCAAGCCTTGGCAGTGCAAGACAGGGGCCCGTCAGGCCCAACCGTCAGGTCACTTGCTGGTTGCGCAGCCACTTGGCCATGAGCTCCAAAATTTGGCGGCGCATGAAGGGCTTGGTCAGGTAATCGTCCATGCCGGCGGCCAAGCAGTTGGCTTTGTCGTCGGCCAAGGCATTGGCCGTCAAGGCCAAGATGGGCTTGCGTGGCAAGCCCAGACTCAGCTCACGCGCCCGAATGGTTTGGGTCGCTTGAATGCCGTCCATCTCGGGCATTTGCACGTCCATCAAGATGATGTCAAATGGCTCTGCTGCACTCACCTGAACCGCCTCCAGGCCGTTGCGGGCCTGCAAGATCCGGCAGCCGGCTGTCTTGAGCATGGTGACCAAAATCTCGCGGTTGACATCGTTGTCTTCCGCAATCAGGACGGTGCAATCGAGGGCTTGTGGCACCGCAGCCGGTGCAGCAGAGGCATCCACCGGCGCGTCTTTGAGCCGGGTGCCAGAGACTTCAAACCAGAAGGTGGAGCCTTGGCCGGGCTGGCTGTCAAAACCGACCTGCCCGCCCATCAGCTCGGCCAATTGGCGCGAAATCACCAGCCCCAAACCACTGCCGCCATAACGGCGGGCCATGGAAATGTCGGCCTGGGTGAAGGCGCTGAACAAGCGGCGGGCTTCTTCTTCGCTGATGCCAATGCCGGTGTCTTGCACGGTGCAACGCACGCGGGTGCTGCCACCGGCGTCGGTGGTGCACGCCAGGCTGACGGTGACTTGCCCTTGGGCGGTGAACTTGACCGCGTTGGACACCAAGTTGCTGGCGATTTGCGTGAAACGGTGCGGGTCACCCATGATCATCAAGGGCACGCCATCGGCAGGCGGGACAAACACCAGCGACAAACCTTTGTCTTGCGCATGCGGCTCGAACAAGGCGCACACCTGCTTGGCGGCCAGCTCGGGGCTGTAGGGTACTTTTTCGAGGTGCAGCATGCCCGCCTCGATTTTGGAAAAGTCCAGGATGTCGTTGATCAAGTACAGCAAGGTCGATGACGACGAGTTGATCATGCTGATCAACTTCTTTTGCTGCTCGGTGGGTTCGGTCGCGCTGAGCAATTCCGACACGCCGATCAAGCCGTTCAAAGGCGTGCGGATTTCATGGCTCATGTTGGCCAAAAACTGGCTCTTGGCCTGGTTGGCTGCATCGGCGTGTTCTTTGGCCAAGAGCAACTCGGCCGTGCGGGCTTGCACTTCGGATTCCAGCTGCTGGCTGTACTGCCCCAGGGCTTTGTCTTTTTGCTCGATCTGGTCGAGCATGGAGTTGAAACCTGCCACCAACTCACCGATTTCGTCCTGGCTTTGGCGCTGGGCCCGCTGGCTGTAATCGTGCACGGAGGTGATGCGGCGCATCACCTCGGCCAAATCCAAAATAGGGTGAATGATCACCGCGATCAAATGGCCCATGAATTGACGCACCACCATGTAGGCCAAGAACATGGCCCCCACAGCCACCAGCAAGGTGATGGTGATGCTCCACCAGAAGTCGTCTAAGCGGGTTTTGACCACCACCAAGCCGATGTGTTCGCCGTCTTGCACGATGGGCAGGCGGATGGTGAACGTGCCCAACGTCAGCTGCGAAGTCCGCTGGCCCGACAGCAAATCATCCGCAACGGCTTGCTCCCCTTGATCGGACAAGTTGGCCGGGTAGTGTGCAAACGGTGCACGGCCCGAAGACTCGGTGAAGATGTGCACCGTGGCCACATTCTTGACGTGACGAAAAATCTCCAATTGCTTTTGTGCGCCAGCCCGGTCTTCGAAGCGCACCGCTGCAGCATTGCTCTCTGCGGCCAGCTCGGCCAAGCTCTTGGCCGCCGCCTGCGTGGCCTGCAAGGTTTGATGGGCCTGCCACAAGGTGATGACCACAAAAAACAGCATCAAAACGCACCAGATGCCCAAGGCCAGGATGTGGTTGAGCTTCTCCCGCATGGGGGCATGCAGCAGTTTTTCGCGACGCCACGAAAGCAATGACAACACCGTTTGGATTTCCTATCGAATGACCATCCGTGCCAACTTCAACATCTGACTGCTGGCCTTGATGTTGGATTTTTGCAGATTGAGCATGTTGACATCGAACTCCACCCGATCATCGTTGTAATTCAAGGACAAATGCGCGCCCTGATCCATAGCCTGACGGGCATCACTGACCAGCAAGACGGGCGAGTTGGCCAACTGCCGCGCCACCACGGGCAGCAAGCGAGCATCACTCTCGCTGACAAAAGCCATGGTGCAATCCTTGACCTGATCGAGTGGCACATCCTTGCGCACCTGAATCTCACGGCCTTGGGCCATGCGGTGGTTCAAGCCCTGCATCGCGCCATTGAGGTCGTCTCGCCCGAGCACACACACCCGAATGGATTTGTCATCTGCCGCAGGCAGCTCGACAAACTTGGCGAAGTTGTAGACATAAGCGGCTTTGATGCGGTCCACCGCCTGCCCAGCAGGCTGGGCCACGGCGGCCAGTGCCATGCCAGAGGTCAAAACCAAAAGCACGGTTCGCACGCCGGGCATGAGCCAACGACCTGCCACTTGCAAAATCACACTGAAAGAACGTGTTGAAAGGTACATGGTTGTGTCCTTTCAAAAACGGGTGACCACTTGCACCAGCGCGCTGCGTTGCACGTCATAGGCGCGGGTTGTGGGCAGTGTGTTGAGGAATTCCGTGTGGCGATCCTTGAGCAAATTGCGCCCGGAGATCGACAACTCGGTGTTGCGATGGACCTGCCACGCCAAGCGCATGTCGAGCCCGGTATATGGCGCGATGCGTGTTTGCTCGAACGTGTTGATCGTGTAGTAAGCCGTCTGCGATTGGTAGCGCAAACGCACATCAAGGTTCAAGTCATGGGCCAAACTGAAATTGTTGTTCAGCGCAACCTGGTGTCGGGGCGAGCCATTTTCATGGGTGGTCAATTGGAAGTCGCCCAGGAAGTCGCCGGTGTGTTGGCCTTTGATGCGCACATGGCTGTAAGACGATTGCAACTTCCACCACGAGGTGGGATGCCACTCCACAGAAACCTCACCGCCCCATGATCGGGCTTTGTCCAAGTTGCTGTTGTAGCCCGCCATGGTGAAGTAACAGGCCCCCGGTCCGAACTGACTCAGGCAGCCCAAGGCTTGCTGAATGTCCAAGGGCGAAATGGGATTGGCCGCCATGCGACCGCCACGCAAATGGCTGTAGTCGGTGTAGAACAGCGATGAATCGATGCTCAGGAAGTTGGAGAACTGCTTGCGCCAACCACCTTCCAGGCTCACTGCTTTTTCGGCCTGAACCGAAGGCGTGCCCATGGGCGAGACTTGCGTCACAGCGGTCAGCAAATACGGCGGCAAGTTCAGCCCTGTGCGTGCATTCAGACTGGCGGCATCTTGTGCATTGATGTCGATCGTGGCCAGACTTTCGGTGCGCCTGGGCGATCGCACCGACCGAGACAAAGCCCCCCAATACACCTCGTTTTGGCTGGGGGTGAACAGCACGCGGGCATTGGGCTGGACGTTGAAACCCGTCAGCCCGTCTTTTTCAAACTTCGAGCCCAAGATCAACTTGAAGCGCTCTGGCACCAGGGTGATTTCATCGTGCACAAAGGCGCTGTAACTGAGCCGCTGATCCTTGCCGTCGCGCAGGTAATAAGGCGACACCGGCAAGATCAAATTGTCACGGGTGTGGCGCAAGTTCAGACCCCAAATGAAATCGTGGTCGCCATCAATTTTGCGTTGCTGGAAATCGACGTCGATGTCGGTCTTTTCGCCCCCCATGGACATCAGTGCGGGGGCTGTGCCCAAAGGCTTGAGTGCCCCCGCCCCAGAACCCCACACGCCGGTATGGATGGCACTGTCGTGGTCGATGGAAGCCTGCAAGACATTTTCAGCACCTTCAGCGGTTTTCCAGGCATAGCGGCCTTGCAGGGCGCCGCCTTGGTCTTTTGCCGACATCAAGGCATCGCGGGAAAACGGTGTGGCCGCATCGCTGTACGCCAGCACCGACGGCGTCACCCAACCATCCTTGGAGCGGTGCTGGTACATCTCGGCCTTGAGGCTGAGCTGGCCGCCGTCAACCTGCGGCTCCAGCCTCACGCCCACACGCTGCTGCTGCGCACCGTCCTGTCCGATCACGCCTGTCGTGCGCTCAGGGGAGCCGCCGCTGGTGCCCACCTTGCCATAGACCTTGTAGTGTCCGCCTTGCTCCAAAACACCGCCGTGGCGCAAAGAGGCCGATGCCAAATCGCCGCTGCCGGCCGTGGCCGACAACAAATTGCCTTGGCTGGAAGCGGCAGAGCGGGTGACGATGTTGATCACCCCGTTCATGGCATTGGTGCCCCACAGGGCCGCCCCTGGACCACGGATGACCTCGATGCGCTCGATGTCCTCCATCATGGTGTCTTGGGTTTCCCACAAGACGCCGGAGAAAAGCGGCGAGTACACACTGCGGCCATCCACCTGGACCAACAATTTGCCCGAAAAACGTTCGTTGAAGCCGCGAGAACTGACAGCCCAGCTGTTGCGGCTGATCTGGGCCACATTCAGACCCGGCACCATGCGCAAGGCTTCGGGGATGGATTGCGCGCCCGAACGGCGGATTTCGTCGGCCGAGATCACATAGGCCGCCGCCGCCATGTCGGCCACCCGCTGCTCTTTGCGCGACATGGACATGAGCCGGTAATCCACCAGCTCTTCCAACGACATGTCGAGAAACTCATTGGTCGCGGCGCTGGCCAAGTTGGCCTGAACGGCGCACACCAGCAAAGTCCAGCGCCACAGCGAGGTTTTTGGTCGTTTCATAGCTCTCATAGGCCCCATTTCGGGGCCACAAGCCCCACAAAAAATGATTCTTAGATTTTACATTTATTGATTTTTAAGTTCCAAAGAACTTTAAAAATCATTCAATATCACAAAATTTCGCTGCACGAATGGCGGTGTGCGCCAAGCAACATGCGGGGACGGACATGACTGAGCTCAGACGGCATCGACCGCTACACTGCAGCGCATGGAACTTTGGCTCAATCAACTCCTGCAATGGCTGGCCCTGCCCGAATTCGGACTGAGCACGGTGTTTGTCGTGTCTTTCATCTCGGCGACCTTGCTGCCCATGGGCTCAGAGCCTGCAGTGTTCGGACTGGTCAAGCTCAACCCTGATCTGTTTTGGGCCGCCATTGCGGTGGCCACGGTGGGCAACACCTTGGGTGGCATGGTCAGTTGGTGGATGGGCTGGGGTTCGCGCAAAGTCACCAAGCGCTGGCGCGAATCGGCCAACCACCTGCGTGCCTTGGCATGGTTGGAGAAACTGGGCCCCAAAGCCTGCCTGCTGAGCTGGCTGCCCGTTGTGGGTGACCCTTTGTGCGCCGTGGCCGGCTGGCTACAACTGCCGCTGTGGCCCTGCACTTTTTACATGGCCATCGGCAAATTCGGGCGTTACCTGTTCATGACGGCCGGGCTGCTTTGGGTGTTTCCGGGGCAGTTTTGACCGCCCATGAAAAAACCGCTCCTGAGAGCGGTTTTTTCTACGTCCCATCAGCGATCAAGAGCTGAACAGGAAGTTCATCACATCGCCGTCTTTGACGATGTATTCCTTGCCTTCGGCGCGCATTTTGCCGGCGTCTTTGGCGCCTTGCTCGCCCTTGAAGGCGATGAAGTCGTCAAACGCGATGGTCTGGGCCCGGATATAGCCCTTCTCAAAATCGGTGTGGATCACACCCGCCGCTTGTGGACCGGTGTCGCCCACGTGGATGGTCCAAGCGCGCACTTCTTTCACACCAGCGGTGAAGTAGGTTTGCAAGCCCAGCAAGCTGTAGGCCGAGCGAATCAAGCGGTTCAGACCCGGCTCGTCCTGACCCAACTCCTTG
>NKIO01000009.1 GCA_002255935.1 Comamonadaceae bacterium PBBC2
GGATGTTCAACCAGGGGTCATAGGGCAGTTAGAGAAACAAACCATAAATCCAAGAGGTCCCCCCGATCATGAACAAAGAGGCCAGCAACAACTCCGTACGGCTGAATGTCCCTTCCCACAGTTGAACCACCCTCTGAAGCACCAACGCGCGCATACCCATCCCTGAAAATTGAAATTATTAATTTTTCATACTTTTTTAGCAGTATCTCAGATTATTGGATTCTCAGTAGTTCACTTGCAACTGCCAGCGCTCGCCCAGTGAAATGGCGAACAGCCCCTCAAGGCCAAAGCATCAAAGGGCTGGCGTGGGCGCGGGTGCGCCCAAACATCAGGGGGTTTGCAGCGCGGGCAATTGCAAGGTCCGCTGTTTGGGACCATTGACCAGAGCGCCCAAATGGGCTTTTCTCGGCTCCAAGCCTTGGAGCACCAAGCCATCGCCAACGGCTTGCCCCACTTGGTACGGCTTGGGCGCTTGGCCATCGATGGCGATCAGTGCGCTGCCTTGCCCAGAAGGACCGGAGATCACCCCGACCAATTGCAGACGGTCTGCCGCCGAAGGGGCCGCTTCGAGGGGCACAGCGCCCAAGACGCGATTCCATTGAGCCGACCCGACCTGGTCAGGCGCTGGACTGGTGGCCACCATCGCCGCTGGGATGGCGGACGCGCTGGGGAACAGCCAAACCCAATACCCCAAACTGAGTGTGGCAGCGCACCAAACAGCCCCTGTGACCCATGCGGTGGGACGGATGCGCTGGCGGGCAGTGGGAGAAAAGGCGGGCATGCACAGATTATGATGGAAGCCATGCAAACACCTCAGCCTTCCCGCTCACGCCGCCAACACGGCTTCACCCTGATTGAACTGATGGTCGTGCTGGCCATCATTGGCGTTTTGGCCGCCCTGATCGTGCCCAATGTGCTGGGTCGCGCCGACGATGCCCGCATGACGGCCGCCCGCACCGACGTGGGCAACCTGATGCAGGCGCTCAAGCTCTACAAGCTGGACAACCAACGCTACCCCAGCGCCGAACAAGGCCTCAAAGCCTTGATCGCCAAGCCCACCACCGAACCCGTGCCGCTCAACTGGAAGTCTTACCTGGACATATTGCCCAACGACCCCTGGGGTCGCCCCTACCAGTACATGAACCCCGGCATCAAGGGCGAGGTGGATGTGCTGTCCTTTGGCGCTGACGGTCAAGCCGGTGGCGAGGGCAACAATGCGGACATCGGCAGCTGGCAGTAAGCCAGCTCAGACCTTCGCCCCAGGCTTCACATTGCTGGAGCTTTTGGTGGTGGTGGCGTTGATCGCCATCGCCACAGCTGGGGTGAGTCTGTCCTTGCGTGGCAGTGCAGACAGCGCCTTGGAGCGTGACGCCACACGGCTGGCCGCCTTGATGGAAACCGCCCGGGCCCAATCGCGCGCCAGCGGCTTGACGGTGGTGTGGCGCAACACCCCCACAGGGTTTGTGTTTGAAGGCTTACCGTCTCCTGGCCTGCCGCAAAACTGGCTGAACGACAGCACACGTGCAGCCCAGCCGCTGGCGGTGGTGCTGGGACCTGAACCCTTGATCGCGCCACAAAGCATTGCCTTGGTGAGCACGCAGGGCGCAGGCAGCATCTGGCTGGTCAGCGATGGCCTCAGGCCTTTTCAGGTGCAGCGCAGCCCTGGCCGGACGACGCCATGAAACGCTTGTCCAAGGGCTTCACGCTGATCGAGGTGCTGGTGGCGCTGGGCATTGTGGCCGTGGCGCTGATGGCCGGACTTCAAGCCACGGGCTCGCTCAGCCGCAACGCCGAGCGGCAAAGCCTGAGCATGTTGGGCCAGATCTGCGCCGACAACGAACTGATCCGCTTGCGCCTGCGCAGGCAATTGCCCGACACGGGCAGCAGCGACGTGGAATGCCTGCAGGCCGGGCAAGCCTTGCAGGTCCATCTGAGCGTCAAGACCACGCCCAACCCCAACTTCCGACGGGTGGACGCCCGGGTGCTCCAGCAAGGCGAGTTCATCTTGCAAGTGTCCACTGTGATGGGGCGCAACTGATGCACTTCGCGCCTCAACGCCACGCAGGCTTCACCTTGATCGAGGTGCTGGTGGCCATCACCGTCATGGCTTTGATGTCCCTCATGGCCTGGCGCGGGCTGGACGGCATGCTGCGCTCGCAAAGCGGCTTGCAAAGCCGCGCCGATGAGGTGCGCACCTTGCAAGCGGGCCTGGCCCAGTGGCAAACCGATCTGGACCAAATGACCGAATTGAACGAGACCCCCAGCTGGCTGTGGGATGGCAAGGTCTTGCGCCTGACACGCCGCGCCAACGCCCAGGACGAAGCGATTCAGGTGATCGCCTGGACCTGGCGCAGCGATGCACTTCGGCCCGGTGGCGGCGATTGGCAGCGCTGGCAATCGGCCCCTGTGACCACCCAAGCGGCCTGGCGCCAAGCCTGGGACCTGGCAGAGCAGTGGAGCCAAACCCCCACGGAAGTCAGCCGAGCCGCTCAGGTGCAGGTCCACCCCCTGTCGGGCTGGCAAATTTTTGTGCACCGGGGCGGCAGCTGGGCCAACCCCTTGTCCAGTGATGTGGTCACGGTGGGCAACACCAATGCGCCCACCGCCAAACCAGGCACCCCACCCGATGGCGTGCGCTTGATCTTGAGCCTGCCCCAAGGTCCCGTCGGCTCTGGCCCCTTGACGCTGGACTGGATAAGGCCCACCTTGTCAGGCGGCACGCCATGAAGCGGCAAAAAGGCGCGGCATTGCTGGTGGCCATGCTGGTCGTGGCCTTGGTGGCCACGCTGGCCAGCGCCGCTTTGTGGCAACAATGGCGTCAAGTTGAAATCGAATCGGCCGAACGCGACCGCAGCCAAACCGCTTGGATGATGACCGGTGCGCTCGATTGGTCGCGCCTGATCTTGCTCGAAGACGCGAAGTCCCAACAAGGGGGCCAAGCCGACCATTTGGGAGAACCCTGGGCCTTGCCCGTGCAGGAATCCAAGCTGTCCACCTTTTTGTCACAAGACCAAAAATGGCAAGACGGCGATGCCGAAGTGTTTCTGTCGGGCTACATCACCGATGCCCAATCCCGGCTCAACCTGCGCAACCTGATCGTCAACGGCACGCTGTCCCTGCCTGAGCTTGTCGCTTGGCGTCGCTTGTTTGAACAATTGGGCCTGCCGCTGGGCGAGCTCGGCAGCATGGTTCGGCTCTTGCCTTTGGCCCAGACCAGCGCCAACGAAGCCGATGCCAGGCCTTCATCGACCGCGCCGCTGATGCCGCAGCGCACGGCGCAGCTGGTCTGGCTGGGCATGAGCCACCAAACGGTCGCAGCCCTGGAGAACTTCGTCACCGTCTTGCCCGAGACCACCACCGTCAACCTGAACACGGCACCCGCCGAAGTGCTGATGGCCTGCCTGCCCGGCCTGGACATGGCCGGTGCACGGCAGCTGCTGGCGCAACGCCAGCGCGCCCACTGGACCAGCCTGGAAGACTTGCGACAGGCACTGGGCCCGGATGGCAAGCTTTTGGACAACAAACGGCACGGCGTTCAAAGCAGCTTTTTCGAGATCAACGGCCGCATGCGCATCGACCAAGTCGTGCAACAAGAACGGGCGCTGGTCAAACGCGAAGGCAGCAACGCGGTGCGCATGCTTTGGCGCGTGCGCACGCCTTTGTGGGTGCCCAACGCGCCCCTACAATGAAGACCACATGCGCACACTGATTCTTCAACTGCCAATCGGACCGCCACAGGCCAACACCCTGTACCCGCACGCTTGGACAGAAGGCACTGTGCACACCGCGCCCTTGAGCCTGAAATGGGCCAGCAGCGCCTTGCTCCCCAAGCTCGACCGCGCATCGGAGCTGGTGCTCATGCTGCCGGCACTGGCCCTGTCGTGGCACCGTGTGGAACTGCCCCCTGGTCTGCACAAACAAAAAGCACGCCTCCAAGCGGCCCTGCATGGCCTGCTCGAAGAGCGATTGCTGGACGACCCGGCCCAATTGCACATAGCGCTGCCCAGTGCTTGGAAAAATACCCCATCGGCATGGGTCGCGGTGTGTGACAAAGCCTGGCTGCAAGCCCACCTGAGCGCGCTGGAGTCTCAAGGGCTGACCGTGCACCGCATCGTGCCGGAATTCGCCCCCGACGCGGCTTGCCTGCAAATCACGGTCACCGGTGATGCCGAGACCGGATGGCTCTGGGCCAGCCAGGCTGAACGTGGCGTTTGGGGCAGCCCCTTGGCCAGCTTAGACACAGCGACTTGGTCCCCTCAAGTTTTGGAGGGCGCTGACATCCAAGCCGAGCCTGCGGTGGTGGCCCTGACATCGCAAAAATTGCAAACACCGGCTCGCTTGATGCCTCCGGCCCAACACTGGTTGGCCGCCATCGCCAGCGATTGGGATCTGGCGCAATTTGAGTTCCAGTCCGATGCACGCGCTCGCCAATTGAAAACCCTGCAACGTGTGGCCAGCGATCTTTGGCAGCACCCGCAATGGCGCTGGGCGCGCTGGGGCCTGGGCTTGCTGCTGTGCAGCCAGCTGATCGGCTTGAACGCTTGGGCTTGGAAGACCCGCGCCAACTGGCAAGCCCAACAACAAGCCTGGTCGCAGATGCTGCGCGAGACCCTGCCAGGCACCCGTGTAGTGGTCGATGCCCCCTTGCAAATGCAGCAAGGTGTGGCCCGCCTGCGCCAAAATGCTGGGGCTTTGACGCCTGGCGATCTGGAGTCCATGCTCTTGGCGCTCGGCGAGGCCTTGCCGCCCCAAGTGGCGGCACCACGCCAGTGGCGCTTGAACGACGGTCAATTGCGGCTGGATGGCTGGACGCTGTCCGACGCGGAGCAACAAGCCATCCAACAGGCCTTGAGCCAGCAAGGCTACCCATGGCGTGCCGAGGGCGAGGCATGGGTGATGAGCCCACGAGGTACGCCATGAAACAAGCGCTGCAAACCTTCAAAGCCCCCATGCACGCCTTTTGGCAGCAGCGCAGCCCGCGCGAGCGACGCGCTTTGCAATGGGCCGCCGTGGTCCTTGGCCTTGCCGCCCTCTGGTCGGTGGCTTTGGCGCCGGCCTTGCGCACCTGGCAAGAAGCCCCCAACAAACAAATCGAGCTGGACCGGCAAACCCAACACATGCAGCAACTGCAGGCGCAAGCGCGGCAATGGCAGGCATCCCCTGCGATCAGCCGCGCTCAAGCGATCGAATGGCTGCAAGCACATGCCAAGGACTTGGGCCCCGATGCCAAACTGCAAGTGCAAGGCGAGCTGGTGCAGCTGAGTGTTCAAGCCGCACCTGCAGACGCACTGGCCCAATGGATAGGACAGGCCCGCGAACACGCCCGGGCCAGGCCCGTGCAAGCGCAAATGCAGCAGGCACCGTCCCCATCCAAGGCGAACACGACCCCACAGGTGATGTGGGCCGGCACCCTGCAGCTGAGCCTGCCCGAATGAGCCCAGCATGAAACGCGCACCATCGCCCAATGCCGCCTCGGCCACCCCATGGGGCTGGGCGCTGACCGGCGCTTTGCTGGGGGCCTTGTTGGCCAGCGCGGTCTGGGCACCCGCGCGTTGGCTGTCCGAGGCCTTGCGCCAAATCACGCATCAACAGGTGCAACTGGACAGCCCGCGCGGCACGGTCTGGCAAGGCTCGGCGCAAATCACCCTGAGCGGTGGCAGTGGCAGCCGCGATGCCCAAACCCTGCCTGGGCGCCTGCATTGGCGCATCGAGCCGGGCCTGAGCACCTGGAAGCTGCAGCTGCGCGCCGATTGCTGCATGGACCAAGCCGCCCAAGCCACCGTGCGTGCGGGCTGGGCCACCCAGCAAGTGCAGCTGGACGATCACCTGTCGCGCTGGCCCGCCGCTTGGTTGTCGGGTTTAGGCGCGCCTTGGAACACGCTTCAGGCCGAAGGACAGCTGCAGTTGCGCACCGAAAACTTGCAATTGCAATGGGCCGACGGTCGCTTGCAAATGCAAGGGCTGGCCGAATTGGAAGCACTGCGCATGGCCTCGCGCTTGAGCACCTTGAAACCCATGGGCAGCTACCGGGTGCAAGTTCTGGGCTCACCACAAGGCAGTGCCACACCCCAATTGCTTTTGAGCACCCTGCAAGGTCCGCTGCAATTGCAAGGCCAGGGCCAATGGGTGGGCAACAGGCTCCATTTTTCTGGCGAAGCCAGCGCCGACGCAGGCACTGAAACCGCTTTGTCCAATTTGCTGAACATCATCGGCCGTCGTCAAGGCACGCGCAGCCTGCTCACATTGGGATGAACCCATGCACACACTGAACACATTCTTCAAATCAGGCCGTTTGTCGGTCATGGCGCTGGCGCTGGCCCTGGCCAGCTCGGGCTGGGCTTGGGCGCAAGCGCCCGGCCAAAAAGCCAAAGGCAAAGAGCCCATCACGCTGAACTTCGTGAACGCCGACATCGAAGCCGTGGCCCGCACACTGGCCAGTTTGTCCGGTCACAACGTGGTGGTCGACCCCCGCGTCAAAGGCACCCTGTCGCTGTCGAGCCAAGTGGCCGTGCCGCCCGCGCAGGCCCTGCACCTGTTTGCCACCCAGCTGCGCACGCAAGGCTTTGCACTGATCGAATCCGCAGGCCTGTACACCGTGCTGCCCGAAGCCGAAGCCAAGCTGCAAAGCGGCACGGTTTCTGCCGGCCCTGTGGCCGCCAGCAGCGGCCAAGTGATCACACAGATTTTTCGCCTGAACCACGAAAACGCCAACAACCTCGTGCCCATCTTGCGGCCGCTGATCAGCCCCAACAACACCATCAACGTCAACCCCGGCACCAACGCGCTGGTGGTCACCGACTACAGCGACAACCTGCAACGCCTAGGCCGCATCATCGCGGCGCTGGATGTGGCCAACGCCACCGGGGTGGAAGTGATCCGCCTGCAACACGGCATCGCCGCCGACATGGCGGTCATGGTGCAGCGCCTGATCGACTCGGGCGCCGCAGCGGGTGCTGCCGGTGTGGCCAGCGCGGGGCCAGCGCAGTCGGATGCCGGCTTCAAAACCACAGTGCTGGCCGAAGCCCGCACCAATGCCCTGATCGTGCGCGCCGCCAACCCGGCCAAGCTGGCCTTGACGCGCAGCCTGATCGAACAGCTGGACCAACCCAACGCCACCGGCGCACGGGCGGCCAGCGGCAACATCCATGTGGTGTACCTGAAAAACGCCGACGCCACCAAACTGGCCGCCACACTGCGCGCCGCCATCAGCAGCAGTGCCACGGGCGGTTCTGGCGGCGCCTTTGGCGGCACCACGGGCAGCAATTCGGGCAGCATGAGCAGTGGCAGCAACGCACCGCCTGCCAACAGCACGCTGGGCAGCAGCACAGGCAACAGCGGCCAGCCCTCCACCGGCGGCCAGATCCAGGCCGACCCGGCCACCAACTCGCTCATCATCACCGCACCCGAGCCCCAATACCGCCAACTGCGCAGCGTGATCGACATGCTGGACCAACGCCGCGCACAGGTCTTTGTGGAAAGCCTGATCGCAGAAGTCAGCGCCGACAAAGCCGCCGAGTTTGGCGTGCAGTGGATGAGCGGCACGGGCACGGGCAGCAACACCGTCGGCGTGATGGGCACCAACTTCTCGGTGGGGGGCACCAATTTGCTGTCCTTGGCAGCCAACGCCGCCAAAGGCACTTACGCCGCATCCCCCGGCTTCAACATCGCCGCCGGCCAGCAGCGCAATGGCGTGCTGGCGCTGGGTGCGTTGGCGAGGTTTTTGCAAACCAATGGCGATGCCAACATCTTGTCCACGCCCAATTTGCTGACGCTTGACAACGAAGAGGCCAAGATCGTGATCGGCCAAAACGTGCCCTTTGTGACCGGTCAGTACACCGCCAACAACAGCACCAATGGCGCGGTCAACCCCTTCCAGACCATCGAGCGCAAAGACGTGGGCTTGACCTTGCGCGTCAAACCCCAGATCAGCGAAAGCGGCACCGTGAAGATGCAGATCTTCCAAGAAGTCAGCAGCATCGACAGCAAAAGCTCCAGCACCTCGGGCCTGATCACCAACAAACGCTCGATTGAGTCGAGTGTGCTGGTCGAAGACGGCTCCATCGTGGTGCTGGGCGGCTTGCTGCAAGACGACACCAGCAGCAGCCAAGAAAAAGTGCCCGGCATTGGCGACATCCCCTTCCTGGGCAATTTGTTCAAGGCCGAAACCCGCAGCCGCAAGAAAACCAACCTGATGGTGTTCCTGCGGCCGGTGGTGGTGCGTGATGGCGCGGCCACCGAGGCCCTGTCTTTGGGCCGCTACGAACAAATGCGCTTGAACCAAATGAGCAACCAGCCGGCCGCCACCACCGCCATGCCGATCGAAGGCGCTGCCGTATTGCCCAGCCTGACGCCTGTGGTGCCACCCGCCACCAAGCCTTAAGCCATGCGCGTCACGCACCCCCTGCCCTACACCTTTGCACGCAGCCACCGGCTGCTGCTGGAAGGCTCGTCACAAGGCTTGACCTTGTGGCTGTGTGACAGCAGCGAGCATTCTGCACAGTCCGAAGTCACCCGCAAATACGGGCCCCAAGGTCTGAGCTTTCAACACACCAGCCTGTCTGACCTGCAAGAACGCATCCACCTGGCCTATGCCGGGGGGCAGGCACATGGCGCGTCCACGGCTGCCGATGTGGTCAGTGAAGTCGAGTCCGATGCTGACCTCTCGCGCATGATGCAAGAGCTGCCTGCGGTCGAAGACTTGCTCGAAGCCAGCGACGATGCGCCCATCATCCGCATGCTCAACGCCTTGCTCACGCAGGCGGCACGCGATGGGGCCAGCGACATCCACATCGAGCCCTATGAGCGCCACTCCAGCGTGCGCTTTCGCATCGACGGCACCTTGCGCGAAGTGGTGCAGCCCAACCGGGCCCTGCATGCCGCCTTGATCTCGCGGCTGAAAATCATGGCCGAACTCGACATCGCCGAAAAACGCCTGCCGCAAGACGGCCGCATCAGCCTGCGTCTGGGCAGCAAAGCGGTGGATGTGCGCGTCTCCACCTTGCCCAGCGCCCATGGCGAACGCGCTGTGCTGCGTTTGCTCGACAAGAGCGAGGCACGCTTGACCCTCGAAGCCGTGGGCATGCAAGGCCGGGTCTTGCAACAAGTGGAGCAACTCATCGGCCAGCCTCACGGCATCTTGCTGGTGACCGGCCCCACCGGCTCGGGCAAGACCACCTCTTTGTACGCCGCGCTGCAAAGGCTGGACGCGGCGCACAACAACATCATGACGGTGGAAGACCCGATCGAGTACGAGCTGTCCGGCGTGGGCCAGACCCAGGTCAACAGCAAGATCGATCTGACCTTTGCCAAGGCCTTGCGCGCCATCCTGCGCCAAGACCCCGATGTGATCATGATCGGCGAGATCCGCGACTTTGAAACCGCGCAAATCGCCATTCAGGCCTCGCTCACCGGTCACTTGGTGCTGGCCACGCTGCACACCAACGACGCGGCCAGTGCCGTCACGCGCCTGACCGACATGGGCGTGGAGCCCTTCTTGCTCAGCTCATCGCTGCTGGGTGTATTGGCCCAACGCCTGGTGCGCCAGCGCTGCAAGGCCTGCGCCGGTGCAGGGTGCGACGCCTGTGGCCAGACCGGCTATGCGGGCCGTACCGGTATTTTCGAGTTGCTGGTGGCCAGCGACGAGATCCGTACCCAGATCCACCAAGGCGCCGCCGAGTCCGAACTGCGCGCCACCGCTTTGCGCCAGGGCATGGTGCTCATGCGCGACGATGGTCAACGACTGGTCGATGCGGGCATCACCACCACCGAAGAACTGCTGCGCGTGACACGCGACTGAAGCCCATGCGCGCACCAAGCCCCATCACTCGCTCAATGGCCCTGCAGGGCCTGGTGTCAGCGCTCCTTGGGGGATGGGCTTTGAGCTGCTGGGCGCAAGAACCCGCTCCAGACGCACCGCCCCCAGCGGCCAGCCCAACACCTTGGACCTACAGCCTGGGGCTTCGCAGCGACATTGCCGACTTGCGCCACCCTGGCACGCAAAAACTGCATGCCACCTATGGACTGCGTTATGGGCCCTGGCGCATCGGTCAAACCGATGGCAACAACTGGCACCGCTTTGGCCAGGTGCTGCAAGACAGCAACCTGACCTATGACCTGCGGCAAGACTCCAAATGGAGCATGGCCGTTTCGGGCAGCATCATCAACCTGGAACAAAGCGGTCAATTTGACGCGCTCAAAGCCGGGCGCAAAACACTGCGCGCCAAGGTGGGCGTGGACTACCGCCTGCCCAACCGCTGGTCGGTGGGCCTGATCGCCACGCAGGACATGTTCATGCGCGGTGACGGCACCACCTTATCGCCCACGCTCACCTACCGCCACCCCCTCAATGAGGTCAGCACCTTGATGCTGAGCCAGGCCATGACCTGGGCGAGCAGCGCCCATTGGCAGACGCAACAAGCCCTCGATCCTTTGGCCAAAACCCACCAAGGCACAGGCCTTGGCGAATACGCCGTGCAACTGGCCTACCGCCAACGCCTCTCCCACCATTGGGCTTTCTTCAGCCAGTTGGGCGCACAACACACCTTGAGCCCTGTGCAAGCCCCTTTGAACACCACCCCCAACTGGAACTATTCCGGTCAGTTCGGTGTGGTGTATTTCGCCCATTGAGCGCCCATGCCTGCCTACCGTTTTGAAGCCCTGCAAGCCGATGGCGCCACGCGCAAAGGCGTGATCGAGGCCGACAGCCTCAAAGCGGCGCGCAGCCAATTGCGGGGTCAAGCCTTGGTGCCCCTGAACGTGGAGGCCATTGCCAGTGGCTTAGCCGACAAAGAAGCCACACTGCCCTGGTGGCAGCGCCCCGTGGGCCGCTCACGCGCCTTCAGCGGCAGCCAGCGTGCGGTCTGGACCCGTCAGCTCGCGGGCTTGGTGGGCAGCGGCCTGCCGATTGAGCGGGCCTTGACGGCCTTGGCCGATGAAGCCGACGACGACAAGCAACGCCAGCTGATGGCCGACATCCGCGCCGAAGTCAATGGCGGCAGCAGCTTGGGCCATGCGCTGGCGCAACACCCAGGTGAATTTCCGGCCATCGACCGGGCGGTGATCGCTGCTGGGGAGCAAAGCGGTCATTTGGGCATGGTGCTCGAACAACTGGCCAACGACCTCGAAGATCACCAAGCCTTGCGCGCCAAATTGATGGGCGCTGCCCTGTATCCAGCGATTGTTTGCCTGGTGGCGTTGGCCATCGTGATTTTTCTGGTCACCTCGGTCGTGCCGCAGGTGGCTGGCGTGTTTGCAGGCACCAAGCGACAGCTGCCCATGCTCACCGTGGCCATGCTGGGGCTGAGCGATTTTGTGCGGCAATGGGGCTGGCTGGTGCTGGGCTTGGCGGTGGCGGGGCTTGGGACCTTTCGCATGGCCTTGCGCCAGAGTGCTTTTCGGCTGCGCTTTGACGCCGCGTTTTTGCGCTTGCCCCTGATCGGCCGTTTGGCGCGGGGCTACAACAGCGCCCGCTTTGCCTCGACCTTGGCCATGCTGACAGCCGCCGGTGTGCCCATCCTCAAAGCCTTGCAGGCGGCGGCCGACACCTTGTCCAACCAAGCCTTGCGCGCCGATGCCCTCGAAGCCCTGGTGCGCGTGCGCGAAGGCGCACCACTGGGCAACGCCTTGGCACAGCATGCGCGCTTTCCGGGGCTGCTGAGCATGTTCGCCAAACTGGGCGAACAAACTGGCCAGTTGCCCGTGATGCTGCAGCGCGCCGCGCAGCAGCTGTCTTCTGAAGTGCAGCGCCGCGCCATGGCCCTGGCCACCGTGCTCGAGCCTTTGCTGATTGTGGGCATGGGCGGTTTGGTCATGTTGATCGTGCTGGCCGTGCTGATGCCCATCATGGAATTGAACCAATGGGTCAAGTGATCCGAAGGAGCCCACATGCCCGTCACCCTTGAAGGCCAATTGGTGGTGGCGATTTCGTCGCGCGCCTTGTTCGACTTTGAAGAAGAAAACCAAGTCTTTGAACAAGGCGATGACCGCGCCTACATGAAGCTGCAACTCGACCGGCTGGAAGAGCCAGCGCGGCCCGGTGTGGCGTTTTCGCTGGTGCGCAAGCTCTTGGCCTTCAACGATGCGCAAGCCCAGCGCGTGGAGGTGGTGATCCTCTCACGCAACGACCCGGTCTCGGGCATGCGGGTGTTCCGCTCGGCGCAGCACTACGGCCTGCCCATCCAACGCGGCAGCTTCACGCGCGGGCAATCGCCCTGGCGTTACCTCAAGCCCCTCAACGCCAACTTGTTTTTGTCCACCCACCTGTCCGATGTGCGCGCCGCACTGGGTGCAGGAGTACCCGCCGCGCAGGTCTACCCGCATTCGGCCCTGGCCTCTGAAGCCCACCCGCACGAAGTGCGCATCGCATTCGACGGAGACGCGGTGCTTTTTTCGGACGAAGCCGAACGGGTGTTCCAGTCGGAGGGCCTGTCGGCCTTTCAAAAGCACGAAAGCGACAAAGCGGCGCAGCCCCTGCTGGCGGGGCCCTTCAAACCCTTGCTGGCGGCGTTGCACCGTTTGCAGCAAGAAGGCACACCGGCCATGCGCATCCGCACCGCCTTGGTCACCGCCCGCAGCGCACCCGCGCACGAACGGGCGATCCGAACGTTGATGGACTGGAACATCGAGGTGGACGAAGCCATGTTTTTGGGCGGTCTGCCCAAAGGCGAGTTCTTGCGTGAATTTGAGCCCGACTTTTTCTTTGACGACCAGACCGGCCACATCGAATCGGCCGCTCGCCATGTGCCTGCTGGCCATGTGGCCTCGGGCATCTCCAACGACTGAGGCTTCAGTCGGGCAAGGCCACGGGCCTGCGGCCCTCGCGCCGAGCGATCCACACCGTGGCCCCCAAGATGACGGCCGCTCCCAGCCAAGTGGACTGGCTGGGCACATCGCCAAAAATCAACCAGCCCAGCAAAGACGCCCAGACGAGGTCCAAAAAGCGCAGCGACTGCGTGGACGAGATGTCGACCATGGCAAAGGCGCGTGTGAGGCAGTAATGCGCCAGAGACCCGAAAATGCCGGTCAAAAAGAAGCCAAACCATTGCCACAAGGTCGGAATTTGCCAATTCGGCAAGGCCATGGGCAAGCTGAGCACGGTCACCGTGATGGCTTGCCACAGCACGATCACGCCCGGCTTTTCATAACGGGTCAGCGCCTTGGTGATGAGGAAAGACGCGGCAAACACCGGCGCCGAAGCCAGCATGACCAGGTTGTACCAACCGCCCGTGCCCGACATCTTGGGCAAGACCACCACCAGCACACCGGCAGAGCCGATCAGAGCGGCGATCCAGCGGTCCCCGCGCATGGTCTCGCCCAGGAACCAGGCCGCGCCCAACATGATGAAGATCGGCCCGGTGAACCCAATGGCCGTCATGTCGGCCAGTGGGATTTGCGGCAAGGCGGTGAACCACAAGATCAAACCCAGCGTGTGCACCGCACCACGCCAAAACTGCCCCTGGATGTTGACCGGCTTGTAGGCTTGCCAGCCGTCACGGTAGACCCAAGGCAAGATGACCACAATGCCCATCAGGTACCGCAGAAATTGCGCCTGGTACACATCCAGCTGCATGGACAGGCCACGCGCCACGGTGTTGAGCAGCGAAAACAAGATCCCCCCAGCCACCATCCACAGCATGCCGCGCACGGCGACTGGCCAACGGCCCCATTGGCGCAGGCCACGGCGATGGAAGTGGGAGAGGATGCGGATCACCGGCCGATGATAGGCGCGGCCGGTGATGCCATCAGTCGCTAGAGTTACCCCGCCCCAGCGGGGCGGGCCTCAAGCTTGGTTTTGCAAGGCGGCGATGCGCTCTTCGATGGGGGGATGGGTGCTGAACAACTGGCCAATGCCTCCGGCAATGCCCATGGCGGCCACGCTCTTGGGCAACTCGGCCGTGTGCACACCGCCCAGACGGGCCAGGGCATTGATCATGGGTTGCTTGCGGCCCATCAATTTCGCGGCACCGGCATCGGCGCGGAATTCACGCTGACGGCTGAACCAGGCCACCACGATGGCCGCGGCAAAGCCCAACAAGATATCGAGCACGATGGTGGTGATGTAGTAGCCCATGCCGGGGCCAGAGCTTTCCTCGTCGTTCTTGCGCAAGAAGCTGTCCACCGCGTAGCCAACCACACGAGAGAGGAACACCACAAAGGTGTTCATCACGCCCTGGATCAAGGTCATGGTCACCATGTCGCCGTTGGCGATGTGGGCCACTTCGTGACCGATCACGGCTTCGATTTCTTCGTGCGTCATGTTTTGCAGCAAACCCGTGGACACGGCCACCAGGGCCGAGTCACGGAAAGCGCCGGTGGCAAAGGCATTGGGGTCGCCTTCAAAAATACCGACTTCGGGCATGCCGATGCCAGCCTTGTCGGCCAGCTTGCGCACGGTGTCCACAATCCAGGCTTCGTCAGCGTTTTGCGGTTGGTCGATCACGCGCACGCCCGAGGTCCACTTGGCCATGGGCTTGCTGATGAGCAATGAGATGATGGCGCCACCAAAGCCCATGATCAGGGCATAACCGAGCAAGGCGCCCAAGTTCAGGCCATTGGCCGTCAGAAAGCGGTTCACGCCCAGCAAACTGGCCACAATGCCCAGCACCACCACCACGGCGATGTTGGTCAAGACAAAGAGAAAAATACGTTTCATTTCAGGTTTTCCATGCCGCTCTGTGCGGTAGAGCGCTGAGCGAATGTTAGGGGCTCACTGGCCAAAATCAAACCGACGGATCGATTTCCTCAGCGGCGTACGGTTTTTCTGAAATGCGTGGCTGGCGCTTGGGCCTGAACACCGTGGTGTCGTCGTAAAAAGCAGCAACTTCGTTGGCCGCCCACCAGCCGGGCACGCCCAACACGGGCAAAGGGCTGAAAGGTTTCAGGGCCAATTTATCGGGCGACAGGTCTTGCGCCAGCCAAGCGTCCAGATCGGCTGCCTGCACCGCCAGCGGCACACGCCACAGGTGGGCGGTGATGGATTTGTAGGGCTGCACCAGTTTCTCGAGGGCCGCATGCCCGAAGGTCCACAGCCGCGTGTGCGCCCATTCGCTGCGCAAGCCCACCAAGGCTTCTTGCCAGCGGTGCGCGGTCAGCGCTGACCACACCGCATCGCTGGTCTGGATCAGCAAGGCGTTTTCATCAAACACCGTGGCCGCATCGCGCACAGGGCCACGCACCTGGCCCACGCCAGCACGGGCGATCTCGGCCGCCTGCAATTGGTTCAGCCGCTTTTTCGCCAGCGGGAAATGCATCCAGCACAGCGCATTGAAAAAGTCGTGCAGGCCTTCGCGCGTGGGCACTTGGCCATGGGCATAAATGAAGTCTTCGTAAGCCTGGCCTTCGGGCAAATCGGCCTGCGTCACAAAACCGACTGGCGCTAAACCCGCTTCGCTCAGGGCCTGCGCTTGCGGGGCTCCGGCCACCACGCGCTGCGCGATGGGCTCACCCAGCGCCCGCCAACGGGCCAGCCAGGGCGCATCCCAATCGATGTCGGCCACGCCCAAGGTGGTGGCCGGCTCGCACCGGGAACCTGGGCGGTTGGGGCTCAGGCGCTCACCAGTCGCCACGGCAAGCTCTCGCCCGAACGCAAGGGTTTGAGTTCGGCCTCGCCAAAGGCAAAGCTCTCCGCGGGGGTCCAGCTTTCGCGGCGCAGCGTGATGGTGCCGCTGTTGCGCGGCAAACCGTAAAAGTCCGCCCCGTTGAAGCTGGCAAAGGCTTCGAGTTGGTCAAGTGCACCGGCTTGGTCAAAGGCCTCGGCGTACATCTCGATGGCCGCGTGTGCGGTGTAGCAGCCTGCGCAGCCGCTGGCGTGCTCTTTGAGGTGGGCCGGGTGCGGGGCGCTGTCGGTGCCCAAAAAGAATTTGGCATTGCCACTGGTTGCGGCCTTGACCAGCGCCACGCGGTGCGTCTCGCGCTTGAGCACAGGCAGGCAGTAGTAATGCGGACGGATGCCGCCGGTGAAAATGGCGTTGCGGTTGTACAGCAGGTGGTGCGCGGTGATGGTCGCGCCCAGCAAATCGTCACCTTCGGCCACGTACTGCGCGGCTTCTTGGGTGGTGATGTGCTCCATCACGATTTTCAGGCCCGGAAAATCGCGGCGCAGGGGCTTGAGTTGCTGCTCAATGAACACGGCTTCGCGGTCGAACAAGTCGATGTCTGAGGAGGTGACTTCGCCGTGCACCAAGAGCAGCACACCTTCGCGCTGCATGGCTTCGAGCACAGGGTAGATCTTGCGCAAATCGGTCACGCCTGCATCGCTGTTGGTGGTCGCGCCCGCCGGATACAGCTTGCAAGCCACCACACCAGCGGCCTTGGCGCGGGCGATTTCTGAGGGGGCCAGGTTGTCGGTGAGGTACAGCGTCATCAAGGGCTCGAAGCGCATGCCTTGGGGCACGGCCGCCTGGATGCGCGCTTTGTAGGCCAGCGCCTGCTCGGCCGTGGTCACGGGCGGCTTGAGGTTGGGCATGATGATCGCGCGGCCAAATTGCGCCGCCGTGTGCGGCACCACGGTGGCCAGTGCGGCCCCGTCACGCACATGCAGGTGCCAGTCGTCAGGGCGGGTGATGGTGATTTCTTGGGTCATGGGGCGTATTGTCTCAAACCTGCGAAGCGGGTTTGCGGCTTTGCACAAGTTGAACCAGGTTTGCGCGCAGATGTGGTGCCCGAGGTGCAAGCGACTGTAGCCCACGAAGCGCAAGAAGCCATGCCTGTGATAAACGCCCTCACATCTTGACCCAGGGCATCCAACGCGGCTGACTTTGGTAGGTCGGAGCTTCAGCTCCGACAGCTTCGGGCACACCCGCACAGCAGGTCACGGCAGCAGCTGTCGACCTGCGACAACGGATCAGTGTTGCAGTATCTTGTTCAAAAAGTCCTTGGTACGCGGCTGACGGTTTTCAGGGTGGTTGAAAAACTCGTCTTTCGAGCAGTCTTCCAAAATGCGGCCGCCCACGTCGATGAAGATCACGCGGTTGGCCACTTTGCGGGCAAAGCCCATCTCGTGGGTGACCACCATCATGGTCATGCCTTCGTGGGCCAGTTGCACCATCACGTCCAGCACCTCGCCCACCATCTCGGGGTCCAGGGCCGAGGTCGGCTCGTCAAACAGCATCACCATCGGGTCCATCGACAAAGCGCGGGCAATCGCCACGCGCTGCTGCTGCCCCCCCGACAGTTGCCCAGGGAACTTGTCCTTGTGCGCCATCAGGCCCACGCGGTCGAGCATTTTCAGGCCCCGCACCTTGGCGTCGTCGAGGCTTCGGCCCAGCACCTTGACCTGCGCAATCGTCAGGTTCTCGGTGACCGACAGGTGCGGGAACAGCTCAAAGCTTTGGAACACCATGCCCACGCGTGAACGCAGCTTGGGCAAATCGGTGTTCGGGTCGTGCAAAGCAACGCCATCGACGGTGATCTCGCCTTTCTGGAAAGGCTCCAGCGCGTTCACGGTTTTGATCAGGGTCGACTTGCCCGAACCCGAAGGTCCGCAGACCACCACCACATCGCCTTTGTTGATGCTCACCGAGCAGTCATTCAGCACCTGCACCGGGCCATACCACTTCGACACATTCTTGATTTCAATCATTTCTCTTCCCTCAATTCAACGCACGATGGCGATCTTGGCCTGCAGACGCTTGACGCTCCAGGACAGTGCAAAACAGATGACGAAATAAACCACCGCCGCCAGCAGGTAGGCCTCTTCGGTGCGGCCATAAATCTTGCCCGCATTGGTGAAGCCCTTGAGCAGGTCATAGGCACCGATGGCATAAACCAAAGAGGTGTCCTGGAACAAGATGATGGTCTGCGTCAGCAGCACCGGCAGCATGTTGCGAAAGGCCTGCGGCAAGATGATCAGGCGCATGTTTTGTGCATACGTCATGCCCATGGCTTGCCCGGCAAACACTTGGCCGCGCGGGATCGACTGGATGCCCGCCCGCATGATCTCGCTGAAGTAAGCCGCCTCAAACGCGATGAAGGTGATGATGGCCGACAACTCGGCCCCGATGGGTTTGCCGATCAAAAACGGGATCAGCAGATAAAACCACAGGATCACCATGACCAGCGGCACCGATCGCATGCCGTTGACGTAAAACGCCGCAGGGCCCATGAGTGCGGCTTTGCCCGACAGGCGCATCAGCGCCAGCAAGGTGCCAAAAAAGATGCCGCCCAGGGTGGCCACGATGGTCAGCTGCACGCTGAAGATGAAGCCACCGACGACAAACTTTTGCAGGATGTCCCAGTTGATGAAGGAAAGGTCGAGTCCGAACATCTCAGTGCCCCCCACCTGTGCTGGCCGCGACAAAGCCGGGCACACGCATCTTGAGTTCGATGAAGGCGAACACCCGGTTCACCGCAAACGCCGACAAGGCATACAAAGCGGTCACGGCCAAGTAAATCTCAATGCCGCGCGAGGTCTCTTCTTGGGCCTGCATGGCGAACATGGTCAGCTCGGCGATCGACACCGCAAAGGCCACCGAAGAGTTCTTGAGCAAGTTCATGGACTCGCTGGTCAAGGGCGGCAAGATGATGCGAAAGGCCATGGGCAAAAGCACGTAACGGTAGGTCTGCCAAGTCGAAAAGCCCATGGCCATGGCCGCATAGCGCTGCCCCTTGGGCAAAGCCTGGATGCCGGCACGGAACTGCTCGGCGATCCGCGCAGAGGTGAAAAAGCCCAGACCAAACACCACCAGCACAAAACCGGGCACCTGCTGGAAGGCCGGAAAGATTTTGGGCACCACGAAGTACCACAAGAAGATCTGAACCAAGAGCGGAATGTTGCGAAACAACTCCACCCATGCGTTGCCCAATTTCACCAGCACCGGACGGTCTTGCAAGGTGCGCATGGTGCCCACCACAGCGCCCACCACCATGGCCACCAGCCACGATGAGCCCGCCACGGCCAGCGTCCAGCGCCAAGCTTCGAGCATCCACTCGAGGTAGGTGCGGCCACTGCCGTCATCGGTCAGAAAAATCTGCCAATCCCATGTCATGTTCAAACTCCCTCTGGCAAACTGATTGCCCCAATAAAAACCCCGCCCAAGTTGCCTCGGCGGGGTTGGCCTGGCTGATGCTGCGAATTACTTCTTGGCGTAATCTTCGGCAGGCTTGTCGTTCAGGTTCGTCCAAGCGGCCTTGGTGGCATCGCTGGCAGGCAGGCCCACGCGGGTGTTCTTGGGTGGAATGGGCTGCACGAACCACTTGTCATAGATTTTGGCCAGCTCGCCGCTCTTGGCCAAAGCGGCCACGGTGTCGTCGGCCAATTTCTTGAAGGCAGGGTCGTCCTTGCGGATCATGATGGCAATCGGCTCGACGTTGAGCACTTCGCCCACGATCTTGAAGTCAGCTGGCGCCTTGGACGTGGCGATGTTGCCGGCCAGGATCTGGCCGTCCATCACAAAGGCGTCGGCACGGCCCGATTCCAGCAGCAAAAAGCTGTCGGCGTGGTCCTTGCCAAAGACTTCTTTGAAGTCGATGCCGTTGGCACGCTCGTGCTTGCGCAGCAGTTGCACCGAGGTGGTGCCGGTGGTGGTGGCCACGCTGCGGTCTTTCAATTGCGAAATGGAAGTGATGCCCGAATTGGCTTTCACAGCGATACGCACTTCTTCCACATAGGTGGTCACCACAAAAGCCACGTCTTTTTGGCGAGCCGTGTTGTTGGTGGTCGAGCCGCACTCGATGTCCACCGTGCCGTTTTGCACCAATGGGATGCGGTTTTGCGAGGTCACGGACTGGAATTTCACATCCAGTTTCTTGCCCACGGCTTTTTCGGCATTGGCGATGATGCGCTGGCAAACTTCGTAGTGGTAGCCAGCGTACTTGCCGTCACCCAAGGTGTAGGACAAAGCGCCCGAGGAATCGCGCACACCCATGGTGATGGTGCCCGAGGCTTTGACTTTGGCCAAAGTGTCTTCGGCTTGTGCACCGACGCAGGCCAATGCGGCCACGGCCACAGCGATGAGTTGTTTTTTCATGGGTTACTCCAAATAGGTTGCCAAAGGCGAAAGTTGCGTCACGCACCGTCTTGGGCCGTGACTGTCGTTTCATCCGTGACTTGCACAATTTGTGCCCGACACTTGATACTATCCTACTATAGTCAGCCCGCTGTCAGACGTCCATCAGGGTGTTCCCCATGCTGGTGCAATGCCTCAAGCAGGTGCTGCAGCACTGGCCTCTTTCAAATACGCCCACAGCTCTTGCGCAGAGCGTTTGGGGTTGTGCCGCAAACCGGTTTTTTCGCGGTAGGCACGCACTTCCATCGTCAAGGCCAGCGATTGCCCTGAAGGCAAGATGACCTCGGTCAAGGCCCCGGCTTGCAGCTCTTTCTTGACCGCGCTTTGCGGCAAAAAAGCCATGCCATGGCCTTCCAGTGCCATGACCTTCAGGCCTTCGGCCATGTCGGTTTCGTAAACACGGTCCAAATGGATGGGCGTGCCCGCCTGCTTCAAGATCCAATCGGTCACGCCGCCCAAATAAGCCCCGGGGGCATAGCCCAAATAAGGCAAAGGCCTGTGGGCCGCACCGGGCAGATCCCACACCTGCTGGCCGCCAGTGGTCGCCTTGGCATAGGGCGCGATCACTTCTTGCCCCAAGACCACCATCTCATAGCGCTCGGTGTCGATTTGCAAGGGCTGTGAGGGGTGGTGGTAGGCGATCAGCAAATCACAACCACCTTCCATCAAGCGCATGGCCGCATCGTGCACGTTCAAGGCGATCAGTCGGCTTTTGATCGGGCCAAAGCCTTCGCGCAAACTGGCCACCCAGGCCGGAAAAAACGTGAACGCCAGCGTGTGGGGCAAGGCGAACTCGATGAAGTCCTGCCCGGCCGCGTCATGCCCGCGCAGCATGGCGCGGGTGTTTTGCAGCGACTGCAACAACTCCAGCGCTTGGGCATACAAGGTCTCGCCAGCGGGTGTGAGGGTGGTGGGGTAAGAACTGCGGTCCACCAGGTCCACCCCCGCCCAGGCTTCGAGCGACTGGATTCGCCTGGAAAACGCCGGTTGCGTCACGTGTCGCAACTGCGCCGAGCGGCTGAAACTGCGGGTCTCAGCCAGGCTCACAAAGTCTTCAAGCCATTTGGTTTCCATGCGGAGATTATGGCGCCGCACAATGCCATCCTGTAGGTCGGCGGCTTTAGCCCCGACATGCACCCTGAACGGCTTGTGCTTCTTGTCGGGGCTAAAGCCACCGACCTACCGATCGCTCAATCGGCCGACTGCTGCAGCGCCCACATGCTGGCGTAACGTCCTTGCAGGGCCAGCAATGCTGCATGGTTGCCGCGCTCGATGATGCGCCCGGCCTCCATGACCAAAATCTCATGCGCATCCACCACGGTGGACAAGCGGTGGGCAATCACCAGTGTGGTTTTGTTTTGGGATACGCCCGCCAACTCGGCCTGGATGGCCCGCTCGTTGGCCGAATCCAATGCCGACGTCGCTTCGTCAAACACCAAGATCGGCGGGTCTTTCAGCAAGGTGCGGGCAATCGCCACGCGCTGCTTCTCGCCGCCCGACAACTTCAAGCCGCGCTCGCCCACCGAGGTTTCATAAGCCTTGGGGGTGGACGCGATGAAGTCGTGGATCCGTGCAGCCTTGGCCGCGCCTTCGATCTCGGCCTGGCTGGCGCCGGGGCGGCCATACGCGATGTTGTAGGCCACGGTGTCGTTGAACAGCACGGTGTCTTGCGGCACGATGCCCAAAGCCTGACGCACACTGGCTTGCTGGACCTGCTTGATGTCTTGCCCCGCCATGCGGATGGTGCCTTGCTGCACATCGTAAAAACGGAACATCAAGCGTGCCAAGGTCGATTTGCCCGAGCCCGAAGGGCCGACCACCGCCACGGTTTTGCTGGCGGGGATGGTGAAGCTGATGTCCTGCAAGATGGGGCGATCGCTCTCGTAGGCAAACGAGACATGGTCAAACACCACATCGGGTGCGCCTCCTAAAGCGAGCGGCATTGCACCCGGCACATCGGCGATTTCGCGCTCCCGGTCCATCAGCGTGAACATCTTGTCCAGATCGGTCAGGCTTTGCTTGATCTCACGGTAAAGCACACCCAAAAAGTTCAGCGGAATGTACAACTGGATCATGAAGGCATTGATCATGACCAAGTCGCCCAAGGTCATGCGGCCATCCACCACCCCTTGGGTGGCACGCCACAACATGGCCACCAGCGCGGTGGCAATGATCAGTTGCTGCCCGGTGTTAAGCAAACTCAAAGAGGTTTGTGCCTTCAGGCGCGAGCGGCGCAAGCGCTCCAGGCTTTCGTCGTAGCGCCGGGCCTCAAACGCTTCGTTGCCAAAATACTTGACCGTTTCGTAGTTCAGCAATGAGTCGACCGCCTTGGTGTGCGCGGCCGAATCAAACTCGTTGGCCTGCCGGCGGTATTTCGTGCGCCACTCGGTGATGCGCACCGTGAAAAAGATGTACAGCGACAGAGCGGCCACCGTGATCCAGGCGAACCAGACGTCGAACTTCACCGCCAAGATGGTCAGCACCAGACCCACCTCGATCAGCGTGGGCACGATGCTGTAGAGCGAATAGGAAATCAAGGACTCGATGCCACGCACACCGCGCTCGATGTCGCGTGTCATGCCGCCGGTCTGCCGCGCCAGGTGAAAGCGCAGGCTCAAAGCGTGCAAATGCTCAAAGGTTTGCAGCGCAATGCTGCGGGCGGCCCCCTGGGTGGCTTTGGCAAACACCAGTTCGCGCAGCTCGGTGAACGCCGAGGTCATCAAGCGCAAAGCGCCATAGCCCAGCAGCAAGCTGGCGGGCACCACCAAGACCAGCTTGGGGTCGCCGGGTCGGATGCTCATCGCGTCGATCAGTTCTTTGAGCAAGAGGGGCACGCTCACATTGGCCAGCTTGGCGCCGACCATGAGCGCCAGCGCGGTGATCACGCGCCATTTGTATTGCCACAAATAGGGCAACAAGCGGGACAAGGTGTGCCAGTCGCCGGAGCGCTGAGCCGAGGGGATCGGTGGGGAGCTTTCGCCGTGGTGGCGCATAAGGGACAATCCTGTGAATCTTCAACCTTCGATTGTGCCCATGTCTGACGCCGCCCGCCCCTTCACCGTTGCCTTGCCCACAGACCAGGAGTTGGTGCTCAAAGTCATCCCCATGCCGGCCGACTGCAACGCCAGCGGTGACATCTTTGGCGGCTGGGTCATGGCGCAAGTCGACTTGGCCGGTGCGGTGTTGCCAGCGCGGCGCGTCAAAGGCCGCATCGCCACCGTGGCGGTCAACGAGTTCATCTTCAAGCAAGCGGTCAAGGTGGGCGACATCCTGTCCTTCTTTGCCCGCATCGTGAAGGTGGGGCGCACCTCGGTGACCGTGCAGGTCGAGGTGTTTGCCGAGCGCTTTGCGCTGCAAGGCCAGTACATCAAAGTGACCGAAGCCCGCCTGACCTATGTGGCCATCGACAAGCAGGGCAAGCCTTGCCCGGTGCCAGAAGCGTGAACCGCTCAGGAAACGATGTAGGCCCCTGCGCCGGTGGACATCAAGGTGCCATCGGGTCCGCAAAACTCCATGCGCGATGAGCCCACACGCGAGCCCACTCGCAAGGCGTTGGCCGTGATGGTGAAGTGCTCCCCAATGCCCGGGCGCAGATAGTCCACCCGCAAGTCGATGGTGCCCAGCTTGGCAAAGCGCTCCAGGCGTTTGGCTGGCGTCTCGTCCATGTGCTTGGCCGCCAGCGCCGCCATCACGGCCGCGCTGCCAATGGCGTCGAGCACCGCGCTGATGACGCCGCCATGGATGCGGTTGTAGGCAAAGTGGCCCACCAGTTCTGGTCGCATGTCAATGCGGGCCTCTACCCCCTCGGGCGTGACCTTGACCAGTTTCAGGCCCAAGGTTTTGTTGAAAACGATTTTTTCTTCGTAGATCTCGCGAAAGCCCTCGATGTATTCGGGCTCAAGGATGACGGGGGTGGGGGTGCGGTGGGGCATCCGATCATTTTATCGATGGCCGGGCCAGCGCCGAAGCCAACAAGGTCGGACCTGAAGGTCCGACCTGCAGGCCCAGGGCATCACAGTTTGGAAAAGTCAGGCTTGCGCTTTTCCATGAAGGCACCAAAGGCTTCGCGGGCGGCGGGCTCGCGCAGCATGCGGCCAAAGCTGGCGCCTTCTTCGTCCATCTTGGCCAGCACTTCTTGTTGGTAGCCGCCCTTCATCAAGCGCTTGGTCTCGATCAGCGAGGACAAAGGTTTGCCAGCCAGCTTGCGGGCTTGGGCTTGGGCGTAGCCGTTCACTTCGGTCGGTGGCACCACGCGGTTGACCAGGCCAACTTCTTGCGCGGCCTCGGCAAAGAAGGGCTCGCCCATGAGCAAGGCCTCTGCAGCGCGGTGGTAACCAAACATGCGCGGCGCCAGCACACTCGATGCCGCTTCGGGGCACAGACCTAGGTTCACAAAGGGCATGGAAAAAGCCGCGTTGTCGCCGGCATAGACCAAATCGCAGTGGAAGAGCATGGTGGTGCCGATGCCCACCGCCGGGCCGGCCACTGCGGCCAGCAGCGGTTTTTCAAAGGTCGCGATGCCGCGCAGGAAACGGAACACCGGCGACTCTTGGGTGCTGGGGGGCTGGTTCAAAAAATCACCGATGTCATTGCCCGCACTGAAGATGCTTTCATGGCCCTGGAACAGGACCACGCGTACCGACGCATCGGCTGCGGCTTGCGCCACCGCATCGGCCATGGCCGCGTACATGGTGGAAGTGATGGAATTTTTTTTGTCCAGACGGTTGAAGGTGATGGTCATCACCCCTGCGTCGATGTGGGTCAAGATGTCAGACATGGTGGCTCCCAATGAAAAGGCCGCCCCGTGGGCGGCATGGTGAAGAAGGATGGGGTAATCAAGGGGCTTTGACCCAGACCTGGTTGCGCCAGAAAGGGCCCAGAAAACCGCGCACCTGCAGTTTCGCGCCGCCCTCCAGCGGCGTCAGTCGCACGCGGTACAGCTTGCCTTCTTCTGGGTCCAAGATCTCACCGGCATCCCAGTAATCATTGCCCGCAGATTTTTTCACACCCCGGATGATTTCCATGCCCAAAATGGTTTGGTCCTTGCGATCGTCCTTGCACAAGCCGCACTTGGCGGCGGGGTCGGCGTCTTTGCGCAAAATCTGGCTGACCTTGCCGCGCAGGACGCCAGCGTTCTCTTCAATCACCACAACGCTCTTGGCCTCGCCGGTCTTGTCATCGATGGTGCGCCATTTGCCCACCGGGCTGTTGGCTTGCGCCAGCCCCGCGGCCATCCAAGCTGCGGCACACAGTGCTGCGCGAATAAGGGTGTTCATCGTCAATCTCCTTGTCCAGACGATCATGCCAAAGCGGCTTCGGTGTCCATCAGCGCCTCGCTGCCCGCACGGATGCGGCGCATCAAGGTCGACGTCTCGGGCATCATGCGCGAGAAATAAAAACGTGCCGTCTGCAGCTTGGCTTGGTAGAAGGGATCGGGCCGCTGTGCAGCTTCTTCGGCTTCGGCCAGTTTGGCCAAAGCCACTTGGGCTGAGCGGGCCCAAAAATAGCCCATCACCAAGTGCCCCACCACGCGCAGGTAATCCACCGCAGCCGCGCCCACCTCATCGGCATTGCTCATGGCCTTCATGCCGACTTCGCCGGTCAACTGGGTCAGCTTGCCGCCCAGATCGGCCAGGGGTTTGATGAACTCAGCCATGGCTTCGTTGGCCATCTCGGCCTTGACCAATTGCTCGACCAGCTTGCCAAACTTCTTGAGGCTTGCGCCCTGGTTGCCCAGCACTTTGCGACCCAACAAATCCAGCGACTGGATGGCGTTGGTGCCTTCGTAAATCATGTTGATGCGGGCATCGCGCACGAACTGCTCCATGCCCCACTCCTTGATGTAGCCGTGGCCACCAAACACCTGCTGGCATTCGGTGGTGGATTGCCAGGCGTTGTCGGTGGTGAAGGCCTTGACGATGGGCGTGAGCAAAGCCACCATCTCGGCCGCTTCGGCACGCACCGCTTCATCGGGGTGATTGATCTCTTTGTCCAGCAGCAAAGCGCAAAAGCAAGCCAGCGCACGGCCACCTTCGGCGTAGGCCTTGGCCGTCATCAAAGCGCGACGCACTTCAGGGTGCACGATGATCGGGTCGGCCGGTTTGCCAGGCGCCTTCACGCCAGTGAGCGAACGCATCTGCACGCGGTCTTTGGCATACGCCAACGCGTTTTGATAAGCCACTTCGGTCAGACCCAGCGACTGGTTGCCGACGCCCAAACGGGCGGCGTTCATCATCACGAACATAGCCGCCAGGCCCTTGTTGGGCTGGCCCACCAAGGTGCCGACCGCGCCGTCGAGCACCATCTGGCAGGTGGCATTGCCATGGATGCCCATCTTGTGCTCGAGCCCGCCGCAGTAAATGCCGTTGCGCTCACCGATCTGGCCATCGGCCGACACCTGGAACTTGGGCACCAAAAACAAGCTGATGCCTTTGCTGCCCGGAGGCGCGTCGGGCAAACGGGCCAGCACCAGGTGCACGATGTTGGCGGCCAGGTCGTGCTCGCCCGCGCTGATGAAAATCTTTTGGCCGGTGATGCGGTAGCTGCCATCGGCCTGGGGTTCGGCCTTGGTGCGCAACAGGCCCAGATCGGTGCCGCAATGCGGCTCGGTCAGGCACATGGTGCCGGTCCACTCGCCGCTGGTCAGCTTGGGCAAGAACAACGCTTTTTGCTCGGGCGTGCCGTGCGCGTGCAGGGCTTCATAGGCGCCGTGCGACAGGCCGGGGTACATGGTCCAGGCCTGGTTGGCCGAGTTGAGCATTTCATAAAAGCACTGGTTCACCACAAAAGGCAAGCCTTGGCCGCCGAAGTCTGGATCGCAGCTGAGCGATGGCCAGCCACCAGCGACGTACTGCGCATAGGCGGCCTTGAAGCCATCGGGCGCCTTCACATCGTGCGTGTCGCGGTTGAGCTGGCAGCCTTGGGTATCGCCCGAGATGTTCAAAGGAAAAATCACCTCAGCGGCGAATTTGCCCCCCTCCTCCAGCACCGCATTGATGGTGTCGGCATCGGTCTCGGCATGCTTGGGCAGTGCTTTGAGTTCGTCGGTGACGTTGAACAATTCATGCAGGACAAATTGCATGTCACGCAGCGGCGGGTTGTAAACGGGCATGGTGTTTTCCTGAAAAATCAAAGGTTGCTGGTTTTGCGTGCGCGTTTGGCGGCAGGCTTTTGGGAAGGGGTGATGGGAGTCTCTGCGTAACGGTCCAGGATGTGGGCAAAGCCCTGGCGTGCACGCTCTGTGGCTGCAGGGTTGCGCAAAAACCGGGCTTCGTAGTGCAGCGCCAAGATCAGGCCGTGGATCTCAAAGGCGATCTGCCGCGCATCGGACTGGCGGCTGAGCTGCCCTTCCACCTGGGCCAGCTCGACGGCGCGGCGCAAGGCCGTTTGCCAACTGGCCACAGACGATGCCAAGGCATCGCGCACAGGACCGCTGCGGTCATCGAATTCGACCGCGCCACTGATGTAGATGCAGCCCGAGTCGATCTCGGCCGATGTCTGCACCATCCAGTTGTCAAACAGGGCTTGCAGGCGTGGCAAGCCTCGGGGCTTTTGCATGGCCGAATAGAACACATCCGCCTCAAAACGCGTGTGGTACTCGCGGATGACGGAAATTTGGAGTTCTTCGCGCGAGCCAAAGTGGGCAAACACGCCCGACTTGCTCATGCCGGTGACTTCGGCCAATGCACCAATCGACAAGCCTTCCAGGCCAATTTGCGAGGCCAGGCGCAGCGCCGCATCGATGATCACCGACTTGGTCTGCTGGCCTTTGATGAGCACGCGGCGGCCAGGCTCGGCCACGGGCAGGCTTTGGACTTTGGAAGAGATGGGAGATTCGGACATGGTGAATCAAAAAAGAACGATCGTTCTATTTTGCACCAAAACCGGATCAGAACCATCAAACCCCGTGCGCGTCAGGGTAAATCGGGAGGTCAGCAAAACGTCGGGGCTGAAGCCACCCACCTACAAGACCCTGTAGGTCGGCGGCTTCAGCCCCGACATGGCTTTTCCAGATGGCTTGGGTTCAGGCCTTGAATGCCACCACTTTCTGGGTTTGCTCGCCCAGACCGTCAATGCCCAAGCGCATCACGTCACCGCGCTTGAGGAAGACCGGCGCTGGCTTGCCGTCCACCTTGACGCCCATGCCCACGCCGGGAGGGGTGCCGGTGGTGATGATGTCGCCTGGCTCGAGCGTCATGAATTGGCTCACGTAGCTGACCAATTTGGCCACGCCGAAAATCATGGTTTTGGTGTTGCCGGTTTGAAAGCGCACGCCGTTCACATCGAGCCACATGCCCAGGGCCTGGGGGTTGGGCACTTCGTCGCGAGTGACCAGCCATGGGCCGACGGGGCCGAAGGTGTCGCAACCTTTGCCCTTGTCCCAGCTGCCGCCCAGCTCCAATTGGTATTCGCGCTCGCTCACGTCGTTGACCACGCAATAACCGGCCACATGGTTGAGCGCTTCTTTTTGCGTGACGTAGCGTGCGCGTGTGCCGATCACGATGCCCAGCTCGACTTCCCAATCGGACTTTTTGGAGCCTTTGGGCAGCATGACGTCATCGTCCGCACCCTGGATGCAAGAAATCGCCTTGGTGAACACGATGGGTTCTTTGGGGATCGGCATGCCGGACTCGGCCGCGTGGTCGGCGTAGTTCAGGCCAATGGCGATGAACTTGCTGGTCGACGAAATGGGCGTGCCAAAACGCTTTTTGCCGCGCACCAAAGGCAGCTTGTCGGTCTTGACCTTGGCCAACTTGGCCAGCGCCTTGTCGTTCAGCAGATCGGGCGTGATGTCTTTGACCACGCTGCTGAGGTCGCGCAAGCGGCCGTCGGCGTCGATCAGACCGGGTTTTTCTTTGCCGGGTTGGCCATAGCGAACGAGTTTCATAAATGCCTTTCAGTTTGCAAAAGAATCAATAGGTGGAACGGCCACCCGACAGGTCAAAGACCGCGCCGGTGGAAAAGGAACATTCTTCGGTGCTCAGCCAGGTCACCATGGCCGCCACTTCTTCGGGCTCGCCAAAGCGGGCCATCGGGATTTTGGACAGCATGAACTGGATGTGCTCGGGCGTCATTTGATCAAAAATCGCCGTCTTCACAGCCGCCGGGGTGACACAGTTCACACGCACCCCGGTGTCGGCCAGCTCTTTGCCCAAAGATTTGGTGAGACCGATGACCGCTGCTTTGCTCGCACTGTAAGCGCTGGCGTTGGGGTTGCCGTCTTTGCCCGCGACCGAGGCGATGTTGACGATGCGCCCATAGTTGCGCGCTTTCATGTGGGCGCTCAGTTCACGGCAGCAATGGAACAAGCCATGCACGTTCACGTCAAACACCTGCTTCCAAGCGTCCACTGGGTAGTCCCACACTTTGACGTTGGGGCCAGTGATGCCGGCGCTGTTGACCAGCACATCGACGCCTGCCAGCGCGGTGGTTTGCGCCGTGGCCTGCACCACCGATTCGTGGCTGGCCACATCGACCTGCACCGTGTTGACCACCGCCCCTGACAGCGCCGACCGCAGTTGTTCGGCGGCAGCGCCCATGCCAGCGGCATCGCGGTCCCAAATCGTGACGCGTGCGCCAGAAGCCAGCATGCGCTGGGCAATGGCAAATCCCAAACCGGTGGCACCACCGGTGATGACCGCGTGGCGGCCTTTCATGTCGAGCAAATTCATACGGTCTTTCTGAACCATCAAATGGTCATGCCACCATCGACCATGTAGGCATTGCCTGTGGCGAAGATGGATTCGTCGGAAGCGAGGAAGGTCACGATGGGCGCAATCTCTGCCGCCTGGGCCAAACGCCCCATGGGTTGGCGGTTGATGAAGTCCTTGCGGGCCTGCACCGGATCGGCATAGCTGTTGATGCGGTCTTGCAGCGAGGGCGTGTCCACCGTGCCGGGGCAAATGCAGTTGCAACGGATGCCCTGGCGCACATAGTCGGCGGCCACGCTTTTGGTCAGGCCAATCACGGCCGCCTTGCTGGTGCCATAAATGAAGCGGTTGGGCAGGCCCTTGACGCTGGAGCAGACGCTGGCCATGTTGATGATGCTGCCGCCATGGCCGTCTTTTTCGAACTGCGCCACCATTTTGGGTATGGCAGCCTGGATCATCCAGAACTGCGAGCGCACGTTCAGGTTGAACGCAAATTCCCAGTCTTCGTCGGTGGCCAGTTCGATGTTGCCGTTGTGCACAAAGCCTGCGCAATTGAAGATGATGTCAATGCGCGTGAGGCTGGCCACTTGCGCGGTGATCGCGCTCTTGTCGAGCACGTTCAGCACGGCGGTGTGCACATTGGCCACGCCTTCGTAGCTTTTGAGCAATGCGGCATTCACATCGGTGGCATACACGGTGGCGCCTTCTGCGGCCATGGCCAATGCAGCGGCCTGGCCGATGCCTTGCCCGGCGGCGGTGACCAGCGCGATTTTTCCTTTGAGTCTCATGGGGTTTGGATCTCCAGATGGGTGGTTTGTCTGTGGTTGATGGCGGACCAGTCCCAGGCGATGCCAAGGCCTGGGGTTTCGGGGGGATGGGCAAAGCCATCCTCCACCTTCATGCGCGAGGTGGTGATGTCGTCAAGCTGCGGGATGTATTCCACCCAAGTGGCATTGGGCACGGCGGCGCACAGGCTCACATGCAGCTCCATCAAGAAGTGCGGGCACACCGCCACGTCAAAAGTCTCCGCCAAATGGGCCGTCTTGATCCAAGGCGTGATGCCCCCGATGCGCGCCACATCGGGCTGCACGATCGAGCAAGCGCCCTGCTCCAGGTATTCGCGAAACTGCATCGGGTGGTACATCGACTCGCCCACCGCCACCGGGATGGTGGTATGCTCGCGCAGTTGCCGGTGCCCCGAGACATCTTCGGCAGGCATGGGCTCTTCGATCCAGGCCAGGCCCAGCCCGTCAAAAGCGCGTGCACGGCGCACCACCTCGGACCGGTTGAAGCCTTGGTTGGCATCGGTCATCAGCTCAAAGGCCGGCCCCACCGCATCGCGCACCGCAGACAGGCGGGCCACGTCTTCGCTCACATGCGGACGACCAATCTTGATCTTGGCGCCTTTGAAGCCTTGGGCTTGCGCCTCCAGTGTTTGGTCCACCAGCGCCTGGGGTGACAGGTGCAGCCACCCCCCCTCGGTGGTGTAGAGCGGCACACGCGCTTGTGCCCCGCCCAGCAAGCGCCAAAGCGGCAGGCCTTGGCTTTGCGCCCGCCAGTCCCACAAGGCGGTGTCCACACAGGCCAGCGCCAGGCTGGTCATGGCCCCCACAGCGGTGGCATGGGTGTGAAAAAACAGGTCTTTCCAGATCGCCTCGACCCTGACCGGGTCCCGCCCGATCAGTCGCGGCGCCAGATGGTCTTTGAGCAAAGCGATGACCGAAGAGCCGCCGGTACCAATCGTGTAGGCATACCCCGTGGCCTCGATGCCATCGCTGCAGTGCAGCGTGAGCAACACCGTTTCTTGCGTCACAAAGGACTGGATCGCATCGGTGCGCAAGACCTTGGGCGGCAAATTGACTTGCCGAAGGCTCACGCGGTCAATGGTGACTGAAGGCATCTGAAACAAAGCCAATGGTGGGCGTGTCAAAACTGCAGAGCATGCAGGCAGGAGGCGCTGCACAGCGTCGTTCTTGCGACAGTCGACATGCGGGTTTGTGTGGAGTCAAAAGCGCTTGACCCATGAATTGAGGGCGTGTGATGATTGTGCAACTGGTCTGACCACTTGTCCAATTCACGTTATCCCTGATCCTGCGCATGCCCATCCAAACCGTCGAACCCCAACGCCTGTACCGCCAGATTGCCGAGCAACTGCGGCAGCTGATGGCTTCGGGCGAGTTCGCGGTAGGCTCGCGCCTGCCCGCTGAGCGCGACTTGGCGCTGCAGCTGGGCGTGAGCCGCCCGTCGGTGCGCGAAGCCCTGATTGCGCTCGAAGTCGAAGGCATGATCGAAGTGCGCACGGGCTCGGGCATTTACGTGCAAAGCACCGCTCAACCCAAAGCCCGAAAAACCCCTGCCCAGGCCGACAGCTCGGCCGATTGGGGCCCCCTAGAAGTGATGAGCGCCCGCATTTTGGTGGAATCCGAAGTGGCCGCGCTGGCCGCGCAAAACGCCCAGAAAAAAGACATCAAAGCCATCCGCGCCGGCTTGCAACAAATGAAGCAAGAAGCCGCCCGTCATGAAATGCCACGCACAGGCGACGAAGCCTTTCATGAAGCGATTGCACAGGCTTGCGGCAACAGCGTTTTGCTCGACACCGTGCAGCGCTTTTGGCTGGCCCGCAAAGGCCCTCTGTTTGAGCGCCTGGGCGACTACTTTGAACACCCCGAGTCTTGGCAAGCGGCGATCGCAGAGCACCAAGCCGTGTTCGATGCCATCGAGGCGCACGACGCCCCCGCCGCCCGCAAGGCCATGCAAAAACATTTGAAACAAGCCCACAAGAGATACAGCGCGAGCTGGCGCCGCGCTCCTGCCCGTTAGCTGCTGGCTAAGGGGGTATGCAGTTTTTTTCGCGTCAGTAATTTTCCAACACCATTGAGGAGACAACGATGAGCAAACGATTCACCCTGAAGACCCTGGCCGCCCTGGGCGCCGTCGCCATGGGCACCTTGCTGATGAGCACCGGTGCACAGGCCCAGCAAAAACTCAAATGGGCCCACGTGTACGAAACCTCTGAGCCGTACCACACCGAGTCGGTTTGGGCGGCCGATGAAATCAAAAAGCGCAGCAACGGCAAGTTCGACATCCAAGTCTTCCCCGCCTCCACACTGGGCAAGGAAACCGACATCAACCAAGGCCTGACCCTGGGCACGGTGGACATGATCATCAGCGGCCCATCGTTCGCAGCCCGCACCTACCCCCGCTTTGGCATTGCTTACTACCCCTTCATCTTCCGTGATGGCGACCATTTGATCGCTTACTCCAAGAGCCCCGTGTTCCAGGAGATGGTCAAAGAATTCCGTGAAAAGACCGGCATCCAGGTCACGGCCTACACCTACTACGGTGCACGCCACACCACCGCGCAAAAAGCCTTCACCAACTGCGCGGGCATGAAAGGCATCAAGATCCGCGTACCCGATGTACCGGCCTACCGCGCCACGCCTGAAGCTTGCGGCGCCAACCCCACCCCGATTGCCTTTGCCGAGGTCTATCTGGCCCTGCAAAACGGCACCGTGGATGCCCAAGAAAACCCCTTGACCACCATCGAAGCCAAGAAGTTCTTTGAAGTGCAAAAGGCCATCATGCTCACGGGCCACATCGTGGACGGTTTGACCACGCAGATCGCCCCCCACGTGTGGAACAAACTCAGCGACGCCGAGAAAAAGCTGTTCACCGATGTGACGCAAGAAGCCGCTGTGCGCGCCACGGCCAAGATCAAGGCCCGCGAAGTGGAACTGGTCGACGAGTTCAAGAAGAAAGGCTTGCAGATTGTGCAAGTGGACCGCAAGTCCTTCCAGGATGCGGTACTCAAGAACAAGCCTTTGACCTCGATGGGCTTCACACAGTCTGACTTCGACAAAATCCAGGCCGCCAAATAAGGCTGCGCCCCCAAGCCAGTCAGGCCCAGGCCTGGCTGGCTTTTTTCTCTGAATTCAAGGACACACGATGAGCGACCTTCCCGATCTGGATGCCATGCCCAAAGTCATGGGCGACGATGGCCAGTTCCACGCCACCGATGACGAAGTTGATCTGTCCGGCACCCCCATCGAAGCCTGGGTGGCCTTGGCCTTTTTCTGGGCGCTGGGCATCACGGTCTTCTACCAATTTTTCACGCGCTATGTGATGAACAACTCGGCCTCGTGGACCGAAGAGATCGCCCGCTACATGCTGATCGCCACGGTGTTCACCGGCGCCACGATTGGCGTGGCCAAGAACAACCACATCCAGGTCGATTTCTTTTACCGCTTCATGCCCGAATGGCTCAGCCGCGCCATGGGCACGGTGGTGGATGTGATGCGCGTCGCCTTCTTTGCTGCAGCTACTTTTTTGACAGGCCAAATGATGGAAAAACTCGGCAGCTACAAGATGACCATCATCGACTTGCCCATGAACATCGTCTACGGCGTGGTGATGGCCGGTTTTGCCGCCATGTGCCTGCGTGCTGTGTGGGTGGCCCGTGTGCATTGGCAGCGTGGCTACACCGTGCTGCAACGCCCCGAGTCTGAAATGTCCGACCGCTGAAACGCCTTTAGAAAGTTCTCCATGTTGAAGATCCTTTTCCTCCTCCTCATGAGCGGCGGCATCCCGGTGGCCATTGCCATGGCCGGTGCGTCCTTGCTGTATTTGTTTTTTGTCGAAAGCTCGCCGCCCTTTGTGGTCATCCACCGCATGGTCTCGGGCATCGACAGCTTCCCCCTGTTGGCCGTGCCCTTCTTCATTCTGGCGGGCAACCTGATGAACAACGCGGGCATCACCAACCGCATCTACAACTATGCGCTGGCCTTGGTGGGCTGGCTCAAAGGGGGCCTTGGCCACGTCAACGTGGTGGGCTCTGTGGTGTTTGCGGGCATGAGCGGCACGGCGATTGCCGATGCGGCAGGTTTGGGCACCATCGAGATCAAGGCCATGAAAGACCATGGCTACAGCACCGAATTTGCGGTGGGTGTCACGGCGGCTTCAGCCACGCTGGGGCCCATCATCCCGCCCAGCTTGCCCTTTGTGATCTACGGCATGATGGCCAACGTGTCGGTGGGCGCCTTGTTCCTCGCTGGCATCTTGCCCGGCGTGTTGATGGCCCTTTTGATGATGCTCACCGTGGCCTTTTTTGCGCACAAAAACGGTTGGGGTGCCGACGTCCAATTTGAATGGCCCAAAGTCATCAAGGCTCTGGCCGAAACGGCCGTGGTGGTGGGTTGGCCGCTGTCCATTTGGTGGTTGGTCAACACCATGGGCACACCCGCTCAATTGACGGTTTTCTTGGCGCTGATCGTTTTGTTTGCCGCCGACAAGTTTTTCAACTTCCAGGCCGTTTTGCCCATCATGACGCCCGTGATCCTGATCGGCGGCATGACCACTGGCGTGTTCACCCCCACCGAAGGCGCGATTGCGGCTTGCGTTTGGGCCATTGCGCTGGGCTTCTTTTGGTACCGCACGCTCAACTTCAAGATGTTCGTGAAGGTCTGTCTGGACACAGTGGAGACCACCGCCACGGTGCTCTTCATCGTGGCGGCCGCCAGCATTTTTGGTTGGATGCTCACGGCCACTGGCGTGACCTCGGCCATCAGCGAATGGGTGCTGGGCTTCACGCAAACACCCTGGGTGTTCTTGCTGCTGGCCAACGCGCTGATGCTGTTTGTCGGCTGCTTCTTGGAGCCCACGGCGGCCATCACCATCCTGGTGCCCATCCTGGTGCCGATTTGCCAGAAGCTGGGCATTGACCTGGTGCACTTCGGCCTGGTCATGGTGCTCAACCTGATGATCGGCTTGCTGCACCCGCCCATGGGCATGGTGCTGTTTGTGTTGGCCCGCGTGGCCAAGCTCAGCGTGGAGCGCACCACCATGGCCATCTTGCCTTGGCTGTTCCCCTTGCTGGGCAGCTTGGCCGTCATCACCTACTTCCCCAGCCTGGTGCTGTGGTTGCCCAAGCAGTTTTATTGAGGAATTTCCATGAGCAGTTTCATCCGCTTGCACCCAGCCGATGACGTGGTCATCGCCCGCAGCCAACTCATGAGCGGTAGCGCCGTCGAAGGCGTGCCCGTGCGCGGCCTGATCCCACCGGGCCACAAGATCGCCACCCGCGCCGTCGCCGTGGGTGAGCCGGTGCGCCGCTACAACCAGATCATCGGCTTTGCCTCGCAAGCCATTGCGCCGGGCGAGCATGTGCACACGCACAACCTGAACATGGGCGCCGAAAAAGGCAACTTCGAGCGCGACTACGCCATCGGCCAAGACGTGAAGCCCGAGACAGAACGCAAGCTAGCAACTTTCATGGGCTACAAGCGCTCGGACGGCCGCGTGGCCACACGCAACTACATCGGCGTGCTCTCGAGCGTCAATTGCTCGGCCACCGCCGCACGCGCGATTGCCGACCACTTCTCCAAACGCAACAACCCACAAGCACTGGCCAAGTTCCCCAACGTGGACGGCGTGGTGGCTTTGACGCACGGCACCGGTTGCGGCATGGACACCGAAGGCCTGGGCATTCAGCTGCTGGAGCGCACGCTGGCCGGTTACGCCACCCACGCCAACTTCTGGGGCGTGGTGGTGGTGGGGCTGGGCTGCGAGGCCAACCAACTGGGCACCTGGCTGGCGCACAGCAGCTTGCGTGAGGGCGACACACTCAAGGTGTTCAACATCCAGGACACCGGCGGCACGCGCCTCACGGTCGAAAAAGGCATCGCCTTGATCGAAGAGATGCTGCCCCGTGCCAACGCCATCAGCCGCGAGCCTTGCAGCGCCGAGCACATCACCGTGGGCTTGCAGTGCGGCGGCTCGGACGGTTATTCGGGCATCAGCGCCAACCCGGCACTCGGCGCGGCGGTGGACCTGTTGGTGCAGCACGGCGGCACCGCGATCCTGAGCGAAACGCCCGAGATTTATGGGGCCGAGCATTTGCTCACCCGCCGCGCGGTCAAGCCCGAAGTGGCGCACAAACTGATCGAGCGCATCCGCTGGTGGGAAAACTACACCGCCATCAACGGCGGTGAGATGAACAACAACCCCTCGCCCGGCAACAAGGCGGGTGGCCTGACCACCATCTTGGAAAAGTCGCTCGGCGCGGTGGCCAAGGGCGGCACCAGCAACCTGCAAGCGGTCTACGAATACGCCGAGCCGGTCAACGCCAAAGGCTTTGTCTACATGGACACGCCCGGCTACGACCCGGTGAGCGCCACGGGCCAGGTGGCCGGTGGGGCCAACCTGATTTGCTTCACCACCGGGCGCGGCAGCGCTTATGGCTGCGCGCCCTCGCCCAGCCTGAAGTTCTCGACCAACACCGCCTTGTGGAAAAAGCAGGAAGAGGACATGGACCTGAACTGCGGCGAGATCGTGGACGGCGGCGTGAGCATCGCCGAGATGGGCCAACGCATTTTCGACATGATTTTGGCGGCGGCCTCAGGCGAGCCCACCAAGAGCGAGCGCCATGGCTACGGCCAAAACGAGTTCGTGCCGTGGCAAGTCGGCGCGGTGATGTGAACCCTGTTGCGATCCTCGACATCGCACAGTCGCAGGACTGCGGTAGGTCGGCACCTTCAGGTCCGACGTGTGTCCGCCTCGGCACAGGCCTCATGCCGGGGCCAAAGCCACCGACCTGCCCAGACAATCGGCGCCAACCGTTCTGATGGATTTTTTACAAACGATAAGACACCTATGAGCCACACCATTTCTGCCCAAGACCTGCGTGCCAAAGTCGCCCACATCATTGAACAAGCGGGCAGTGCCCCGGCTGAAGCCGCGCAAGTGGCCGACAACCTGGTCATGGCCAATCTGAGCGGGCACGACTCGCACGGCGTGGGCATGGTGCCGCGCTATGTGGACGCTGTGCTCGAAGGGGGCTTGTCGCCCAACACGGGCGTGAAGGTGCTGCTCGACACCGGTCCCTTGCTCAACTTGGACGGCCAGCGCGGCTACGGCCAGATCACCGGTGTGCAGGCCATGCAGATGGGCATTGAACGCGCCAAGCAACACGGCGTCTGCACCGTGGCCCTGAGCCGCTCACACCACCTGGGGCGCATCGGCCACTTTGCCGAAATGGCCGTCGCGCAGGGTCTGGTGTCACTGCATTTTGTGAATGTGCTCTCGCGCCCGGTGGTTGCGCCTTTTGGCGGTGGCGATGGCCGCTTTGGCACCAACCCCTGCTGCATCGGCGTGCCCATGGGTGATCGCCCCCCGTTTGTGCTGGACTTTGCCACCAGCCGCGTGGCGCAGGGCAAGATGCGCGTGGCCCACAATAAGGGCGAGCAAGTGCCCCCCGGCTATTTGATCGACGAACACGGTCACCCCACCACCGACCCCGGCGTGGTGGTGGTGCCCCAGTCCAACGGCTTGTTCGGCGCACTCATGACCTTTGGCGACCACAAAGGCTTTGGCATGGCCATGGCCTGCGAACTGCTGGGCGGCGCCCTCACGGGCAGCGGCACCTGGCACCGCGAAGCCGATCAGCAACGCGCCGTGCTCAACGGCATGCTGACCATGCTCATCGACCCGGTGCGACTGGGCACGCAAGCGATGTTTGAACAAGAAGCCCTGGCCTTTGCCGACTGGCTGCGCCAAAGCCCCGATGCCCCCGGCAGCGAAGGTGTCAAGCTGGCGGGCGAGCCGGAACGCACAGCCCGCGCCGAACGCGAACAATCGGGCATCTGGATCGACGACGCCACCTGGGCCGAGATCGAAGCGTCAGAACACAAACTCCAAGCCCGATCCTCGACGTGAAGATGACTGGATGTCTTGTAGGAGCCAGCCCTGCTGGCGATGCCATCGCTTGCGGTCCACGGGCGTTTCGCTTGCAGGGCCAGCGCCTGCAAAGCCCGCTTGTTTGACTGTGCTGGTTTGACCCGCTTTTAGAGATCCACCATGCCACTGTCCACACTCACCTTGTCAACACTGCCGCCCCAAGTGGGCATCCCCCCATATGCCCGCGACGCTGACGCCCCCGGCGTGGTCCATCTGGGGCTGGGGGCTTTTCACCGCGCCCACCAAGCCATGGTGTTTGACCAGCTGCTGGCCGGAGGCGACACGCGCTGGGGCATCCACGGCGTGGGCATGACGCGGCCCGACTTGGTGAACCAACTGCGTGCACAAGACGGTCTGTATGCCGTGCGTGTGGCCGATGGGCAAGGTGTCAGGTGGCAAGTCCCCGGGGCACTGTGGCGCATGAATGTGGCCGCCACCGAGCGCGATGCGGTGGTGCAAGCGATGGCCGCGCCCAGCACCCGCTGGATCACCCTCACCGTGACCGAAAAAGGCTATACCCCGGCGCTGGGCCAACTGCTGCTGGACGGCTTGCGCCTGCGCCAGCAAAGCGGCTTGCCTGGCATCACCGTCGCCTCGTGCGACAACCTGCAAAGCAACGGCCACAAGCTGCAAGCCTTGGTCAAAGCCGCAGCCACTGCTCAAGACGCCGAACTGCTGCTCTGGCTGGACACGCACTGCGCCTTTCCGTGCAGCATGGTCGACCGCATCGTGCCCGCCGCCACGCCTGAAGTGTTGGCCGCCGCGCAAGAGGCGCTGGGCGTTCAAGACCATTGCGCCCTGAGCACCGAAGGCTTTTGGGAGTGGGTGATCGAAGACCGTTTTGCCGACCCCACAGATGCCGCCTTGCTGCAAAGCGCAGGCGTGCGCGTGACGGGTGATGTGCACAGCTATGAAGAAGCCAAACTGCGCATGCTCAACGGCAGCCACTCGGCCATGGCGCTGATGGGTGCCGTGACCGGCAGGCCTTTCATTGCCAGCTGCATCGGTGAGCCGCACATCCGCAGCTTTGTGCACCGTTTGATGAGCCGTGAAGTCGCGCCCCACCTGAGCCGCAGCGACTGGGCCGAATACCGCGACGCGCTGATCGCGCGTTTTGGCAACCCGTATTTGAAACACAGCGTGCACCAGATCGCCACCGACAGCTCGCAAAAAATCCCGCAGCGCTGGCCGCCCTCGGTGCTGGGGCAAATCGCCCAAGGCGCCTCGTTTGAACACCACGCACTGGCCGCAGCCGTCTTTGTGCGCTACACGCTCGGCGTGGACGAACAAGGCCAGGCCTACGCCCTGAACGACCCCCAAGCCGAGAGCCTCATGGCCTTGGGCGCCGCGCAGCGCACCAACCCCGAAGCCTGCGTGCGTGCCCTGCTGGCCCGCGAAGACTTGTGGGGCCAGACCCTGCCCAGTCACGCCGCATGGACCGCCCGCGTGGTGCACTGGCACCAGGTGGTTCTGCAGCAGGGCGTGGACGCCGCCATTGCGCAACTGTTGGCCACAAGCACATGACAAGCCAATGCGGCTCTCCCCGTAGGTCGGTACCTTCAGGTCCGACGCATGCCCGCTTCGGCGCAGACCGCCTGTCGGGGCTAAAGCCGCCGACCTACAAAATCCAATCTGACGCCATTGCATGACACTGCAATCACCCACGCAAACCACGCCATGAAAATCACCGCTGCCCGCGTCATCGTTTGTTGCCTCGGCCGCAACTTCGTCACCCTCAAGATCGAGACCGACCAGGGCGTGTACGGCATAGGCGACGCCACGCTCAACGGCCGCGAACTGGCCGTGGTCAGCTACCTCGAAGACCATGTCATCCCCTGTCTGATCGGGCGTGACCCGCAGCAAATCGAGGACATCTGGCAATACCTCTACAAAGGCGCCTACTGGCGGCGCGGCCCGGTGACCATGAGCGCGATTGCCGCCGTGGACACCGCGCTGTGGGACATCAAGGCCAAGATGGCGAACATGCCCCTGTACCAACTGCTGGGCGGACGCAGCCGCACCGGGGTGATGGTTTACGGCCACGCCAACGGCCGCGACACCGCCGAGACGGTGGACGAAGTGTTGCGCCACAAAGAAGAAGGCTACTTGGCGATCCGCGCCCAAAGCGGCGTGCCGGGCCTGAACAAGGTCTATGGCGTGAATGGTGCAAACAGTACGAACCGCATGTACGAACCCGCCGACGGCAATTTGCCCAGCGAGCACGACTGGAGCACCGAAAAGTATTTGCGCCACACGCCCGGCCTGTTCGAAGCGGTGCGCGAAGCGGTGGGCCCCGACATCCATTTGCTGCACGACGTGCACCACCGCTTGACCCCGATTGAAGCGGGCCAGCTGGGCAAGGCGCTGGAGCCGATGCGCATGTTCTGGATGGAAGACCCGACGCCGGCCGAAAACCAGGACGCCTTCCAGTGGATTCGCCACCACACCACCACCCCGATCGCGGTGGGCGAAATTTTCAACAGCATCTGGGACTGCAAGACGCTGATCGAAAAACAGCTGATCGACTACATCCGCACCACCGTGGTCCACGCGGGCGGTATCACGCACCTGCGCCGCATTGCTGATTTGGCCAGCCTCTACCAGGTGCGCACCGGCTGCCACGGCGCGACCGACTTGTCACCCGTGTGCATGGGTGCGGCCCTGCACTTTGACACCTGGGTGCCCAACTTTGGCGTGCAAGAGTTCATGCCCCACAGCGAAGAAATGCTGTCGGTGTTTCCACACGACTACCGGTTTGAGCGCGGCATGATGCATTGCGGCGAGTCCCCCGGCCACGGGGTGGACATCGACGAGAAGCTGGCCGCCCAATACCCCTACCAAAGGGCTTATCTGCCGGTGAACCGACTCCAACACGACGGGACCTTGTGGAACTGGTGACAGCCCTTGGCCACGGGCCTTAGCCCAAGCTTGGCCGCGTCACCGGCTGTACCGACTCGTAGGCCCGCGCCGCACGCAGCACCAAGGCATCACCAAACATCGGACCCACGATCTGCAAGCCCATGGGCAGTCCGGCCTTCGTGAGGCCGCAGGGCACGGTGATGGCCGGTTGCTGGGTCAGGTTGAAGGGGTAGCTGAACGGCGTCCAGCCCAGCATGCTGACCGGGTCCATCGGCACGGCGCCCGCAGGGCGCGCTTCAAAAGCCGGAATGGACACCGAAGGCGTGACCAACAAGTCATAGCGCTGCATGAATTGGCGCATGTGCGAACCCAGCACGCCCCGGCGCTGGTGGAGTTGCTGCACCTGCTGCGCACTGAGCTGCGCACCCAATTGCGCCTCGGCTCGGAAGTCGGGGTCGGCCAGCGCCTGCTGCTCGGCCGTCAGGCCCGACCAGACCGTGTAAGCCCCCAGGAACCACAGGCCGGTGGTGATCTCCAGCGGGTCTTCAAAGCCTGGATCCACTTGCTCGACATGGGCACCCAGGTCTTGCAGTTTTTGCACCCCTTGCGCCACCGCTGCCGCGATTTCGGGATGCACGTTCTGGGCGTAACCCAGCGTGGGCGAATAGGCGATGCGCAGACCGCGGATACCGTCTTCCAGGCCCACGGTGTAGTCCGTGCCATCGGGCGGCAAGGATGTCCAGTCGCGGGCGTCGGGCTTTTTCAGCACGTTCATCATCATGGCCGCGTCGCGCACGCTCAGGGTGTGCGGGCCTAAGTGCGCCACCGAGCCAAAGGGCGACAAGGGGTAGGCGGGCACGCGGCCAAAACTGGGTTTGTGACCCACGTTGCCGCAAAACGCGGCCGGGATGCGCACGCTGCCCGCACCGTCGGTGCCCACGGCCAGCGGCCCCAGACCTGCGGCCACGGCTGCGGCTGCACCACCCGATGAGCCGCCGGGGGTGTGGTTCAAATTCCAAGGATTGCGCGTGATGCCGGTGGCAGGTGAATTGGTTTCGCCCTTGCAGCCAAATTCGGGTGTGGTGGTTTTGCCCAGCAGCACCGCGCCCGCTTCGCGCAGCCGCGCTGTGGCCGGGGCATCGACCTCCCAGGGCTGCTTGGGGTCCACGGTGCGACTGCCGCGCAAAGTGGGCCAGCCTTGGGTGAGGATCAGGTCCTTGATGCTGGTGGGCACACCATCGAGCTCACCGACAGTTGCGCCTGTGTTGCGGTGCGCTTGCCAGCGCGCTTCACTGGCGCGGGCGCTGGCCAGGGCACGGTCGGCATCGACCAGACAAAAGGCATTGATCTGCGGGTTGATGCGCTCGATGCGCGAGAGCACCGCCTGCGTGGCCTCCACCGGGCTGGCCTGCCCGGTGCGGTACAGCTGCAGCAATGCGTGCGCAGTGCATTGGGTCAGGTCGGTGGTGCTCATGGGTGTCTCCTGTCTGTGGGGTGATGAAGTCACGCACAAGTGCTTCAGGGTCTGGTGCGCGTTTGAGGGCTGAGTTTTTTCCAGGGCAAATCGCCCGGGTCGGCGGCCATGGGGCCTGCAGCCTTGGCCACCAGCACACGGCTGGCGATGGGCGTGAAGTCGGCGCGGAAATGGTTGGAGCTTTTGACCACCAGCAGCTTCATCTGCTCGGGTTGGATGCCCACGGCGCGGAACAGTTCACGGTCGAGCATCTGCATCTTGCCGCTGGCCACCGCCACCAGCACGCCATCGATTTCGAGACACGCACAAGGGCCGATGTGGACCTTCACGCCGGTCATCATCGGGCCTTTGAGTTCGCAATCATCCGGCCCCAAAGCCCGCACCGTGAAGCGCCCTTGCACAGGCGGGTCGCTCGCCTCGCCCGTGAAGGTGGGCACGGCCTTGCCCAACGCCAATTGCAGGCTGGCCCCCACCCCGGCGGCATGTGCCATCCGGGCGGCTTCGGGGTCGTACAACAAACCCAGCGCCACTTGGCCAGGCCAGCGCTTTCCAGCGCCTTGCTGCAGCAGGGCGTGCAGCATGCCGGTGGTGTTGCTGTCACCGCCTGCGCCAGGGTTGTCTTGGGTGTCGGCCATGACCACGGGCGCAGCAGACACCTGGGCCGTGGCCATGGCTTGTGTGACCGCCTCGCGGGCAGGCAGCACATCGGGGCGCCACTGGCCGGGTTCGGCCACACGCTCAAACAGGCGCTGCACCGCCGCTTCAGCCTGTGGGCCATGGCCCCAAACCACGGGGCCGCACTCGGCAAAATCAGACGCCGGAAAGCCCATGCAAAAACTGAGCATGCAGCCGGTTTGCGACTCCAACGCAATCATCTCGTCGTAGAGGTCCTTGGCCGGGGCCATCCAGGTGCTTTGCGCGTTGAGCGGGATCAAAAACGGCAAGCGTCGGGCCTGCATGGGGGCCTTGCCACCTGCACGCAAATGCGCGCGCAGCAGCAGGGCGGCACGCTCGCCGGTCTCGGCCATGTCGATGTGCGGGTAGGTGCGGTAGGCCACCAAACCATCGGACAACTTCAACATGCGCTCGGTCACGTTGGCATGCAGGTCCAAGCTGGCCACGATGGGCAGCTTGGGGCCGACCACCGCGCGGATGCGGGCGATCAACTCGCCTTCGCTGTCGTCGGCGTTTTCGGCCACGGCCGCACCGTGCAGGTCGAGGTACACCCCGTCCAGACCCTGCACCAGGGCCGCGCGTACGTCTTCGACAATGGCCGCGCAGATGCGCTCAAACGCGTCTTGCGTCACATACGACGAAGGTGTGGCCCCGGCCCAAGCCGATGGCACCAACTGCCAGCCTTCGCGCCGGGCCGCGTCGATGAAGCCGCCTGCCGGGATGTTCACGCCCGTCATCTGGTCGATCAGGGCCTGCCCGCGCACATATGCCGGAAAGGCCTCGCCACTTTGAAAGGCGGCCCAATCGGCCAAGCTGGGCGCAAAGGTGTTGGTCTCGTGCTGGTAACCAGCGATCAGGATGCGGGTCATGGGTTTTCAAGCTCGGGCAATGCGGCCGGTGCGGCGTCAAACAGGCGCCGGGTGTAGTCCTGTTGCGGGTTGGCGTACAGCTCGGTCGTGCGGCCCTGCTCCACGATGCGGCCTTGGTGCATCACGATCACGCGGTCGCACAGCTGGGCGGCCACGCGCAGGTCGTGCGTGATGAACAGCAGCCCCAGGCCCAAGCGCGACTGCGCCTCGCGCAGCAGGTTCAGGATCTGGGCTTGCACACTCACATCAAGCGCACTCACCGCCTCGTCGGCCACCAGCACCTGCGGTCGGCAAGCCAGCGCACGGGCAATCGCCAGGCGTTGGCGTTGGCCCCCGCTGAACTGGCTGGGGTAGCGCTTCAAGGCCTCCACGGGCAAGCGCACCTGCGCCATCAACTCCACCGCCAGTGCTTCGGCCTGCTCGCGCGTCTGGCCAAAGTTCATCGCGCCTTCGACCATGGACTGGCCCACGGTGCGGCGCGGGTTGAGCGAGCGGTTCGGATCTTGAAAGACCACCTGCACGCGGTGACGCAGCGGCCGCAACTGGCCCTCGGGCATGCGGGCCACGTCGTCGGCGTCCCAAAAAATCTGGCCTTCGGTCGGGTCGATCAGGCGGATCAGGCAACGCGCAAAGGTTGACTTGCCCGAACCCGACTCGCCCACGATGCCCACCGTCTCACCGGCACGCACGGCCACCGCCGCCTCCATGAGGGCGGCCGTGGGGCGGCTGCGGCCCAGCCAGTCGTGGCTGATGTAGGTCTTGCCCACGCCTTGGCCCGACAGCAGCGCAGGCCCCGCAGGCTCAGGCTTGGCGGGGGGCGGCGTCATGCCCGGCACGGCGGCCAACAGCTGGCGCGTGTACTCGGCGCGGGGGCGTCGCAGCACCTGTTCGCAGTCGCCGCTTTCCACCGCCTGGCCTTGGTTCATCACCAGCACCTGGTCGGCGATCTCGGCCACCACGCCCATGTCGTGGGTGATGAACAGCACCGCACTGCCCTGCTCGCGCTGCAGGTCGGCGATCAATCGCAAAATTTCTTTCTGGGTGGTCACGTCCAACGCAGTGGTCGGCTCGTCGCAAATCAGCAATGCAGGCTTCAAGATCACGGCCATCGCGATCACGATGCGCTGACGCTGCCCGCCGCTGAGTTGGTGCGGAAAGCTGCGCAGCATGCGGGCCGGCTCGGGCAGCTTGACCCGCTCGAACACGCGCAAGATTTCGGCACGGCGCTTTTCGGCAGGCCAGTCGGTGTGGGTGGCCAGCAACTCGTCCACTTGGTCACCGCAGCTCATGACCGGGTTCAAGGCGGTCATGGGCTCTTGGAACACCATGCCCATGGCCTTGCCGCGCAACTGGCGCAGCCGCAATGGAGACGCCTGCAGCAAAGACTCGCCTTGCAGGGCAATGCTGCCCGCCACGGCTTGCAGCTCTTTGGGCAGCAAACCCATCACGGTGGTGGCCATGACGGACTTGCCCGAACCGGACTCGCCCACCACACACAGGGTCTGACCCGGCAAGATGTCGAGCGAGACCTCGGTGATGGCATGGGCCCGGTCCCCGCCCGCAGGCAGGGCGACAGACAAGCCTCGGATGGACAGAACAGGATGCGAAATGGACTGGGAAACGGCTGCGGTCATGTCCCGCTCCGTTTGGCAAATTTGGGGTCCAACACATCGCGCAAGCCGTCACCCAACAGGTTGATGGCCAGCACGGTGGGCACCAAAAACATGGCTGGAAACAGCACATTGCCCGGGTACTGGGTGAACTGCACCCGGCCCTCGGCCATGATGTTGCCCCAGGTCGGAATATCCGCCGGCAGGCCCAAACCCAGGAAGCTCAAGATGGCTTCGGTCAGCACGGCGCTCGCCGCAATGAAGGTGCCCTGCACGATCAGTGGCGCCATCGCGTTGGGCAAAATGTGGCGCAGCAAAATGACCGGTGTGGGCGTGGCCAAAGCGCGAGCCGCTTCTACAAATGGCTCTTCACGCAAGGTCAGCACCAGCGAGCGCACCAAGCGTGTGACACGGGGGATCTCGGGGATGGCGATCGCCACCACCACAGTCCAGATCTGCGCACCCAGCGCCGCCACCAGCGCAATCGCCAGCAAGATGGCGGGGATGGCCATCAGGCCGTCCATGAAGCGCATCAGCACCGCATCTGCCAGGCGAAAGTAGCCGGCCAACATGCCCAACACACCGCCCACAGCCAAGGCCACGGTGGCCGTGAACAAACCCACCAGCAAAGACACGCGGGTGCCAAACAGCACACGGCTGTAAATGTCGCGGCCAAAGTTGTCTGAGCCCATCCAAAAGGTGTGGGTGACACTGACGCCACCCGGCAAAGCAAACTGCCCCACCACCCCGGCGGCGGTGTTGATGTTGGCCGAGTCCATGGCCGCCGGGTCCACGGTGCCCAGCCATGGCGCCACCAAAGCGATCAAGATCAGCAGGCCCAGCACGCCCAAGCCCAAACGGACGGTGGTGTGCGCCAGAAGTTTTCGGAAGGTGGCGTTCATCAGTAACGGATCCGGGGATCGAGCCACAGGTAGCTCAAGTCCACACACAAATTGATCAAGACATAGAGCACACTGAAAAACAGCACCACGCCTTGGATGACCGGAAAGTCGCGGTTGAGCACCGCATCGACCGTCAGAGAGCCCAAGCCCGGAATGGCGTAAACCGTCTCGGTCACGACCACACCACCGATCAAGAGCGCAATGCCGATGCCAATCACCGTGACGATGGGTACGGCCGCATTGGCCAGCGCGTGGCGCAGCAATACCGCTTGCTCGGTGATGCCCTTGGCACGCGCTGTGCGGATGTAGTCTTCGGTCAGTGCCTCGGACACACTGGCCCGCGTGACCCGTGCAATCAGCGCCACGTAGATGGTGGCCAAAGACAACCAAGGCAGCACCAGCTGGTATGCCCAAGCGCCCACCCCTTGCGAGAACTCGCCCAACAAGCGGCGGTAACCCTGCACCGGCAACCACTGCAACTGAATCGCAAAAATGTAGATCAGCACATAGCCGATCACGAACACCGGCACCGAGAACCCCGCCACCGCAAAGCCGGACAGGATGCGGTCCAGCCAGCCGCCCATGCGCCAAGCGGCCAGCGTGCCCAAAGGCACGGCCACCAAAACGGCCAACACCATGGTGCCAGCGGCCAAGGAAAGGGTGGGCTCGATCCGCTGAGCGATCAACTCGGTGACTGGCTTGCCCAGGTAAAAGGAGTAGCCCAAGTCACCCTGCAGCACGCCCCCCAACCAGATCATGAACTGCGTGAGCAGGGGCTTGGTCAGGCCCAACTGCTCACGAATGCGGTCAATGTCATCGTTGGTGGCGTTGTTGCCCGCGATCACAGCGGCCGGGTCCCCCGGCGTGAGCCGAAGGATCAGAAACACAATGACCGCGACCGTGAGCAGCACAGGGATCAGCGCCAGCAGGCGCTGAAGCAAGAACCTCAGCATAAAACTTCAGCTGCTTTTGAATTCAAAAAGTCAGTTCTTCTTGATGTTCCAGTACACCTGCGCACCACCGGGCACGAGACCCGAGATGTTCTTGCGCAAGGCTGCGGGGTTGAAGTACTGGCCCAGCGGCACGTGGGTGGCCGTCTCCATGGCGCGCAACTGGATTTGCTCAGCGATCTGCTTTTTCTGAGCGTCGGTGGTGGCCTGCGCAAACTTGACCTTCAGGTCTTCGATCTGCTTGTCGTCTTGCCAACCGAACCAACCCTTGTCGCCTGCGGCGTTCATCATCGCCATGGTCAAGGGGTTCAAGATGTCGCCGGCCGTCCAGGCGGTCATGAAGGCGTTCCAGCCGCCCTGTGCAGGGGCGTCTTTCTTGGCGCGACGCGCCACCAAGGTGGCCCAGTCCATTTGCTGCATGTCCACTTTGAAGCCTGCGGCTTCAAGCTGCTGTTTGGCCACCAAAGGCAACTTGGCAATCGCGGCCAGGTCGGTCGGGCGCATCAGCACCACGGGGGTGCCATCGTAGCCGGCCTCTTTGAGCATCTCGGCCGCTTTCTTGGGGTCGGCCATGCCGTTGTAAATGCCGGTCTTGTCGCTGGCCAAGGGTGTCCCGCAGGGGTACATGCTCTTGCAGAAGGTGTACATGCCGGGGGCACCGACCTGGGTTTTCAGGTGCGCTTCCTGGCCCAGCGCCACCATGGCGGCCTGGCGGATCTTCACGTTGTTAAAAGGCGCATGCAGGTGGTTGAAGCGCAAGATGAACTGCAAGCCGGCAGGTTGGGCGTCCACCAGCTGGATGTCTTTTTGAGCTTTGAGCGAAGCGTACTGCTCAAAGGTGGGCTGCTCGACGATGTCAACTTCACCGGCCACCAAGGCATTGAACTGGGTTTGCGGATCGCGGATGATGACCCACTCCACGCGGTCCACGTTCACCTGCTTGCCCCCTGTGGTGCCGTCTGGCGTTTCGCTGCGGGGCTTGTATTTGTCGTTCTTCACATAGACCAAACGCTCGCCGGGCTTGTATTCGCCGGGCACAAACTTATAAGGTCCGGAGCCGATGTTTTCCTTGATCTGCTCGCTGCCAGGCGTGGCGGCAATGCGCGCGGGCATGATGAACAGCACGTTGGACGAGGGCTTGCCCAGCGCTTCGAGCATCACGCCAAAGGGTTTGTTGAGTTTGATGACAAAGGTCTTGGCATCGGGCGTGGCATAGCTGTCCACGCTCTTGGCCAGCACGCCGCCAAAGCTGTCGCGGCTGGTCCATCGCTTGATGGAGGCCACCACGTCTTCGCTGGTCACGGCTTTGCCATCATGAAACTCCAGGCCGTCACGCAGGGTGAACGTCCAGGTCAGGTTGTCCTTGCTGACGTTCCACTTGTCCACCATCTGGGGCTTGACCTTGCCGGCCAGATCGGTGCCGAACAAGGTGTCATAAATCATGTAGCCGTGGTTGCGCGTGACAAACGCCGTGCTCCAGATCGGATCGAGGATGGTGATGTTGGCGTGCGGCACGACGCGCAAGGTTTTGGTCTGGGCTTGCGCAGCAAAGGGGGCCAACAAGGCGGCTGCAAGGGCGGCCACAGCAAAAAGGGAACGACGCTTCATCGGATACTCCATTCAAGTCGATGAAGACCACTATAGAGCGAAACACAAGCGTCGCTTATCAGGGCATGCCCCAATTTGATCGCATGATGGATCCGTACCACCCAGCCACCGAACGCGCCATTTGGCGCAGCAATGACTGCAGCCTTTACAGCACCCGTGCCAGCGCCGCTTGCAAATGCTCAGAGGGAAGCCGCTTGAAGCCCGAGCGGGCAAAGCGCTGCAAGCGCCCTTGCATGAAGGCCACCAGCACCGAAGCGGCCACTTGTGCGTCCGCCGTGGGGGTTTCGGACGCCAGGCCTTTGAGCGACTGGCGCAGCTGCGATTCGATCTTGTCAAACAGCAAATTGATGCGCTCTTGCAGGCGTTCGTGTTCCAGCACCAGCGCATCGCCGGTCATGACTCGGCACATGCCAGGGTTCTTTTCGGCGAACTGCAACAGCAGCGCCACGATGCGGGCGGCTTGGTTGGGGCCCACAGGCTCGCGGTCGGTGACCTGACGGATCAAACCAATCACCGACTGGTCCACAAAGTCGATCAGGGCCTCGAACATCTGCGCCTTGCTGGCAAAGTGGCGGTACAGGGCCGCCTCGCTCACACCGATCTTGGCGGCCAAACCTGCCGTGGTGACCCGCTCAGCGCCTGGCGCCTCCAGCATGGACGCCAGCGTTTGCAGGATCTGCAAGCGCCGCTCACCCGGGCGTGGGCGTTTGCGGGCCGGCGTTTCTTCGCTCGTTTCGGTGTTGTCGTGGTGTTCGTTCATGTCTCCCCCTCTGGCCTCGGTCCGCTTCAGCGGCTCTTGATCATGGTGCCGAAGGCTTGCTCCGACAGGACTTCCAGCAGCATGGCGTGCGGCACGCGGCCGTCGATGATGTGCACCGCGTTCACACCGCTCTTGGCGGCATCCAAAGCGCCCGCGATTTTGGGGATCATGCCGCCACTGATGGTGCCATCGGCGCACAGCTCGTCGATGCGGTTGGGGGTCAGCTCGGTCAGCAAGTTGCCCTCTTTGTCGAGCACGCCGCGGATGTTGGTCAGCATCAGGAGTTTTTCGGCCTGCAACACCGTGGCCAACTTGGCGGCCACCACGTCGGCGTTGATGTTGTAGCTCTCATTGTCCACCCCAAAGCCGATGGGGCTGACCACCGGAATGAACGCGTCGTCTTGCAGGGCTTTGAGGATGGACGGGTCGATGCTTTCAATGTCACCCACCTGGCCCACATCAAGCTCTTTGCTCGGGTCTTGTGCATCCAGCAAGCGCAGTTTTTTGGCACGGATCATGGCGCCGTCACGGCCCGTCAGGCCCACGGCCTTGCCGCCTGCGCGGTTGATCATGCCCACGATGTCTTGCTGCACTTCGCCGCCCAACACCCACTCGACCACCTCCATGGTCTCGGCATCGGTCACGCGCATGCCTTGCAGGAACTCGCCTTTTTTGCCCAAGCGGCTCAAGGCGTTTTCGATTTGCGGGCCGCCGCCGTGCACCACCACTGGGTTCATGCCCACCAGCTTGAGCAGCACCACATCTTCGGCAAAGGCTTGCTGCAGGGCTGGGTCGGTCATGGCGTTGCCGCCGTATTTGATGACCAAGGTCTTGCCGTGGTACTTGCGGATGTAGGGCATGGCCTGCGCCAGGATCTGGGCCTGGTCGCGGGGGGAAACGGCAGCGGTGGTATCGGTCATGGCGCGTTACAGAATAAAAAGGTCATCAAGGTTGAAAGAGATTGTGCCGCAAGCGTCTGACGCTCAAAGCATCTCGGCCAGCAAGCGGTCCACGCCCTGCTGCCAACTCGGCAAGGTCAGGCCAAAGCGGTTTTGCAGGCGTTGGGTGTTCAGGCGGGAGTTCAATGGTCGGCGTGCAGGCGTCGGAAATGCCGAAGTCGGCACCGGCGCGATCTCGCTCACTTGCCAGGGGGCGTCGGGCTTGATCTGACGTGCCCGCTCAATCGCATGCGAGGCATAGCCGTGCCAACTGGTCTCGCCTGCGGCCACCAAGTGGTAAACGCCCGAAAGATGCGCGTCTTGCGTCTGAATGACTTGGCGGATGGCATGCGCCGTCACATCGGCGATCAAATCCGCGCCCGTGGGTGCGCCGCGCTGGTCGTCAATCACCGTGAGCCGCTCGCGCTCTTGGGCCAGGCGCAGCATGGTGCGCGCAAAGTTGCCGCCGCGTGCCGCATAGACCCAGCTGGTGCGGAAAATCAGGTGCTTGCAGCCACTGCCCGCGATGGCTTGCTCGCCTTCAAGCTTGGTCTGACCGTAAACACCCAAGGGGCCTGTGGCATCGCCTTCTTGCCAAGGCGTCTGGCCCTCGCCATTGAACACATAGTCGGTCGAGTAATGCACCAGCCAAGCCCCCACATCGGCCGCCGCTTGGGCCAAGGCGGCTGGTGCCGTGGCGTTCAGGGTGCGGGCCAACTCGGGCTCGGACTCGGCCTTGTCCACCGCGGTGTGGGCTGCGGAATTGACGACCACATCGGGCCGCACATCGCGCACCGTTTGGGCCAATTTTTCAGGCTGCGACAAGTCACCGCAATGCAGCGTGCTGTGGCGGTCCAGCGCGATCAACTCGCCCAAAGGGGCCAGGCTGCGTTGCAGTTCCCAGCCGACTTGACCGTTTTTACCGAGGAGAAGAATTTTCATGAAAGCCCGATTCAGGGTGAGCGGCTGTGAGCTGGCCACAGGGTGCGCGACAAGCGCAGATTTTAGAAGCAATGCCCCATCGCTCAGGTTAAAGTGATGCCCATATCAGGAGTTCCCCCATGGCCAAATCACCTGCGTCTGACAAGACCACCACCTCGACCGATGCCACCGCCGCCGCCGCCCCCACACACCAGATTTGGCTGGCGGGTTTGGGCGCCATGGCCAAAGCGCAAGAGCAAGGCAGCAAAGCCATCGAAGCCTTGGTCAACGATGGCTTGGCCTTCCAGCGTAAAAGCCAGGTCGAAGCACAGCAACGCCTGAACGAAGCCACCGAACGCCTGAGCCACCTGGCCAGCGACTTTGGCCAACAAACCACGGTGCGCGTGGACCGACTGGAACACCTGTTTGAAGACCGCGTGGCCAAAGCCCTGCAACGCTTGGGCATGCCCACGCTGTACGACCTGCAAGCCCTGACCGAACGCGTGGCGCAATTGGAGGCGCAACTGGCCAAGGCCACGAAACAAGCCGCCGTCCCATCCAAGACCAAGCCGGTGGCCAAAGCCCCCAGCAAAACGGCCGCCAAGTCCACCAGCCCCCGCCGCAAGGCCTGAGCCCACGCTGTTCACCCATGGCCAAAAAAGCCCCACGCCGCACCGCCCAGCGCATCGCTGAGGTCACGCTGGAGCTGTTCAACCGCTTTGGCGAGCCCAATGTCTCGACCACGCTGATCTCGTCCGAGCTGAACATCAGCCCCGGCAATCTGTATTACCACTTCCCCTCCAAAGACGCACTGGTCAACCACCTGTTTGACGACTACGAAGCGGCCATGCTGGGCTTGCTGGACGCTGCGACCGATGTGCACGATGTGGAAGACGCGTGGTTCTTTTTGCACTCGCTGTTTGAACAGGTCTGGAACCACCGGTTTTTGTACCGCGACCTGAACAACTTGCTGTCGGGCAACCGGCATTTGGAGACGCATTTCCACGCGGTGCTGGAGCGCAAAACACAGGCGTTCAGGCAGTTGCTCGAATCGCTGGCGGCCGCGGGTTTGATGCGCATCGACCCCGACAGCGTGGCAACCTTGTCGGCCAGCATGTCGGTGATGGTCACTTATTGGCTCAGCTACGAATACGTGCGCAACCCGCGCCAGGCACTGGAGCCCGCCAGCGCCAGCCTGGCCTTGAGCCGGGGTGCCAAACACGTGCTGGCCTTGCTCACGCCCTACATGGCCAGCGCCGATCTGCAGGCGCACCTGCAATCATTGACCGCGGTCTACAGCGACCCAGCGGCTTGAGTTGCGGGTTCAGCCCTTGGCGGTGAAACGCTGTTCGGCCATGGTCAGCAGACCGTCAAAAATCAGGTTGTCCACCAACTCGAATTGAAGCGACATGCTGGGCGCCATCTTCCAGCCTGCGCCACCCGTCATCACGCACATCGGCTCTTGGCCCGTGTGCTCGCGAATGTGGTGCACCATGCGCTCGCAGGCGCCCGCGATGGCATAGGTGCCGCCGCTGGTCAGCGCATCGCTGGTGTTGGTCGGGAAGGGCCGCACTTCGCCGGTGGGCACATGCAAACCGGCCGTGCCCGACTCCAAAGCGCGCAGCATGATGCCGTGCCCTGGCAAGATGAATCCACCTAAAAAACGGCCTTCGGTATCGATGGCCTCGACGGTGACCGCAGTGCCCACCATCACCACCACCAGCGGCCGGGCAGGCCCTTGGGCCAGCATGCGTTGACGCGCACCGATCATGGCCACCCACCGGTCAGAGCCCAATCGGGAGGGGTGGTCGTAACCGTTGGTCAAGCCCGCTTCTGAGACACTGGGCACAACCCACTGAGGCGTCACATCCCACAGGTCCATTTGTTCTTGCACGCGGCGCTTGATCGCGTCGCCGGCCACTATGCAGCCGAGCATGCGCTCTGGCACGGGCAGATCAGCCCAAGGCCCGTCGGCCAAGCGGTCGATGTTTTCCAAGAATTCCGCACCCTGCGCCAACAGTTGGGCAAGGGGGTGCGGCCGGTCGTACAACGCCCATTTCAAACGGGTGTTGCCCACATCGATGGCTAAAAATGTCATCCCGCGATGATAATGAGTTTCACGGGTTTGCTTTTTGGGCGGTGGGTCAAAGCTGAATTTCAGTCGACCCCCGAGCCCTCAAGGCTTTATTCGGTCGTGCCTGTGGCCTGCGCTTTGCGGATGGCATCTTGCGCATGGTCAGGCTGCCCCTGGGGCTGAGACGCATCCACTTGCAGCAGCAAACCGAGCAAGCGCGCACCGTGCTCCACCGCGATCGAGCCATACTTCACATCGCCTTGCACCAAAGCGCTGGCCAGCAACTCCACGCGTTCGTGGGCATCGATGTTGCCTGAGACCTTACCCGCCACGATCACTCGGCTGGCGATCACGTCGCCATGAACTTCACCTTCCTGACCAATCACCACGGTGATGGCTTGGTCCCTCGGCGCTTCGATGTTGCCCACCACTTTGCCGTCGATGCGCACACTTTGAATGACACGCAGCGTGCCCTGGATTTCGGTTTGACGGCCAATCAAGGTGTCAAAGCGCTCTGGGCTCTTCACGAGCGGGGTGTTGTTTGTTTTTTTGTTGCCGAACATGTTTGTCTCCTCCTGAAATTCAAATCCCAATCAAGGCTTGAGGTTCGGGCGCGCCCATGCCGCAAAAGCCTTGGTGGGGTGCATCGCCTGGCCCTGGTACATCACTTCGTAATGCAGGTGCGGCCCTGTGGACCGGCCTGTATTGCCCAGCAAACCGAGCAATTGACCCCGTTCAATCTTGTCGCCTTCGTTGACATGGCGGCGACTCAAATGGGCATAGCGCGACACGAAACCATCGGCGTGCGCTATTTCCACCATTTCACCGTAAGCACCTGCGCGCCCGGAGCGCAGCACTTTGCCATCGGCGGTGGCACGCACGGGTGTCCCCACAGGGGCCACAAAGTCGATGCCTTCATGCATGCTGGGCTGGTGCGTCATGGGATCAGCGCGCACACCGAAGCCACTGGTGATGGAAAAGTCCTCTGCCAAAGGCAGGGCCGTCGGCAGTTTGCTCACCCGATCGAGGTCACGCTGCCATTGGGCTTGCTTTTTGATCAGGGTCTCTTCGAGTTCCTGAATTTGCTGGGCAGCGGACTCCAACTCACTGCTCAGATCAGAAGCGCTTGTAGACCAAAAGGGCACGGCTTTCAATGGGCCGCCACGGCCATCGGTCGGTTCGGCTTTGCGACGAGCGCTGCCGGGCAACAGGCTTTCAATGCCCAATCGGCTCAGGAAGCTTTTCTTTTGCTCTTCGATGTCACGCAGACGGTCCGTCACGGAGGAGATCTGCCCATGCAGGCCCTCCAGCTTGGCACGGTAGTCGGCTTCAATTTTCAATTGCTCCGCCTGGCTTGTCACACCGCCCATGCGTTGCGCCAATTCAGGCGCATATTCGACGGCCACGCGCAAGCCGATCAGATGGAACAGCGAGCCCAACAACAGCAAGGTCAGCGCCACAGCCCCGACCGAGAGCAAGACCTTGCGCGCCGTGATGGACACAGCAACCACCCGGGCTGTGGGCCCGGACACCCAAATCAATTGCATAAATACTCCAAAGGTCCGTCGTAAGACGTCCCTGATATGGCCATTTGAAGCGCAAAAAAAGCCCCAACAAAAAGGGCTGAGGTTTGCGACAAGGGGCGTATCTTAATGGAGCACCTCGTTTTTTGCCGCGCCAATTAAAGCGGAAAAAACAGATTTAATAGTTATTTATCCGAGAAAAACGGATTTCAAGGATTGCGTTACACAAAATCCAGTTCGCGGTTACAACTCGGGCCGATGCGAGCACGCATGGCCATCGGTTGCGATGCCAAATTTGTCAAAAATGGGCCGTCCCGGTCAACTTCAAAGCTGCCAAAGCCATGACCTTGGCCGAGTCCACCAACTCTTGGATGCCCACGTATTCATCGGGCTGGTGCGCCAGATCCAGAATGCCGGGGCCATAGGCAATGCAGTCACGCAACTTGCCGCTGCGCACGATGTGCTTTTGGTCATAGGTGCCCGGGCTGGCGATGTAGCTGGGCTCACGGCCCAGCACGCGGGCAATGGCGCGGGCTGTGGCATCCACCACCGGCGCATCCTTGGGCGTGGCCGTCGGCACAAAACTCATGATGTCGCGGATGCCGTAATCAAAACCCGGCCGTGTGCGCTTGAGTTCTTCGAGCATGTCCACGATCTCTTGCTTGACGGCTTCGAGGTTTTCCTCGGCGATGAAGCGCCGGTCCAGAACCGCCTTGCACAGGTGCGCCACCACAGGCGCGGGCAAATCGCCTGTAGGCCAGCCGCGTTCGTCCAAGCTGTAGCGCTGCTCGACTTGACCGCCATGGATGCTGTTGATGTTGAGCGTGCTCACGCGTGCCCCCGGCGGCTCCACCGGCTCGGCCGTGTGCCGACCTTGCAGGCGCGGCTGCAGTTGCGTCTCGAGCAAATGGATGAAAGCGCTCATGTGGTTGATGGCGCTGTCGCCCAAAAATGGCATGGAGCCGTGCGCGATGCGCCCCCGCGTTTCCACCTCACCCCACCACACCCCTCGGTGACCCAAACAAATGCGGTCCACCCCCAAAGGCTCGGGGATGATCACATGGTGCACACGCGGCTTGCTGAAGTAACCGCGCTCGGCCAAATAGCCCACGCCGGCAAATCCGCCCGACTCCTCGTCCACCGTACCGCTGATTTCCAGCGCCCCAGACAGGGCCAAGCCCGACTCGATCAAGGCCTCGCAAGCGATGATGCTCGACGCCAACCCGCCCTTCATGTCGCAGGTGCCCCGGCCGTAAACACGTCCGTTGGCCACTTGCCCGCCAAAGGGCTCATAGGTCCAACCCGGTCCGGTCTCGACCACATCGATGTGGCTGTTGAAATGCACGCACTCGCCCGGCTGGGGGGCTTGCCAACGCGCCACCACATTGGTGCGGGGGTGGCTGTCGCTGTCGCCAGGCGCACCGAGGGCCCGCACGTATTCGACCGCAAAGCCCTTGCGGGCCAGGCGCTCGCCAATCAAGTGGGCGCAAGCCTCGTAGGCATCGCCTGGCGGATTGATGGTGGGGATGCGCACCAGGTCTTGCGTGAGCGCAACGACCTCATCGCGCTTGGCGTCAATGCTTTGCAGCAGGCGGTCTAGGGTAGGCGTCATCGGGCCAGTTTATCGCTGGCCCTTGCGCGCTGGGTATCACTTAAAGCACAGGGCGGCCACTTGTTGTCTGAGTGCCCGCGATGCGTGTACCGGCGTCCCTGACCATCGCCAGCAGGGCTGGCTCCTACAGGGTCAACCGCGCACGCGTTCCAGCAAGGCGGCCGTTGATGCGTCCAGCCCCGATGCATCGCCCGAGACGATGCGGGCATGGATGTCCTTGGCCAAGACCTTGCCCAGCTCCACGCCCCATTGGTCAAAACTGTTGATGCCCCAAACCGAGCCGCTGACAAACACGCGGTGCTCTTGCAAGGCGATCAAAGCGCCCAGGCTGGCTGGCGTCAGCTCGTCGAGCAACAAGAAGGTGCTGGGGCGATTGCCGGTGAAGTGCTTGTGCCCACCTGCGTCCGACTTGCCCAGCATCAGCGCCTGGGCCTGCGCGATCACATTGGCCAGCAACAATTCATGGTGGTCCTTCAGGCTGTGCGTGGGCTTTTTCACGGCGATGAATTCCAGCGGCACGATGTCCGTGCCCTGGTGCAGCATCTGAAAGTAGGCGTGCTGGCCGTTGGTGCCGGGCTCGCCCCACAGCACAGGCGAGGTGCCATAGGGCAGCGCCTGCCCATTGCGGTCCACGCGCTTGCCATTGCTCTCCATCTCCAGCTGCTGCAAATACGCAGGCACCCGGCGCAATGCGCTGTGGTACGGCGCAATCGATCGGCTGGTGTAGTTCAAGAAATTGCGGTACCAAACATCGAGGAGACCCAAGCGCACCGGCAAGTTGGCCTCCAAAGGCGCCGTCTGGAAATGCTGGTCCATGGCGTGTGCACCGGCCAACAAGTCTTGGAAGCCTTTGGCGCCAATGGCGATGGCCACGGGCAAGCCAATGGCCGACCACATCGAATAGCGCCCGCCCACCCAGTCCCAAAAACCAAAGGTGGTGGTGATGCCCAATTCAGCGGCCGCCGAAACGTTTGTGGTCAGCGCCGCAAAGTGACGGGCCACATCGGTGCCGCCCTGCGCAAGAAACCAGCCCAGCGCCGAGCGCGCATTGGTCATGGTCTCGATGGTGGTGAAGGTTTTGGAGGCGATCAAAAACAAGGTGTTCTCGGCCTTGAGGCCCTTGAGCACGCCCGCCAGTTCATGGCCATCGACGTTGGACACGAAATGAAAGCGCTTGCCCTCGATCACAAAGTCCTGCAAAGCCAGCACCGCCATTTGCGGCCCCAAGTCCGAGCCGCCGATGCCGATGTTCACCACATCGGTGATCTGCGCATCGGCCCGCACCTGCTCGGCATAGGCCAGCATGGGCGCAAGGGTGCCGTGCACCAGCGCCAGCGGCTCGGCCAGATCGCCTTGCAAAGAGCCTTCGGGCTGGCGCAGCAACCAATGCATCACGGCGCGACCCTCGGTGTGGTTGATCGCCTCACCCCGGAACATCGCATCGCGGTGGGCGCTCAAACCGGTCTGACGGGCCAGCTCGATCAGCAAGGCCTCGGTCGCGGCATCGGTGTGGTTTTTGGACAAGTCCGCAAACACATGCGGCGCAGCCTGACTCAAGCTGGCCGCACGGGTGGCGTCACCGGCAAAAGCGTCTCGCAAATCAAATCCGGCAAAGCCTTCGGCATGTTGCTGCAGCTGGCTCCAGGCAGCGGTCTTGTCACAACGCATAGGGTTCATTCAATTAACAATACTTTTTGTTTTGTAGGTCGGCGGCTTCAGCCCCGACATGAATTTGAGCCCGACTTGCAAATGTCGGACCTGAAGGTACCGACCTACTTTTGTATTTGTAAGTCGGCGGCTTCAGCCCCGACAAAGGGCAGTGGAACGCACAAACACGTCGGACCTGAAGGTGCCGACCTACAGGGCGCTCTAGGGTCAGGCTTTGTTCATCAATTCTTCAAGTTTCACGGCATCGGCGCAGAAGGCGCGGATGCCTTCGGCCAGCTTCTCGGTGGCCATGGCGTCTTCGTTGAGCGCCAGGCGGAAAGAGGCTTCGTCGTATGCCACGGCAGGCAAGTCCATGGCCTTGGCCGCTTGCGCGTCCAGCGCCGCCGCCAAAGGCGCTTCGGTCGCTGCCAACTGCGCCAACAGCTCAGGGCTGATGGTCAGCAAATCGCAGCCGGCCAGGGCCGTGATCTGGGCAATGTTGCGAAACGACGCGCCCATGACTTCGGTGGCGATGCCGTGCTTTTTGTAATGGTTGAAGATGGCCCGCACCGACTGCACGCCGGGGTCGTTGGCACCGGCCTTGGCGGCCTCGTCCCAGGCGGCACCTGCGGTTTTTTTGTACCAGTCGTAAATGCGGCCCACAAAGGGCGAGATCAACTGCACCTTGGCTTGGCCACAAGCCACCGCTTGGCAAAACGCGAACAGCAGCGTCAGGTTGCAGCGGATGCCTTCGCGCTCCAGCTCGGCTGCGGCCTGAATGCCTTCCCAGGTCGATGCGATCTTGATCAGCACACGCTCACGGGCAATGCCCTGCGCTTCGTACAGCGCCATGATGCGGCGTGCACGGGCCACAGTGGCGGCGGTGTCAAAGCTCAAACGCGCATCGACTTCGGTGGACACACGGCCCGGGATGGTGTTCAAAATTTCGCAGCCAAAGCGCACCAGCAGGTGGTCCATCACCACATCAAGGGGTTGGCCACGGTGAGCGGCCACGGCTTCGGCCAGCAAAGGCGCGTATTCGGGCTTTTGCACCGCTTTCAAGATCAGCGAGGGATTGGTCGTCGCGTCTTGGGGCTGGAACTGGGCCAATTGCTTGAAGTCACCGGTGTCTGCGACCACGGTGGTGAATTTTTTGAGGGCGTCGAGCTGGTTCATGTGATTTTTTCCTGAAGACGCTTGAATTATCTGTGAAACAAAGTTACATTACAAATCAATTTTTCATGTAACTCAAGAACATCATGGCTTTTGATTTGGTTTTCTTCGGCGGCACGGGCGATCTGGTCTGGCGCAAACTCATGCCCGCCCTGTTTCAGGCCTACCGCCACGGCACCCTGCCCGAGGGCGGTCGCATCATCGGCGTGGGCCGCGACGACCTGAACGACGCGCAATACCGCCAACAAATCCAGTCGCGCTTTGAACAAGTTGAAGGCGACAAGCGCCCCAACAGCGAAGAGTTCGCCCGCTTTGCCGACCTGCTGTGCTACGTGCGCATGGACCTGTCCAAGCCCGAGGCTTATGCCGCACTGGCGGCACGCCTGGCCGAGCGCGAGACCGACCATGTGGTCATGTACCTGTCCACCGCGCCCAGCCTGTTCACCACCGTGTGCGAGCAACTCGCTGCCAGCGGCCTGAACACACCCAAGACCCGCATCGTGCTGGAAAAGCCGCTGGGCCACGACCTGGCCTCCAACCGCGCGATCAACACCGCCGTGGGCAAGGTCTTCAAAGAGCAGCAAATCTTCCGCATCGACCACTACCTGGGCAAGCCCGGCGTGCAAAACCTGTTTGCCATGCGCTTTGGCAACGCCCTGTTCGAGCCCCTGTGGCGGCGTGAGCACATCGCCAACATCCAGATCACCATGTCCGAAGAGCTCGGCGTGGAAAAGCGCGGTGGCTTTTACGAAGGCACGGGCGCCTTGCGCGACATGGTGCAAAACCACGCCCTGCAACTGCTGTGCGCCATCGCCATGGAGCCGCCCATCAATGCGCATGCCGACGCGATCCGCGATGAAAAACTCAAGGTGCTGCGCGCCCTGAAGCGCTGGACCCCCGAGACCTTGACCCAGCACGTGATCCGCGGCCAATACGCCGCAGGCAATGTGGACGGCCACGCTGTGCCCGCCTACCGCGACGAGCAAGGCGTCAGTCCCAGAAGCAACACCGAAACCTTTGTCGCCCTGCGCACCGAGATCGCCAACTGGCGCTGGGCGGGTGTGCCGTTTTACATCCGCACCGGCAAGCGCATGGCCTCGCGCGAAGCGCACATCGAGGTCAACTTCCGCCCCACGCCGCACGACATCTTCAGAACGCCGGTGGGCCAGGTCAACAAACTGGTGATCCACCTGCAACCCAAGGACGGGCTGGAACTGCACCTGTTTGCCCAAGGCCAAAGCAAGCGCGGCCAAGGCGGCAGCGGCACCTTGAGCCCGGTGCACCTGGACCTGGACTTTGACAAACGCTTTGGCTCGGAGCGCGTGGGCGCTTACGAACGCCTGTTGCTCGATGTGCTGGACGGTCGCCTGAACCTGTTTGTGCGCAGCGACGAGCAAGAAGAAGCTTGGCGCTGGGTGGAACCCATCTTGCAGCACTGGGCCGCCGATCCCGTGGGCCCCCGCCCCTATGCCGCCGGCACCTGGGGCCCCAGCGCTTCGAGCGCCATGATCGCGCGTGACAGCTTCTGCTGGAGCGAAGAGATCTAATTTCCCCCTCTACCGGAGACACGCCATGCTCGATCGAATCAAAGCTTCCCTGCCCTCCTTGGCCCCGGCCGAGCAACGTGTGGGCAAGCTCGTGCTGGCCGACCCCCGGGCCTTTGCCAACCTGCCCGTGACCGAGCTGGCCGACCGCTCCCATGTGAGCAAGCCCACCGTGGTGCGCTTTTGCCGAAGCATGGGTTACGACGGCCTGTCGGACTTCAAGCTCAAGCTGGCCGGCAGCGTGAGCGAAGGCGTGCCGTTCATCCACCGCAGTGTGGACGTGGACGACAAGACCAGCGACATCGCGGTGAAAGTCATCGACAACACCGTGGCGGCCTTTTTGAAGTACCGCAACGACGCCAGCTCTTTTGCGCTCGAGCATGCGGCGCAGGCACTGGCCGCCACCCAAAAGACCAACCGCCGCATCGAGTTTTATGGCGTGGGCAACTCGGGCATCGTGGCGCAAGACGCGCAGCACAAATTCTTCCGTCTGGGTGTAAACGCCATCGCCTACAGCGACGGCCACATGCAGGTGATGAGCGCCTCCATGCTCAAGCCCGGCGACTGCGCCGTGATCATCTCCAACTCGGGCCGCACCCGCGACCTGATGGACGCCTGCGACATCGCCAAAAAGCAAGGCGCCACCACCATCGTCATCACCGCCAGCGGCTCGCCACTGGCCAGCGCAGGCCACATCCACCTCACGGCCGACCACCCCGAGGGCTACGACAAATACAGCCCCATGGTCTCGCGCCTGTTGCACCTGCTCATCATCGACATCTTGGCCACCACCGTGGCCCTGCGAATTGGCGAAGAACTGCAGCCCACGCTGCGCGACATGAAAAACAACCTGCGCAACAAGCGCTACACCTGAGCGGCTCCAGCCGCCCGAAGTCCTCAATACGCAAGAGCTTGTAGGTCGGAGCTTTAGCTCCGACATCTCTGGCGCATGTCGCACGTCAAACGTCGGGGCTAAAGCCGCCGACCTACAAATGGCCCATGTCAACAGACAAGACACCAGCGTACCGGATCACTCGGGTTCGATCTTCGCGTCGCGCACCACCTTGGCCCAGCGCGGCGCCTCGGCTTTGATCAGCGCCGCAAACTGCTCGGGCGTGCCGCCGCCCACCTCGTTGCCCTGGCTCAGGATCTTTTCTTTCAAGTCCGGGTCTTGCAGCGCCTTGTTGCCCACCGCATTGAGCTGCTTGATCAAATCGGCCGGCATGCCCTTGGGGCCAATCAGGCCTTGCCAGTTGAGCACCTCGACCTCGGGGTAGCCCTGCTCGGCCATGGTCGGAATGTCCGGGGCCAAAGGTGAACGCGTTTTGCTGGTGATGGCCAAGGCCCGCAGCTTGCCGCCTTTGATGGATGGCATGGCCGAATACATTTGCTCAAACATCATGTGCACCTGCCCCCCCATCAAGTCAGTCGCCCCAGCCGAGCCACTCTTGTAAGGCGCATGGATCATGTCAATGCCCGCAGCATGCTCAAACAATGCCCCGCTCAAATGGTGGGTGCCGCCGATACCGCCAGAGGCATAGCTGAGCTTGCCCGGCGCGGCCTTGGCAGCGGCCACCAAATCCTTGACCGACTTGTATGGCGAGTCGCTGCGCACCATCAAAATCAAAGGCCCTTTCTCGATCAAAAAGATCGGCACCAGATCGGTGAAAGGGTTGAAGTTGAGTTTCTTGAACAGCGCGTGGTTGACGGCCAGCGGCGCAAAGTTGCCCATGCCGATCGTGTAGCCATCGGGCTTGGCCCGGGCAATCGCTTCGGTGCCGATGTTGCCACCGGCACCGGCCTTGTTGTCGATGATGATGGGCTGCCCCAGCAAGGTGCCCATGACCTTGGCCACCTGGCGCGAGCGACTGTCGGCATTGCCGCCTGCGGCGTAGGGGCACACCCAGGTGATGGGCTTGCTCGGGTATTTGTCTTGCGCCCAGCCCAGCGCAGGCGCGCCCAGGGCTGCGGCCATTTGGATGACGGATCGGCGCTTGATCATGGGGCTCTCCTTGTGTCTCTTTTTTGGAAACCGACAGCTTACCCCTTTTGTTTGCGGCGGCTTTGCAGCATGGCGACGTTCATCTCGCCGTCCAGCGCCGAGGCATAAAAGCGCTCGATCATCTGCACCGAGGTTCGGGCATTGCGCGCCAAGGTCAGCATGTCGATGCCCTGCCCATAGAGCAAACGGAACATGATGGACGTGTGCCGCAAGCAATACAGCGTGCGGTCACGCCCCAACGCGTCCACCGTGGCCACACCCGCCTCGCGCATGACCCACTTGAACCAAAAGCCCAGTACGGCCAAGGCATACACCCGATCGGTCTCGCCGGGCAAGAACACGTAGTCATCAGGGCCGCCCTGCCCCCGCGCTTGTGCGCGGGCCAGCGCCACTTCGTAAACCTGCACAGCTGGCCGCAGGGTGACCACCGGCGTGTCGTGTTTTTTGGTCTCAGGCAAGGTCAAGCGCAGATAGGTGCTGTCGGCCCGCACCACCTGCACATGTTTGTGCTTGAGCTGGCGGATGTCCCCCGGCCGCACAAAACTGTTGACCATGAATCGGATCGCCCAAGCCATGTCGGGCGGCAAACATCGGTTACGAGACGCCACCCAAAACCGATCGCGATGACCGCCGGTCGACTTCAACTCCGGGGCCTGAATCTGCTGGCGCTCCAAACGGTGTGCGGTTCGGATCAAGGCCCGGTACTCGGGCAAGGACAACATCGATCGTGGACGACTCACCACTTTGACTTCTGGCATTTCGGGCAGCTCACGCAAAAAACCGTGACGCACCGCCAACTTGAGCAGCTTGCGCACCACAACCAAATACTGAGAGACCGTGGTCGAACTCAGTTGATGATCCGTCAAGCGATTGACAAACGCCTCCATCTGAACCACGGTCACTTGAGATGGCGGGATGTATTTGAAATAAGGCAACACATGCGCATCCAAGCGGTTACGCAAAATACCCACCGAAGCTTTGCTCAACTCTCCTCGCGAGACGCGTTGCTGCTCTTGCGCGATCAGCTTTTCAGCCAAGGCATCAAAACGGTTCAAGCGCATGGTGCCTTGCGTCAACACCGAATCGACCACTTCCAAGGCTTGAGGTTTATTGCTAATTAGCTGGGCTGTGAGCAAGGCTGCATAAGCATCTGGTCCCAACACATAAAACACGGGTTGATTCTCGTCCAGGATGGCGAGTGTCGAGTCTCCGGAACGCTCAACGAAGGTCATGGGCTTGCGAACAAAGTCGCCTAAGCTTACGCAAAGGGGGGCTAGCAGTGGCTTGAGGCTCATAAGCTACAGGAATATAGATTGGTTATAACAAATCTAACATCCCACTCTTGGTATATACCGTCAAGCTAGCCGCCCTGGCTACATTGGCAGCCGCAACTGGCGCTTTCGCTCAATCTTCCGTGACCATCTTTGGTACGTTCGATCCTTCCGTTCAAAACCAAAAAGTGACTTACGGTAGTGGTACGTCCGTGAGCAACAACTTCATTGGTAACAACGGTCAAGGCACTAGCCAGATCACCTTCAAAGGTGTGGAAGACCTGGGCGGTGGTTTGAAGGCTTCTTTCCTGTTGGAAAACGACTTCAATGCACGTTTTGATGCCAACGGCCCAGAAGGTGTTTCCGCTGTTGGCGTGCGCGGCACCAACTTCGGTGTTTACGGTGGTGAGCAGTACTTGGCTTTGGAAGGCGGCTTCGGCAAGATCGCTGCTGGTGCAGCCAATACCCCTTCTTTGACCGCACAAGCTTCGCGTCAGCCTTTCGGCACCAAGATTGGTTCCGGATTCAACGGCGTACTTGGTACTGGTCACGTGCGTAGCAACAACTCGCTGGTGTATTCGACTCCCGCTTTCAGCGGTTTCAGCGCAGCATTTGCTTATGGCTTCAAGCACAACGCACAAGCTACTCCTGGCACAGGTGCTGTGGCTCAAGCGAATACCAACACTGGCGCTGCTGCAACAGCCAGCACCAACGATGCAAACCAAACTAGCGTGAGCGATATCGGTGTGAACTACGCTAATGGTCCTTTTGCTGCTGGTCTGTCTATGTGGACAACTGATGCAGTCACATCTGTTGCTTTGGCCACAACACCCAAGACAACTCAAACCAACCTGTACGCATCCTATGATCTGGGCGTTGCCAAGATCGCTGGTGGTTATCACACTGAGAAGCAAGTTGCTTACACATCTTCGGCCCGTCCGGCTGGTGCAAATGCCGAAGGCTTCAACATTGCAGCAACCATTCCATTGAGCGGTTCTTTGAGCCTGTTGGCCAACTACGCCAAATTGGATGACAAGTTGTCGACACGTGCTGCTGCTCCTTTGAACAAAACAATCTCCGCGATTGGCGTCAAATACACACTCAGCAAAAACACCAGCATCTACGCACGTTATGTTGATGAGAAAAACGAAAACGTTGCTGCTGCGATCGCTGCCAACTTGGTTTCTTCGACAGCAACAGCTGGCAACACTGCTGCTGGCGTGAAGACCACTTTGATTGGTATGCAAACCAACTTCTAACCCCATGCTGTCTTAAGACAGTTTGAGATTTAGAATCAAAAAACCCACCATGGCAACACGGTGGGTTTTTTCATGGGCGTTTGCTTTTCAACGCGGCTAATCCAGCTTGATGTTCCCGTACCACGCCCGCACATTGCCCTGGGTGTTGTCGCTGTCGGTCATGATGGCCAGCGCGACCAGTTTGCCGGGGGGCTCGCCAAAGGCTTTTTCAAAATCAGCACGGATGTCGCGCCGGTATTGCCGCCACTGGTTCAAATGCTGCGGTCCGGATTCGACCACCCATTTGCGCACACGGTCGGTTCTGGGGTTGATGATCACCGTGTCCACAGGGTGCTGGTTGCTCCAGACATACATCAAGGTGGCATAGGGCATGGCCTCCCCGGTCAGGGCTTGGGTCAGCTCGCTGAGCATGGCGTTTTTGGCAGAGAACTGGCTGCGATCGCCCTCAAACGCGAGGATCACCCGTACGGGTGAATCCTCGAGCTCGCGCACCGACATGTCGGCTGTGGCCATCAGGTTTTCCACCTGCCATTCGAACTGCAGTTGCCCCAATTGCTCGGGCGCAATGTTCACGCGCTGGCGCAACATGCTGGCCGATGATTGGGCATGGGCCAGGACCGCCGGGCGTTGGTCCCGCTGCTCCAGCCTGAAGGCGGTGCGCAGTTTGCCTGGCAGTGTCACCACCTCCCACTGGGCCTTGTCTTGCGGCTTGAAGACCAATGGACCCTGTGACGGTTTGGACACCACCGATGGCGCTGGCGCAATGTGCCAAGCACAGCCACCGAGGATGACTGCGCTGCTCAGCAGCAGCTTGCGATGGAGTGAATGCAGCCGTCCCATGGTTCTCCCGAGTCAGGCATTGGGGATGGACCGTGTATAAATGGCCCACGCTTGAATGCGTCAAATTGTCAGCGCATTTCATTTTCATCATTTTCGAAGGTTTATTCATGATCCGTCGCCGCTCCTTGATCCAGATGGCCGCACTGAGTGCCTTGCCGGCCGCTTCGGCCATGGCGCAAAGTTTCCCAAGCAAGCCCCTCAAAATCGTGGTGCCCTTTGGCGCGGGAGGGGTGGCCGATTTGACGGCGCGTGCTGTGGCGCAAAAGTTGTCTGAAAGCTTGGGTCAAGCCGTGGTAATCGACAACCGCCCCAGCGCAGGCGGCATTGTGGCGGGCGAGCTGGTGGCCAAGGCCGAGCCCGATGGCCACACCTTGCTGCTCATGTCCAACGGCACGGCCGTGAGCGCGGGCTTGTTCAAGTCTTTGCCCTTCAACCCACGCACTGACTTTGCGCCAGTGTCCTTGTTGGGTTTGTTCGACATGGCGGTGGTGGTGCCCGAAAACTCACCCTTTCAGACCTTGTCGGACCTGATCAGCTTTGGCCGAGCCAACCCGGGCAAGCTCAACATTGGCACCATCAACATCGGCAGCACACAGCACTTGGCGGCCGAGCTGCTGCGCAGCCAGGCCAACTGGATCGCGCAGGTGATCCCCTACAACGGCACGCCCGCTGTGATCAACGCTTTGCGGGGTGGGCAGATCGATGTGGCGGTGGAAATTCTGGGCCCCATGAAGCCGCAAATCAATGCCAAAGCGGTGCGCCTGTTGGGCGTGATGGGCGAGCAACGCCCCAAAGATTTGCCGCAAACCCCCACGGTGCGCGAGTTGCAGGGCCTGAGCAGTTTCAATGTGTCGTCTTGGAACGCCTTAGCCGCACCCGCCAAAACACCCAAGGCGGTGGTGGACCGCCTGAGCCAGGAGCTGGCCAAAATCTTGGCGCAGCCCGAGATGGTGCAACGCTTGGCAGGTTTCAACGTGCAGGCCAAATCGAGTACGCCTGCGCAACTGGCTCAACTGCTGGACAGCGACATCAAACGTTGGAGCGATGTGATCGCCAAGGCGGGGCTGACACCGCAGTGAGCTCAGTCAGGCCATCACCTGCGGAAATAAAACTCCCCCACCACCTGGTCATAAATGGCCGGCACCTGATCGTGTCCCACAGAGCGCGCCAACTTCACCACCTCGGTGCGCACTGAGCGGACCACGCGGTCAACGGTCACTTGGGGTTTTTGCATTTCACGCGCAAAAATGCGGGTGAACAGCCCATTTTTGTCTTTGTCTGTAGGCCCCAGTTTGTCCAGCGCTTGCTGGCCGCTGCCCGCCGAGAAAACCACCATTTGGCCAGTCGCCGCCGTTGTTGGCGCCAAGCCACGCGTGCCGCCGCCAATGGCTCGGCCATTGCTCTTGAATGGGTTGTCCCGACACGCGTCGATCATGGCCAGCGTGAACTTGGCCTTTTTGTCGGTCATGTCGTCCAGCAGCCTTTGCAAGGCAATGCCTTCGTCCTTGATCTGCTCTTCGTCTTGCCCAGCCACATCGATCGGGATCAGGTAATTGGAGTTGACCAACTGCACGCCGTGGCCGGCATAAAAAATGGCCACTTCGTCACCGGCATCGACCTGGTTTTTAAACGTCCGCAAGGCGGCTTTCATTTCTTTCTCGGTCAAGTCCAGCTTCAGGGTCACTTGGTAGCCCACATTGGTGAGGCTTTTGGCCATGAGGCGGGCGTCTTCACGCGCGTTCTCCAGCTTGGCCACCGCTTTGTAGCTGTCATTGCCCATCACCAAGGCCTTGCGGTTGGCGTAGATGGGCTCAGGGGGCAGGGCTTCTGGGGCCACCGCCACGGGGGGCGGCACAGGCGCGGCAACTGCCACAGCGGCAGCCGCTTTGGCAGCCGCGGCTTCGGCGGCCGCTGCTGCGGCCTCTGCACGCAGTCGGGTCAATTCGGTGGACAACTGCTGCAAAAGCTCACGGTCTTTGCGGCGCTCATCCTGATCGGCCTTGGCCAACTCCTGGCTTTTTTGAAGCTCCGCCAACCTGAGCCGCTCTTTTTCGGCAGCTTCACGTGCAAAGCGTTCATCTTCACGGGCCTTATTTTCTTGCGCCAAGCGCAGTTGCTCTTTGACCCTTGCCTCTTCTTCAAACTTGCGTTGAACACGCAAAGCCTCGGCTTCGGCCAACAGTTGCTGTTCACGTTGCTGGGCTTGGGCTTGCTGGATGAGACGTTCTTTGCGCTGCACTTCTTCGATTCGCGCCTTTTCGGCATTCGCTCGCTCCAAGGCTTCTGCCTTGGCCTGTGCCTGGCTGTTAGCCGCGGCGATTTTGGCATCGTCACCGCCCCCTAAGGCCATGGCCAAGCTGCGGGGTAAAAGCACCTTGCCATCGTTGACCACCACCGTGCAGTCGCATTCCTTTGGGCATGCCGCGATATATTTATCTGCGCTTTTAGTGATTCCTTCCTTGACTATCAGCACCTGCCCCGGGATGTTAACGTTTGTAGAAAAAATCTCTGCATTGGTGCAACTGGAGGCAGCAACGACCAGATAAAAACTTGACCTCTGCGCCACTTTATCGATGGACTGCCCCCAGCTTGAAGAGGTTTTGGCAGCAAGTGGCAAATCTGCCAAGCAACCCTCTTGGCCATCTGAATAACGGATCTTGGTTCGAAACGAACAGGAGTCGGCGTACGACTGCCCAGTGCCAGACAAGAGCACCAACAAGAAGACCAACCGCAGCCAAGCTTGCACCGACATCTTTTTAGTTCCGCATGAAAAGAATCAATTTTGATGATTTGTAGAGAGGTTTGATTTTGCCTCACTTGATCGCGCATGAACACGGCACACTGGCCATGAAAAAACCCACCGTGTTCCCACGGTGGGTTTTTGACTTTTAAATCAACAACTGGCTTGCGCCAGCGGCATGATTAGAAAGCGGTACGGATGCCCAAGCCCAGACGGGTACGGGTCACGTTGTCAGTCGCAGCAGTGAAGCCAGACAAGCTGGTGATCAAAGAACCGCTGTCTTTGATCGACTCATAACGGCCATACAAAGCAGTGGTCTTGCTCAACATGTAGTCAGCGCCCAAAGCAGTGATGTTGGAAGTCTTGTTGGTCAACTTGTTCTTGACGGAACCAGCTTGAGCCATCAGGACGGTAGCGCCCATGGTGTAGGTGGCGGACACGGTGGTACCAGCGCTGTTTTGTGTGTTGTCGTCAGCCTTGATGCTTTGGTTCCACAGGAACACTTTGGCATCGCCCAAAGCGTAGTTCACGCCCAGGGTGTTGGTTTTGTACTGGGTGCCAGTGGCTTCGCCAACTTGCGTTGCGTCTTCCACCAAGTTGGTGAAACGAGCAGCCAGAGGGCCGTTGGCGTAGGACACGGACATTTCTTTCGTGCCGTTCATGTCGTAAGCGCCCAAAGCTGTGGAGAAGCTGGTCGACTTGTTGGTCGAGCCGGCCACTTGCTTGGTTTGCTTGTTCGATTGCAGGTAAGCCACATCGAAGCCGCTGAAGTTAGGGCTGATGTACTGGAAGGAGTTGTCAGCACGGACTGCAGCGCCGCTGTAGTTGGAGCGCAGAGTAGAACCATGGCCGGAACCGATGGCGGTACCGAAAGGCTGGCCAGTCAGGTTAGCGATCAGGGTGTTGTTGTTGATGGCGCCGAATTGGACTTTACCGAAACCGCCAGCCAAGCCAGTGCGGATTTCGCCGTTGCCGAAGGAAGAAGCTGCTGCCACGGATTCGTTGCCTGCAGTCACAGGTGTTGTCACGGAGCCGGTGTTGCCCTTGTTGGACACGGTGTTCCAGTCGGTTTCGACGCGGAAGTCAGCTTTCAAACCGCCGCCCAGGTCAGACGTGCCACGGAAGTTCACTTGGCTGGTTGCAGAACCGTTGCCGTTGAAACCGTTAACTTTGTTGCCTTTGTAGTCGATGGCTTGGTAGCCAGCGTCCATCACGCCGTCGATTTGAACGGAAGATTGAGCGAAAGCACCAGTTGCGGCCAATGCGGCCAGGGCGATCAGAGATTTTTTCATTGCAAGTTTCTCCAAGGTTAAACAAGGGTCCAGAGGATTTAGCCGGTGCTTGGCACCAAACGCACTTCTGAGCCAACCCCCAATCAAGAAGGTTGTGGCTATTGCACCAGAGGGTGGAGGCATTTCCAAGGCTTTTGCAAAAGAAAAGGGTTTTCCGTTGCATTCGTGCAACATTCATCAGGGTGAACCCTCTGAATGTGACGGTTTTTTGACAGTTTTTCTAATTAATACAACAACTTCGGCGTGTTGTTGAATCCGTAACTTGATGTGACTTGGGGGTGCAAAGACCCTGAAATGGAAGCTTGGCAGGGGGTTGGTCGCCCCCTTATTCGGGTTTGTCATGAGTAAACTCGCTGCATGAGCCTCAATGCCTTGATCCTTGCCGCCGACAGTGCCTTGCGCACCCTGTGGGCCGAACCCCGCGCCAGCCGCCCCATGCCGCAGGCCGCCACGGCCGAGCTGGTGCTCAGCGATGCCGATCGCCGCGAAGCCGCTGCGCTGATGCGGGTGAACCACGTGGGCGAGGTGTGCGCACAGGCCCTGTACACCGGTCAAGCCTTGGCTTGCCAAAGCCCGGCCTTGCGCGCCCAGCTGGCCGAGGCCAGCCGCGAGGAGACCGATCACCTGGCTTGGACGAAGCAACGCTTGGATGATCTGAACGACCGGCCTTCGCTTTTGAACCCGCTTTGGTATGCCGGCGCCTTTGCCATTGGCTATGCAGCGGGCAAGCTGGGCGGTGACAAGGTGAGCCTGGGCTTTGTGGTCGAGACCGAGCGCCAAGTGGAAGCCCACCTGCAAAGCCACATGGACCTTCTGCCCGCGGGCGACAACGCTTCACGGGCCATCGTGGCGCAGATGAAAGCCGATGAGATTGCCCATGCGCAGATGGCGCAAAAAGCCGGAGCGGTGGAGCTGCCCGGCGCCGTCAAAGCCCTGATGCAAACCGCCGCCAAAGTGATGACGACGGTGGCGCATCGGGTGTAACTGACCTGGCTTGGACTGCTTGCTTGTGGGCAATCAGACTTTGTTGGCGAATCTTGTGATGGAGGTTGCAGGCCATCGCCGAACACAGTTCAGCTCCTACAAAATTTGGGTTCATTGCAGCGGTGGTTGTGGCAACTGGGCTGCGCCCGTGGGAGCTCAACGGTGTTGGGCGATTCGATCGATTGTGGTTTGCGGGACATCGCCGAACGGAGTTCAGCTCCCACAAAGGCTGGGCTCACTGCGGTCGTGTTTGTGGCGACTGTGCCCGTGGGAGCCCAAAGTGTTGGGCGATTGAAGGGGCCGAGTGCTTCGAACTACCGCACTCAGCTTTGACGCCAAGGCAGGCCGCGCATGCGCCAGCCGCCCATCAAGCCTCGGTGGGCGTTGGCATCGGGGTCGCCTTCAAAGCCTTCGAGGATGTTGTAGGCCTGCAGCCCCAACTCGGTGGCGCGTTGCGCGGCGGCAATCGATCGCACACCACTGCGGCACAACAACACCAGTTTTTGGCCCCCTGCGCCCAGCGCCTGAATGCCTGCGTCAAATTCGGGATTCATGGCCATGCCGGGCCATTGCTTCCAGGCTAAGGCATGGGCGTCGGGCACAAAACCGACCCAGGTGCGCTCGGCATCGGTGCGCACGTCCACCAACTGGGCCTCGCCGGCTTGCACCCAGGCCCAGGCCAGTTCAGGGCTCACATCACCGGCATAGCCTTGCGCGGCGCGAACAGCCATGAGCGCATCGCCGCCTGCGTCTTGGCGCAGACCCGACAGCCGATTGGCGGGCACGGCTTCGTCAATGCGTTGAGGTTTGGGCAGGTTCAAGTTGTTCATGATGCTCACAAATTCAGCCAGTGATTTCCCCGCGATGCGGGCGTTGTTCTGTTTTTCAGCGCCAATGCTGCTGTGCGTGCGACCTTGGTAGTCGTGGCCGGGCCACACGGTGGTGTGCTCAGGCAATGCAAACAACACTTGGGTGATGCTGTGGTGCAAGGCTTCGGGGCTGCCCGACTGGAAGTCGGTCCGCCCGCAACCTTGGATGAGCAAGGTGTCGCCCGTGAACAAGTGATGCGCCGTGCCGTTCTGCCAAACAAAGCTCATGCTGCCGGCGGTGTGCCCTGGGGTGTGCAGGGCCAGCACTTTTTGGGAGCCAAACGCGAGCTCTTGGCCGCCTTGCAATTGCACAGAAGCGGTGCCGATGTCGCAGCCTTCAGGCGCGGCAGAGCGGGCACCCGCATGCTCCACCAGCAGGCCGGCGCTGGTCACATGATCGGCATGGGCGTGGGTTTCGATGGCCCAACGCAAGGTCAGGCCGTGTTCGCGCAAAACGTCCAGGTCACGCTGCAGCTGCTCGGCCACAGGGTCAATGATCAAGGCGTCGCGGCTGGCTTCGTCAAACAGGATGTAGGTGTAGGTGGACGAAGCGGGGTCAAACAACTGAATGGGGTTCACCACAACACCTCAGGCGAATTTGGTCAACATTTTGGCGACGTGTTCGGCCGAGTGGTCACCTTGCTCGATCAAGCAGCCGACCATCGAAAAGAAGGACTTGTCGAGCGCCTTGCGGGCAGCGGCCATTTGCTGGGCAATTTTTTCGCAATCGGCGTCTTCGTCGATCAGGCGCTGCAAACCGCGCAACTGCCCCTCGACGCGGGCCAGACGGGTGCGCAGGGCTTTTTTCTTTTCGGGGTCGTCGATGCGGCTCATGGGGCTCTCCGGTCAAGTCTCAGCAGAAGGCGCATGGGTGCAGACGGCACGCGACACGGCGCAAGCAATGATAGCTTTGTCACATTCAGCTCCCATGAGTCGAACGCCACCCAGCTCAGATTTGAAAATTTGCACTATTGATGTATTTTGTGTGAGAATCGACAATCACGATAAATCTATTAATTTGTAACTCATTCAGGGAGAGCTGTATGAAATTTTCCATTCATTTTTGGAGCGCCACAGCGTTGGCTGCGCTTTTGACAGCTTGCGGTGGGGGCGGTGGTGGCTCCACACCCACCCCGACCGTGGCGGTCGCCGGCGTGGCGGTTGACGGCTATTTGAAGAACGCCCTCGCCTTTTTGGACCTGAACGGGAACGAGAAACTGGATGCGGGCGAGCCCTCGGCTCGGACCAACGAACGTGGCGAATTCACTTTGAATGCCACCGCAGAGCAAAAAGCCACCGCCTCGGTGGTGGTTCTGGCCATCGCCGGTGAAACCATCGACATGGACCAACCCAACACCCCATTGACGGCGGGCATGACTTTGGTCGCCCCGGCTGGCAAACCTGAAGTGGTCTCCCCGCTGAGCACCTGGGTGGCTGGAATCATGCGCCGCGAAAACAAGACGCTCGACAAGGCCAAAGCCTCGGTCGCGGCTGAGTTAGGCCTGAACGCCGAGGACTTGCTGCAAGACTTTGTGGCCAAGTCGCCCAATGGTTCGCCATCAGATGCCTACAAAGTGGCCGTTTCGCTGGCCGAAGTGCTCAAAAGCACACCCGCCAACGCCGACAAAGACGCTCGCTTTGACCATGTGTCAACCAACTTGCGATCGGTCACGGACAACCTGACAGCCATCAAAGGCGCAGCACTGACTGATGTTCGAGCCTTGGTGAAGGAGGATATTGCGTTGAACAACTTGATCACGGCTCCTGCATGCGTGACCAGTACTTCAATCGGTTGGTTGACCGACTACAGGCTCAACGCCAACACGCCCAACCTGTTCAACCAAGCTTTTGATGACTGTGTGCCTGGGCAATTCAACGTGGCAACCAAACGGTTCAGCTTTCCCAACACGACAGTGCGACTGACACGCGACAACATTCGGGCTTTGGTGGATGGCAACGCGAACACCAGCGGACGGGCACCCAATTTCTCGCTCATCGTCGGCAACGACTCCGGCCTGGAGGGGTCTCAAACCGGCAAAGTTGCCATTGCCCTGACGAAAGCCAACAGCAGCAGCCAAGTCACCGTCACCTTGGATGTCGAAATATTGAAGTTGAACAACAAATTGACCATCCGCGCGCAAAACAAGAACAATGTGACCGTTAACGTGGTGACCGGACTGGGGCCGATCACGAAAACCATTGATTTTTCACCAGAAGACGTCATTGCCTCCACCTCGATGGGCACTGGAAATATGGTGTTGAACATCAACGTGTTGGGATTGTTGACAAAGCTCGATGGACTGCTGAATTACCCCACGACTGGGGACTACACCATCACCATCACAAACAACGACGGTCAAGACTGGCCCTTCAAAACAATGGATGGCAACCCCATCAACAGCATCAGTATTGGTTTACCCATTTATTGACGGCAAGAATCGCCCAACACAGTTGGGCTCCTACGGGCCAGCAGTTGCACCATGACCTCAGCCTCGGCAAGTTGATTGGCTCTCATGGGAACTGATTGGCTCCGTGGGAGCTGAACTTCGTTCGGCGATTCCTTGCCAACCTCAAGCGCCCCGCAATACGGCGCTCCCAAAAGGCCGATCAGGCCTTGGGCTTCTTCTGCGGACGCGCCCAGTTGGCGATGCTCACTTGCTTGCCACGCGCCACGCTCAGGGCGCCGGGCTCGGTGCTCTTGGTGATCGTCGAGCCCCCACCCACGGTGCCACCAGCGCCAATGGTCACGGGCGCCACCAGCACGCAGTTGCTGCCGATGTGCACGTCGGCTTCGATCACGGTGCGGTGTTTGTTGGCGCCGTCGTAGTTGGCGGTGATGCTGCCTGCGCCGTAGTTGACGCGCTCGCCCACCGTCGCGTCGCCCAGGTAGGCCAGGTGGTTGGCCTTGGCGCCGGCGGCCAGCGTGCTGTTCTTGACCTCGACGAAATTGCCGATGTGCACCTCGGCGCCCAGTTCGGCACCGGGGCGCAGCCGGGCGTATGGGCCCACCAGCGCGCCGGGGCCCACGCTGGCGCCCTCGATGTGGGTGAAGGGGTGGATCACCGCGCCGGCGGCGATTTGCGCGTCGCGGATCACGCAGTGCGCGCCGACGCGCACCTCGTCGCCCAGCGTCACCGTGCCTTCGAACACGCAGCCGACGTCGATCTCCACGTCCTGCCCGGTGGCCAGCGTGCCGCGCAGGTCAAAGCGCGCCGGGTCGGCCAGGCGCACACCGGCCTCCAGCAGCACGTCGGCCTGGCGGCGCTGGAAGCGGCGCTCCAGGTCGGCCAGCTGCAGCGGGCTGTTGACGCCCAGCACCTCGGTCTCGTCGGCGGCGTGGGTGGCCACCACCGGCACGCCCTCGGCCACGGCCATGGCCACGATGTCGGTCAGGTAGAACTCGCCCTGGGCGTTGTTGTTGGTCAGCGCCATCACCCAGCGCTTGAGCAGCGCGGTGGGCGCGGCCATCATGCCGGTGTAGACCTCGCGGATCTGCCGCTGGGCGGGCGACGCGTCCTTGTGCTCGACGATGCCCAGCACGCGGCCGCCCACGGCGTCGCCCGAGCGCAGGATGCGGCCGTAGCCGGTAGCGTCGTCCAGCGTGATCGTCAGCAGCGCCAGCTGGTGGCCGCCGCAGGCCTGGGCCAGCGCCTGCATGGTGGCGGCCTCGATCAGCGGCACATCGCCATTGAGGATCAGCGTCGTGCCCCCATCTGCCAGGTGCGGCACCACCTGCTGCACGGCATGACCGGTGCCCAGTTGGGGCATCTGGCGCACCGGCAGCGCGCCACTGGCGGCAATGGCAGACTCCACCGCATCGGCGCCGTGGCCGGTGATGACGAAATTGCGGTGCGGCCCCAGTTGCGCGGTGGTGTCCAGCACATGCTGCAGCAGCGCGCGCCCGGCCAGCTTGTGCAGCACCTTGGGCAGGCGGGATTTCATGCGGGTGCCTTTGCCCGCAGCCATGATGACGATGTCCAGAGCCATGAAGGTGCTTGTGCCTCAGCGTTGGAAGACGGTAGTTGCAGCGATTATCGGCGCGGCCCTGTGGCTGCTGTCGGGTTGCAGTGCAGTGCGTTTGACCTACAACCAGGGCCCCACGCTGGCCTACTGGTGGCTGGACCGCTATGCCGACTTCAGCAGCGCCCAGGCGCCGCAGGCGCACGCCGCGCTGGACGAGTGGTTTGCCTGGCACCGCAGCACCCAGTTGCCCGAGTACCTGCCGGCCTTGGCGCTGGCGCAGAAGCTGGCGGCCGACACCGTGGCCGCCGACCAGGTGTGCGCGCAGTTCGAGGCCTGGCAGCAGCGGGCCGAGCGGGCCTACGAGCAGGCCGTGCCGCCGATGGCCGAACTGGTGCGCAGCTTCACGCCCGCGCAGATCCGGCACCTGGAACAGCGCTACGCCCGCAACCTGGCCGAGGCCGAGCGCGACTACCTGCAGCCCGACCCGGCCGAGCGCCGCGAGGCCAACTTCAAGCGCACGCTTGAGCGCGCCGAGACGCTGTACGGCCGGCTGGACGACCCGCAGCGCCAGGTGCTGTGGAACGGCCTGGCCGCCTCCCCCTTTGACCCCCAGCTGTGGCTGGCCGAGCGCAAGACCCGCCAGCAGGACACG
>NKIO01000010.1 GCA_002255935.1 Comamonadaceae bacterium PBBC2
CGCAGGCCCTTTCGCGCGCAGGGCGCGGCTCCTACAGGGGGAGCAGTTCTTGTCTTTGTGGGAGCAGCACCCCGTGCGCGATGGGTTGGGGGGGCGCAGGCCCTTTCGCGCGCAGGGCGCGGCTCCTACAGGGGGAGCAGTTCTTGTCTTTGTGGGAGCAGCACCCCGTGCGCGATTTCCCCCAAGAAGACTTCACAGCCACCCCACTTTTGGCTAACCTGCCCCTCCAGGGGAGAGCCAATAAATGGACAACACACATCCGCATTCGCACCGCTTGCGCTTGGGCCGCTTTTCGCAGGCGGCGCAGGTTTACATGGTGACGGTGGTCACCCTCAACCGACGCCCCATCTTTGATGACTTTGCCGCTGCGCGCACATTGGTCCAGACACTCAAGTCAGCAAGCGACTTGCAACGCGCCACCACGCTGGCCTATGTGGTGATGCCCGATCACCTGCATTGGCTGATGCAATTGCAAGAAGGTGCGCAACTGGCCCGCTGTGTGCGCGATGTGAAGTCGGTCACCACCCATCGGCTGGGGCATGCGGTGTGGCAACGCGGCTTTCACGACCACGCTGTGCGCCGAGAAGAAGACTTGCAAGCCTTGGCCCGGTATGTGGTGGCCAATCCGGTGCGGGCGGGCTTGGTGTCGAGGACGGGTTTGTATCCGCATTGGGATGCGGTCTGGGTATGAGCCTGCCATCGCGCGCAGGGCGCTGCTCCCACAACAAGCAACTTCTACTTATCGCGCGCAGGGCGCTGCTCCCACAACAATCAGCTTCTACTTATCGCGCGCAGGGCGCTGCTCCCACAACAAGCAGCTTCTGCTTATCGCGCGCAGGGCGCTGCTCCTACACAGGGCAGCAGCTCGCGCCTTATCACTTTTGCGCGACGGCTTGTACGCGGTTGTTGACCTTCAGGCGCTGAAAAATTTGTTGAAGGTGGTTTTTGACGGTGAAGGGGCTGATGTCCATGATGGCGCCGATTTCGTGGTTGGTCTTGCCTTGGCGCACCCACTTCATGATTTCCATTTGCCGTGCGGTCAACACCTGGGCTTCAAAGGTCTCGTCCGCCGACGGCACATCCGTTCGGGTTTGGCCAGCCGCAACACGGCCAAGTGCGGTCTGGATGGATGGCGCAATCCAGTCCCATTGCAAATGATCGATTTCTGGCAGTTGTTTACCCAACAAGGCGAAGCTGACACGGTGAAAACCGGGCAAAGCGCCGGTGTCCGCAAACCACACCCCGCCCAATTTGAGCGACAACACGGCTTTGCTCAAAGCAGGTGCAATAGGCTGAGCACTCAACCCTGTTGCATCGATGTACAGCTTGCGCATTTGGAGCTTGCGACTTTCCTGAATCAACTGCGCCAACAAACCATGATGGCTGTCGATCAAAGCATTGACCACTTGCCCTTTCAAAGGCTGGCTGTGCAAGCAGTCTGACAGCACCCATTGAGATTGGCTGTCGGCCACACTGAAAAGCATCACATCGTGCGGCAGATAGGCCCACAAAGGCCCTTGAGACCACATGAACAAATCAGACAAATTGACGATACTTTGGCAAGAAGCGATGGCCTCACCAAAATACTCCAGCGTCCGCTCTGACACCTTTAGCGACATGGCTTAAGCCGCCATGTCGGCAGCACCCGCTGCGGCTGGGTTGTAGCGGTAGCCCATGGACCGCACCGTCTCCAAACACGGTGGATGTCCGGCCTTGTCCAACTTGCGGCGCAAGCGTGTGACCACGGTGTCGATGTTGCGGTCCGCCACATCGCTGTGCGGGCCGTGCAAGATGTCCAGCAATTTGTCGCGTGCAAACACCTGCTGAGGTTTGGCCATGAGCGCCGCCAACAAAGTCACTTCGTCTTTTTGCAAATCGATGCGCACACCTTGCACCGTGGCCAGCAGTTTGGCCGGAAACACCGCCAAACCATCGATTTCGATGCGTTCGTTGGCGTCATTTTCAGCATTGAATCGGCGAATTTTGGATTTGACTCGGGCGAGCAATTCACGCGCATGAAAGGGCTTGCCCACAAAGTCGTCCACACCGGCTTCAAACGCCATCAGCTTGTCTTCTTCACTGCTGCGGGCCGAGACCATGATGATGGGCAATCGATTTTGCTCGCGAGCACGCAAGGTCTTGACGAACTCCAGGCCCGATTGACCGGGCATGTTCCAGTCCACCAACACCAGATCAGGTTCTATGCGTTCGAGCAACTTGTGCGCTGCAGCCACATGCGAGGCTTGAAAGATTTCATAGCCAGCACGTGAGAGATTGACCCGCAACAACTCTTGGATGCCGGGCTCATCTTCCACAATCAAAATTTTGCTGCTCATGCGTTCAGACAGTCAGTGGCGCACAGTGGCCACAGTTCAGTGAATCAGATGCGTGTCAGTTTGATCAGTTCATGCGAAAACTAAATGACAAATCAACAAAAACATCAATAAATCTATGTGGAGAAGCCATGCTGAGTGGGAGCCGCGCTAAGTGGGAGCCGCGCCCCGCGCGCGATGAATTTGTGCCCTGCCCAAAATCGCGCACAGGGTGCTGCTCCTACATACAGCTTTTCGCGCCCCAAATCGCGCACAGGGTGCTGCTCCCACAAACAGCCCTCCCCCCGTAGGAGCCGCGCCCTGCGCGCGATTCCCCTGCGTTAACGCAAATTCTCCAACGCCCCCAAGGCCTTCGCATACCCCTGCTCCGCCGATTGCCCCAACCAATACCGCGCTTGGTTGGCATCCACAGGCACCCCGAGACCGTTCAAATACATCAAGCCCAAGTTGTACTGGGCGGCATCATGCCCCTGCGCCGCCAGCACCTGGAAGTGCCGCAAGGCCACCAGAGCATCACCCGACTTCGCGGCTTTTAATCCATCCTCGAAACTGACTGCCGCAGGCGGCATCACCGATTGGGCATGCGCCAAAGAAAAAGCGACCCCGCAAAGGGTCGCCGAAATCAATGGAAAAATAATTTTCTTCAATTGAATTTGATACATCACTGGCCAGTTTGAGTCACGTTCATGATGGTGCCAGGTGCCAGAACCGTACTGAACCGGTTACCCTCGCCCGACTGCGTGATCGTCAGCTGAGCGCCCGAATTGAGAACAACCCAAAGCGAGTTTGAGATGGCATCCGTTTGTGTTGCTTCAATCCGCGCATTAGATCCCAGCATCTGAACAAACATCACGTTATCGGAGCCCCCTGTCTGAGTCAGTCTCGCGTAGTGACCTGACCCCAACTGAGCCACACGGGCTACGTTGTTTTCTCCACCATCTTGGAGGATATGTGCTTCGAGATTGAAACCTTCTTGCCAGATCATGGCCAAGTTGGTCGCACCATCGATCTGCTGAATTTCAGCCACGTTTCCCAGATCAACATCATTGGCTTGCTTCTGATAAATGCCAGCAACGTTGCCGTTGCCGTAGAAACTGCTGCCCATGTACTGCAAATCGAGATCGTATTCACCAGTCGCCAGATCAGTTGTCGATGTCAGATCCAGTTGCAGTGCCTGGGCCATGCAAGTGCCTCCAGCCATAGCCAATAGACCACTGATCAACAATTTCTTCATGGTCATGCGCTTCATTTGAATGTGTGTTTGAAGTCAGGCAGGGTCGGTCTTGCAGTGCAAGACCGACCTGGACCAGACGGAATTACTGCTGCTTGATGAATGCACGGTTGCCATCACCCAGCTGGGAAATGATGGCCAAATTGGCTGCTGCGGTAGCGTTTTGAACAATGGCTGCAAAGTTGTTGGTGCCTTCTGCATACATGTATGCCGTATTGCCGGCGCCGTCAGATGTTTGCGACAGCAATTGCACGTTACCACCAACAGATGACAAAACAGCACCCAGGATTTCTGCTTCGGCCAATGCTGAAACATCGGTACCTTCGCCCAATCCTTCTTCACGAGCGGTTTGATTGTTTGGGTCTTTGGAAATCAAGACAGCACGGTTGCCATCTGCACCAATTTGAACAACATATGCCAGGGCACCGATGCCTTGTTGCAACACGGCTGCGTAGTTACCAGAGCCTTCTTGACTGACGTAAGCAACGTTGCCAGCAGGCGACACGACGGCATCACCCTCCTGAATCACGTATGCAACGTTACCTTCAGGTGTGTTGACCAATTCAGGCAAAACCAGTTCTTGTGCAGCAGCCACAGCACCAGCGCCTGTCAGAGCGGAGGTATCTGTCATGTCAACATCAGCGTGAGCAGCGAAAGAAGAAGCCATGGCCACAACGAGGGCGATTTTCTTGAAGTTCATGTTAAATCCTTGAAGAGAATGAAATTGGGTTGTTGCCCCCACCGGTTGACAATGGAACTTCCATTGGCGAGGTCAGACTGGATTGTGGAAGCCGGTTTTGACAAAACCCCCAAAATCAAACAGTCCACTTGGACTAGGGATCAAGCGCCGATTGCCACAAAACTCAGCGCAAAGAGGTCTTGCTTTTGGTGGTGGTTGCACCTGCTGCCTGGCTCACATTGAGGGGCAGGGGGTTGGACATGAGCTTGTCGCCTTCTTCGCTGGCGGGTGGCATGGGTGGTAAAGACGGTGTCTCCACAGGCTCCAGGCTGTTGGGCAGCACGGGCGGCATGCTGGCGGGGGCCAAGGGCTTGTCTGCGTTGTCCGTGCGCTTGGGTGACGCAGCTTTGGAAGGGGCCGCTGCTTTGGAGCTGCCGGCTGATTTCTTGGGCTCGCTTGGCTCGTTGGTGGTTTCTTTGGGTGTCTCTTTGGCCGATTCAACCGGTGTAATCGGTGGGCGTGTGGCCGCAGCTGGTGCAGCGGGTCGCGTATTGACCGCAGGTGCAGGTGCAGATGCAGGTGTTGGGCGGACCATTTGGGGCTGGGGCGTTGGCAACACCATCACATTGCCAGGTCGGGCCGCTTGAACAGGCTGGCTGTCATTGCCCGCGCCCAGCAAGACACCATCGGCCTCGCGCAGATAAGCCTGCACCGTGGGGTGTGCCCAATCTGACTCATTGCGCAAAAACCAGGCTTTGTCGCGTGCGCCTTGCACAATCAGATGGATCACCGCACTTTCGATGGCCTCTTTGACGGCCAATTGGCTGGGCTCGTTGGAGCTGAAACCACCTTCGGCCTGCAGCAGCTGCTTGTAGGCCACGTAACGGTAAATGCTGCCATTGAGCGAGTGTGAATAAATCGTCTTGGTGACCAAAACGCTGTTGATGACTTGACCAGATCGGACGTCCACAGTGCGCAAATTGACCGTGACCTGGTCGATTTGGTATTTGATGTCCGCCCCAATGCCCAGCAAGTTGGCGCCTTCGCCGCCGGTGCGCACGTTTTGCTCGTAGCCAGTGATACCGCCTTCGATGATGAACCAGGCTGGAAACAGTTGCGGGTAGTTGACTTGCGCGCGGTTTTGGTCACCCGGGGATTCAATGGCACGGGCGATGCGCCGCTCGGTCAAGAGGTTCTGCAGGCCTTCACGCTCGACGGGGATGAACCAGTTGGAGTCGAGCAGTGCTTTGACTAACAAGGCGCCAGCGCCTTGCGTCACGGCATTGGACAGGTTGCTGTCGGGCTGGGGCTTGAACTGACCGGACATGTCACGAAAGGCGTACACGCCGACCGGAATGCGGTATTTGGGGTCAGGCAGGCGAACCAGCTCACGGGTCACGCGGTTGCCAGGGGTGAGTACCGCATCGGCACGGCTGGCCGCGGGGGGAACCACGCTGGGGGGCGAAACCGGGAGCTGGCTGCAACCTGTCAGCAGGACCACAGTGGCTGCGGCCAAGCACGTCAAGGCGCGCGAGGTGTTTTGCCTTTTGAGCATCATCATTGCAGGCCCCCAAGGGCGTTGATGTTGATCGAGGTGGATTGCCCGCTGGTGACGTCGGTGGTCACCAGAGTCAAACCGCCAGTGGCCGGATCGGTGGTGATTTGGATTTGGAAATTACCGGCCTTGATGTTGGTGCCCATCTCGGGGTTGAAGTTGCCCTTGGCATCAAACAAGCCATTGATCGCTGCCGTTTGCAGCTTGCTGATGATGGCGTTTTCAATGTTGGCAGTGAATTTCTGCAAAGCTGTTTGGGGTGCGACCACTGGCGCTTTGTAGTCGCTTTGTGCACTGGCATTGGCTTGCAGCCCTGAAGCATTGAGTGGGTTGCCGCCAAAAGTGGGGTTGACCGGGTAATAACGCAGTTCAGACGCGACCGCCCCCAGGGACAGCATGCTCAAGGTGAGCAGGGTCAATTGCAATAGGGGAGAAAGTGTTTTTTTCATGTTCAAAATTTGTGAATTGGATTACGCGTTCACCAACCCGTCTGAGCCAGATCAGGGTCTTTGAAAAGCAAGCGGTCAACTTCAATTTCAGAAGCGCGGGCAAAGGCAATCTCCACGGCCTCGGCGCTCATGCTCAGGATCGTTCGCCAGTCGCGCGGCAAACCTCTGCGAAACAAAATCACATCGTCTGAAATGACCAAGACCTCGGAACCACCCCGAGGATAGGGACGCTCTTTGACAAGAATATTAAATTTGTCAAAGCCTTCTTTGGTATTCCAAAGTTCGACAAATTTAGAGTGAAACAACTGACCCAAACTGGTGGTGACCTGGCGGCTGACGATGCCGCCGTACTCCACCATGGGATCGCTGCCGACCTGGGCATGGGCCGCTATGGGGCTCAAAGCCAAGGCCAGAAGAACCGTGGAGGCCAGCTGTTTCACCACAGACTCACTTAGACCACAAAGCTCTTGTCGATCAGCAGCGTGACCAAGCGGTCAACCTCCAGCTCGTCGGTGAAAAAGCCCGTGTACTTGTGGTACTTGCCAGAGTTGCTTTGGCTGCCGTTGACGTCAAAGGTTTCGTTGAACACTTCTTCAAAACCATCTCTGTCGGTCACGATTTTGGTCAGTGGCTCAAGGTCTGTGACGCTGGCCGATTGGTTGCCGCTGGCACCGTCGATGCGCAGGTTGTAAACGTAGCTGGAGCCGAAAATTTGACTGGACAAGCCAAAGATGTCTTGGGCGCTGATGCTCAGGCTGGCGTCTTTGCCTGTGAACTGGAACACCTCGAAGTTGTGCAAGACCTGGCCCGTGCTGGCGTTGTTGAACTGCGAAAAGTCCATGACCATGTCGGACACCGTGAATTTCATGGTGTCGGTGCCAGCGCCACCATCCACATAGGCGAATTTGATACCGTTGGCATTGGACACCGTGACCGTGTCATTGCCTTCTTTGGTCAACAAGACATCACCAGGCGCATTGAACAATGAGAACCCAGAATCGTCACCTGAAGTGCCTTGGTACAGCTTGGCCGCTGCGCTACTGGTGTGGTTGATTGTTTGCGTACTGGGGCGGATGTCGCTCACGAAAATCAAGGGCTGATACACCGACAAAGCCGACTCGTTGCCAGCCTCGTCAGCCATGATGGCGCTGAGCCAGGTGTAACCGGCCACCTCGGTCAAGCCAGTCAGTAGGTAACTGGTGTCGTCGATGGTGAGGCCTTCGGTCAAGGTGCCTGTCGCATCTTCCATGGACACGACGTGCACACCCGAACCCGCATCGGGCTGGTAGTTCATGGACGTGTTGATGAACACCACCTTAGGTGTCAACAGCAAGGGCAAAACAGGCGCCGCAGTGTCCACCGTGAAGGCTGGGCCTTCTACCGCTTGGCTTTGATTGCCCGCCAAGTCTGCCGCTTGGATGACGGCCTTGTAGACGCCGTCCAGCAAGTCTTCATTCGGCGATGCAGTCCAAAAGCCACTGTCGTCAGCTTGAACGGGCTCCATCTCTTGCACCACAGCCCAGTCACCGTTGTCATCTTGCTGCTGGATGCTCAGGGTCACCCAAGCCAGCGCTTCGGCTTGGCCTTCGAACACGGGCGCTACGTTGTTGGTCATGCGGTCGTTTAAGCGTGCTTCGTTGTCGCCACTGTCGTTGCCGTCAATGGCCGAGAAGGAGGCAAGAGTCGGCTGCTCGCTCATTTCGGTGTCCACCGTGAAGCTCTCGCCCAGCACCGGCTCGCTTTGGTTGCCCGCCGCGTCCACCGCCACCACCTCGGGTGTGTACTCGCCATCGGCCAATTCGTCCACCGTGATCGACCACTCGCCACCCACAGCCTCAATCGGATCACTCACCCAGTCGCCCACCGTCACCGTCACCCATGCGCCAGCTTCGGCCGTGCCACTGACCACCGGGGCCACGTTGCTCGTGATGTTGTCCTCAGCATCTGCGCCCGTGTCGTTGGTTTCGTCGTGCGCCAGGCCCGCCGTCACGTCTTCGGGCGGTGTCAGGTCCACCGTGAAGGCATCACCTTCCACGTTGTCACTCTCGTTGCCCACCACGTCCACCAAGCGTGCCACCGGGGTGTATTCACCCTCAGGCAAGTCGGTGACCGTCACCGACCAGTAGCCTTGCTCGTCGGCAAAGATCTCCTCACCGTCCACACCGTAGACCGTGTCGTTGAGCTCCACCTTCACGCGCATGCCCGCAGGCGCAGTGCCCTCGATCAGCAACTCTGCGCTGTTGGTGATGTTGTCCTCGGCGCTGAAACCCGTATCGCTCGCGCTGTCGTGCTTAAGACCCACGGTCAAGTCGCCAGCATCCGGCGGCGTGGTCAATACCGTGAAGCTCTCGCCCAGCACCGGCTCGCTTTGGTTGCCCGCCGCGTCCACCGCCACCACCTCGGGCGTGTACTCGCCATCGGCCAACTCGTCCACCACCACCGACCACTCGCCACCAACCGCTTCGATCGGATCACTCACCCAGTCGCCCACCGTCACCGTCACAAATGAACCCTCTTCGGCCGTGCCCGACAGCGTCGGCGTGCTGTTGGCCGTCACAAAGTCGTCCGTCAAGATGCCCGTGTCGTTGCCCTCGGTGTCGCCAAACGCGTTCACCGCTGGCGCTTCAGGTGGGGTTGCATCCACCGTGAAGCTCATTGCCGCATCGATCGGATCGCTCACATTGCCGGCCAAGTCGATCACAGTGATTTGCGGGGTCCATTCGCCCTCAGGCAAGTCGTCTTCGACTTGAACCGTCCAAGTGCCATCGCTTTCCACCGTAGCCGTGTAGACCAAGGTGCCATCGGCCATCACGTCCACCACCACGGTGGCACCGGCTTCTGCCGTGCCTTGCAACAAGGGCTGCAGATTGGACGTGAGGCCATCGGTTTCGTCAACGCCGGTGTCGTTCTCTTCGTCGTGCACCAGTTCGACTGTCGCCGCGTCTGGGGCCTGGCGGTCAATGACGATGGGGGCACCAGTGGTGCGGGTGATGTTGCCTGCACCGTCCATGACGGTGATGTAGGGAATGTAGGTATGACTTTCACCCTCAGCGCCCAATGGCTGTGCAACCTGGACCGACCATTCGCCATCTGCAGCGAGGATGGGGGCAAATTTCACAGGCTCAGTGGGTTCGACTTCAGTGCTGATGTCGCGCAGCGAGACAAAAACCAACAGGTCGCCAGTCCCACTGACTGTACCGGCGATGCGTGGCATGGGGAACATGGTGATGCCGTCTGCATTGTCGGCACCCGTATCCAAACTGGTGAGTTCAAATGTGATGCCCGCGGCAGAGATGGCGGCAGAGTCGGTATAAGGCGCTGTCAATGCCGCAACATCAAATCCGACCTCTTCGATCAAGGCCAAAAGCGCTTCATCAGAACTGGGGTCAACTTCAGCCAGCATGGCATCACTGATTTCCGGCTTGGTGGTGACGATGGTGAACAAAGCGCCCTCAAACTCATCGCTCACATTGCCTGCCAAGTCGGTGATGGTAACCACGGGGGTGTATTCCCCCTCTTCGAGTACGGCGGTGGCGGCAATGCGCCAGGCGCCAGCCTCATCTGCGCGACCAGAACCAACGGTGTTGCCGTCGATGCTCAGGGTGATCAGGGCGCCTGCCTCGGCGGTGCCTTCAAAAACGGGCAGGTTGACGTTGGTGACGTTGTCCTGCATGAAGCTGTCGCTCTCGGCTGTCAAAGTGGCAATTTGCTCCGGTGTAGCCGACTCATCAAAGACATAGGCTTGGTCGTCCACCAAGAATGCAGGCATGTCGGCTTCGGCCGAATTTCCTGCAGCGTCAACAATGCGAATGTTCGGGATGTAGGAGCCAGACGACAGGTCGTCCTTCAGAATATGGGCTTGCCAGACGCCTTGGTCATTGGCCTGCACGGCAAAGTCTTTGCCGCCGATGGTCAGCGTCACAGTGGCGCCTACTTCGGGCGCTTGGTTCAGTGTGAACAGCACACTGCTGGCACCCTGTGAACTGAAAACGCGGTCTGTGCTGTCGAGGTCTTGGAATGCGCCATCCACTGCCGTGATGGCATAGGCTTGGGGGGCCGAGGCTTCAGTGTCGAGCGTGAAACTCAGACGGGCAGGATCGGATTCCAGCGCCAGGCCTGGGTAATAGGCGCGGACACGCAGGTCGTATTGGCCGTCAGGCAGGACGCCTTGCAAGCCGTTGAAAAGACCCCCCTCCGGAATGGGCAAAAAGGGATCCCCATTGAGGCTGTATTCGAGCTGGGCTTGGAAAGTTTTGTTGCCCACCACAATGGCCGGATTGCTCACCTGGCCCAGTGTGATTTGCGAGTTGCTGGTGATGCCGTCGGTGTCCGATGTGCCGGTGTCATCGGTCAAGCTCAATTGCGGTGCATGCGCAGCTTGGCTGACCCAAGTGAAGGTCAGCTCATCGCTTTGCGTTGCAGCCAAGCCCGCCTGACGGACCATGACGGTGATGTCTTGCTGGCCACCATTGGGCGTGAACTGAGCTTGGCTATACGCCACCCAGGTTTTGCCATGGTCCATGGAGATTTCGATCTTGTCATAACCTGCGCCCGTGTTGTACCCCCGAATATCAAGCTGGGCATTGGTGGTGATGTGGTCGCTTTGGGTCGCGGCGTCCGAACCCGTGTCTTGATGCAAATCTACGGTGAGTTGCGCTGCGCTCAACTGGACCGCACTCAATCGCCCTGCCGATGTGACAGCACCCAGTGCGGTCAAGTCCTGCATGATGCTGGCCGTCAGTTCTGCACGCTGCTCCACCGACAATTGCGACAACTGATCGGCCAAGAGGGTGCTGACAAAACCTTCGTCTTGCACCATGGCAGCCCAGCTGCCTGCGGTTTTGACTTCTTGGGCCAGCGCACCAAAAAACTGATCAGCGTTGGGCAATTGGGTTGCCAACTGAACGATTTGCGCACCGGCTTTGCGCAGTACCAGTGCATCGGCACTCCCCGCATTGGCTGCGTCCATCGGGTCATACGTGCTGAGGTTCAGTTGCGCAGACAAACCCAGAAGTTGTTTGACGGTGGCTTCCGCTGCAGCAATGTTGGCAACTCCGCTGTCCAGTAAGGCGGTCACCAGAGTGGTCACCGGTGTCATGACGGTGGATGCGCTGATGCCTGCACTGAATGCAATTTTCAGATCCAGCGTGTTGGCCAGCTTGGTGTCCATATTGGTGCCACCCACAGCAATGAGTACACCCGAACCCGTCAAGGCTTTGCTCAAGACCAACTGGCCATTGGCGTCGGTCACGCCCACGACGTGCTGTTCGTCTTTCACGTCGCGGTACACCTTCGCGCCTGCAATCAGGCCGTCTTGAACCGTGAGCTTCAATGCGCTGTCTACGGGGGCTTTGGTCTCTGTTTTACCAGAGCCACCACCCAAACCGGCCACCAAAAGTCCCCCCAAAAGGGCAGCGCCAGACCACAAGCTGCTCATGCCTGACGCGCTGGGTGCGGTGTTCGAAGCCACTCCCCAATCGATGTTTTTCAGGCCACCGTTAGCACCCCCTGCATCGCTGGCTGTACGTGCACCGTCGGCTGCACCCGCTTGCGCCAGGAGCACATCGGTGGCTTGCGCAGCAGGTGCCCAGGCCGTAGCAGTGCCGTCCAATACAGCGGCTGCATCGGCTTCAAACTGGGCTTTGGTTTGGTCATGATCTTGGGTTTTATCGCGCAATGCGGCGACTTTCAGCACAGGCTCTTCGATAGCGATTTTCGAAGGGCGTGCAGCCGGCGATTTGACCATCACAGGCTGGTTGCCACTGGCCACGTGTTTGATGGATTTGTCTGCGCTGGAAGATCTGTCAAATTTGGTCATGGCTGCACTCAATCAAAGTGGATCAAAAGGTGATGTGCATATGCACACAATTGATAGAAATGCTAAAACTGTCACGTGACACCGACACGACTTAGCCGTGACATGCGCATGACAGGGCCAACGCGCTGACTCGGTAGGAGCAGCACTCCGTGCGCGATCACTGCGCGACACACGCCATCGCGCGCAGGGCGCGGCTCCCACAGGTCGGCCCTCGTAGGAGCAGCACTCCGTGCGCGATCAATGCACGTCACACCCCATCGCGCGCAGGGCGCGGCTCCCACAGTTCATCTCTCGTAGGAGCAGCACTCCGTTCGCAATCAATGCGTTGCATACCCCTTCGCGCGCAGAGCGCAGCTCCCACAGGTCGGCCCTCGTAGGAGCTGCACCCCGTGCGCGATCAATGCGCGTCACACCCCTTCGCGCGCAGAGCGCAGCTCCCACAGGTCGGCCCTCGTAGGAGCCGCACTCCGTGCGCGATCACTGCGCGTCACACCCCATCGCGCGCAGAGCGCGGCTGCCACAGGTCGGACGTAGGAGCCGCACTCCGTGCGCGATGGCGCAATGTTCATGCGATCTGAGCAGCGCTTATTGCTTGATGAAGTGGCGCAGGAACATGCGGGAGCCTGAAGCGTTCTTGCCTAGAAAGCTGAAGCCTGCATTGCCCAATGTGGGATCGGGTAAAAAGTAGCCGGTTGACGTGGTGCCCACATCAAAGTTTTCATCGCATTCGTCTTTGAATTCGATGCTGACCGGAACGGTGTAGCGGGTGACGAAGCCCTGGCGGTTGAGCACTTGTCCGTCTTTGTCGATGGCAATTTGCCCAATGGCACACAAGGTGGATTTGTTGTTCAAGCTTTTGTAAAAGTTGAACTCGCCTTTGGCCGTGATCTTCCAGTCCTTGCTGTCGGGTGCCGAATCTTTTTCGCGGTAAGTGCCGGCCAAATTGGCGATCAACATGGGCCTGTCCGACAAGGTAGCCGCCGTCAATTGAGCCGGTGCCAAAGACTCGAACAGGAAACTGTTGGCCCAGTCGTTGGTGATGGCAATGCTGCGAGGCGACGAGAAGTTAGCCGTCAGATCGATGCGATCGGCACAGGGCGGATTGCACAGTTGTGTCGTTTGATAGTTCAATGAGCTGACCGCGTACTGGGGCAAGCTGTCGCTTGTGCGCGCCATGGGGCCCATGAATCTGCGAGAGCGGTTGGCCGAGTTGGACAAGGCATAACCCCAGATTTCGCTGGTGTCGGTGATGGCCACCACTTGACGGGTATTGGCGTCCAACGTTTGCGTGTAAACACCGGCGATCGGATTGCGACTGACACTGACCGTGACTTGGGTGACGGTATTGAGCCCTCCGGAATCGGTCACGGTGAGTCGGAAGATGTAGGGCTCGTCGAAAGCGTCCACCACCAAAGTCGGCGCGCTGCTGGTCGGATTGGCTATGACGGCGTTGCTGGATTTGGGACGAGAGTCAATGGTCCAGTTGTACGTTAATGGGTCCGAATTGGCATCGGCACTTCCCACGGCAGACAGGGTGATGATGGAGTTGAATTCGTTGAAGCTGGCGGAGCCAAATGCATAAGGGGCAATGCTGACGCCATCCGCCTTCATCTGCGCCGTAGACCGTGACAGCACAGAGCCCAGGTCTGGCACGGCGATTTGCGCTTTGGCAGCTTCAGCAGCCAAAGCACTGAGGTAGGTTTCGGCCTGCAAGGCGGCATTGACGCGGTTGGCAACGGTTAATTTAGTTGCGCTGAGCTTGATGCCATTGGAGATCACGCCATCCTCATCGAGCATGTGCAACAAAACACTGAGGTTTTGAATCGCTGTGGCGTTGGGGTTGCGGGTGCCTAGGATCTCAAAGTGCGTCAACGGAAGCGGCGCATTCAACTTGATTTTGTAGGCCGCCAATGCTTGATTGCCCACTTTGAAAACCACCGTTTCACCCGTTTGGTACTTGAATTGACCTCGAGGGCCTGTGGTGCCCGATTGGGTTTCGGTGCTGTAGCTCAAACCTTCCACAAAGCCGCCAGCCATGTACACATAACCATCTCTGGTTGATGCTGACGGCGTGTCTGATCCACCGCCACCGCAACCGGCCAGTAGGCAAACGCCGAAGAATGCGAAAAAACCAGCGAGCTTGTTGATGAACATACTTGAGTGCAGTTTGAAATAGGTGCAGTGGCTGACGTGTGCTTCACCACGAGTCATAAAAATTTTGGCAATTGCGATTTATTTTGACCACCCACAGTGACAAATTGATGAATTCGCGAATGCCGTCAATCTCTATGGTCGGCGAGCGCAGGAGCAACACCCCGTGCGCGATGACTCGCATTCCCCAACCCCATCGCGCGCAGGGCGCAACTCCCGCGACAGACGACCTCTTGTAGGAGCAGCACCCCGTGCGCGATTGCCCGCACACCACAACTCCTTCGCGCGCAGGGCGCGGCTCCTAACATGCCCCGTAGGAGCAGCACCCCGTGCGCGATTCCCCGCACACCACAACCTCCCTTCGCGCGCAGGGCGCGGCTCCTACACAGAGAGGCGCGGCGCTCACGGTGTCAACGTTTGCGCCAGACGATGCGGCACATGGGCCACATGCCCAGCAAGAGCATCAGGGCAAGCAAAAACATGATGGTCAGCAAAGTCACTTGCAAAGCCAGCATGGCCGAGTAGGCGCCCAACAAGATCAGCACGCTCAGGTTTTCATTGAAGCCTTGCACAGCAATTGAGCGCCCTGGGCTCAAAACTTGCCGGCCGCGGTGTTGCAGCAAAGCGTTCATGGGCACCAAGAGCATGCCCCCGGCCGCACCCGCGCACAGCAGCAAAGGGATGGCCAACGCGATGTGCGTGGTCATGGCCAAGATGGGCAACAAAATGGCCAGACTCAAACCCCATGGCAGTGCCTGTTTGGCCGAATGCAGTTTGAAATACCGCCCTGCCAGCCAGGCCCCCAAGATCACCCCCACCGCCACGAGGGCTTGCAGATAAGCGCCTTGTTGCAAAGGCAGGCCCAAAGATTCTTGCGCCCAGGCCAGCACCGCAAACTGCATGACCGCGCCCACCCCCCAGTACAGCGTGGTGACATACAAAGTGATACCGCCCAAGCGGTCTTTCCACAAAATACGGTTGTCTCGCCCAAAGTGGCGCCAATGCATGGCCTTCAAGCTGAGCGGCGCCATCGCTTGGCCAGCACTGAGGTGCTTGAGCCGGGCATTGAGGATGCCCGCCGTGAGGTAGATGACGCCCACCAAGGCGCAGGCATTCCAAGTGGTGGTGCGCATGAACACGCGCGACAAAAAATCATGCACAGAAGTGGTGACCACTGCCGTTTGCGACCAGCCCACCAAGGCACCCCCCAGTGCAATGCCCAAGACCACCGACATGACCACCGACACTTCCAGCCAGGCATTGGCGCGCACCAGCAAGGCTGGCGGCACCGACTCCGTGACCAAACCGTATTTGGCGGGTGCATAGACAGATGCCGCCAAGCCAATGACGGCAAATGCCAACACGGGATGCAGGCCTGTCAGCATCAAGACCAGCCCGGCGACTTTCAGGGCGTTCATCCAGGCCATGACGCGGCCCTTGGGAAAGGCATCGGCCAGAGGGCCCACCGCCGAGGCCAGCAGGACGTAAGACAGGTTCAGCGAAAACTTCAAAAATGGCGCCCACCAGGCGGCATAGCCCTGCTCGCTCAAGATGAAAATGCCCAGAATCAGCAGCGCGTTGTCGGCCAGGCCTGAAGCAAATTGGGCACCGATCAGAAAATAAAAGCCTTTGGGCATGCCCTCTCGTGGCCCGTGGCTCAAGCGGGTGCCTGTGCCAGGTGTCACGCTGGCACGGTCACCGATGAACTGGCCAGCGCGTTACGGCGGCCCACGCCTTGGTAGGCGATGCCCAACTCTTGCAGGGCGTCGGGGTTGTAGAGGTTGCGGCCATCGAAGATGTTGGCATGGCGCATGCTGGCTTTCATGGCTTCGAAGTCTGGGTTGTGGAAGTTCTTCCACTCGGTCAGGATCAGCAAGGCATCTGCGCCTTCGATGGCATCCATGTCGTGCTTGACCATCTCCAGGCGACTGAGCCACGCTTCATGACCCTGCAAATCCGATTGCAAAGCCTTCATGGCTTCGTGTTCGGCCACGGGGTCATAAGCGGACACGGTTGCACCGCGCTCGAGCAACTGCTGGATCACGATGCGGCTGGGCGCTTCGCGCATGTCATCGGTGTTGGGTTTGAAGGCCAGGCCCCAGACCGCGATTTTGCGGCCCGTCAAGTCAGCGCCCAGTCGCTGCACCAAGCGGTCAACCAGCAAGGTTTTTTGGCGCTCGTTGACCACCTCGGTGGCCCGCACCACGTCCATGCCCATGCCGTGTGCCTGCGCGGTGCTGACCAAGGCTTGTGTGTCTTTGGGAAAGCAGCTGCCGCCATAACCGCAACCCGCATACAAGAAGCTGTAGCCAATGCGGTTGTCTGCGCCAATGCCTCGCCGGATGTGGTCCACATCGGCGCCCAACTTGTCGGCCAAGTTGGCAATCTCATTCATGAACGAGATGCGCGTGGCCAACATGGCATTGGCTGCATATTTGGTGAGCTCGGCACTGCGCACGTCCATCCAGACAGTGCGTGAATGGTGGCGGTTGAAACTGGCGTAGAGGTCGCCCATCATGCGCTGGCTCTTGGCGTGGTGAATGCCTTCATCGATGCCCACCACAATGCGGTCTGGGCGCATGAAGTCGTCGATGGCCGCACCTTCTTTGAGGAATTCTGGATTGGAGATCACATCAAACACATGGGTGGGCATGCCGCGGTGCGCCAACTCGTGCGAAATGGCAGCGCGCACACGGTCTGCGGTGCCCACGGGCACCGTGGATTTGTTCACCACCAGTTTGAAGCCTTTGAGGTTGCGTCCGATCATGGATGCGACCGACAACACATGACCCAAGTCTGCCGAACCGTCTTCGGTGGCTGGCGTGCCGACAGCAATGAACAAAATGTCGCCATGCTCGATGGCTTCGCTGGCATCGGTGGTGAAACGGATACGGCCATCGGCGCGGTTGCGGGCCAACAACTCTTTCAGTCCAGGTTCGTAAATGGGAACGCCACCTTCTTGCAGCGCTTTGATTTTTTCTTCGTCCTTATCCAGGCAGACGACCCTGAAACCGAGGTCGGACAGGCAAGCGCCAGTGACCAAACCCACATAACCAGAACCAATGACTGTGACACGCATCGCTGAACCTCCAGATTGAGGTCGATGGTGATTGAACTTCGTGAAATCCTGAAGTCAGCAGAAAGTCAATTCCATGAAACGCAGCGTCTTTGCGCTTTCAACCGACCACAGAAAGCCGTGAGATGGGAAAGACCAAAGAGAAAGTCGAACCCTTGCCGACCACGCTTTCGATGCGCAACTCACCGCCATGGCGTTGCGCCACATGCTTGGAGATGGCCAGGCCCAAGCCGGTGCCACCGGTCTCGCGTGAGCGACTGCGGTCCACACGGTAAAAGCGCTCTGACAAGCGGGGCAAGTGCTCTGCCGCGATGCCTGGGCCGCTGTCGGTCACGGTGAAACAAAGATCGTCTGCATCGCAATACCAACGCGCGCAGATGCGGCCACCAGCGGGTGTGTAACGCACAGCGTTGCTCACCAAGTTGGACACCGCGCTCAAAATTTCCGATCGCGCGCCCATCATGGACCAATCTTCAACCGGATCAAATTTGAAATCGTGGACGGGCGACATGTCTTCACTGTCTTGGCCAGACAAGACCGCCGACAAAGCCATCGCATCGGACTGCACCTGGCCCATCAATTCGGGCAGAGAAATCCTGTCCTGCACGCGTGGTGGCAAACCCCCTTCGAGTTGCGACAGGGTCAACAAGTCCGCCACCAAGGATTGCATGCGTTCCGCTTGCACCGACATCATCTGCAAATAGCGCTGTCGCTCATCCTCTTCCAAGGGGATCGCCTGCATGGTTTCCACAAAGCCGCTCATCACGGTCAGGGGTGTTCGAATCTCATGCGAGACGTTGGCGACGAAATCACGCCGCATGGCATCGGCTTGCGCCAAACTTGTGATGTCACGCGTGAGCAGCAATTGCCGGCCCTCACCATAAGCATGCAATTGCACCGACAGCTTGATGTTTTTTGACAAAGTCGCCGCGCGGCCATCAATCACCACTTCCGCTTTGTGCGTGTCCTGCGCATAGTATTTGGAGAAGACCGGATCGCGTACCAAATGCACGATGTGTTGCAAATGGTCGCGCTGCATGTCGAGCCCCAAGTGTGCAGAGCCTGTGTCGTTGCACCACTCGATGCGGCCTTCATCGTCCAGCAAAATCACGCCATTGGGGGACGCCTGAATGGCTTGCAAGAAGTCCTGAAACCTTTGTTCCAGATCCGCTGTGGCTTTCTCGCGTTGCTGCAAAAGGCGTTGAATGCGCTGGCCAATCTCCAACCAAACACCCGTCCAATTCAGCGTGTGGTCCAAGCCTGTTTTACGCAGCCAGTGCAGCAATCGGTTGCTGCGCCATGCCAAGAGACAGATGTGCGCCGTTGCTGCCACAAAGACAAAGACCAAAGCACCCAGCAATCCGGCCAACCACCCGCCTACAATGGCGGCCAAAACGGCCCAAGAAACGAATTCAAATACGATGACCAACATGCACGCTATTAGACATCAAGCATTCGGGTTGGATGTCAAGCGGTAGCCAGCGCCTCGGACGGTCTCGACCAGTGCACCCGCATCACCCAGCGATTCACGCAGACGCTTGACATGCACGTCCACCGTGCGCTCTTCAATGAAGACGTGATCGCCCCAAATTTTGTCGAGCAACATGCCCCGCGTGTGAACGCGTTCTGGGTGGCGCATCAGGTATTGGAGCAATTTGAATTCTGTCGGGCCAACCTTCAAGGGCTTGTCTTGCCAACTGACACGGTAGGTGTCCGAGTCCAGTTGCAACTCAGCCACTTTGAGCAGACCACCCACAGACTCGGGCACACGGCGGCGCAAGACCGCACGGATACGGGCCAACAACTCTCGGGGCGAAAAGGGTTTGACGATGTAATCGTCGGCGCCGGCATCGAGACCCGCCACGCGGTCGGCTTCGTCGCCTCGGGCCGTCAGCATCAAGATGGGCACAGCCTTGGTGCGTGCGGCAGATCGCCACTTGCGAGCCAGGGCCAAGCCGCTTTCACCGGGCAGCATCCAGTCCAACAAGATCACATCGGGCAAGATTTCATCGAGTTCACGTTGCGCAGACTCGGCATCCATCGCCCACACGGGCTGAAACCCGTTGTGGCGCAGGTTGACCGAAATGAGCTCCGCAATCGGCGACTCGTCTTCGACAATCAGAATTCGAGGAAGGCTTCTCATTTGATGGCTTGCTCAATGTCAGACAAAGCGGTGTGGCGCACATCGGCGCCCTTGACCACGTAAATCACAAACTCGGCGATGTTCTTGGCGTGGTCGCCGATGCGTTCAATGGCTTTGGCCACAAAGAGCAAGTCCAAGCTGGCCGAAATCGTGCGGGGGTCTTCCATCATGTAGGTGACCAATTTGCGCACGAAGCCGTTGAACTCGGCATCGATCAAATCGTCTTCTTTCAGGATCACCAAGGCGGTGTTCACATCCAAACGGGCAAAGGCGTCCAAAGACTTGCGCAGCAGGCCCGAGGCCAGGTCCGAGGCGATGCGCAATTCAGACGATGGCAAATTGCGGGGGCTGCCCTGTTGCAGGATTTGTTTGACCATGCGTGCAATGCGATCGGCCTCGTCGCCCACGCGTTCGAGGTTGCCGGTGATTTTGGAGATCGCCATCAGCAACCGCAAGTCGCGGGCCGTGGGTTGGCGGCGGGCGATGATCGAAGCCAGTTCGGCATCGATCTCGACTTCCATGGTGTTGACTTGTTTTTCGGTAGCGATCACCTGGTCAGCGACTTCGACGCTGAACTGGGCCAAGGCATACACCGCATGGCGGGTTTGCGACTCGACCAAACCGCCCAGTTCCAAAACGCGTGAAGACACGTTGGTCAGGTCGGCATCGAATTGGCTTGAAATGTGTTTGTCCATGGTGTGCTCCTGATCAGCCGAAACGGCCTGTGATGTAGTCTTCGGTTTCCTGGCGGGCGGGCTTCATGAAGATCTGCTCGGTTTGACCAAACTCGACCAACTCGCCCAGGTACATGTAGGCCGTGAAGTCCGACACACGCGCAGCTTGCTGCATGTTGTGGGTCACGATGGCCACCGTGTGGTCTTTCTTCAACTCGGTCACCAATTCTTCGACTTTCGCGGTCGAGATCGGATCGAGCGCCGAGGTGGGCTCGTCCAGCAAGATGACTTTGGGCTTGACCGCCACTGTGCGTGCGATGCACAGACGCTGCTGCTGACCACCGGACAATGACAAGCCGCTTTGGCCCAATTTGTCTTTGACTTCGGTCCAGATCGCCGCTTTGCTCAGCGCCCATTCCACACGCTCGTCCATTTCGGAGCGGCTGAGGTTCTCGTACAAGCGGATGCCGAAAGCGATGTTGTCGTAGATCGACATCGGGAAAGGCGTGGGCTTTTGAAACACCATGCCCACACGGGCACGCAGCAAGTTCAGGTCTTGCTTGCCTTCCAGAATGTTCTGGCCATAAAAATTGATTTCACCCTCCGCGCGCTGACCGGGATACAGGCTGTACATGCGGTTGAGCGTGCGCAGCAGTGTGGACTTGCCGCAGCCCGAAGGGCCGATGAAGGCGGTGACCTTGTTTTCAGCGATGTCGAGGTTGACGTTTTTGAGGCCCTTGAAGGTGCCGTAAAAGAAATTCAGATTGCGAATTTCGATCGCGTTTTTCAATGGCAGGTTTTGCGTTGTAGGCATTGGAAATTCCATCCATTCAAAAAATTTAGCCTTGGGCTTTTTCGCGGAAAAACACGCGAGCCAAGATGTTCAGGATCAGCACGGTCAAGGTGATCAAGAGGGCACCACCCCAGGCCAGTCGCACCCAGTTGTCGTAAGGGCTCATGGCGAACTGGAAGATCACCACCGGCAAGTTCGCCATGGGCGCGTTCATATTGGTCGAGAAGAACTGGTTGTTCAGCGCGGTGAACAGCAAGGGAGCTGTCTCGCCGCTGATGCGAGCCAGCGCCAGCAGCAAGCCGGTCATCACGCCCGATTTAGCCGCACGCAAGGTGATGAAGGTGGCCACTTTCCAGCGGGGTGCGCCCAGGGCAAACGCCGCTTCGCGCAAGCTGCCAGGCACCAAGCGCAACATGTTTTCGGTGGTGCGAACAACCACAGGCACAGCGATCAAAGACAGCGCCAAAGAGCCTGCCCAACCCGAGAAGTGCTGCACCTGCGCCACCAACACCGCATACACAAACAAGCCCAGCACGATGGAAGGCGCCGACAGCATGATGTCGGTCACAAAGCGGGTCAGCTCGGCCGTCTTGCTTTGGTCGCCGTATTCGGCCAGGTACACGCCCGCAAAAATGCCGATGGGCGTGCTCACGAAAGCCGTCACCAACACCATCATCAAGCTGCCCACAATGGCGTTGGCCAAGCCGCCGCCTTCAGAACCTGGGGCTGGAGTCGATTGGGTGAACATGGCCCAGTCAAGGGCGGCCAAGCCGTTGGACAGCAGCACGAACAAGATCCACAGCAAGACGAACAGGCCCAAGCCCATCGCCGACATGGACAAGGTCAGGCCAATGCGGTTGACGCGTTGACGGCGTTTGTAAATTTTCAGATCCATCGTATTTCTCCGGTGCGGGGCATCAAGTCTTGGTGCCCTTGGCTTTTTCTGCGCGGATCAACATGATCTTGGCCACGCTCAAGACGATGAAGGTGATCACGAACAGCAAGAAGCCCAATGCGAACAAGGTGGACAAGTGCAAATCGGCGGCTTCGCCAAACTCGTTGGCCAAAGTCGAAGCGATGGTGGTGCCGGGTGAGAACAGGGAGGCACTCAAACGCTGCGAGTTGCCGATCACAAAGGTCACTGCCATGGTCTCGCCAAGGGCACGCCCCAGGCCCAACATGACGCCACCAATCACGCCCTTCTGTGTGTAGGGCAAGACGATGCTGCGGACCACCTCCCAGGTGGTGCAACCCAGGCCGTAGGCCGACTCGCGCAAGATGGGCGGCACGATCTCGAACACATCGCGCATGACCGCAGCAATGAAGGGCACGATCATGAAGGCGAGCACAATGCCTGCAGCCAAAATGCCCACACCGTTCATGGCGCCACCAAACAAGCTGCCAATGAGGGGCATCTGGCCCAAGGTCGACTGCAAAGCGGGCTGGCCATATTCTGCAAACAAGGGCGCAAAGATGAACAGGCCGAACATGCCGTAAATGATGGAGGGCACCGCAGCCAAGAGTTCAATGGCCGTGCCCAAGGGGCGGCGCAAAGCCGTGGGGCAGGTTTCGGTCAAAAACAGGGCAATGCCAAACGACAAAGGCACGGCGATCAAGAGCGCAATCAGGGCGCTGACCAAGGTGCCAAAGATGGCAATGGCTGCACCGAATTCTTCGTTGACGATGTCCCACTCGACACGCCAAATGAACTGAAAACCAAACTTGGCCAATGAGGGCCAAGCATTGATCAGCAAGGAAATGATGATTCCCAAGAGGGCAAACAAGACCAAGAGCGAAAAGCTCAGGGTGATCTTGTGAAAAAAGAAGTCCTGAATACGTTGGCGTTTGACGACCGCCAGCATGTTTTGATCGGGCGCTTGACTGGGCTGATCGATCGATCCCATATTCATTCCTTGTGACAACTGCATATCCGTGCAATCTTTAAAAAAGACCCCTCACCCTTTCGAGTGAGAGGCCGGGAAGTCACTTGCGACTTCGCTCTCAAACCATCACTTGATCTCAGACCAGACTTTGGTGCGGATCTGTGCGGTCAATGCATCTGGCAGGGGCACGTAGTCCAAATCGGCCGCCATTTTCTTGCCGTTCTTGAAAGCCCAGTCAAAGAACTTCAAGACTTCGTCCGAAGCGGCTTTGTCGGCCGGCTTTTTGTACATCAAGATGAAAGAAGCGGTACTGATGGGCCAGCTGTCGTTGCCCTTGGCATTGACCATGGACACGCCCATGCCAGGCACGCTGAACCAGTCGGCGCCAGCTGCAGCAGCAGCAAAGGTCAGGTCATCGGGGCTGACGTACTTGCCAGAGGCGTTGAGCAACTGCAAGAAGTTCATGTTGTTTTTCTTGACGTAGGCGTATTCCACGTAACCCACAGCGCCTTTCACGCGGTTCACGTTGGCGGCCACGCCTTCGTTCCCCTTGCCACCGACGGAGGAATCAGCAGGCCACTTGACCGCTGCGCCCTTGCCCACTTTGTCAGACCAGTCTTTGCTGACGGCACTGAGGTAGTCGGTGAAGTTGAAGGTGGTGCCGGAGCCGTCGGCGCGGTGCACCACGGTGATGGCTTGGTCAGGGAGTTTTTTGCCGGGGTTCAAAGCGGCAAATTTGGCGTCGTTCCATTTGGTGATGGTGCCCATGTAAATCTCAGCCAGCACGGGGCCGCTGATGCGCAGCTCGCCAGGCTTGAAACCTTCCAGGTTCACCACGGGGACGGTGCCACCGATGATGGCCGGAAACTGCACCATGCCGTCTTTGTCCAAATCTGCACCCGAGACTGGGGCGTCAGAAGCGCCAAAAGTCACGGTCTTGGCGCGGATTTGCTTCAAACCACCCGAAGAGCCGATGGACTGGTAGTTCAGGCCCACGCCGGTGGCCGCCTTGTAGGCTTCAGCCCACTTGGCATACATGGGGTAGGGGAAGGTGGCGCCAGCGCCGGTGATGTCGGCGGCCCAGCTGGTGGCGGCCAAAACGCTCAGGCCGACGGCGGCGATCACGGATTTCATTTTCAACATGTCAACTCCTGTTTCAGGGTTTTCAAAGGTCCAGAAGGTCAGACATTGACCTCCTGTTCATTCATGCGATCGACTGTAAAACCCAATTGTGACAAGAATGTGTCAAACAAAAAACCAATGTGTTTCAGCGCACCGAGCTCCCTGGGCGTGGCCGCGATGATGGCAGACCGTTGTCCAGCAGGTGCTGGGGGTCAAAGCCAATCCATGAATCACTTTTTCTACATTTTCCAAGCGCCATGTTGACACTCGCCGATCCTGCGGCCTTGATCCCGCTGTCTGTCGCCATGGGCATCGGCCTGCTGGTGGGCGCGGAACGAGAGCGGCACAAAGGCTTTGGCCCCCACAGGCGTTCGGCGGGCATTCGCACCTTTGGAGGGGCCGCCTTGCTGGGCTTTGCCGCACAGAGCCTGCAAGCGGCCTTTTTGCTCAGTGCCAGCGTGCTGGCTTTGGGGGCTTTGACGGTCACGGCTTACCAACAGTCCAGGCAACACGACCCCGGCCTGACCTCGGAAGTGGCGATCTTGCTGACTTGCCTGCTCGGGGCGCTGGCCCTGCCCTCGCCCGAGTTGGCCGCCATCATGGGCATCGCCCTGGCCGCCATGCTGGCCGCCCGCGAAGAAATGCACCGCTTTGTGCACCAGGTCATCACCGCCCAGGAACTCAAGGACGTGATCGTCTTCTTGGCCGCGGCCTTGATCCTCTTGCCCCTGAGCCCCGACCGTTACACCGGTCCCTACCAAGCGGTCAACCCGCACGACCTGGCCCGTTTTGTGGTGGCGGTCATGAGCATCAGCGCCATGGGCTACATGGCCAAAAGGACCTTAGGCTTGCGCGCAGGCATGGCGCTGACCGGTTTTGCCGGCGGCTTCATCTCCAGCACCGCCACCATTTTGGCCATGGGACAGGCGGCCAGGCAGCAGCCCCAGATGATGGCTGCAGCCGCGATGGGTGCCGTGCTGTCCACCGTGTCCACCATGGTCCAGTTGGGTTTGCTGGTGTCCATGCTGCTGCCCGGCATCTTGCCCTGGATGAGCCTGCCCATCGGCCTGGGTTGCAGCGCAGCAGGCCTGTATGCCACCTGGTTGTTCCAGCGCCATCAGATCGATGTGGAAACACAGGGCATGGAACTCAAAGGCCACGCCTTTGAACACAAAACCACCTTGATCCTGAGTCTGGCGGTGCTGAGCGTCACGGTCATGACCGCGGCCTTGAACCATTGGATCGGCCAGCTGGGCGTGGTGATCGCCAGCATGTTGGCGGGTCTCGTGGACGCGCATGCCAGCGTGGCCTCGATGAGCAGCTTGGTGCACAAAGGCCAAGCATCTCTGTCACAAGCCCAAATGGCCATCTTGCTGGCGGTGAGCACCAACACCTTGAGCAAGTCGGCGGTGGCCATCGGTGCCGGTGGGCGATCGTTTGCGATCTTGATCTTGCCCGGGCTCATGCTGGTCATGGCGGCCGTGTGGCTCGGTGCTTGGGCCAGCGCGGCATTGGCTTTGTGAACACCCCATGCCCATGAATGCCATCAACTGGTCCGACTGGCGCATCCCGGATGGCAAGGCCCTTGACTTGTCGCGCCTGCCCACCTTGCCCAAAGCATCCTCAGAAACAGACAAGCAGCAGTGGCCTGCACGCATGGCTGTTTTGGCCGAAGAACTCAACCGCTTGCAAGCCATGCTGTATGCCAGCAAGACGCGTGGCTTGCTGCTGGTTTTGCAAGGCATGGACACCTCTGGCAAGGATGGCTGCATCCGCACGGTGTTTGCACACATCAGCCCCTTGGGGGTGCGAGCCGAGGCCTTTGGCGTGCCGCAGGCGCTGGAGCAAAGGCACGACTTTTTGTGGCGCATCCACGCCAAAACGCCCGCCTTGGGCGAGATGGTGATCTTCAACCGCAGCCATTACGAGGATGTGCTGGTGCCCGTGGTCAAAGGGCAAATCAAGCACGCCGAGTGCGAAAAAAGATGGCACCACATTCGCCACTTTGAGTCCTTGCTGAGTGACAGCGGCATCGCCATTGTGAAATGTTATTTGCACATCTCCAAGGACGAACAAAAGAAACGGTTACAAGCCCGCTTGGACGACCCGCTGAAACACTGGAAAGTGCAGGCCTCGGACTTTGAAGACCGCAGGCACTGGCGGGCCTACATGCATGCCTATGCCCAAGCCATCCAGGCCACCAGCAGCGACACATCACCTTGGTTCATCGTGCCCGCCGATTCCAAGGCCTACCGCGACCTGATGGTGGCCGAACTGTTGGTGCACACCCTGCAGTCCATGACCTTGTGCATGCCCAGGCCCACCTTGGACCTGCGCGACTTCAAAATGAAGTGAGCCATGCACAAGCGATCCAAAAAAGGGGCTTCGCACAACACGGGACCTGGTTTCGGTGGGCCGGTCCATCCTCATGCAGTCCTGCTGCGGTTGATGCAAACCTCACTGCGCGACACCGCGCATTGGCTCAAGTCTTGGTCAAGCGCCCCGCACCCCGAAGCCTTGCACCAAGCCCGCGTGGCCTGGCGACGCTTCAAAGGCTTGCGCCGCTTTTACCGCCCCATGTTGCCCAAGCCCCCGCAAGCACACCGCGCTGTGCTTCAAGACCTCTGGCGGTGCAGCGGTGCGCTTCGAAATCTCGATGTCGCCCTGGGCAGCAGCTTGCCTGTTTGGCGGCAAAAGCATCCGGACATCGCACCCCAAGAATGGCCCGCCTTGATTCGCCTCCTGCAAAGCCAACGCCGAACCACGCGGCGCCACCTGCACCAAGCCATGGCACAAGCCGAAGCACAGGCGGGCTGGCGGGCCTGGCGCAGGTGGCTGCAACAAGCCCACTGCGCCAAAACTTGCAGCCCAAAAGATTGGCAGGTCTGGACGGGGCAGCGCTTGCGCAAGCTGCACCAAAAAATCAAGCATGGGCTCAAGGCTACAAAGCCCGAGCCACAACACGCTTGCCGCATCTTGATGAAACAAGAGCGCTATGTGCTCGAAGGACTGGCACCCCGTGAACTCGACCACACCTTGCGCAGGCGACTCAAGCGTTTGCGGCAAGGGCAGCGCAAGCTTGGCCAGGATCAAGACCAACGGGCCACCCTGGCCTTGATCGAGCAGTCCGGTCAGTTTCCGATCTTGACGCGGGCATGGCGTGCATCACTGTGAGGCACTCGGCGTGAATAAGCCTCAACCGTCATCAAATCTTCAAATAACCGTCACATAATCTGCGGCAACCTTGTCACAGACCCGCTCATGCAAACCAAGTCCCTCTTCGCCGCCATTGACCTTGGCTCCAACAGCTTTCGCCTGGAAATCGGTCAACTCGAGGCGGGGCATTTGCGGCGCATGGAGTACATCAAGGAAACCGTGCGCCAGGGCAATGGCCTGGATGCCGAGCGCAACCTGAGCGACGAAGCCATGCAACGCGGCTGGGACTGCCTGGCCCGGTTTGCCGAACGGATCGCGGGCTTCAAGCCCAGCCAAGTGCGCGCGGTGGCCACCCAAACGCTGCGTGAAGCGCGCAACCGCGATGTCTTTTTGGCCAAAGCCAAAAGCATCTTGGGCTACCCCATTGAGGTCATCGCCGGACGAGAAGAGGCCCGCTTGATTTACCTGGGGGTGTCGCACCTGTTGCCCCAATCACCCGAACGTCGCTTGGTGGTGGACATCGGAGGGCGCTCGACCGAATTGATTTTGGGCAAAAACGCCCAAGCCAAGACCCTGGAGTCTTACCGTGTGGGCAGCGTGGCCTGGTCCATGAAATATTTCCCCGATGGTCTGTGGACCAATTCGGCCTTCAAAGCCGCCGAGATCGCCGCCAAAGCGGTGCTGGACGAAGCCCAAATCCAATATCCCCGTCAAAACTGGGACACCTGCTATGGCTCATCGGGCACGGTGGGCGCGGTGGCCGATGTGCTGACCTTGGCCGGCTGGCCCGAAGGACTGATCACCCGCAGCGGGCTGGACTGGCTCAAAGACAAATTACTCAAAGCGCAAAAGCCCGAGTACCTCAAGCTCGAAGGTGTCAAGGAAGACCGCCGCCCCGTCATCGGCGGTGGCCTGGCGGTGTTGCGGGCGGTTTTCGACTTGCTGCAGATCGATGAAATGCATGCCGCCCAAGGTGCCTTGCGCCATGGCGCTTTGTACGACCTGCTGGACCGTGAAAGCCCCCACGACGACGTGCGCACCCAGATGGTGTCTTGGCTCACACACCGTTTTGGCTCGGACTTGACGCAAGCCGAACGCGTCTCGCGCACCGCGCAGACCTTGCTGTCGGCCATGCTGGGCAAAGCCGCCGACGACGAAGCACCTAGGCATTTGCGCAAATTGCATTGGGCGGCGCAGCTGCACGAAGTAGGCATGCGCATCTCGCACAGCGACTACCACAAGCACGGCGCCTACATCTTGGACAACACCGACTTGCCGGGCTTCACCATCGACGAATTGCATCGCTTAAGCCAGCTGGTGCTGGGCCACCGGGGCAAGTTGCGCAAACTCGACGAACCCCTACAAGACCCCCTGTTTGTCCAGCAGCTGATGGCCTTGCGCATGGCGGTCATCTTGTGCCATGCCCGACGCGACCCGGACACCAGCGCGTTTGAGCTGAACGTGGATGCCTCGCGAAAGATGGCCAAACTCAAGCTGAGCACGGCCTGGGCTGAGCAATGGCCGCAGTCCGCACACCTCTTGCGCGAAGAAAGCATCGCTTGGTTCAAAACCGGCTGGGAGCTCAAAGTTCAATTCAATTGATCTGCGGTTAGAGACCCAAGGGTCTAGTCCGTTTGGGCAGTGTTGATTTTCAAAAACGAACGGTATAAACTGTATGCATCGTTTTTTAAAAGGAGCCCTAATGACCCAAGCCCAAACACCGAGCACCACACCTGCGAGCGCTGAGACTGCCGCCAAAGCCAGCCAGCCTGCGGCCAAAGCGCCCGCCAAAAAACGCACCGCCACGGTCAAAAAAACCCCCGTGAAAGCCAAGACCGCAGCCAAGCCTGTGCGCAAAGCAGCGTCCCCAAAAGCAGCGCCAGCCAAAACCCAAGCCCCAGTCAGCGCCAAGCGTGTGGCCAAGCCTGTGACCAAACCCAGCGCCAAGCCGGCCGCAAAGCCCAGCGCCAAGCCCGTCAAACCTGTGGTGAGCGCTGCGCCTGCAGCGCCCAAGGCCAAGGCCGTCAAAGAGAAAAAAGTCAAAGTCGTGCGCGACAGCTTCACCATCCCCAAGGCCGAGTTCACTCAAATCGCCGACATGAAAAAACGCGCCATGGCTTTGGGTGTGGACATCAAGAAAAGCGAACTGATCCGCGCCGGTCTGCAGGCCATCTTTGCCTTGCCCGATGCCGGTTTCAAGAAGGCCTTGGCCGCCGTCCCCACCTTGAAAACGGGCCGCCCCAGCAAGGCCTAAAGCGCATTAAGGCCTTTGGGGCCTTTGGGGCCTCTAACGCCTTTGGGGCATTGAGGTCCTTAAAGCCGCTCAGGCGTGGTGACCGACACGATCACCGTTTGATCGCTGTCCTCACGCTGACGGTTGCGCAACCACCAGACAGCGCCTTTGCGGATGGGGCAAGTGCCCTCCCCCATCTTGAGCAACTTGGCCGCCACCTCGCCCAAGGTGGGCTGGTGGCCTACCAAGACCACGGGGTATTTGGCATCGGGCCAACCGGCCGCTTCCAGCAGGTCGTCCACCGACGCACCAGGGGACAAGGCATCGCGCACTTTGTATTTGCGGCCCAATGCTTTGACGGTTTGCTCGGCCCGAAGCGCGGGGCTGGTCAAAATGCGCACGCCTTCGGGCAATTGGCGGTCCAGCCACACGGCCATGCGCGTGGCGTGTTTTTCACCTCGGGCGGTCAAGGCCCTTCGCAAATCGTCTTGTCCCGGTTCGGCATCGTGGGCTTCCGCGTGTCGCCACAAGATCAAGTCCATGCTCACTCCTGCGAAGGTGCGGCGCTGTAGCGCGCCATCAAAGCGTTTTGTGCGCCGTGGCCCTTTGCATGCAGCCCTACGCGGTGATACCGGCCATCGGGGGCCAAATCCCAAGCGTCTTTGCTGTCGTGCAAATAGGCCAACAGGCATTCATCGATGATGCGCTGGCGCAGCGCCGGGTCGTCCACAGGCCAAGCCAGCTCGACACGGCGCATCATGTTGCGGCTCATCCAGTCGGCACTCGAGAGGTACAAGGACTCGGTCTCACCGGCTCGGAAATAAAACACCCGAGAATGCTCCAGGAAGCGGCCAATGACCGAGCGCACCCGGATGTTTTCGCTCACGCCGGGCACACCGGCGGGCAATATGCAGGCCCCGCGGATGACCAAGTCGATCTGGGCGCCTTGCTGACCTGCGGCCATCAGGGCTTCCACCATCGGCACATCGGTCAGCGAATTCATCTTCAAAACAATGCGACCACCCCGGCCTGCGGCCGCTGCTGCGCCTGCGGCGCGGATGCGCGAGAGCATGTCGGTGTGCAGCGTGAACGGCGCCACCAGCAAACGCTTCATCTTGGGCAAACTGCTTTGGCTGGCCAGGTGACCGAACAACTGGTCCATGTCCAAGGTGATGGCGCGGTCGGCTGTCAGGTAGCTGATGTCGGTGTACAGCTTGGCCGTGCGGGGGTTGTAGTTGCCCGTGGACAAATGGCCATACCGGCGCAAGCTGCGGCCTTCGCGGCGCGTGACCAAGAGCATCTTGGCGTGGGTCTTGAGGCCCACCACGCCATACACCACCTGCGCACCGATCGATTCGAGTTGCTCGGCCCAGTTGATGTTGGCCTCTTCGTCAAAGCGGGCCTTGAGCTCGACCACCGCGGTGACTTCCTTGCCCTGACGCACCGCCTCGCGCAGCAAATCGATCATGGCCGGGTCGCTGCCGGTGCGGTAGATGGTTTGCTTGATGGCCAGCACGTTCGGGTCGGACACGGCTTCGCGCAAAAAGGCCAGGACACCGTCAAAGCTTTCAAAGGGTTGATGGATGAGCACATCGCCTTCGCGCAAGCGCGACAGGATCGAGCCGTGCGCAGGCAATTGCTGCGGATAGCTCGCTTTGTACGGCGGAAACAGCAAATGGGGCGCTTGCGCCAAGTCGATCAATTGCATCAGGCGCACCAAGTTCACCGGCCCGTTGACACGGAACACCGACAACTCGGGCAATTGAAATTCTTTGCGCAAAAACTCGGCCAGGCGCAAGGAGCAGTCCGAAGACACCTCCAGCCGAACGGCTTGGCCGTAGTTGCGGTGTTGCAGGCCCTGGCGCAAAGCGGTGCGCAGGTTGCCCACATCGTCTTCGTCCACGGCCAAGTCAGAGTGGCGCGTCACACGGAACTGCGAGAACTGCCCCACCCCACGGCCCGGAAACAATTCGGCCAGATGCGCACGGATCACGCTCGACAGCAGCACAAACGAGGTCGCGCCGCCACACAGCTTGGCCGGCAGCGGAATCAAGCGCGGCAAAACGCGCGGCACTTTGACGATGGCGATTTCATTGGAGCGGCCAAAGGCGTCTTTGCCTGAGAGCTGAACGATGAAGTTCAAAGACTTGTTGGCCACCTGCGGAAACGGGTGTGCGGGATCGAGCCCCACCGGCACCAGCAAAGGCTGGACTTCGCGCTGGAAATAACTGCGCACCCAGCGGCGCTGCTCGGCGTTGCGATCGCCATGCGACAAGATGCGAAAGCCTTGGCGCTCCAATGCGGGCAGCAAATCGTCGTTGTACAGCGTGTACTGACGAGCCACCATGGCGTTGGCCTGCTCGGTGATGGCCGACCAACTGTCTTGTGTGTAGGGCCCGGTGCGCAGGCCTTGCAAAGCGCCCATCACGTGGGGCTCAGCGCGGACCTCGAAAAATTCGTCGAGGTTGGACGAGACGATGCACAAATAGCGCAAGCGCTCCAGCAGGGGCACATCTGGGCGGTGCGCCCAATCGAGCACCCGCTCATTGAAAGCCAGAATGCTCAAGTCGCGGTCCAGCAGGGGCGATGGCGCTTTGTCGCTGTGACTTTTGGAGGATTCAGAACTCATGGTTTTTTATTGTCATCTCGGTGCGGACTGATCCTAAGAAACATTCAAGTCAATTTGATGACAATTATGTGAAGGCCTCACGTTTGACCTCTGTGCGCTGGCGCACATCCACCAGATGAGAAGCAAAGCTTTGTGCTGTTTGAGGCCAGTCAAAGTGCATGGCCCGGCGCCGCGCTTCGGCTCGTGGGATGCTCAAGGCTTGGGTCACGGCCTGCTGGAGGTCTTCGTGCAAAACGCCCCCCATCACGCCGCCTGCGTCTGCCCCCAAAACCTGCAAGGGACCATCGACCGGGTAGGCGGCCACAGGCGTGCCGCAAGCCATGGCTTCGAGCATGACCAAGCCAAAGGTCTCGTTTTTCGAAGGGAACACGAACACATCGCTGGCGGCATAAATTTGCGCCAACTCGGTGCGAGGCAATACGCCCATCCACACCACACCGGGAAAGCGCTGGCGCAAACTGTCTTCCAAAGGCCCCACCCCGCACACGATGCGGGTGCCCGGCAGCTTCATGGACAAAAAGGCTTCGATGTTTTTTTCGTAAGACACACGGCCCACGAACAAAGACAAGGGCCTGGGCAAATGTGCCAGCGCAGGCAAGTCCAGCGGTTTGTCGTGGTATTCGAACAAGCCCAGGTCCACGCCATGCGTCCAAGGCTTGAGATTTTCAAAGCCCCGGCCTTTGAGCATGTCCAGCACGCCTTGGGTGGGCACCATCACCCCCGACGAAGGACGGTGAAAGTGACGGAACAAGGCATAGCCCCATGACAAAGGCACACGCAAAGCGGCCTTCAAGATTTCAGGGAACTTGGTGTGAAACGCGGTGGTGAATGCCAAGCGGCGCTTGAGGCCATAGCGGCGACCAGCCCAGCCCAGCGGGCCTTCGGTGGCCAAGTGGATGGCATCGGGCTGCATGGCATCGAGCATCTCGGTCAAACGCTTGGCCGGGCGTACCGCCAAGTCAATGCCTTTGTAGCCTGGGCAGGGTTTGTTTTCAAACAGACCGGGGTGGATCACCTCGACCTGCACACCCAGTGGGGCCAAAGCGGCCACCAGCTCGTGCAGCGTGGTGACCACGCCATTGACTTGCGGATGCCAGGCATCCGTGATCAGCGCCAGTTTCATGCCAATGCCTCCACAGCGCTCATTTCGCGCACCGTCACAGCCTCGCCTTCGCCCCAATGGATGATCTCCAAACGGCCATCCATGTGCTCGACCAAAGCGGTGCGGCTTTCAACCCAATCGCCATCGTTGCAATACAAGATGCCATTGATCTCGCGAATTTCGGCGTGGTGAATGTGCCCACACACCGCGCCGTCGTAGCCACGCCGCTGCGCTTCTTGTGCCACCGCGACTTCAAAGTCACTGATGAAGTTGACGGCTTTTTTCACCTTCAATTTGAGGTAAGCCGACAAAGACCAGTAACCCAAGCCCATGCGGGCGCGCCAGGTGTTCAGGTGGCGGTTGAGTTTGAGCGTCAACTCGTACAACCAGTCACCCACATAGGCCAGCCATTTGGCGCACTGGATCACGCCATCGAAATGGTCGCCGTGGATGACCCACAGCTTTTGGCCCGTGGCCGTGGTGTGCACGGTGTCGTGAATGACTTCCACACCCCCAAAAGCATGACCCACAAAGTGGCGTGCGAACTCATCGTGGTTTCCCGGCACATAAATCACGCGGCAGCCTTTGCGCGCGCGGCGCAGCAACTTTTGCACCACATCGTTGTGGCTTTGTGGCCAGAACCAACGGCGACGCAACTGCCAGCCATCGACGATGTCTCCCACCAGGTACAAGGTGTCGCTGGGGTGGTGCTTCAAGAAATCCAGCAATGCATCGGCCTGAAAGCCCGGTGTGCCGATGTGCAGGTCCGAAATGAAAATCGCCCGCATGCGGGTTCGGCCTGCGGGCGTCTCGTCATCGTCCATGGCTTGCACCACGCCAGCAGACGTGGTTTGAGGGGCATCGCCCATCGGGTGCACCGCACCTGGTGGTGCCTCGAACAACATGGTCGAAGGCAAGTCTGCGGGCGACACCTGCATCAAACGCTCCCGGCGAAATGGCGGCGGTAACGCGCAGGGATGTCTGCGGTTTGCATCAGCATGGGCAGATCGGCCGTGTTGAAGTCCGGATCCCAGGCGGGTGCGCCCAAAATTTTGGCCCCCAGGCGCAAATAACCTTTGATCAGCGCGGGGGGCTCGATCGACAGGTCATGCTCCAACTGTTCCACAGGCAGTGGCAAGCGGGGACGCACATGGTGTTGAATGGGCGCCAAATGGGTCTCGCGCAATTGGTGCCAAATGCTGGCGGCGGCGTTGCCGGTGACGATGCCGTTGTGCAGCATCGGGATGCTGGCGCAGCCGATCATCACATCCAGGCGGTTGCGCTCCATGAATTCAAACAAGGCACCCCACAGGGCCATGATCACGCCGCCTTGGCGGTGGTCAGCGTGCACGCAGCTGCGGCCCAGCTCCACCATGCGGCTGCGCATGCCGCGCAGACGGGTCAGGTCAAATTCGGTATCGCTGTAGGTGCTGCCTGCGCGCTTGGCTTGCTCGGGCGTCAACACGCGGTAGGTGCCAATCACCTGACCTGTTTCGGTTTCGCGCACCAACAAATGCTCGCAATAGTCGTCGAACAAGTCGATGTCATGGCCGGGCACCTTGGTGGACAAACGGGCACCCATCTCGGTGCCGAAAATATCAAACCTCAGACGCTGTGCTTCGCGGACTTCGTCTTGATGCTTTGCCCAACTGACCTCAATAGCGCTTTTGGCGCGGCGAGGCATGAAATCAACAGCGGAGTTGGACTGCGCCGGATGAAGTGACCCCCTGGGCAAATTCAGCGGGGACAGTGCGAAGGTGGGGTTGGGCAACTCTTTCATGAGAACTCTCCTTTGGGTCTGCACTCCATGGTGCGAGGAGCGCGTGACGCCCAAAAGACGAACGCGTGAAATTTTCATGACGATGCAGCCCGCATCAACTTCTCCAGATACTGCAATGCATCTTCTCGACTGTCTTCAAACCAAGCTTTCTTTTTACCCAGATCGTCCCAGACGCGAAGCTTGAGGGCGTCCTTGAAATACGGCTTCGATTCGAACCCAGCACATTCTTGTGCTGACATGGGCCCTCCCTGAAGATTCAAGCTCCGGGATGAGTCCTGGGAAAGTTTGGCCGCATAAGCAGGGTTGCTGGCCACAAGATAACGTTTGGCCTGCACATGCAAGCGCACAGGCTCTGCCACCGCCTGACCAAACACAGGCGCCAAAAGATCAGCCGCCACCACTTCATGCAAATCATCTTCTCCGCGCAAGGTCGGTGTGCCAGGACTGTTGACCCAAAGGTGCCCTAGATCATGCAACCAACTGGCCAATTGCAAGGCGGCATTGGCGCCCGACTTTTCAGCCAACCGACCACACTGCCATGCGTGCTCCAGTTGGGTGACGGGTTCACCTGCATACATGCGATCACCGTTGTCGCGATAGAGTTCCAAAATGGTTTTATGGAGTGCGTGCATCCGCGCATAGTGGGGTAAGCCGATGAAATTTTCATGACAAAAAAGGGCCCGCTTGCAACGGGCCCTTTCTGCCTTGGAGATCTGATCGATCAGAAGGTGTAGCGCATACCGAACAACATGCTCTTTTGTTCAGGCGATGTGGTCAAAGTCGAGTGCTTGATTTTCTCGGTGCCATAAACGCCGTAAAGGGTGGTGTCTTTGTTCAGGGCATACCAAACGCTCAACTGAACACCGCTCAGGTCCGCCTTGGTGGTGGAGCTGGTCAGCTTGGCCGTGCCTTCGCTGATGTTGGCGTTGAAGGTGAAAGCGCCCATGGGCACGCGAACACCGACGTTGTTGGTGTCAAACGTGACTTTGGTGGCTTCTGTGTCTTGCTTGGACTTGGTGTTCACAAAGAACAACTTGGCCATGCCCAGGTCGTAGGAAGCGCCCAAAGCGTCGTTCTTGAAGTCATCGACAGCCGTTGCTTTGGCCACGGTGTAGCCTGCCACTTTGATGTCCTTGACGGTGTTCTTGACGGTTTCGGTACCGAACTTCACAGCCAGAGGTCCGTTGCTGTAGTTCAAGCCAAAAGCCGTCGCATCGCCCGTCTTGCCGTTGTTGCTGGAAGAGACAACGCCTGCTGCGCTGGTTTCTTTGGTGGTGGAGCCAAAGCCAATTTGCACATCCGCCGAGAAGCCGTTGAACACGGGTGTGCTGTAGGTCACCACGTCATCGCGGCGGGAGTCACGAGCATAGTTGCCCAAGTAACCTGCTGCGGTGGGGTCCATGTTGACGTCGAAGGTGTATTCGATGTCTTTGATCAAGGTATTGCGGCGACCAAAGGTAGCGCCACCCCAGCCACCGCTCAAGCCCACAATGCCTGTGCGTGTTTTGATGGTTTGAGTTTCTGTGCTGGGATCGACTTCAAATTCCATCACGAAATTGGCTTTCAAACCAGGGGCGATTTCACGGTCGCCTTTGAAGCCCACGCGGCTGGCAGACAGGCCGTTGGTGATGAAATCATTGGTCTCAGTTTTGACACCAGCACTGCTGGTGACAACGGAGTTGTTGTAGGCCACGTCAGCGATGCCGTATAAAGTCACGGAGCTTTGGGCTTGCGCTGTGGTGGCGGCCAGAACGGCCAAGGCCAGGAGAGTTTTTTTCATGTGACCTGCCCCCTCTAAGCCGTACCAAATCGATGGAACTAAGTCCGCTAATTTTGGAGAATGGCGGATATGAAGACCACACGATTCACCGACGAGCAGATCATCGGATTCCTCAAGCAAGCTGAAGCGGGCATGGCCATCAAGGACATTTGCCGCTCTGGCGGCTTTAGCCAGCCGACCTTTTACAAGTGGCGCTCGCGCTTTGGCGGCATGGAAGCCTCCGATGCGGCCAAGCTGCGCGACCTGGAAGCTGAGAACAACAAGCTCAAGAAACTGCTGGCCGAGGCGCACCTGGACATTCATGCGCTCAAAAGCGTCTTCGGCGTAAAGCGCTAGCCCCGCAGGTCAAACGCGAGGCCATCACCCAGATGATCCAGACCCATCTTCTGTCTGAGCGCCACGCGTGCTGCCTTGTGGGGCTAAGCCGAGACAGCTTTCGCCACCCGCCTAAGCGTGATGCGCTGACGCAGGCCCTGGGCGAACGCATCGTGGACATTGCCCACGTACGCCGAAGATTTGGCTACCGCCGCATCCACGATCTGCTGCGCCCGGAGTTTCCGGGCGTCAACCACAAGCGGGTCTACCGCTTGTACAAAGATGCCAACTTGGCCGTGAGAAGGCGCAAGAAGGCCAAGCGCCCACCGTGTGAGCGTGTGCCCTTGCAACTGGCGCAAAAGGTCAACGATGTTTGGAGCATGGATTTCGTCTCGGACAGCTTGTCCAATGGCCGGCGCATCAAGTGCCTGACTGTGGCCGATGACTTCAGCCACGAGTGCGTGGACATTGCCGTGGACTACGGGATCTCGGGGCAATACGTGACGCGCTTGCTCGACCAAGCGGCCACCTTCAGAGGCTACCCACTGGCCGTGAGAACAGACAACGGCCCAGAGTTCACAAGCCGGGCCTTTATGGCTTGGGCCACAGCACATGGCGTGCGGCACATCTTGACCCAACCGGGCAGGCCGATGCAAAACGGCTACATCGAGAGTTTCAACGGCAAGTTCCGAGATGAATGCTTGAACGAGCAGTGGTTCTTGAGCTTGCCCCAAGCCAGGCAGTGCATTGCCGATTGACGCCAGGACTACAACGAAGTCAGGCCCCACAGCAGCCTGGGCCGGATTCCCCCGGCTCAGTTCGCGCAGCAGCAAAGGATTCAAACCAATGCCGCTGCAAATCTCAACCCTCAAGTTTTGGATTAACCTTGAACCCTTGGACTACTTCCATTTGATTGGTACGGCCAGAGGGGGCAGGTCACATGATCAGTATTTCCTTTGTTTCAAAAACTGAACACACGTGAAAATTTGTCTTGCAAACTTCCGTGGATTCATTCGAACTTCCTGATTGGAAGTGGCTCGATTGACACGAAGAAAAATGACGAAACCGTGAATTTATCGGGCCGTTGTTTCTACGGTTAATCAGGATGGCTTCACAAAGGTTTCACCCAGTTTGGGTAAGCAACATCCTGATGAATGATCGCCTTGAGCATGAAGCTCAATGAAACCCGTCCCACAACAACTTGCTGCCGGTGAGGAACATGCCCACGTACACCAAACGGTAAAACATCACCGGCTGGATGCGCCGGGCAATGCGCACGCCCAGCCACACCCCCATGGGCGCCAAGGGCAGCAAGACCAAGGAGGTTGCCAGGTTGTTGAGGTCGAGCAAACCCAACCAAGCGTAGGGCAGCCACTTGGCCATGTTGATGTAGAAAAACAAGTAGGCCATCGTGCCGGCAAAGACCACGGGCTTGAGTTTGAGTGGGATCGCGTAGGCATTGACCGGTGGCCCGCCCGCATGCGCGATGAAGCTGGTAAAGCCCGAGACGGACAACAAAATGGCGCCCCACCAGCGGGGCGGCGGCGCACTGTCTGGCTGGGGCGGAAACAGCAAGCGCTGCGCTAAAAACAGCAAAGTGAAACCACCCACCAAGCCTGCCACCCAATGCGGGTTCATGGCCTTGAACAAAACCGTGCCCAGCGCAATACCCAGCAAGCCAAAGGGCAGCATGAAGGCCAGCAGCCGGCGATCCACGTCATTTTTGTAGGCGGCCATGCCCAGCACATCCATGAGCAAAAGCACGGGCATCAAGATCGCCGCCGCCTGCGGCACCGACACCGCCAGCGCCATCATGGGCACAGCCAAAGAGCCCAGCCCCGCGCCAAAGCCACTTTTGCTGATGCCCAGCAAAAGCACGGCGGGCACGGACACGAGGTAGAAGAAGGGATCGGTGTTGAAGGGCAAGTCCACAGCAGGCTTTCAGATGGGGCATCTTAGCGGGCTTGTGGACATGGCCAGCCTTCGTTCAAAGCGTGGCTTGGTTGACCCTTTGAGACAAGGCTTCGGCGGATTCTTTGCGCTCGCTGTAACGGTCCACCAAGTAGGGCGCCACATCACGCGTGAGCAGGGTGAACTTGATCAACTCTTCCATCACATCCACCACCCGGTCGAAATACGCCGAGGGCTTCATGCGCCCAGCCTCGTCGAACTCCAAAAACGCTTTGGCCACAGAGCTTTGGTTGGGGATGGTCAGCATCCGCATCCAGCGCCCGAGGATTCGCATTTGGTTGACGGCATTGAAGGACTGAGAACCGCCACTGACTTCCATCACCGCCAAGGTTTTGCCTTGTGTGGGTCGCACCGCACCCACCGACAAAGGGATCCAATCGATTTGGCTTTTCATGATGCCCGTCATCGCGCCGTGGCGCTCAGGCGAACACCAAACCATGCCTTCGGACCAAGCGGCCAAAGCCCGCAGCTCTTGCACCTTGGGATGGCTGTCTGGCGAGGCATCGGGCTGCGGCAGGTCCAGCGGATCGAACACCTTGACCTCGGCCCCCATGGCTTGCAGCAAGCGTGCGGCCTCCAGCGTCAAGAGCTTGCTGTACGAGCGCTCGCGCAAGGAGCCGTAAAGCATCAGTATTTTGGGTGGGTGCGTGGATGCCGTGGCGGGGCGCAGCAAAGCCTGCTCAGGCAAGCGCCAGCTGGCCTTGTCCACCTGGGGCAGCGATTCTGTGCTCATGGTCAATCCTTGTGTGCTTCTGATGACCGCGATGTCAGCAGGGCATGCAGCCCCCAGCCCACAGCGGCCCCCACCAGCTCGGCCACGATGAACTCGGGCGCATCGGCAGGCCGGATGCCCGCAAAGGTGTTGCTCATCATGCGGCCAAAAACCGCCGCAGGATTGGCAAAGGAAGTGCTGGCGGTGAACCAATAGGCAGCGCCGATGTAGCAGGCCACCAAGCCCGAGGCCTTGCCTGCAGGCGAACGCAAGATCACGAACAAGAGCCCTGCCGTGGCCACCGCCTCGGCCAGCCATTGGCCACCACCGGTGCGCACCTTGCTGGACCACTGAAAGATCTCCAGGCCAAACATGGCATGCGCCAACCAAGCCCCCAAGGCGGCACCGGCCAACTGGGCCAACACATAGCCCGGCAGCAGCTGCACAGGCAGCTCACGGCGCCAGGCCATCACCAAAGACACCGCCGGATTGAAGTGCGCACCACTGACAGGGCCCAAGACCTCGATCAACACATACAGCGCAAACACCGTGGCCAGCGTGTTGGCGATCAAAGCCACCGCGGTGTTGCCCGCCGACAGGTTCTCGGCCATGACGCCCGAACCAATGACCGCGCACAGCAAGGCGGCTGTGCCCAGGCACTCGGCGAGAAATGAACGCCCAACCCTCATGACGCGGCCAACTCGCGTGCCGTTTTTTGCAGCACCATTTTGTCGAGGCTGGCTGCGGGCAGGTTGATGAACATCTCCAAGCGGCGTTTGATTTGCAGCAGGGTTTGCATGAAGGCGTCGAGTTTTTCGGCTTCGCTGCCTTGCTTTTCTGAGGGATCTGCATAGCCCCAGTGCGCGGTGGCGGGATGGCCTGGCCAGATGGGGCAAACTTCACCGGCAGCGTTGTCGCACACGGTGATGATCAGGTCCATTTGCGGCGCATCGGGCAAGGCAAAGTGATCCCAGCTCTTGCTGCTCAAGCCGTCGATGGAGACGCCTGCTTTTTGCAATGTGGCCAGCGCCAAGGGGTTGGGGCTTTGGTTCTCACGCGGACTGCTGCCCGCCGAATAGGCCTTGAAACGGCCACGGCCCATGTGGTTGAGCATGGCCTCGGCCAAGATGCTGCGGGCAGAGTTGTGGGTGCACAAAAAAAGCACATTCAAAGTTTGGGGATCGCTCACGGCAGATTCTTTCTGAGTTAACAAGTGGTGCAAAGCGTGCCCGACGAGACTTCGCAGTCAGCGCCTTGGCAGCAGTTTTGGGTCAGGAAGGCCAACACGGCCTGCATGCGGTCGAACTGGGCCCGGTAGATCAGATGGCGCCCACTGCGCTCTTGCGTGATCAGGTCCGCATGCATCAACGCTTTCAGATGAAACGAAAGCGTGTTGGCCGGCAAGCCCATGGACTCGGCCAGCATGGCAGGGGTCAGGCCATCAGGGCCTTTGACGACCAGCGACCTGAAAATCTGCAAGCGGTTGGGCTGCGCCAAAGCGGCCAAAGCTTGGATGACGTGTTTTTCTTCCATATTTCAACTGTAATGGAAGTATGTGACGATCCGATGACGGCGATCACCTCAAGGCCATGCGCTCACTCGTCGAAGTCCCAGATCCGGTGCAGGTCCAGGTTGATCAGGGCCCAGCTTTCGACCAATTCCAGCTGCAGTTTTTGACTCTCGCGCAAGCTCTCTTGCGCCAATCGGCGGTTCTGGATCAGCTCGGTCATGCTGTGCTCGCCCATGGCAAAGGCCTTGGTCGATTGCTGCACGGCTTTGGCCTGGGTGCTGGCCGCCGCCTGCAAGCCGGTCACGGCTTGCCTTTGCAAATTCAAGCTCCACCACCGCGCTTCAAAAGCCGAACCCAAGTCCAGCGTCATCTGCTGCACCTGCTCTTCGAGTTGGTTCGCTTCGGCCAGTGCCGCAGCGGCGTGGGCCTGCCTGGCGGTGCCCGGCAAAGCAAAGCCCAGCGACACGCCCACGATGCGCTCGGCCCCGGCACGCTCACGCGCCGCGTACACGCCCAGCACCGGATCGGGCAGGCGGTCGCGGCCCAAGCGCTCGGCCAGCAAGCGCAGGCGCTGCACTTCGGCGCGGCGCAAATTCAATTCGTGGTGGTTCTGCAAAAACTCTTGCAGCAGCGGCTGCAGGGCGGGCAAATCTGGCACTTCGCTTGACGCTTGGGGCCAGACCGGCTCGGGCAAGCCGGGGTAGCGCTTTTGCGCTTGCGCCCACGCGGCCGTCCACTGCGCTTGCGACACGGCCTGGGCCGCCAAGGCACGCTGCAGCTCGGCCTGCGCCAAGCTCGCGTCCAGTTGCGAGATGTCGCCTTGCTTCAAGCGCAACTGCGCTTGGCGGTGCAGCGCTTGCGACAACTGCGCCTGCGCCTGAGCCCCCTCGCGGGCCAGCGCCAGCTGGTGCAGCGCAAACCATTGGCGCATCAGCTCGCGGCTGGCCTCGTGCAAGGCATCGGCATAGCCTATGCCCGCCACCTTGCGGCTTTGCGCGGCCAGGTCCGCGTCCAGCCCCGCCTTGCCCCACCAACGTACGGGGCGCTCCAGGCTCAGCAACTGCTCGTTGAAGCGCCCCCCTGGGTCGATGGCGCGGCGACTTTGCTGGCTCATGCGCAGGTTGAACTCACCAGCGCCCGCCTCGGTGGCACGGGCCCTTTGCAACTGGGCCGCCTGCTGCGATTGCGCGGCCAAAATGCCGTGGCTGTTTTTCACAATGGACTGCACCCGATCGGCCGGTGGCAACCACAGCGCCAAGCCGTCTTGCGCTTGCGCACCCAGGCAGACGGCAGCCCAAAGGCACACGGTCAATAACTGTTTCATGCGGCACTCCTTCGCGGTTGGCGGATCTGCGCCCAGACATCGGCCAGGCTGCCCAAGGCGCCCCAACGCTCAAAGATCAAGGGCAAGAGCAACAAGGTCAAAGCGGTGGCGCTGATCAAGCCCCCCGTGACCACAATGGCCAGGGGTTTTTGAATCTCCGAGCCCGGCCCCGTGGCAAACAGCAAAGGGATCATGCCGAGCGCGGTGATCAGCGCCGTCATCAGCACTGGCCGCAAGCGGCGCTCTGCACCCAGGCGCACCACTTGCGCCAGGGCCTCGCCGTTTTGCAGCCGCTCGTTGAAGTGCGTGACCATCACCACCCCGTTGAGCACCGCAATGCCCAGCAAAGCGATGAAGCCCACCGAGGCCGGCACCGACAGGTACTGCCCCGACACCGCCAAGGCCACCACACCGCCCACCAGCGCAAACGGGATGTTCAAAAAGATGATGCCCGCCTGCACCACCGAACCGAAGGTGAAGGTGAGGATCAAAAAGATCAGGCCCATGGCCGCAGGGATGACCACGCTCAAGCGGGCTGCTGCACGTTGCTGGTTTTCAAACTGGCCGCCCCACACCACCTGGATGTCTTTGGGTAGACCCAGCGCCGCCACGGCTTGCTGGGCATCGGCCACAAAGCCGGTCAGGTCGCGGCCTTCCACCGCGACTTGAATCGTCGTCAAGCGTTGGCTCAGTTCGTGGTCGATGCGGATCGGGCCGTCCACCGCCCGGATGTCGGCCAGCGCACTGGCTGGCCACGCTTTGCCATCGGGCGCGGTGATGGGCAAATTGCGCAAGGCCTCGGGGCTGCTGCGCACCGTGTCGTTGCCCCGCAAAGTGAGCGCGGTGCGAATGCCACGGTCCAGCACATGGCCCACGGTCTCGCCTTCGAGTTGTTGGCGCAAGGCCTGCTGCACTTGGGCCACGCTCATGCCCGCCTGCCCCACGGTGTGGCGGTTCATGCGCACGCTCAGGTACTGCATGCCTTCGGCCTTGGGTGCGATCACCTCGGCAGCGCCTGGGGTTTTGCGCACCGCCTCGGCCACCTGCTGCGCGGTTTTGGACAGCTGCGCCAAATCCGACCCAAACAGCTTGATCGCCACATCACCCCGCGTGCCGGTGAGCATTTCCGAGATCCGCATCTCGATCGGCTGGGTGAAGCCATAGACCAAGCCCGGAAAGCCTTCGAGCACCTCGCGCAGCGCAGCGATGATGTCTTCTTTGCTGCCGCGCCATTCGCTTTTGGGCTTGAGCACCAAGAAGGTGTCGGTCTCGTTCAGACCCATCGGGTCCAGGCCCAGCTCGTCGGAGCCCACCCGCGCAATCACCGACTTGACCTCGGGCACTTTGGCCAAAATCGCTTGTTGCACACGGGTGTCGATGTCCATCGAGGCCTCGAGCGAGATCGAGGCTGTTTTTTGCAACTGCACCAGGATGTCGCCTTCGTCCAGCGTGGGCATGAAGGTCTTGCCGATCTGGGTGTACAGCCCTGCGGCCAGCACCAGCGAAGCCAGCGCCACACCCACCAGCCAGCGCGGATGCCGCCAGCTGGCGTCGCGCCACTTCACATAGGTGCGCAGCAGCTGGACCATCACCCACGGCTCGTGCGCGACTTGCGGCTTGAGCACCAAAGACGCCAGCGCTGGCACCACCGTAAAAGCCAAAAGCAAGGATGCCGACAAAGCCATGATGATGGTCAGCGCCACTGGTGAAAACAACTTGCCTTCCAGCCCTTGCAGCGTGAGCAGCGGCAAGAACACCACGCAGATGATGAGCACCCCAGCCCCCACCGGCTTGAGCACTTCGCGCACCGCGTGCAGCACCCGCTCGGTGAGGGTCAGATCGTGGCCCTGCGGCGCATGGGCCAGCTGGGTTTCCACGTTTTCCACCACCACCACCGAGGCGTCCACCAACATGCCCAGCGCAATCGCGAGACCGCCCAAGCTCATCAGGTTGGCGGTGATGCCGGTGTAGCGCATGAGCAAAAAAGTGGCCAGCAGCGACAAGGGCAGCGACACCGCCACCACCAGCGCGGGCCGCAAACCACCCAAGAACACATAAAGCACCACACAGACCAGCACCGCGGCTTCGGCCAAAGCCTTGATCACGGTGTTGGCCGCACGAGAAACCAGCTCGCCCCGGTTGTAGAAGGTCTTGATCGACATGCCCTCGGGCAGGCGTTGTTGCAGATCGTGGATCTTTTGGTCGATCGCATCGACCAGCTCGCGTGCGTTCACGCCGCGCAGGCCCAACACCAGGCCTTCGACCGCTTCGCCGCGCCCGTCTTGCGTGACCGCGCCATAGCGGGTGAGCGCACCTTGGCGCACCACGGCCACATCGTCGAGCAAAATCTTCTGGCCCGAGCGCGGCTGCTCGATGCGGATGGCCCGCAAGTCGTCCAGCGTTTGCACCGCGCCTTCGACCCGCACCACCAGCGACTCTTCACCAGCGGTCATGCGGCCCGCGCCATCGTTGCTGTTGTTGTCTGCCAGCGCTTCGCGCAAGCTGGCCATGCTCACACCCAAGGCGGCCATGCGCTCGGTTTTGGGCAGCACCTCAAAGGTCTGCACCTCACCGCCCAGAGCGTTGACTTCGGCCACACCCGCAATGGTGCGCAGCTCGGGGCGGATGGTCCAGTCCAGCACGCGGCGCTTGTCGGCCAAGGAGAAGTTCTCGCCCTCCACCGTGAACATGTACAGCTCGGACAGCGGCGTGGTGATGGGCGCCAGCCCCCCGCTCACGCCCGCAGGCAAGTCGCCCATCACGCCGTTCAAGCGCTCAGACACTTGTTGGCGCGCCCAATAGATGTCCACGCCTTCGTCAAAGTCGAGTGTGATGTCGGCGATGCCGTATTTGGAGACCGAGCGCACCATGCGCTTTTTGGGGATGCTCAAAAGCTCTTGCTCGATCGGTTTGACCACGCGCTGCTCGACCTCTTCGGGCGTCATGCCCGGGATCTTCAGGATGATCTTGGCCTGGGTCGGCGAGATGTCGGGAAAGGCGTCAATCGGCAGTTGCTGCCAGGCCTGCACGCCGGCCAGCATCAAGATGGCGGCCAGCAACAAACTCAGGTGGCGGTAACGCAGCGCCCAGCGGATCAAGGCGTCCATGCTCATTCGTCCTTTTGCATCAAGGCGCGCAGCGAGGCCAGGCCCGTGACGGCCACCTGGTTTTTAGCGCTCAAGCTGCCTGTCACCACCGACTGGTCGTCGTTGCTGCTCAAGACCTTCACCGGCGTGGGCACAAAACCTTTGGCGCTGGCCACCATGACCCAGCTTTGCATCTGGTGCGAGATGACCGCACGGGCGGGCACTTGCCAGGCTGCCGGGGCACTGGCGCGGGCCGGGTGCAACTGCACCGGCAACACCTCACCGGCGCTCAGGGTGCCGGGCGTGGTCACCCGCGCACGGGCTTGGGCTTGCTGCGCCGCATCGACCGCGCGGCTGATGCCGATCAAGACGGCCCGCGCGTTGCGCGAGGGCACACTGACCGCATCGCCCAACTGCAGCTGCGCCGCCTTGTCGGGCGAGAGCACCACATCGAGCTGCAATTGGCGCGTATCGGCCACCTTGAACAAGGGCGCGCCCGCCTCCACCCGCTGCCCTACGCTCACCAGCGTCTGCACCAGGCTGCCACTCAAGGGCGAGGTCAAACTGGCGCCGGCGTCATCGGCACCGCCGGCAGGCGCTCCCGAGGAATGCAGCTCGGCCTGTTTGGCTTGCAGTGCCGATTGGGCCGCCAAGAATTTGTTTTGGCTGATCTGCCAGCGCGCCGCCGGGATGATGCCGTCGGCCAGCATGGCCTGGTCACGCAACAGCGCAGCTTGGGCGTTTTGCAGGTCCAGCTGGGCTTCGCGCAGCTGGCGGCGGGTATCGGCCAATTGCGGACTGCGCCACTGGGCCAGCGGCGCACCGGCTTTGACCGCATCGCCCAAACCGGCGTCGATGCGCGTGATCACACCCGCATAGGGCGCGGCCACCGTGACCTCACGGCCCGGTGGCACCGACACGGTGGCCGAGGCGAGCATGACGCCCGAGGACGCTGCCTGCACGGGGGCGACGCGCACACCCAAGGCGGCCTTTTGCTGCGCATCGAGCAGCAACTCGGTGGGCACCGCTTGCGCCCAAGCCATGGACGACGCACTGAGGGCGGTGAAGATGAAAGTGTTGAGCAGTCTGGACATGGCCGACTCTCCTGAAAAACTGAAAAGGGAAAAATCACCGTCCTGCGGTGAGCGGCATCGGCGTGGCGCCGAGGGCTTTTGAAAAAATCAGCGCGGCGGTGCCAAGGCCGGTGGCGGCCAGCCCGATTCGTAGGCACAGGGTGCTGGCCCTGCAAAAAGTGGGCGCTGCCGAAGTCGGCGCTGGTGCGCGGGCCGGGCCAAGCAAGCCCACAACACCCAGCCCAGCAGGCCCATGACCCAAGGCCCATCGTCACCCGTGTGCGGCAAAGACAGCGAGACCCCCAGTGCAGGCGACTCTTCTTCCTCCCACGCATGGACCGAGGCCGATGCTGGTGGCGCTTGCATCGAAGCGCTGTGGGCCACATCCATGCCATCCACATGGAAACCACGCACATGCGAGGCGCCCAAGTGCCCATGCAAAAAGGGCGCGAGGGCGAGCAAAGCCATGAGGACGATCACGACCCCTTGGCGAAGACTGGTGATGAGGGAGTGGTTGGGCACGGTTTCATTGTAATTTGCGAAAACGCTGGGCGCCATACACCTGGAGCGCGGCGCCACCACACCGAAAGGCAGAGGGCTCACGGATAATGGTCTGATGGACGGAATTCAACCTTGGGGCGCGACCCTGATCTTGCTGGTGGAGCTGGCCGCCACCGCCGCCTTTGCGCTGTCGGGTCTGATGGAGGCTGCACGCAAACAGCTGGACGCGGTCGGTGTGTGCGTGGTGGCTTTTTTAGCGGCCTTTGGCGGCGGCACTTTGCGCGACTTGCTGCTGGACCAGCGGCCCTTTTTTTGGGTGCAGCACGTCGAAGTGCTGTGGGGCGTGATGGCCCTGTGCGTGCTGGCCATGCTGTTCATGCGCCAGCGCCATTTTGAAGTGACCGAAAAAGCCATCCTCTGGCCCGATGCCCTGGGCCTGGGTCTGTTCACCGCCACGGGTGTGCACCACGCGCTGCAAGCGCTCATGCCCGCCGTGGTGGCTGTGCTGATGGGGCTGATCACGGGCGTGTTTGGCGGTGTGCTGCGCGACATGGTCTGCAACGAGATCCCCACCGCCTTCAAGGACCACCGCCCTTATGCGGTCTGTGCCTTTGCAGGCGGCTGGGTCTATGTGGCCCTGTGGCAAATCGATGCGCCCGGCTGGCTGGCCCTGCTGGCCTGCTTGGCCGTCACGGTGGGTTTGCGCGTGTTGGCCGTCTGGCGCAACTGGCGGCTGCCCGCCTGGCGCACCTGACAACGTCCGCCCGCCATGCGCGACCGTTCACCCGCCATGCTCAGTGGCATTTTGTTTTCCTTGGCTGCGGGCTTGATGTGGGGCCTGGTGTTTGTCGGCCCGCTCATGCTGCCCGAGTACCCTGCGACCTTGCACACCTTTGGCCGTTATCTGGCCTTTGGCGTGATCGCCCTGCCCCTGGCCTGGTTTGACCGCGCTGAGCTGCGCCGCTTGACGCGTGCAGACTGGCTGGCCGCCTTGCGGCTGGCCGCCATTGGCAATGTGCTGTATTACCTGTTTTTGGCCAGCGCCATCCAGCGTGCAGGCGGGGCCTTGCCCACCATGATCATCGGCACGCTGCCGGTGGTGATCGCGGTCTCAGCCAATGTGCTCCACCAGCAGCGCGACGGGCGTTTGCCATGGCGTCAACTGACGCCGGCGCTGGGGCTCATCTTGCTGGGCATCGCCTGCGTGAACCATGTGGAGTGGCAAACCCTGGTGCAAAACCCGCAAGCCGACAAAGAGCGCTACATCGTTGGCGCGGTGTTGGCTTTGGGCGCGGTGGCTTGTTGGACCTGGTACCCGCTCAAAAATGCCGACTGGCTGCGCAGCCACCCCGACCGCAACCCGCGCGTGTGGGCCACCGCACAAGGCCTGGCCACTTTGCCTTTGTCTTTGCTGGGTTATGGGGTGTTTTGGCTTTGGCAAGCGCAAAGCGGCTCGGCGTTCCCCATGCCGCTGGGCCCACAACCCCTGGCGTTTGCGGGCTTGATGTTGGCCATCGGTTTGTTCGCCTCCTGGCTGGGCACGCTGTGCTGGAACGCCGCCAGCCAGCGCCTGCCCACGGCCTTGGCTGGGCAGCTCATCGTGTTCGAGACTTTGGCTGCACTGGCCTACGCCTTTGCGCTGCGCGGCCACTGGCCCGAACCGCTGACGCTGACAGGCATGGCCTTGCTGGTGGTGGGCGTGATCGCTGGGGTGCGGGTCAAGCCGGTGCGGGGTTGATGCGGTGCATGGCTTGCTTAAGTGGTCATTTGAAAAATCGCCCAACGAGTTGGGCTCCCACAACCAAAGCATGCATCAACTGGAATTTTGACCATCGCCCAAACCCCTCAAAAAGGATGCCAGACTACCAGCCCCACGGACTGGCGGCCGATGATGGGTGTTAAATAGTATTTGTCGGTCCACCAAGCGCCCAGCGCCGCACCGGCGGCGTGCGAGGCGATGTCGAGCATCGAGCTCGAGTGCTTGGCCCCCTTGGACATTTGGTGTGCTTCTGAAATCACAATGCCTGCCGTGCTCACGGCAAAACCGATCCACGCACGGTTTTCGGACTCGCTGTAGTAATTCGTGACGGCGCCTGCCAACAAGGCGCCGCCTGCCGCATGGGTGAGTTCACTGCTCCAGCCGTCGTAGGCCTGACAGGTGCCCAGGGCACCGCACAAAGCACCGATCCAAAGTCTTTTCATCGCCATCTCCGGGGCAGATGGCTCATCGCTCACATGCCCCATGGCATGCCGGTGTTCGCGCATCGGTCAAATGACCTCCCGTGTTTTTCGGGATGCGCTGGATTTTTCAATGAAGCTTCACCGATCACCGTACGTCAGAACACACTTACGCGTATCCTAGAGCACTAAAGGAAGGTGAACTGAAAGACACAGACCAAAAGCCGTGGCTTGTATACCCGTTGATGAATGGACTGTAGCTTTCAAAGCCACTAAAACGAACACTCAAACCATGTTTGCAGTTCGAAACACCTCCCCCCAACAACTCCGCGACGCGCTGGCGGACAACGTCCGCCATTACCGCGCCTTGAAGGTCCCCCCGCCCGAAAAGCCTTTGTCACAAGAACGCTGCGCCTGGGCCGCTGGCATCGATCGGACCATGATGAGCAAGATCGAAAGAGGCAAGACCAACCCCAGCCTCGACACCCTGCTCAAACTGGCGAATTACCTCAATGTGAGCGTGGCCGATTTGCTGGCCGAGCCTGCGTCGACAACGGCAGGTCGCCAAAAATGACGGCCACGGATCTACGCGCCAACGAGCAGCTGTACATCCGTTTTTTGAAATTGGTGCAGGCTCAAAAAATCAGCCCCAATGGCAAAGACCTCACACCGCCCGAGATGCATTTGCTGGAAGACGTGGCGCTGCGGCATTTTGAAAGCCGTCCGTACACCGTGAGCGAAGCGCTGGCACTGCACCACCTGGGCTCACCCGCCACCTTGCACAAACGGCTCAAGCGTTTGCGCGATTGGGGCTTTCTCGGCTACGAGCAGCACCCGTCGGACCACCGCACCAAATACCTGGTCGCCACCCCTTTGACCATCGCCCATTTCGAGCGCATGAGCGATGCGATGGATCTGGCCCTGCAAGGCTGAACGCAGCGCTGGGGCTGCGTTCAGAGGGTTCAATACACCGGCTGGTGCTGCTTCAAGCTGGCAAGCACTTCCGCCGTCAGCACAAAGCCCGCGCCATACAACGCCGCCAATTCAGCGCAGCGCTTGGCAAACGCATCCACACCTTGACCGTAGATGAATTGCAGCGCCCCACCCGTCCAGGCCGGAAAGCCGATGCCGAAGATCGAGCCGATGTTGCCGTCGTGCACCGAGGTCAACACCCCCTCTTGCAGGCATCGGGCGGTCTCCACCGCTTGGCGGTACAGCAGGCGGTCTTTGATGTCTTGCGGGTTGTAGGCCACATCCGCTTTTTCAAAGCGGGTTTTGAGTTCAGGCCACAGCACTTTTTTCTGCCCAGCGGGGTAGTCGTAAAAACCACCGCCTGCGGCGCGGCCAGGACGGTTGAGTTCTTTGACCATGCGCTCAACCAACAATTCACCGGGCGTGGCGGTGTGGGTTTTGCCCTCATTGACAAAGTCTTCACGGGTTTGGTCCAGCACATGCACCGACAAAGACAGCGCCGTTTCGTCCAGCACGGCCAGCGGGCCAACGGGCATGCCCACTTGCATGGCCAGGTTTTCGATCACGGGGGCGGGGATGCCCTCGCCCAGCATGGCCGCGCCTTCCATCACAAAGGTGCCAAAGGTGCGGCTGGTGTAAAAGCCGCGCGAGTCGTTCACCACAATCGGCAGCTTGCCCAGCGCCTGCACGTAGTCGTATGCGCGGGCGATGGTTTCGTCGTCGGTCTGTGCGCCGCGAATGATCTCCACCAACTGCATCTTGTCGACGGGGCTGAAAAAATGGATGCCGACGAATTTTTGAGCGTTGGCACTGGCCGTGGCCAGTCCACTGATGGGCAAGGTGGAGGTGTTGCTGGCAAAGAAGCCACCTTCGGCCAGCATGGGCTCGGCTTCTTGAGTGACCTTGGCCTTGAGTTCGCGGTTTTCAAACACGGCCTCGATGATCAGGTCGCAGCCTTTGAGGTCTGCAGCGCTGGCCGTGGGCTGGATGAGTGACAACAAAGCCGCTTGTTTGTCTGCCGCCATGCGGCCTTTGTCGACGCGCTTTTGCGTGAGCTTGTGGCTGTAGGCTTTGCCTTTTTCGGCGGCTTCCACGCTCACGTCTTTGAGCACCGTGGCGATACCCCGGCTGGCTTGCGAATACGCAATGCCTGAGCCCATCATGCCTGCGCCCAAGATGCCCACTTTTTGGGGCTTGTAGCGCTGTGCAGCTTTGGGGCGGCTTTGGCCGCCCTTGATGCTGTTCATGTTGAAGAAGAAGGTGTTGATCATGTTGCGCGCCACCTGGCTGGTCATGAGACCTGCGAGGTAGCGGCTTTCGATGCGCATGGCGGTGTCAAAGTCCACCATCGCGCCTTCGACCATGGCGGCCAGCGCCGCTTCGGGTGCGGGGTACAGGCCGCGTGTTTTTTGCTTGAGCACGGCCGGGGCCACACTCAACATGCCCGCGATCTTGGGGTTGCTGGGCGTGCCGCCGGGCATTTTGTAGTCCTTGCGGTCCCACAGGTGCTGGGCCGCTTCGGGCTGGCCTTGGGCTGCCGCGATGTGCGCCAGAGCGCGGGGGCGCAGCTCGTCATCACTGGCCACCAGTTCGTGCACCAAGCCCAACTTGTGCGCTTCTTCGGGACCGAACAATTTGCTTTCCAGCACATAAGGCTGTGCGGCCAACAGGCCCAGCTGGCGCGTCATCTTGGTGATGCCACCCGCACCGGGAATCAGGCCCAACGTGATTTCGGGCAGACCGAATTGGGTTTTGGGGTTGGTCGTGGCGATGCGGTGGTGGCCGATCAAGGCCACCTCCCAACCTCCGCCCAAGGCCGCGCCGTTGAGGCAGCTGACCACGGGCACGCCCAGGGTCTCGAGGGTGCGAAAGTTTTTCTTCATGCCTTCGATGTCGGCAAAGACACGCGGGCCGTCTGAGGCTTTGGAGCGCATCACGCCCTTCAGGTCGGCCCCCGCAAAAAACGTGGACTTGGCCGAGGCCAGGATGACGCCTTTCAATGCCGCCTTGTCTTTGGCCACCTGCTCGGCCGCCTGGGCCAGATCGTCCTGCCATTGCAGGCACATGGTGTTGACCGGCGAGCCTTGCTCGTCAAAGGTGATGGTGGCGATACCGTCCGCCAGTTCGTAGCGCAGTGTTTTCAAAATCATTTTGGTGTCTCCCTGGTCAAACGCGTTCAACGATGGTGGCGATGCCCATGCCGCCGCCCACACACAAAGTGGCCAAGCCGTAGCGCAGTTGCCGGCGATGCAGCTCGTCGATCAGGATGCCCAAAATCATGGCGCCCGTGGCGCCCAGCGGGTGGCCCATGGCGATCGCGCCACCGTTCACATTCACCTTGTCGTGCGGCACATGCATCTCTTGCATGAACTTCATGGGCACGGCGGCAAAGGCTTCGTTGATCTCGAACAAATCGATCTGGTCGATCGTCAGGCCCGCCTTGGCCAGCGCCTTGCGGGCCGCGGGCATGGGGCCTGTGAGCATGATGGTCGGGTCGGCCCCCGACAAAGCCACCGACACGATGCGGGCGCGGGGTGTCAGGCCGTGGGTTTGGCCTGCGGCCTCGGACCCGATCAGCACCGCCGCTGCACCGTCCACAATGCCCGACGAGTTGCCCGCGTGGTGCACGTGGTGGATGCGCTCGACCTGCGGGTAACGCTGCAGGGCCACGGCGTCAAAGCCCATGGCTCCCAGTTGTTCAAACGAGGCTTTGAGGCCGCCCAGTGTTTCCACCGTGGTGCTGGGTTTGATGAATTCGTCTTGCGCCAGGATGACCTGACCGAGCTTGTCTTTGACCGGCACCACCGAGCCATCGAAGTAGCCCGCAGCACGCGCAGCCGTGGCGCGCTTTTGCGACTCCACCGCGAAGGCATCGACATCGTGGCGGCTGAAGCCGCTCATGGTGGCGATCAAATCGGCGCCAATGCCTTGGGGCACAAACAGCGTGGCGCTGTTGGTCTCGGGGTCTTGCGCCCAAGCGCCGCCGTCCGAGCCAATCGGCACACGGCTCATGCTTTCAACGCCGCCAGCGACGACCAGGTCTTCCCAGCCGCTTCGCACCTTCATGGCAGCGGTGTTGACCGCTTCCAGGCCCGAGGCGCAAAAGCGGTTGAGCTGCACGCCCGAGCAGCGCCAGTCCCAGCCTGCGGCCAAGGCAGCCACTTTGGGGATGACCGAGCCTTGCTCACCAATCGGTGAGACCACGCCCATGACCACATCGTCCACCGCAGCGGTGTCCAGGTCGTTGCGGCTTTGCAGCTCGCGCAGCACACCGCTCAAGAGGCTGATCGGTTTGACTTCGTGCAGGCTGCCGTCTTTTTTGCCCTTGCCACGCGGGGTGCGTATGGCGTCATAAACAAATGCTTCGCTCATGCTGTCTCCTGGGGGTCATCAGGGGGTTTGCCCTGTGTTGCGGGGGTTTTCAATCAGTATAGACTTTTACCAAGCAAACGCTTTGTATAAATCAAACCCCTCAGTCCAACAGGTGACAGCCATGATCGAACGCACGCTTTTCAACGCCGACCACGAAGCCTTCCGCGACAGCTTTCGCCGCTTCATGGACAAAGAAATCGCCCCCCACCACGACGCTTGGGAGGAACAAGGCTATGTGGACCGCGCCGTCTGGAACAAGGCCGGGGACAACGGCTTTTTGTGCATGACCCTGCCCGAGGCCTATGGCGGCTCAGACGCCGACAAGCTGTATTCGGTGGTGCAGATGGAAGAACTCTCACGCGCCGGTTTCAGCGGCATTGGTTACGGACTGCACAGCGAGATCGTGGCCCCTTACATCCTGCATTACGGCACCGAAGCGCAAAAGCAAAAGTACCTGCCCAAGCTGGCCAGCGGCGAGATGGTGGGCGCGATCGCCATGAGCGAACCGGCTGCGGGCTCCGACTTGCAGGGCGTGAAGACCACGGCCATATTGCAGCCCGATGACACCTATTTGATCAACGGCAGCAAGACCTTCATCACCAATGGCTGGCACGCCGACTTGGTCATTTTGGTGGCCAAGACCGATCCGGCAGCCGGGGCCAAAGGCACCAGCTTGTTTTTGATCGAGCGCGGCATGCCCGGCTTTGAAAAAGGCAAGCGCTTGAAGAAACTGGGCCTCAAAGCGCAGGACACGTCTGAATTGTTTTTTGACAACGTCAAGGTCAGCGCCGACCAACTGCTGGGCGGCACAGCCATGCAAGGCAAGGGCTTCATCTGCCTGATGGAGCAGCTGCCCTGGGAGCGCCTGCAAATCGCGATTGGCGGCATTGCCGCTGCGCAAGGCGCGATCGACTGGACGGTGCAGTACGTGAAAGACCGCAAGGTGTTTGGCCAGGCCGTGGGCAACTACCAAAACACCCGCTACACCCTGGCCGAGTTGCAGACCGAGGTGCAGGTGGCCCGCGTGTTTGTGGACAAATGCTCTGAACTGTTGCTCCAAGACAAACTCGACACGGCCACCGCCAGCATGGCCAAGTACTGGTGCTCGGATTTGCAATGCAAGGTGATGGACCAATGTGTGCAGCTGCACGGCGGCTACGGCTACATGTGGGAATACCCCATCACCCGCGCCTATGCCGATGCGCGTGTGCAACGCATCTACGGCGGCACCAACGAGATCATGAAAGAAGTGATCTCGCGCAGCATGGGTTTGGCGGGGCGCTGAAGGTGCCATCGCCAGCGAACACGATGTTGGCTTTTTGCAGGCGCTTGCCTGCAAGCGAGCACCCGTGGGCCACATTCGTTCATCGCCAGCAGGGCTGGCTCCTACAAATGGCAGCCAAGATGCTGTTGGCTATCGGTAGGAGCTTGCCTGCAAGCGATCACCTGTGCGCCACAGTCGTTCATCGCCAGCTGGGCTGGCACCTACAAATGACAAACAAGCAAGCATGAGCGAACTGGCAGAACCCAAACGCGCACGCGGTCGCCCCAAAAAGACCGAGGGCGAGCGCGATGACGGCAACCGCCGTCAGGCGCTGATCTCGGCGGCGGCGCAGCTGTTCAAGCGCCAGGGTTACGACGCCACCAGCACCCGCGAGATCGCCACGCAAGTGGGCATGCAGTCGGGCTCGCCCTTTTACCACTTTGGCAACAAACAAGACCTTTTGCTGGCCGTGATGGTCGAGGGCATGAAGCAAGCCATTGCGCGGCAACTGGCCGCCTGCGGGCAGGCCAGCCCAGGCCAGAGCGCCCGCGAGCGGCTGCGCCAACTGATCCGCCACCACTTCGATGTGCTGCTGGGCCCCGACAGCGATTTCATCCCGGTGATGCTCTACGAGTGGCGCTCGCTCGCCCCTGCACAGCGCAAAGCCATCACCGAACTCAAAGACGACTACGAAGCCGCCTGGATCCCGGTGCTGCAAGCCCTGCACGACGCGGGGCAACTGCAAGCACCGGTGGGCCTGGCGCGCTTGATGATTTTTGGTGCGCTCAACTGGTCGGTGCAGTGGTACGAACCTGCGCGCAAAAACAGCCGGGCCACACGCGCCTCGCTGGACGAATTGACCGACACCGCCTTGCAACTTTTTTTACGAGACCAACCATGAGCCCATTGCCTGCCAACACTTACCAATCGGTCTTCACCCCTGGCTTGTTGGCGGGGCAAGTGATCGTGGTCACCGGCGGCGGCTCGGGCATTGGCCGCTGCACCGCCCACGAGCTGGCCAGCCTGGGCGCACACGTGGTGCTGGTGGGCCGCAACCCCGACAAACTGACCGCCACAGCGCAAGAGATCACTGGCGACGGTGGCCAAGCGAGTTGGCACAGCTGCGACATCCGGCGCGAGGGCGATGTCAAAGCCATGATTTCGCAAGTGGTGCAACAGCACGGGCGCATTCACGGCTTGGTCAACAACGCGGGTGGACAATACATCTCGCCCCTGGCCAGCACCAGCGCCAAGGGCTGGCAAGCGGTCATCGACACCAACTTGACGGGCGGCTTTTTGGTGGCGCGTGAATGCTTCAACCAGAGTATGAACACGCATGGCGGCGCGGTGGTCAACATCGTGGCGGACATGTGGGGCTCCATGCCGGGCATGGGCCACAGCGGCGCTGCGCGTGCGGGCATGGTCAGCTTCACCGAAACGGCCGCGCTCGAGTGGGCCGCCCAAGGCGTGCGCGTGAATGCCGTGGCCCCGGGCTACATCGCCAGCAGCGGCATGGACCACTACCCGCCCGAAGCGGGAGACATGCTGCGCGCCATGCGCGACACCGTGCCGCAAGGCCGTTTTGGCACCGAGGCCGAGACCTCGGCGGCGATTGTGTTTTTGCTCTCACCCGCTGCCAGCTTCATCAGTGGCACGGTGCTGCGCGTGGACGGAGCCCGCCCCCAAATGCGCATGGGCTGGCAGCAAGCCGTGGCCAAACGCGATGTGCAAACCCGCGATGCCGTCAAAGCCTTTGACGGTTTTCACCGCGCCGTGACCCCCAAGGTTTTCCAATGACTTTTGAATCCACCTGGAACCCGCACAGCCCTGTCGCGCAGCAGCGGCGCGAGGCCGCGCTGGCCCGCTTGGCACAGTGGCAGGCCTTGCAAGAGCGGGCCGCGCAGGCCTCGGCCCAGTCCAAACCCATATTCGACAAACGCGGGCAGTTGCTGCCGCGTGACCGTGTGGGCTTGCTGCTCGACCCCGGTGCGCCCTTCTTGCCGCTGTGCGCGCTGGCGGGCTTCATGCAAGACACACCCGACCCGGCCAAGTCGGTGCCCGGTGGCGGCATGATCGCGGGCATTGGCTTCATCAGTGGCGTGCGCTGCATGGTGGTGGCCAGCGACTCGGGCATCGAGGCCGGAGCCATTCAAGCGCGGGGCCTCGAAAAGATCTTGCGGGTGCAAGAGTTGGCCCTCGAAAACAAACTCCCTTTTGTGCACCTGGTCGAAAGCGCCGGGGCCAACCTGATGCAGTACAAGGTCGAGGGCTTTGTGTTGGGCGGCAGCTTGTTTCGCAACTTGGCCCGTTTGTCAGCCGCAGGCTTGCCGGTGCTCACCGTGCAACACGGCTCGGGCACCGCAGGCGGGGCTTACATGCCGGGCCTCTCTGACACGGTGATCATGGTGCGCGGCCGCTCGCGGGCCTTTTTGGCTGGGCCGCCTTTGCTCAAAGCCGCCACCGGCGAAGTGGCCAGCGAAGAAGAACTGGGCGGGGCTGAGATGCACACCAGCGTGTCGGGCCTGGGCGAGTACCTGTGTGAAGACGACCGCCACGCGCTGGGCACGGCCCGCGATGTGGTGGCGCGTTGGGACTGGGTTGCGCACTCCACACAAAGACAAGCCAAGCCCCCGCGCCTGGACGCCGAAGAGCTGCTGGGCCTGATGCCCGCCCACCACCGCGAACCGATCGACATGCGCGAAGTCATCTTGCGGCTGGTGGACGATTCGGATTTTCTGGAATTCAAACCGCTGTTCGGCGCGGCCACGGTGTGCGCACAAGCGCGCATCGGCAGTCATGCGGTGGGCCTCATCAGCAACAACGGACCGATCGATGTGGCCGGGGCCAACAAGGCCACGCACTTCATCCAATGGATGTGCCAGCTGGGCCACCCCATCATTTACTTGCAAAACACCACCGGCTACATGGTGGGCAAAGACAGTGAGCAAGGCGGCATGATCAAACACGGCTCCAAGACCTTCTACACCAGCGGCCTGGTGCTGGACGACGGCGTGATCGACCCGCGCGACACGCGCAGCGTGCTGAGCTTTTGCCTCGACACCTGTGCCGAGAGTGCAGCCCGCCAGCCCCGCGCCATGCCCTTTGGTGTGGCCCGCATGTAAAAAATCAACCCCTCGGAGACACACCATGCAATACACCCACGAACACCGCGAAATCCAGAACACGCTCAAGCGTTTCATCGAGGCCGAAATCAACCCCCATGTGGACGAATGGGAGGCGGCCGAGATTTTCCCGGCGCACGAGGTCTTCAAGAAGATGGGTAACTTGGGCCTCTTGGGCCTGACCAAGCCCGAGGCCTATGGCGGTGCGGGCCTGGACTATTCCTACAGCATGGCCATGGCCGAGGCGCTGGGGCACATCGACTGCGGCGGCATTCCCATGGCCATTGGCGTGCAAACCGACATGGCCACGCCCGCGCTGGCGCGTTTTGGCAGTGATGAATTGCGGGCGCAATTTTTGGCCCCGGCCATTGCGGGCGACATGGTGGGCTGCATTGGCGTGAGCGAGCCCGGCGCGGGCAGCGATGTGGCGGGCATCAAAACCGTGGCCCGCAAGGACGGTGACGACTACTTGATCAGCGGCCAAAAAATGTGGATCACCAACAGCCTGCAGGCCGATTGGATGTGCATGCTGGTCAATACCGGCGAGGGCGCGATCCACAAAAACAAGAGCCTGGTCATGGTCCCCATGCGCGAAAACGGCAAGCTGCTGCCCGGCATCGAGGTGGGCAAGAAGATCAAAAAAATCGGCATGAACAGCAGCGACACCGGGCTGATTTATTTTGACGAGGTGCGGGTGCCCCAGCGCTACCGCATCGGCGCTGAAGGCCAAGGCTTCATCTACCAAATGCAGCAGTTCCAAGAAGAGCGGCTGTGGTGCGCGGCCAGCACCTTGCAGTCGCTGACCAACTGCATCCAGTGGACGGTGGACTGGGCGCAAGAGCGCAAGCTGTTTGGATCGACTCTGGCCGACCAGCAATGGGTGCAGTTCAAGCTGGCCGAACTCAAAGCCGAAATCGAAAGCCTGCGCGCTTTGACTTACCAGGCCTGCGAGCACTACATCGCGGGCGAAGACGTGACCGAATGGGCGACCATGGCCAAGCTCAAAGCCGGGCGCCTGAACCGCACCGTACCCGACACCTGCCTGCAGTTTTGGGGCGGTATGGGCTTCACTTGGGAAAACAAAGTCTCGCGCATGTACCGCGATGGCCGATTGGCCTCCATTGGTGGCGGCGCGGACGAAGTCATGCTGGGCATCTTGGCGAAGATGATGGGCATTGCCAAGCGGCCACAGAAATGAACAGCACTTTATTGATCGAGCGCCAGGGCGCTGTCGAGACCTGGACGATGAACGACCCGGCCACACGCAACGCCTTGAGCGATGCGGTGGTGGACGGCTTGCTGCAAGCCTGTGCGCGGGCGGCACAAGACGCCTCGCTGCGCATGGTGGTCCTGACCGGTGCAGGCGGGGCCTTTTGCGCGGGCGGCAGTTTGGGCGGCTTTGCCAGCCTGATCGGTCAGCCCTTGCAAGAGGGGCAAACCGACCCGCTGCTGGCCATGAACCGCAGCTTTGGTGACCTGCTGCACGCGCTGTGCGCCCTGCCCCAACTGTTGGTGTGCCGCGTCGATGGCGCGGCCATGGGCGGCGGGTTTGGTCTGGTGTGCTGCGCCGACCATGTGGTGGCCACGGCACGTTCGGTGCTGGGCACGCCCGAAGTCACGCTGGGCCTGCCGCCTGCGCAGATTGCGCCCTTTGTGTGGCAACGCCTGGGCGACAGCGCGGCCCGCCAATGCCTGCTGCAAGGCCTGAGCTACACCGCTGCCCAAGCGCTGCAAGTAGGCTTGGTGAACGAGGTCATCGAAGAGGGCAGCGAAGAGAACAACGATGTGGCTTGGCAAGCGACACTCTCGCGCCTGATGCGCGCCGCACCTGGCGCGGTGGCCAGCACCAAACAACTGCTGCGGCAACTGCGTGGCCCGGTGCCCGACTTGCGCGATGCCGCAGCCCAAGCATTTGCCCAAGGCCTGCGCAGCGCCGAGGCCGCGCAGGGCCTGGCCGCGTTTGCGCGCAGACAGCCGGCCCCCTGGACACTGTCGGGCAAGGAAGCAGCATGAACGCCATGTCCATCACACGCTTGCTGATCGCCAACCGAGGCGAGATCGCGCGGCGTGTCATCCGCACCGCTCAGCGCATGGGCATCGCCACGGTGGCGGTGTATTCAGACGCCGATCGCGACGCCCTGCATGTGCACGAAGCCGACACCGCGGTGGCCCTGGGCGGCACGCTATCGGCAGATTCTTATTTGCGCATCGACAAACTGCTGCAAGCAGCACGCGACAGCGGTGCCGATGCGGTGCACCCAGGCTATGGTTTTTTGAGCGAGAACGCCGACTTTGCACAAGCGGTGATCGACGCGGGCCTGACCTGGGTCGGGCCGCCGCCCGAGGCCATCCGCGCCTTGGGCAGCAAGTCGGCTGCCAAGGCCCTGGCCCTGCGGCATGGCGTGCCTTGCCTGCCGGGCTACTTGGGTGCAGACCAGAGCGATGCCACTTTCACGGCACAAGCTGAGCAGCTGGGCTTGCCGCTGATGGTCAAGGCTGTCGCCGGAGGCGGTGGGCGCGGCATGCGCCTGGTGAGCGATATGGCGCAGCTGCTGCCTGCGCTGCACAGCGCCCGCTCCGAAGCGCTGGCCGGTTTTGGCAACGGCGACTTGTTGATGGAACGCGCTTTGCTGCGGCCTCGCCACATCGAGGTGCAGATCATGGCCGACAAGCACGGCCACTGCATCCACCTGGGTGAGCGCGATTGCTCGGTGCAGCGGCGTCACCAAAAAATCATCGAAGAATCGCCCAGTCCCGCTGTGGATGCTGCGCTGCGCGAGCAACTTGGGCAGGCCGCCGTGGCACTGGCCCAATCGGCGGGCTATGTGGGCGCGGGGACGGTGGAGTTTTTGCTGGACGAAGCGCAAAGCGACAAGCTCTTTTATTTGATGGAGATGAACACCCGGCTGCAGGTGGAACACCCCGTGACCGAGATGCTCACCGGCCTTGATTTGGTGGAGTGGCAGCTGCGCATCGCACGCGGCGAGCCGCTGCCGCTGGCGCAAGCCGATGTGCGTTTGCAAGGCCACGCCATCGAGGTGCGGCTGTGCGCCGAAGACGAACACTTCACCCCGCAGACCGGCACCGTGTTGGCCTTTGCAGCGCCTGAGGGTTTGCGCTTTGACCACGCCTTGCAGGTGGGCAGCGTGGTCACGCCGCACTACGACGCGATGCTGGGCAAACTGATCGCCCACGCACCCACCCGCGCCGAAGCCATCGACCGCCTGTGCGCCGGCCTGAGTCAGACCACTGTGCTGGGACTGCCCACCAACCGCGCTTTTTTAGCCGCGTGCTTGGCGCACCCGGTGTTCCGAGCGGGCCAAGCCTTGATCCCGTTTTTGGCCGAGCATGCCGACGGCTTGCGCCAAAGCCTGCAAGCCCATGGCGATGCACGCACCGTGGCGGCTTTGGCCGTGCTCTACGCTGAGCAATCGCCCGCGCCAGCATTGGCCAGCCCCTTCACCCGGCCTGTGCGCATGGGCATGGGTGCAGATACTTTTGCGCTGAACCTGCAAGAACTGGGACAGGGCCAAGTGCGCATCCAAACCAGCGAGACCGCACACCAAGCCAGCGTGCAGCGCAGCGCAGAACGCCTGCACATCACGCTCAACGGTTGCCGCTGGCAAGCCCATGCGGTGGCCTGCGCGGGCTCCACCCCACGCTGGCATGTGCAGCTGCAAGGCCCCGAGAGTCTGGAGCTGTGGCTCACCGACCTGACCCACAGCGCGCCCAACACCGGTGCCAGCGCACAAGCGGCGCAGTCACTGCGTGCGCCTTTCAACGGCAAGCTGATCGCGCTGCATGTGCAAGAAGGCCAAGCGGTCCAACAGGGCGATGCGGTGCTGGTCATCGAGTCGATGAAACTGGCACACGTCTTGAACGCGCCACGCGATGCGGTGGTGCACAGCATCGCCGTCACGCCAGGCCAGCAAGTGGGCCCCGGCCAAGTGCTGGTGCAATGGAAGGAATCCGCATGAACGCCCCTGCTGCCACCGACTTCACCCGCGAAGACCTGCAGAGCCTGCAAGCCACGGTCGAGCGTTTTGCACGCCAGGCCGTCGCACCGCATGTGACGGCATGGGAAGAAGCCGGTCAATTTGACCGATCGCTGTACACCCAAGCCGCGCAGCTGGGCTTGCTGGGCCTGGGCTACCCCGAGCATTTGGGCGGCACGCCTGCGCCTTGGCGTGCGCGCAATGCCTTGTCACAAACACTGGCACGCTACGGCGGCAGCGGTGGCGTGATGGCCAGCTTGTTCTCGCACAACATCGGCTTGCCGCCGGTCATGGCGCATGGCAGCGACGCGTTGCAAGCCGAGGTGGTGCCGCCTGTGCTGCGCGGCGAGCGCATCGCGGCCTTGGCCATCACCGAACCCGGCGGCGGCTCCGACGTGGCCAGCTTGCGCACCTCGGCGCGTGCCGACGGCGCCGACTATGTGATCGATGGCGAAAAAGTCTTCATCACCTCGGGCCTGAGGGCCGATTGGATCACGCTGGCCGTGCGCACCGATGCGGCCAGCAAGGGCGCGAGTGGCATCTCGATGGTCGTGGTGCCAGGGGACGCGCCCGGCATCTCGCGCACCCGCCTGCACAAAATGGGCTGGCACAGCTCAGACACGGCACAGCTGCGCTTTGAGGGCGTGCGCGTGCCCCAGCGTTACCGACTGGGCGAAGAAGGCGCTGGCTTCAAGATGATCATGGGCAACTTCAACGGCGAGCGCCTGGCCATGTCGGCCATGGCCCTGGGCTTTGCGCAGGCTTGCTTTGACGAAGCTTTGGATTGGTCACGCCAACGGCAGACCTTTGGTGCGGCCTTGGTCGAGCGCCAAGTGGTCCGCCACAAACTCATGGACATGCAAATGCGCATCTCTTCGACCCAAGCCTGGGTGGATGCGGTCACGCAGCAAGCCGATGCAGGTCACACCGGTGCCGAGTGGGTGGCGCAGGTGTGCCTCTTGAAAAACCACGCCACCCAAACCATGCAGTTTTGCGCCGATGCGGCTGTGCAAATGCTGGGCGGCATGGGCTTCATGCGCGGCACCGTGAGCGAACGGGTCTACCGCGAAGTCAAGGTGATGATGATCGGCGGCGGTGCCGAAGAGATCATGAAAGAGCTGGCCGCCAAACAAATGGGCATCTGAAGATCCCATGAAAAAACCGCCAGCCCCTTGCGGGTGCTGGCGGTTTTTTCATGCAGCCGAGGCTGCGATGTTCACTTGGCCTTGGGGTAATCGGAGACGACTTTCCAGCGGCCCTCTTGGATCTGCGACATGCGCGAGATGTTGTTGCCCAAACGCTTGGTGGGGCTGAAGGTCATCTCGGGGCTGCCAAAGATGTCCGGTGGGATCTTCATGGTGTCCATGGCCTTGATGAAGGTTTCGGTGGTCAGGTTGGCACCGGCTTTTTCCACGGCACGCAAATAAGAGTCCACCGCGCCATAACCATAGGCCGAGAAGACGGTCGGGTCTTCGTTGAACATGGTTTTGTACTTGTTGGCCCAGAAGCGAATCGGCTGCGAAGCCTCGTCGAGGTAGGGGTGCTGCGAAGTCATGGTGGCATAAAAACCGTTCATGGCGGGGCCACCCAGCTTGTGGATCAGGTCGGTGTAGGCCGCGCTCGAGCCCACAAAGGTGGGGTTAAAGCCCAGGCGACGCGCGGTGGCGATGCCGCCGATCGTCTCGCGGATGATGGTGCCCATGACCACGAAATCGCACTTGGCCGAGGCCAGCTTTTGCATTTGCGATGCGAAGTCGGTCGCGCCGCGCTTGTAGGTGGTGACTTCTGCGAACTGCAAGCCCGCTTCTTTCAAGCCGGCTTCTGCGCCACGGAACACTTCCAGACCGAATTCATCGTCTTGGTACATGGTGCAAATTTGCTTGGCGCCCTTTTCCTTGATCAGGGCGGGCACGGCTTGGCGCATCTGGTCATAGTAGGTGGCAGCAAAAGAATACTTGAGCTTGTGGAAGGGGTCGTACATTTCCCGCGCAGCCGTCACGGGGAAGAAGTTGACCACGTTCTTTTGGAACTGCACGGGCATGGCCGCCATGTTCTGAGCGGTGCCGATGTGGGCCACCATGGCAAAAATCTTGTCCTGGTTGACCAGTTTTTGCGCGGCCAGCACCGCACGACGGGGGTCGTAGCCAGAGTCTTCAATGAGGAGCTTGACCTTGCGGCCATTGATGCCGCCTTGCTCGTTGACTTCGTCCACGCGCAGCATCATGCCCAAGCGAACTTGCTTGCCAAAGCCCGCCAAGGGACCCGACAAGTCCTGGATGGAGCCAATGACGATTTCGTTTTTGGTCACGCCTTGTGTTTGGGCCATGGCGCTGCCTGTGGTCAGCGCCATCGCGGCGGCGATCAGACTGAGTTGGATTTTCATGGGGCTTGTCTCCTGTTGTAGTAAAGGGTGATTCGGTCAGCCGTACATCGCTTCGATTTGCGGCGCGTATTTTTGTTGAACCAGTTTGCGTTTGAGCTTCATGGTGGGGGTCAGCTCTTCGTCCTCAGCGCTCAGCTGTGTGTCGAGCAACCAGAATTTCTTGATCTGCTCCACGCGGGCGAACTTTTTGTTGACGCGTTCGAGCTCGTTTTGGATCAGGTCTTGCACCTCTGACGCGCGGGTCAGGCTGGCGTAGTTGGAGAAGGGCACATCGTTGTCTTGCGCATATTTCTCCACGTTTTCCTGATCGATCATGATGATCACTGTGAGGTAAGCCCTTTTGTCGCCAATGACCACCGCATCGGTGATGTAGGGCGAGAATTTCAATTCGTTTTCGAGTTCGCTCGGGGTGATGTTCTTGCCCCCTGCCGTGATGATGATGTCTTTCATGCGATCGGTGATGCGGAAAAACCCTTCCTCATCGACCACGCCCACGTCACCCGTGTGCAACCAGCCTTCGGCGTCGATGGTCTCGGCGGTTTTCTCGGGCAAGTTCAGGTAGCCCATGAACACATTGGGGCCGCGCACCAGGATCTCGCCGGTCACCGGGTCCAAGCGCACTTCGTTGAAGTCAGCGGCCGGGCCAATCGAGCCGGGCTTGATGTGATCGGCTGGCACGCCGGTGGCCGCGCCGCAGGTCTCGGTCATGCCCCAGACTTCCAGCATGGGCAGGCCCAGCGCCAAATACCAGCGCACCAGATCGGGCGAAATGGGCGCTGCGCCCGTGACCAAAAATCGCGAACGGTGGATGCCGATCATCTTGCGCACGTTGTTGAGCGCCAGCCAACGGGCCACATGAAAGCGCAGCTTCAGGTGCCCAGGCACGGGTTGGCGCTTCAACACCAGATCGGCCACTTGCTCGCCGATGCCGATGCCCCAGGCATAGACCGCTTGCTGAAAGCCACCGGCTTCCTTGAGTGCGATCATCACGCCCGAGTAAAACTTTTCCCACACCCGAGGCACCGCCGTGAAGACGGTGGGGGCGATCTCGCGCACGTTCTCGGGCACGGTTTCGGGATTCTCAACGAAGTTGAGTTTGGCCCCGGTGTAGAGCGAAAAATATTCGCCGCCCATGCGCTCAGCAATGTGGCACAGGGGCAAAAAGCACATGCACTCGTCGGTCTCGTCGCGGGCAATCAACAGGTTGTAGCCGCGCACGCTGTAGACCAGTCCGCGGTGGCTGTGCATGGCCCCTTTGGGCTTGCCGGTGGTGCCCGAGGTGTACACCAAAATCGCCAGGTCTTCGGGCTGGCAAGCCTGAACACGTTGCATCATCAGCTCGGGGTGCGCCTTCAGGTGTTCGCGGCCCAGCGCACGCAAATCGTCCAGGCTGATCACCTGCTCGTCATGGAACTCGCGCAGGCCGTCCATGTCGAACACCACGATTTTTTTCAAGCGCGGCAGCTTCTCGCGCACCGCCAGCGCCTTGTCCAGCTGTTCGTCGTCTTCGACAAACAAGACCGAGGTGCCCGAGTCTTCACTCAGGTAGTGCACCTGATCGGCCGCATCGGTCGGGTAGATGCCGTTGGACACGCCTCCGGCGCTGAGCACCGCGAGGTCACACAGCACCCATTCGATGTTGGTGTTGGACAGGATGGAGGCGGTGTGGTGGGCTTCAAAGCCCAGTGCCATCAGGCCGTGGCTGATCTCGCGCACCGCCTGGGCAGTTTGGTCCCAGGTCCAGCTGCGCCAGATGCCCAGGTCTTTTTGGCGCATCCACACCTTGGGGCCGCGTGCGGCCACCGCGTTCCAGAAAATCGCGGGGATGGTGTCCCCCGCCATGGCGATGTTGGGGTTGGGCTGGATGCCCGAGGCGTCCCAGAGGTTGCTCATCTCTTATCTCCAGGTTTTCTTCTTTTTCCAGCGGCGGTCGGCGCGCACGCCCTCTTCCTTCATGCCCAGATAGAACTCCTTGATGTCGTCCTTCTCGCGCAGTCGGGCGCAGCTGTCTTCCATCACGATGCGGCCGTTTTCGAGCACATAGCCATAATCGGCGGCATTGAGGGCCATGTTGGCGTTTTGCTCGACCAGCAAGATGGTGGTGCCGCGCTCGCGGTTGATGCGCACCACGATCTCAAAAATCTCTTTGGTCAACTTGGGACTCAGGCCCAAGCTCGGTTCATCGAGCAAGATCAGGTCGGGGTTGGCCATCAGCGCCCGGCTGATCGCCAGCATCTGCTGCTGCCCGCCCGAGAGCAAGCCGGCGTCTTGCGCGGCACGCTCGCGCAAGATGGGAAAGTAATTGAACACCGCCTCCATGTCGCGGGCCACGCCATCGCGGTCGTTGCGGGTGAAAGCGCCCATGAGCAGGTTGTCCCGGATCGACAGCAGCGGGAACACCTCACGGCCTTCGGGCACATGCATCAGGCCGCGCTGCACAATCAACGCGGGGTCCAAGGCGGTGATGTTCTGGCCTTTGAATTCGATCGAGCCTTTGCGCGGATCGATGATGCCGCTGATGGTTTTGAGGATGGTGGTTTTGCCCGCACCATTGGAGCCCAGCACGGTGGCGATCTCGCCCTTGCGCACCTTCAGGCTCACGCCGCGAATGGCCTTGATCGGGCCGTAGGCGCTTTCCACGTTGAGCAGTTGGAGGACGACATCCTCATTGACGATGGCGTTCATGCGGCCTCCACTTTGTGGTTTTCGCGGCGCAAAGCGGACACATCGTCCACCGAGCCCAGATAGGCCTCGATGACGCCGGGGTCACTTTGCACTTGGGCTGGCGTGCCGGTGGCCAATTCCTGGCCTTGGCTCATGGCCAGCACGCGGTCAGACACTTTGGACACCAAGCCCATGTCGTGCTCGACCATCAGCACCGAAATGCCCAGCTCGTGCTGGATGTCGGAAATCCAGAAGGCCATGTCTTCGGTTTCTTCCACGTTCAGGCCCGAAGAGGGCTCGTCCAAAAGAAGCAGTTGGGGCTCGGTGCACAGCGCACGGGCCAGCTCCACCACTTTGCGCACGCCATAAGGCAAGCCGGCCACCATCGAGTCGCGGTGGTGTTGCAAGTCCAGGAAGTCGATGACTTCTTCGACCTTTTCGCGGGCTTCGATCTCGGCCGCACGGGTCTTGGCGCTGAAAAACATTTCGCTCCACAGACCGGTTTTGCGGTGGGTGTGGCGGCCGATCAAGAGGTTTTGCAGCACGGTGGCATGCTCGAACAACTCGATGTTTTGGAAAGTGCGCGCAATGCCCAAACCGGCAATGCTGTGCGCCGGCTGATCGGTCAGTCGCAACATGCCTTGAGGCCCTGCATAGTCGATCGTGCCGGTGGTGGGCGTGTAGATGCGGCTGATCAGGTTGAAGACTGTGGTCTTGCCTGCACCGTTGGGGCCAATCAGGGTGAAGACTTCGCCGCGCTTGACGTCGAAGCTGACGTTGTTGACGGCCAGCACACCGCCGAAGCGGACGCTCAGGTTTTGAGCGGAAAGGAGGATGTCGTCGTTCATTTGAGGCGGTCCGACTTCTGGAAGGATTTCTGGCGCTTGAACATGCCGCGGCGGTAAAACGGGAACAACTGGAACCAGGTGCGCACCTTGAGCCAGCGGCCGTACAGGCCCAGCGGTTCAAACAACACAAAGGCGATCAACACCATGCCGTACACCGTGCCTTGCAAGCCGGCTGCACCGGCAATGGCTGCGGGCAAAAAGTCTTTGGCCATGGCAATCAGTTGGGGCATGACGATCAAAAAGATCGCGCCCAGAAAAGCCCCGTGCACCGAGCCCAAACCACCGATCACCACCATCAAGAGCAAGTCGATCGACTGGATGATGTTGAACTGGTCAGGCGACAGGAATTGGATCTTGTGCGCATACAAAGCGCCACCAATGCCCGCCAGCGCCGCCGACAAGGCAAAAGACAGGGTCTTGTAGCGGGCCAAGTGGATGCCCATGCTTTGCGCCGATATCTCTGAATCGCGAATCGCGACAAAGGCACGGCCGGTGGACGAGCGCAGCAAATTGAGGATGGCCAGCGTGGCACCCACCACCACCACCAGGCACAGGTAATAAAAGGATTCGGTGCTGTCCAGCGTCCAGCCCAGCATGGCGGGTGGGTTCACGCTCAGACCGGCGTTGCCGCCGGTCATGTGCTCCCAGCGGGCAATGCCTTCTTCGACGATGAAGCCAAAAGACAAGGTGGCCATGCCCAGGTAGATGCCTTTGACGCGCAGCGCGGGCAGACCCACGATGACACCGGCCATGGCCGAGAACAAGCCCGCACAGATCAGCGCCAACGGAAAGGGCACGCCAGCGTTGACCATCACCGCTTCGGTGTAGGCCCCCACCCCCAAAAAGGCCGCATGCCCCATGGAGAACAAACCTGTGAAACCCGCCAGCAGCATGAGGCCCAAGCCCACCACCGCGTAGATCAGCACAAAGGTCAATTGCGCCAGCCAGTATTCGGCCACCACCCAGGGTGCGGCCACCAAGAACAGCGCCAACATGCTGTACCAAAAAACGTGACCGCCATGCTTGGCCAGTGTGACGTCTTGGTTGTATTGGGTTTTGAAAATGAATCGCATGCGAAGGCCTCAGACTTTCTTGCGCAGTTTTTCGCCGAACAAGCCGTTGGGCTTGAGCACCAGCATGAGCAAGACCACGATGTAAGGGGCGATGTCTTTGAAGCCTTCAGGCAGGTAAAAGCCCGACAGGGATTCCACAACACCGATCACCAAGCCGCCGACAATGGCGCCCGGCAAACTGCCAAAGCCCCCGACCACCGCTGCCGGGAAGGCTTTGAGGCCAATGAAGCCCATGTTGGCATGCACAAAGGTGATGGGCGCCAACAGCAAACCCGCCACCGCCGCCACACCGGCGGCCAAGCCCCAGACCAAGCCGTTGAGGCTTTGCACCGGGATGCCCATGTAGTAGGCCGCCAACTGGTTTTGTGAAGACGCCTGCATGGCAATGCCCAGCTTGCTGTACTTGAACATGGCAAACAAACCCAGGCACAGCAAGGTGGTGAAAGCGATCACCACCAACTGCTCAGCCGCCACCACCAAACCGCCCATTTGCAGCACCTGACCGGCATAGGGCACGGGCATGGTGTGGGTGTCGGTGCCCACATCGGGGATCATGGTGATGAGGCCGCGCAACACATAGCCCACACCGATGGTGAGCATGACGATGGAGAACGCGGGTTGACCCAAGATGGGGCGGATCACCAAGCGCTCAAGCAAGACGCCAAAGACCCCCATGGCCACAATGGCGGCAGGCACCGAGACCCAGAAGGGGAAGCCCAGCCAGGTCATGGCCCCGAGCCCGGCGAAGGCGCCGACCATCATCAGGTCGCCTTGGGCAAAGCTCACCGTTTCGGTGGCTTTGTAGATCAGCACGAAACCCAGGGCGATGAGTCCGTAGATACAGCCCTGAGCCACACCGCTGATGAGCAGTTGCAGCACTTGCACGCTTGTCTCCTTGTTGTACTTCTGTCGTCCTGCACATGCCGAGATGGAGCCTGTGGTTCATGTCTCGGCATTTGCGAACGGTCGTGCGATTGTGTCTGTCTTTCACGGGACTGACCCTAGGGGTTGTCCCCCATCCACAGTCACGTGTGTGGCATCAAGATGACCGCATGACGCAATCCATACGCATTGGCTCAGGGCTCGGTTTTTATGGCGACAACTGGGAACCCGTGGTCGCCAGCATTGAACGCGGCGAGGTGCAGTACATCGCCAGCGACCATCTGGCCGAACTGACCTTGGCCATCTTGCAAAAAGACCGGCAACGCGACCCCACTCTGGGCTATGCCCGCGATGTGGTGCCCATGCTCATGCGCCTGTGGCCCTTGATGCACGCGCGCGGTGTGAAGTTCGTGTGCAATGCCGGAGGCCTGAACCCCATGGGCGCGGCACAAGCAGTGCAATCAGCGCTGGCGGGCAAGGGTTGGCACCCGCGCATTGCGGTGGTCTCGGGCGACGATGTGCTGGCTTTGTTGCAAGACGCACAGACGCGCTTTGACCACCTGATGAATGGCAGCGACGTGGGCACGGTGCGTGAGCGCTTGGTGTTTGGCAATGCCTACCTCGGGGCACAACCCATCGTGGAGGCCTTGGCGCAAGGTGCGGACATCGTCATCACCGGACGCGTGGCCGATGCGGCCTTGTTTCTGGGGCCCTTGGTACACGGCCTGGGTTGGAAACTCTCCGATGCCCAATCGCCCGAAGACTTCAAGCGCTTGGCACAAGGCCTGACCGTGGGGCATTTGCTGGAATGTTCGGGCCAGGGCAGCGGTGGTAATTTTGGCGACCAAGGGCACTGGCAAAGCATCCCGGATCTGGCGCACATCGGCTACCCGATCGCCGAGGTGCATGCCGATGGCACCGCCATCATCACCAAAGCACCCGGCACAGGCGGGCTTGTGAACTTTGACACCGTGCGCCAGCAATTGCTCTACGAGGTGCACAACCCGCATGCGTATTTCTCGCCCGATGTGGTGCTCGACATGGGGCAGATCCAGTTGCAAGACGAAGGCCACAACCGTGTCCGTTTGACGGGTGCACAAGGCAGCGCCCCCACGCCACAACTGAAGGTGGTGGCAGGCTTCAAGGACGGCTACAAGGCCGACATCAGCTGGGGCTTTTCATGGCCCGACGCCTGGGACAAAGTGCAGGCGGCCGAGCGCATCGTCCGCGAGCAATTGCGCGAACGGAAAATACCTTTCGATGAATTGTTTGTGGAGTACCCGGGTCTGAACTCTGCGCACGGGGCTTTGGCCCCACTGCCGCCCGCCGCCGAACTCAATGAACGCCACGAGATCTGGGTGCGCATGGTGTTGCGCACCCCCAGCAAAGCGGCCGCCGATGGCTTTGGCCGACTGTTCCCCTGGATGGCTTTGAGCGGCCCAGCTTACACCTGCGGATTTCAGGGCCTGAACAACACCAGCGAATTGCTGGGCATTTGGCCCACACTGATCGACCGGCATCGGGTGCAGGCCCGCGTAGAACTGCTGGAGGTGCAAGCATGAGCACGACACGGCGCATCCGCTTGGTGCAACTGGCCCACGCCCGCAGCGGCGACAAGGCCGACTGGGTCGACTTCGGCCTGTTTGCCTGGAACGAAGCGGGCTACCGCATCCTCGAGCGCGAAGTGACTGCGGCCAAAGTGCAGGCGCATTTTTCGCCCTGGCTGCCAGGCCAAGTTGATGTCTGGCAGTTGCCCCATATTCTGGCCATCAAGCTGGTGCTGCATGGCGCCTTGCAAGGCGGCGGTGCGCGCAATCTGCGCCTGGACAACCTGGGCAAAGCCATGGGTGCAGCGCTGCTGCGCATGGAGATCGAGGTCAGCGACGAAGAATTCGAGCAAGCACAAAAAAGCCCCCGAAGGGGCTGGTGGCCAGCGGCCTGAACCTCACTGACAAACGGTCTCTTGTTGCCAAGAGACCGTGCGCCATCAAACAATTGGAGCAGGTGTACCCTGGTGTGCATGCAGGCGCCAAGCGCCATCCGCACCACAAGCCCACACCGTCATGAACAAGCTGGCCACGTCTTTGCGCTGGCCATCCTTGCTGATCACCGCAGCCATGCGACCAGTGACCACCGCCGTCTGCGACAAGCTTTGCACCTGCAAATCGCTGAAGTTCAATTCCAAGTACTTCAGGCTAGCGCCCGAAAGCTTGTGGAGGTAGCTGTCCTTGCGATCGCTCACCCCTGTGGAGTGCACATAGACCAAGCCATCGGCCAGCAAACCTTGCAGGGCGGACATGTCGCCCGCCAACAAGACTTGGCGGCGGCGCTCCTCCAGCGCCAATGCCAGATTGGTGTGGACCATGCGTTCAGTCCAGCTTCACGCCAGCCTTGCGAATGGCTGGCCCCCACAGGGCATCGTCTTGCTTGAGGAAGGCGGCAAACTCGGCCGAGGTCTGCGCCTTCAGATCGCCACCGTAGGAACGCCATTTGGCGATCAGCTCGGGGTTCTGGGCGGTGGCTTTTTGCATGGCTTCACCCAGTTTGGCCACGATGGGCGCCGGGGTGCCTGCGGGTGCAAACAAGCCAATCCATGCGGTGGGGCTGTAATCGGGCAAACCCGCTTCTGCGAAGGTGGGCACATCCGGGAAGTTGGGGTGCCGTGTCTTGCCCGTCAGCGCGAGGATCTTGAGTTTGCCCGCCCGGACGTTGCCAATGGCTGCAGGCAAGGCATCAAATATCACATTGACCTGACCTGCCACCAGATCGGCATAAGGGCTCGACGTGTTGTAGGGCACGAAGTCGATCTTGACCCCGGCATTCGAGGCAAACCATTCACCGGCCAGATGGGAGTAGCTGCCCACACCCGACGTTGCAGCGGTCAAAGAGCCCGGCTGCTTTTTCAAGCGATCAATGAGCTCTTTGGCATTTTTTTCGGGCACGCTCGGATGTGCCGTCAGCGCAGTGTTCAGCAGGCCCACGATGCTGATGGGGACATAGTCGCGCTCCACTTTGTAGGGCACTTTGGCGCCGTAGGTGTAGGGCAGCACCGACATCGACGTGGTCGAGCCCATGACCAGGGTGTAGCCGTCGGGGGTCGCTTTGGCGCCCGCCTCCATACCGATCATGGTCGAAGCACCGGGCCGGTTTTCCACCACCACCGATTGCCCCAAGGCCTTGGACAACTCCAGCGCGATCTCGCGGGTGTTGGCATCAGGCCCTGTACCGACCGGGAATGGGGCGATGATTTTGATCGGTTTGTTCGGATAGTCCTGGGCCATCACGGGCAAGGCACTGAACATGGCCAGGGCCAAAGTGGCCAGGCCCATGCGGCGGGTGGTGCGGTTCATGCGGGGTCTCCTGTTGGTTATGGGTCAAGACCTGAAGGTCTGGCAAGATTCTTTCAAATCAAATAAATTCTCACTATGGGATAAACCATTAGTTTTTTTAAACTCAATCAAAATAGAATTCATGAAAATTTCGCAAACGGAGTGAGCATGTCAAACCCTCTTGGTCAGAAAAATTCACTGTCATTCAGCCACATGGGGTTTTATGTGCGCGACCTCGGACGCATGGCGCGCTTTTACAAAGAGGTGATGTGTTTCTTTGAAACCGACCGTGGCGACTTGGGGCCGGTGCAACTGGTGTTCCTCAGCCGCGACCCCTGCGAACACCACCAGATCGTGCTGGCCACAGGGCGTCCGACGGACCTGGCTTTCAGCGTGATCAATCAAATTTCACTGCGCGTGCCCGACCTGGCCGCCCTGCGCGCTGTGCGTGACCGGGTGCGCGCCGACCCCGATGTGACGGAGCTGCTGTGCGCCACCCACGGCAATGCGGTGTCGATTTACTTTCGCGACCCCGAGGGCAACCGCCTTGAGGTGTTCCTGGACACACCCTGGTACTGCGAGCAACCCTTGCGCGAGCCGATCGATCTGGACCAGAGCGACGAAGCCGTAATGCGCGCTGCTGAGGCGCTGGCGCGCAGCCGCCCCAGGTTCCGCAGCCGCGCCCAGTGGATCTCTGAAATGGAACAACTCATGGGGTACAAAGCATGATGAGCACCGTGTTCGATGTGGCCATCATCGGCTATGGCCCGGCGGGTGCCACCCTGGCCAACTTGCTGGGCCAGTACGGCTTGTCGGTGCTGGTGCTCGAACGCGATGCCGATATCTACCCCCTGCCGCGCGCCATCCACTTTGACGGCGAGGTCATGCGCGTGTTCGAGACCGCTGGCCTGCGCCGCGAGGTCGAAGCCATTTCGCGCCCAGGCCTCAAGGGCATGTACTTCAACAACGCAGCGGGCGAGACCTTGCTGATCCGTGCGGGCACGGCCGCGCGCGGTCCGCACGGCTGTGCCACCAACCATTACTTTCACCAACCCGAGCTCGAAGTCGTGCTGAGAGACGGCCTGAAGCGCTACCCGCAGGTGCAGGTGCGCACAAGCCATGAGGTCACATCGCTTGAAGACGGCGCCGAACTGGCCACCCTGCAGGTGAAAGACCTACAAAGCGGCAACACCCAAGCCGTGCAAGCGCGCTATGTGATCGGCTGTGACGGCGCACGCTCCATGGTGCGCAAAGCGATGGGCACCAAGATGGTGGACCTGGGCCTGCACCAACCTTGGCTGGTGTTCGATGTGCGCCTGAAAACCGATGTACCTGGTCTGCCCGACCACACGGTGCAGCACTGCGACCCGGCGCGGCCCATGACCTATTGCAACGTGACCGGCAACCGCCGCCGCTGGGAAATCATGCTCATGCCCGGCGACGATCCAGCGCAATTGGTCCAGCCCGAAACGCTTTGGAAACTGGTCAGCAAATGGCTCACACCGGAGCAAGCCGATATCGAGCGCGCCGTGATTTACACATTCCACTCGGTGATCGCCGAGGGCTGGCGCCAAGGTCGCTTGCTGCTGGCTGGCGACGCTGCGCACCAGACACCGCCTTTTTTGGGTCAAGGCATGTGCGCGGCCATCCGCGATGCGTCCAACCTGGCTTGGAAACTCGAAGCCGTGCTGCGCGGCCGCGCAGACGATGCGCTGCTGGACACTTATGAAAGCGAACGTTCACCGCATGTGCATGCCTTCATCAATCTGGCGGTCAAGCTGGGCGACATCATCCAGACCACCGACCCGCAGGCCGCTCGCGAGCGCGATGCCAAGTTCAAGGCGGGTCAGCCCGAAATCTTCCAGTTCCCAGCCCCACGTCTGGGCCCCGGCATCTGGGAAGGCCAGCAGGCGCCTGTGGCACAGATCTTCCCCCAACCCCTGCTGGCCGATGGTCGACTGCTCGACGCCGTTCTGGGCCTGCAGTTTGCCGTGATCGGTGACCAAGCGGTGCTGAACGATGTCAGTGACGACACCCGTGCCCACTGGCAAGCACAAGGCGTGGTCGTTTTGCCCGCACGCGACCCCGAGGTGCAGACCTGGCTCACGCAACAAGGTGTGGGCGCCGTGCTGTTGCGCCCGGACCGTTACATCCTGGGCGTGGCGCAGTCGGGCGCTGAGCTCGACAGCATCAGTGCTTTGCTGCCCGCTGTTGCAGCCATGATCCACTGAAATTATTTCCAACTGCCCATGACCGACAAAGCCGACTCCAGCCTCGCCCGCATGCTCAGCGTGCTGGATCTTTTCTCTGACCAGCGCCTGCACTGGAGTGCCGAAGACATCGGCGAGACGCTGGGCGTATCCCTGCCCACCAGCTACCGCTACCTCAAGACACTCAGCGATGCAGGACTCCTGCGGCGCGGCACCGATGCCCAGTTCACGCTGGGGCCACGCATTGTGGTGCTGGACCACTTCATCCGCCAGGCCGACCCGGTGCTGCAGTGTGGCGTGCCGTTCATGAAGGAACTGGTGGCGCAGACTGGTTTTGACTGTGTGGTCACCAGCCTGCACGGCGACCAGTTGCTGGACACCCACCGCGAGTACGGCACCATGCCCGCCAACTTGAGCTATGGCCGCGGGCGTCCGCGCCCGCTGTTCCAGGGCGGCGCAGCCAAGGTCGTGCTGGCAGGGCTGCCCACACCCCAGCTGCACAAACTGCTGGACACCCGCAGCGACGAGGTGGCAGCCGCCGGACTGCCCACCGATTGGCCCAACTTTCGGCGTTACTACAGCCAGATCCGCAAGGACGGTTTTTATTTCTCCAACGGAGAACTCGAAACCACGTTGGCAGCCATCGCGGTGCCTTTGCAACAAGCCGATGGCACCGTGATCGGCGCCCTCTCGCTGGTGACCACTGTGCAACGCATGGCGGTGATCGACCACGCCAAACTCACCCCCCTCATCCAGCGCGCCGCGCGCGAGATTTCAGCGCGGCTGCATTGATGCTTTTCCTCTCCTTTGACTGAAAGACCACCATGAAACTGATCAGCTTCCTGAACCAAGGCGTGCCCTCCTACGGTGTTGTGACTGGCGACGATGTGCTCGACCTCACCCCCATCCTGGGTGCGCAAGCGCCCGACCTGAAAACCCTGATCGCCAAAAACCTGTTCGGGGCTGTGGCTGAAGCCACCAAGACGCACAAACCGACGCTCAAGTTTTCGCAACTCACGCTTCAGCCGGTGATTCCCAACCCCGGCCAGATTTTTTGCATCGGCCTGAACTACGGCGAGCATGTGCGCGAGACCGGCCGTGAAGTGACCGAGACACCCGTCATCTTTTTGCGCCTGACCGACTCGCAAGTTGCACACGGCCAAGACATCGTGCGCCCGCCCGAATCGCACCGCTTGGACTACGAAGCCGAGATCGCTGTCATCATCGGCAAGGGTGGTCGCCGCATCCAAGAAGAAGACGCCTGGGACCACATCGCCGGTTACAGCTGCTACAACGACGGCTCGGTGCGCGACTGGCAAGTGGCCACCTCGCAGTGGACACCCGGCAAAAACTTTTACAAAACCGGTGGCTTTGGCCCCTGGATGGTGACCAGCGACGAGATCGCCCCAGCCCAGGTCATGCGCCTGCAGACCGTGCTCAATGGTCAGGTGCTGCAAGACACCACCACCGCCAAGATGCTCCCCAGCATCCCGCGCCAGATCGCCTACATCTCGACCATCATC
>NKIO01000107.1 GCA_002255935.1 Comamonadaceae bacterium PBBC2
GTGATCAACACGGCCCTGGCCAGCGGCAATGTGGTGATCACCACGACCAACAGCGGCACGGCGGGGGCGGGCAATGGGGACATCACGCTCAATGCCGGCGTCAACATCACCTTCAGCGGCAGTGGTAGCAGCAGCAAGGGCAATCTGACCCTGAGCGCGGACCGCGACATCATCCTCAACGCCAGCATCAGCAACACCTACCGCACCACGCTCACGGCGACGCGCGACCTTCGCATCAACGAGAGCATCTCGGCGCAAGACGGCATCACCGCGCGGGCCGGCCGTGATGTGTATGTGATGAAGAACTTTGGTGGTGGCACCAGCTCCAGCATCGAGGCGGCATACAAGGGCGGCACGCCTGCCAATGGCTGGATGGCAGGAACCGGCCAGGTGATCCTGGACCCCGCGGCAGTGCTGTCCTACAACTTTGGCCTGACGCTGAGTTCTGGGCTGGGCTACACCAGCGCCGGCAATGTAGACACCGCCAACGGCGCCCGGGTGAACTTCAGCGACAGTCAGCTGAACTGGAACAACAGCGCCAATGCCGGCGGCTGGATGAAGCTGTTTGGCTTCGGTGACGTCAACATCAGCAACGCGCGCGGAAGCGGTGCGGGCATCGTGGTGCCCTCGGGTACGGTCAATGTGGCCGCCAAGAACATCACCGTGGGTGCCAACATCACCACGGCCGATCTGACCTTGAACGCCGGCATGTTCGAGACCACGGCCGGCAGCACGCTGGGCCAGTACAACAATGCCAATTGGGCCAACAAGATCGGCGCGCTGGACCTGGGCACCAAGACGCTGAGCTACAGCGGTGTGCTGGACCTGCGCTCGGGCCTGGTGGACAGCAGCGGTGTGCGCAAGAGCGTCACGGGCAGCAATGTGGCCTGGAACAACAACTCGGCGGGCCGACTGCTCGTGGACGGCTTCGACACGGTCTCGCTGGGCTCCGACCTGAAGGCCGGCTCGGTTGAGGTGGTCGCCAATCAGATCGACCAGGCGGGCAACATCGCCAGCACCGGGGCCGTCAAGCTGATCGCCGCCAGTTTCGATCCCGCCGGCAACCCCTTGGGCTCCTTGGCAGGCTCCAGCAGCAACCCCACGGGGTGGCAGAACTCCAAGGGCACCCTGAACATCGGCGCCGGCAAGACCATCACCGGCACCTCGTTCGACCTCCGCAGCGGCGTCAGCCGCACGAACACGCTGATCCGCCCAGACTTGGACGCCGCGGCGACCCTCATCGGTGTCGGCAATGTGGCGAGCTCGGTGTACCTGGCCGGCTTCCGAGACGTGAAGCTGCCGAACCTGACGGACATCACCGGTGCCGGCAGCTACACCGTGCTGGCGCGCAATATCGATGCGACCGCCGTGCCGGGCGCCAAGCTCAACGCCTTTTCTCTGAAGCTGTGGGCAGGCCTCTACCAAGACCAGGGCGGGGTGAACAAATACAGCTTCAACACCGTAGGCCGCAACGGCGCAGGCTTTGGTGGTGACAACAACAATGTGGGTACTTTGAGCCTGCCGGCCAACCTGATCCTGCAGAGCAGTGTGCTGGACCTGGCCTCGGGCATCACCGGCGTCAGCGGTAGTCAGCGGGTCAGCCTGAGCCCGCAAAGCCTGGGCCCCTACGTGGACCCAAGCAACCCGACGCGCTACACCGGGGCCTACTACACCACCAGTGGAGGTGTGAATACGATTCGGGCAGGCGGTGCGCGCTATGTCAATCTGCATGGCTTCAACACGGTGAGTTTGCCCGCGACGCCCTTGAACTACGAGATGGTGGACATTGGCGCCAACAACGTGGTGATCAATGCGGACATCAACGCAGGGCAGGGCAGCTGGTGGCCCAATCCCTTGTACCTCTACATCCAGGCGGGCACCTACAACCCGACCACGGGCGTGTCGGGCGGCACGAATGCCGGCTCGGTGAGCTTCAACAACAACCCGGTCATCCGGGTGCAGGGCTACACCCCGGCTGGTTTCTACGGCACCGCCTCCAGCCCGCTGGGCTTCAACTCCTACCTGCAAATCGTCAACGGCTCGACCGCCGCAGACTTCACCGCACGGCTGGGCTACACCAACGCCGACTACAGCGCTGGCGGCAGCGGCGTGTTCACTGGGCTGACGCTGCAGAACTTCAGCAACACCCGGCTCGAGATGGAGAACGTGGCCGACAAGATCACGGTCAAGGACTCCAGCGGCACCGGCTCGATCAACATCAGCCAGGCCAGCGCCGCCAGCGGCGCGATCAGCATCCGCAACGACCTCTCGGCCGAGAACACGATCACGCTGAACGCCGGCAATGGCAGCATCCGCATGGGCAGCCAGGTCGCCAAGGCGGCCACCGTCAGCCTGACCACGGGCGCGAACTCGGCGGCCAATATCGACGCCGACACCCTCAACGTCACCAGCAAGAACCTGGGCAGCACCCTGGTGGTGAACGAGGCCAACAACGTCACCCTGTCCAACTCGGGCGCGAGCTCGGACACCGGCAATATCGAGATCAACGCCCGCGGCGAGCTCAGCCTGGGCGCCAACTTCACCCGCACCGGCGGCAGCAACACGGCCAGCCTGACCCTGCGGGCCGATGCCCAGTACGGCAACACCGTCGATCCCAGCACGGGCAACTGGGTCGGCCAGACCCTCAACACCGTGTTCAACAGCTACAACAACGGCACGACGGGCGAGCTGGGCGGAGACGGCTCCGGTGCGATCCGCGTGAGCTCGGCCCAGCCCACGCTGGTGCTGCCGGTGTTCAAGCAAGTGGCGGTGGTGGATGCTGCGGCCGGCTTCACCACGCCGGCCGGCAACACCACCTACTTCAAGCCTGACGGCACGCTCTACGCCAGCAGCACGCTGCTGCCGCAAGGCACGCTGATCGTGCTGGGCAGCGGGACCAACCCGACCGCGGCGATGGATCTGGTCACAGCCTCCGGCTCACCCTACCGCATCAAGTCGACGGTCACCCAGGGTGGCTGGACGGTGACGTCCGCCAACACCTTCTACAACAGCGCTGGCACGGCCTATGCCAACGGCGCGGTCTTGTCGGTGGGCACCGAGGTTTACTACAAGGTCAGCACGAGCGCACCCACCGGCAACATCAGCAACAGCTACCTGAACGGCGGCAACAACGGCCAGGTCCTGCTCTACGTGGTGGGCGGCTACACGAGCAGCAATGCCACCAACACCGTGGCCGACTATGTCTCCAAAGGCTTGAGCTACACCGCCGGCTACAGCTACGGCGGCGTCACGGCCAGCCTGGCCTCCTCCGCCACGGTGCTCAGCGGCGACACGCCGGTGGATACCAGCGTGGCCGGCAACTACTACGGCAATCCGGTCTCGGGCAGCAACAGCCGCTTGCACATGTCCGGGCAGTTCTACGCGATGAACCCCGGCAGCATCTACGGCACGACGGGCTATCTGAATGGTGCGCAAGCGGCGCCCACGCAGGTGAACCAGCTGGCGACCGGAAGCGGCAACAACTCCAGCACCGGCAACGGCTGGGATATCACTTGGGGCACGGCCACCATCACCACGGCGGGCGGCGCGCTCAAGCTCTTCAGCGGCCCCAAGCACGCCCTGGCAGGCCCGGGCTACAACGTAGGCGATCCGGCTGATCTGAACATCTTCACCAATCCGGTGACCAGTGACTTCGTCAACACCAAGCCCATCAAGGATTCCGCCTTCGCGCTGACGGCCGGTTCGGGCGATCTGGTGGCCCTGGGCTTCCGGGATGTCTACCTGGACCCGACCGGCACGCTGAGCTCCAGTGGCAACGTGACCATTGGCGCGGCCCGCGACATGGTGCTGAACAACAACAGCAATCTGGGCGGCAGTGGCACGCTCACCACGCTCCTGGCGGGCGGCATGATCAGCAACAAGGTGAGCGGCGTGTACAACACCTTGGGTGCCAGTGCGGGGGCGGGCGCCTCCAATCTGATGGCGGTGGCCGGTGGCGGCGTGGACCTCAAGACCAATATGGCCACGGTGACCGGCAGCTTGCAGGACAACCCCTTGATGACCGGCGTGCTGGCCGGCGGCATCACGCCCACCGGCAGCTTCAACATCATCGGCAGCAACAGCCAGACCGCAGGCCTGGTGGTGGGCGGCAGCTTCACCAATGCGCAGGTCAACGATGTGACCTTTGATGGCACGGCCGGCATTCTGTATGCCTCCGGGACGCCGCTGAGCCGCACAGGCATCAGCAGCAAGCCGATTGCATCGGGCACAGGCGGCGTGACGGGCAATTACGGCGGGGTGAATCTGAGCACGGCGGGCAACACGAGCACCGCCGCTGACATCAAGGTCAATGGCGCCGTAGACACGCATTTGACCGGCGGCAATGTGCTGCTCAGCGCTCAGGGCTCCACGGTTCAGGCGGCCGATGTGCTGGCCGGTGCGGGAGACGTCGGGATCACGGCCAGCAGCGGCAGCATCAGCCGCACGGCAGGCACGGTGGGTGGCAATGATGTGGTGCTCAGCGCGGCCACCACGATCGGCAGCGGCAGCCAGTTCATCAACACCAGCGCGGACACCTTGAAGCTGAGCTCGGCCGGCAATCTGTTCATCAGCGAAAGCAATGATGTCACGCTGGCGGCCAGCACGAGTGCCAACGGCGCGGTGGTGGTGGGCAGTGGGGGTGCCCTGACCATCGGTACGGCCAGTGGCCTGACCGGCATCAGCAGCGGCAGCGGCGACATCAACCTCAAGGGAGCCAGCCTGGCCCTCAACGCCAATGCCAGCACCACCGGCAATGCCTTCTTGGAAGCCACAGGCGCCATGAGCGACAACGGCAGCGGCCTGCTCACTGCCAACCTGGCCGTGCTGACAGCAGGCGGCAACATCGGCAGCAGCAGCCAACGCCTCCTCACCCAGGTGAGCAGTCTGGCGCTGCAAGCCAATGGCAACAGCAGCACCAGCGCGTATGTGAACGAAGCCGATGCGCTGACCTTGTCGGCCAAAGCGCCCAGCGGCGCAGCCATGGATGTTCAGAACAGCAGCGGCACCTTGACCTTGGGCGCCTTCAGTGCAGGCCCATCGACCAGCAACGCGGCTGGGTACACCGCCCCGAGCAACAGCGCGCTGGGCTTGGACTCCAGCGGCGCGGTGACCTTGAAGGCCCTGAGCGGCAGCCTCGATCTGGCCAAGAACCTGGTGGCCGCCGGCACGGTGAGCCTGGTCGGCCGCACCGCCGACGGCAGCACCGCAGTGCAGCTGCGCAGCGGCCGCAGCATCAGCAACAACGCCAGCGCCGGTGAAAGCACCACGCTGCAAGCCGAGCAAGGCAATATCAGCGCCGATGGCCTGTCCACCGTGGTGGGCGCGGCCGGTGCCGGTGTCATTCAGCTGCTGGCCGGCAGCACGGCCGGTGCCGCCGGCGCCATCGACGGCAGCCTGATCCAGATCACCCAGAACGGCGGCGGCACGGCCCAGGGCAACAACGGCACGGTCGGTGTGCGCGTGCAAAGCAGTGGCAGCGGCGACGTGATCGCCCCCAAGATCACCAACAACGGCAGCGGCCATGTGGTCCTGTCCGCCGGCTCGGCCCTGGCGGCCGGCAACGCAGGTGGCGGGCAGGTCAAGACCGTCAGCGGCAACAGCAGCTCGCAGCTCGGCGGCGGCAAGACGTATGTCTACACCGGTGCTGCGGCCAGCTCGGGGGATCTGGAGCTCATCGACAGCAGCTTCAGCACGCTCTACCTCTCGCAGGTGGGCGGCAACCCGGCCAACGCCAAGACCTACACCGACTACGCCTCGGGACCGCAGCAGAACAGCGGCGGCAACAGCCAGGTGATGGTGCGTGAACAGCTCAGCTTCACCGACAAGATCGACAGCGCAAGCCTGCGCATCACCTACGGTGACAGCGATCCGACGGCCACGCAGGTGAAGGACGCGCTGAAGGCGGCCAACCAGAGCGGCGGCAGCTCCATCGTCGAGACGGTGGTGGCCGGCAGCAATGCCTACCAAGTCACCCGGGCAGCGCTGATCGATGATTTGACGGTCACCCAGCCCGCGCCCAATGGCTCGCCCCGCCAGGTCATTCGTGACACCGGCGGTGCCGTGGATGCTTATCGTTACACGCTCAGTGGCAACAACTTTGTGGTGCTGGACAGCACGCCCGAATCGCCGACCGCTCGCTTGTATGTGGATCCCCGCGCGGCTTCCATCAGTGCGGTGGCGAAGCGCGTGGGCTACAACGGGGAAACGCAATCGCAGGATCAGTACACCAGCAGTGGGTTCCTGGCGGGCGAGAGCTTCACCGTCACGGGCCTGGCCAGTGCACGCAACGCCGGGACCTACGGCTCGAACATCCAAGCTGACGGCGCAGGTCTGGGCAACTACAGCATCAGCTACACCGACGCCGATCTGGTGATCGACAAGGCGGTGCTGACCTTGCGCGCAGTCACGGACTCCAAGGTCTACGACGGCAAGCTGAGTTCTTCGCAAGCGCCGCTGGTCAGCGGTCTGCAAAGCGGCGATCAGGTGACGCAGCTGACACAGTCCTTCACGGACAAGAACGCCGGCACGGGCAAAGAGTTGCGGGTCAATGCGGGTTATGTGCTGGCCGATGGCAACGGTGGCGGCAACTACATCGTCAACACCGAAAATGTCTTCACGGGCGAAATCACCAAGGCCCAGGCGGTGGTGACGGCCAACAGCGCCAACGCTGTCTACAACGGCCAGACGCAATCGGTCACGGGCTTCACGGCCAGCGGCCTGGTGGCGGGCGAGACCGAGTCCGTGTTGAGCGGTCTGAGCAGTGTGGGCGGCCAGGGCAAGAACGCCGGCAGCTACAGCCACCGCATCAGCGGCAGCGATGGTAACTATGCGCTGACCTTTGTCGATGGCGCTTTGACCATAGCCAAGGCCCAGGCGGTGGTGACGGCCAACAGTGCCAACACCGTCTACAACGGCCAGACGCAATCGGTCACGGGCTTCACGGCCAGCGGCCTGGTGGCGGGCGAGACTGAAGCCGTGCTGGGTGGTCTGAGCAGCGTGGGCGGCCAGGGCAAGAACGCAGGCAGCT
>NKIO01000108.1 GCA_002255935.1 Comamonadaceae bacterium PBBC2
AGCCGCACGACTTGCTTGCGTCGCTCGTGGAGTTGCTCCAGTGTTTGATTTCTTGCGCTTTCTTTTTCCATTGAGCTTGGATACAGTAAATCTGAAATAGTTCAGACTTTATTGGGCCTTATCTATAGTGATCAAGCCCACGCATCGCTACAAAATAGTGGCGCGCGGTTTGAACGCCAATCTGCAAGGGCGAGATTTGCAGTTGGTGTCCATCACGGAGTTGAAAATACCAACGCGTTGAGGGACGCTTGCTATAAAAAAAGTAGCTGCTCCCGCAATATCCACGGCTTAAACGGCCTGTTTGGCTTAGGACTCAAGCCCTTCGAAGTGAAAATTCACGCCCCTAAGGTACCTACACAAGGCCTCAGTTCCTGCTTCATAGTGAAGTCGGATGGCGTGGTCTTGACGAACGAGCATGTGGTGACCCTCCACATTATTGGCGGCAATGCATAGAGAACAACTTCATTCCAGCGGCCGAATGCTGCACGGTTCCGAGAGCCCATAAACTTGCGTAGGGAGAAAACTAACTATGTTTCATGTACTTATAGACACCTGCGTCTGGCTTGACCTAGCCCAAGACCCCAAGCAAACACCGCTACTTTTGGTAGTTGAAAAAATGGTTCATGCTGGAGGGCTGAAATTGCTCGTTCCGCGAGTTGTTGTTGATGAGTTTCAGAGAAATCGTGCCAGAGTTGCGAAAGCAAGTTCTCGCAGCCTAGCTTCGCACTTTCAGCAAGTAAAAGACGCCGTTAAAAAGCTAGGAGGTGACTCAAGGAAACAGAAAACGCTTCTTGCTCAGCTAGACGACGTAAATCACCGAATGCCAATTGTTGGTGATGTTGCAGAAGATGCCCTGAACCGAATTGAGAAGTTGCTGTCGGTATCAGTGATTGTTGAGACGCTGAGCACTATAAAGCTCAATGCGGCCGATAGGGCCTTGCACCGGCGAGGTCCCTGCCATCAAGAAAATAAAAACTCCATAGCTGACGCCATAGTTATAGAAACGTACTTCGATGCTATTGACTCCTCTGCGGAGGCAGGACAGCGGTTTGCATTCGTCACACACAACACAAAGGACTTTGGTGTCGCATCTGGAAACCTGAACTTACCTCATCCCGATTTAGCAGATCGATTTTCCAGAATTAAGTCGATGTACTTTATTTGCTTGGCTGAGTGTCTACGACGCATCGATCCAACGATGGTCTCCCGACTTATGAGGGAGCAATCGTGGTCTCAAGAGACACGAGGATTGACAGAATTGTTGAGAATGGAGGACTTCCTATTCAATCAGCTTTGGTACAACCGCCACCAAAACCTTCGTGTGGGAATAGCCGAAGGTAGGGTTGAGCTGGTTGATGAAGAGATCTATCCACGCAAACCCGGTATGCCTGAGACATGCCAGAGGGACGTTTGGATTGCTGCTCTAGCTGCTGCAAAGGCTGTCGAAAGGAAATATGGCAAGAAGAATCTCGGGCCTTGGGATGATTTCGAATGGGGCATGATTAACGGCAAGCTCTCGGCAATTCGCTGGATGTTGGGGGATGAGTGGGACATGCTAGACACCTAGAACGTTACCGACTGTGCTGACTGAGATGCTCATTTGACTTGGTTTCTTCCACAAGCTATCCGTAGGCAGTACCGTCTATAGCTAAGCCCAGAAAGACAATTGAATTCATTGAAGACCACTTTCAGTGTGAAGTTTCAATGCGTATTGTCTTGCTATCAAAAAAGAAGCTGCTCCCGCACTATCCACGGCTTGAGCGGCCGATTTGACCACTTAACAGGAACTCCGAATGAAAGCATGGTTTATCCCATCCTACGGCGGCCCGGACGTGCTGCAATGCGGCGATTGGCCCGAACCTCTGGTGGGGCCACAGGATGTGCTGGTGGCGCTCACGTCGCTGCAGGCCATGGTCGATATCGCCCACATTCAGCCCAGGCAAAAGGTTTTGATCCATGCGGGCGCGGGCGGTGTAGGCACCTTCGCCATCCAGCTGGCCAAGCACCTGGGTGCCTATGTGTGCGCCACGGCCAGCCAGGCCAAGCATCCGCTACTGCGGTCACTGGGTGCGGATGAAGTGATCGACTACAAGACCCAAGACTTTGCGCAGATTCTCAGTGGTTACGACATGGTGTTGGATACGCAAGGCGGCGACACGCTGCTGCGGTCTTTTGGCGTTCTGCGCGCAGGCGGCATCGTGGTGTCGGTGGCGGGGCCGCCTGATCTGGAGCTGGCGCGTACTTGGCCCATGCCCTGGTATCTGCGGCTGGGCATACGCGCTATCAGCTGGAAGGTGCGTCGCGTGGCGCGCAGCCTGCAGTGCCGCTACCGCTTCATGCTGATGCAGCCCAGTGGCGCGCAGTTGGCCGAGATCGCTGCGCCGGTGGATGGCGGCATCATTCGGCCCGTGATCGACAAGGTCTATGCGTTTGACCAAGTCAAACAGGCGGTGGCCTATGCGGAGACAGGCCGGGCCACGGGCAAGGTCGTCATCCGGGTCGATGCGCTCGGAGGCTCAGCCGACCCCCCACATTCCGCTTTAGCCGCATAGCCACAAAGTGTGAATCCCCATTTCAACGCGCTGGGTTCAACCGAGGGTGCGTCTCCGCACCCAGCCACCAGAGCACGGCGCCCGATGCAAACATGGACACAGCCACAAACCAGAAGGCGGCCTGCATCTGGCCGCTGAAATGCGCGACCAGGCCCAAGCCCAAAGCGCCAATGCCGTAGCCCACATCGCGCCAGAAGCGGTAGATGCCAATGGCAGACCCGCGCCACGCGGGGTGGGAGATGTCAGCCACCGCCGCAGATAGATTGGGGTACAGCAGCGCCATGCCCAAGCCCGACACGGCGGCGGACACCGTCCACCAGGCAACGCTATCGCCCAGCACCATGGCGGCCACGCCGGCACCGCACACCCACATACCCCCGACGTTGAGCCGGTGCCGCCCAATACGATCCGAGAGTCTGCCGGTAAAGAGCTGCGCCCCGCCCCATATAAAGCCATAGACGCCGATGATCCAGCCCACATGGGTCAGGCTCACGCCCTGTTGGTACAGAAACACCGGGTAAAAAACCCACACCAGGGCATCGACAAACTTCTCCACCAGCCCGGCCTGGCACAGCGCCATCAGGCGCTTGTCGCGCCAGCTCATGAGTGTGAAAATTTCCCACGTGGGTGGGTGGGATGAAACCCCCACAGGGTAGCGTGGGCGCAGGATTTGGGTGGCTCCGGGGGCGTGCTTGTCGGCTTCGGCTTTGGCCCAGGGCAAAGTGTCTTGGATGTACAGGTGGGTCAAAACCAAAGCTAGCATGAAGACAGTCAGGCCAAAGACCAACAGGCCTTGGCGCGCGCCCCAATGGGCCGCCATGTAGGCGGTGGCAATACCCGCCAGCGCCACGCCCACGTAGCCCGCAAATTCATTCAGGCCCAGGGTGAGGCCACGCTCCTCCTGCCGGGTGATGTCTAGCTGCGCGGTCTGTGTCATGGACCACGTGAGGCCCTGATTGATACCGAGCAATACTGTCGCTGCCACTACCCAGTTCCAAGTAGGTGCGAAACTAATCATCACCGGAATGGGCAACGCCACCAGCCAGCCCAGCAGCAATACACGCTTGCGCCCCAAGCGTTCAGAGAGACGCCCGGCGACAAAGTTCATGCTGCCCTTGACCACGCCAAACGCCACCACAAAAGCACTCAACAATACAAAGGAGTTATTGGGTAGCCCGAAGTCGGACTCGGCCAGGGCTGGCACCACCGTGCGCGTCAGCCCCAGGGTGAGCCCTACTAGTAGCACCTGAAAAAGCTGGTGGAGAAACTGACTGCGGTTGTCGGCAATACCGTGGCGCAACGCTGGCTGCTGCATATCAGGCTGCTATGTTGGCGGCAACGATATGGTCCATGTGCGCGGGGCGCTCGGGTAGGTTGGCCGTCACCTCGCGCACGAAAGTCTCTTGGTCCATGGACAGAAAAGGATTCCAGCGTTGCTCAAAGCCAATGGTTGACGATGGCTTGCCAGAGATGCCCGCGCCACAGGCGCTTCCAGCCTGATGGCCCGGATAGATTTCCAGGCCTGCGGGCAAGCGCAGTAGTTTGTCGTGCAGGCTTTGGTGCAGCAAGCCTGCCATTTCTAGCTCGCGCCCAGCCAAATCTGGGCGGCCTACCGCGCCCACAAACAACGTGTCGCCGGTGATGACGAACCAGGGTTCGGGGCCACGCCTGGCGTCAGACACCAAAAGGCAAATGCTGTCCAGCGTATGGCCGGGGGTGTGCATCACTTGGACCTGCACATTGCCCAGCGCCAACACCTGACCATCGGTCAAAGGCTGGTAGCCAAACTTGACAGAGTTGCGCGCGTCTTCGTGCAGGCAATAGGGTGCGCCCGTTCTGCGTGCCAGCTCGCGGCCACCGGTGTAGTGGTCAGCGTGAATGTGGGTATCAATCACGTGGGTGATGCGCACTTGGTTGAGCCGGGCCTGTTCGATGAACCAATCCTCGTCTGCGGCCACCACATCCACTGCGACGGCCAAGCCGTAGCCCGCGCAACCAAAAAAATAAGAGAGCGATGCCTCATGGGTGGGCAGTTGTTTGAAGAACATAAATACCTTGTGGGTGGCTAGCGCGTGGCCAGTGGCATGCCCGCAGCCTGCCACTCCGACACACCGTCTAGCAGCTTGCTGACCTTGCGACCTTTGGCTTTAAGGAGCTGTGTAGCCTCTTCTGCAAACAGGCAAAAGGGCCCGCGGCAGTAGGCGACGACTTCAGTGCCCCTGGGAAGTTCGGCAATGCGCTGTGCGATCTCATTGATCGGCATAGAGCGCGCGTAGGGCAAATGCGCTTGCTCGTACTCAGCGCGTGGGCGCACATCAATCATGATCACATCGCCGCGCCTGGCCTGCGCCATCAGCTGCTTGCGGTCGATGCTGTCAAGCTTGTTGGGTGCGGTAGCCATGGCGTCCAAGGCCACCCGCAGTTCCACCAAATGCTCTTCGGCAACTTCGCGCATGGCGACCCAAAGGCTTGCAACGTCTTGCCCAGACAGGCGGTAGAACACGAACTTACCCTCCTTGCGTGGCACAACCAGGCGCGCTTCTTTCAAGACCTTGAGGTGTGCACTGGCCAGCTTGATTTCAATAGAAAGCTCTGCTGCCATGGCCTCGACCGTCTTCTCACCCTGCGCCAAGAGTTCTAGTAGCTCCAGCCGCTTGGGGCTGGAGGTGGCCTTGCCGATGCGGGCAACCTGCTCGTACAGCAAATTTTTGATGGTACGTTTTTTCATTCGCTTATTCTAATACTTATTAGAATGTTTTTCTTGAAGAAATCAATCCTTCTCCATGCCTCCCTAGCCCGTCGAGTCCGAGCTCTGACAAAACTGAAGTCTCAACTTTGAGATAGCCACCATGTGAAGAACAAGAATATTGAGGCTCACGAGCATTTGGGCATTTTCAGTTTTGACAACGCGTGTAAGACGCTGATGCTGCGCCAGTTCCACATCGAGGGTTTTCTGAATACCCAACAACAATTCACAGCGATACAGGGCGCAGCAACGCTGGTCTTTGAAAGCGTGTCGTTTGAAAACTTCAGTAGCACTCACTTCCGTCGGAACCCACGATAACTTGAACGGCATTTCAAGCGGCCATAGATGCCTTGCGTAGCTGCTAGATATGAAATGCGTAGCGCAGAATCATGCCAACCAACAGACACGCCATTGCGGCAAATAGGAGCCCCGTGCGCAGCTTTGCTGGGCCGATGACAGCTTCTTGCGCGTGGATCGCTAAGTCGGCCAGTGGAGCTTTGAACAGCACAGGTTGCATGAACCAAGCCACGCCAAATGGCGCCATGCCCACGCCAGAAATAGACTGCCCCAGCAAATCAGCACACACCCCATCCACGATGGAGGTGACCCCAATACCTACGCCAGACAAAAGCCAGATGACACGGGTGGCGAAGTGGGTGGGCAGAGTTTTCATGGGGAAGACAAGAACAGCGGCGACGCGCATTGATTGAGGAAGCTGCAGTGTTCCGACCGAGGTGGCGGCGCACTGTATGTCTTCCTGCAATGTTTGGGCCTTTTGATTTGCTATCCAACGGACGGGTTGTGCAATCACCCTAGCACCGCTATCGCCACCTGGGTATACAAAGGAATGCCAAACAAAATATTCAGCGGAAAGGTGATGCCCAAAGAGAGGCCAAAGTAGAGCGATGGGCTGGCCTCGGGGATGGCATGGCGCAGCACGGCGGGCACGGCGATGTAAGACGCGCTGGCGGCCAGCACCATCAAGAGGGCCGCATCACCGGCAGGTATGCGGAGCAAGACACACAAGCCCAAGGCCAAGCTGGCGTGCACCAGCGGGCCGACCACGGCGTAGGCGATGAGCCAAGGTGACTTGTCCCGGACCTGCGGCAAACTGCGCGCCGTCAGCAGCCCCATATCCAGTAAGAAAAAGGCCAGCATGCCCTTGAAGAGATCGCCCGAGAAGGGCTGCATGGCTGCCTTGCCCGCATCGCCCGTCAGCATGCCGATCAGCATCGCACCCAAGAGCAGCAACTGCGCGCCATCGGTCAGCGATTCGTGAAGGATGTTGCCCAGCGAAACGCCCGAACGTGGGGGTTGTGGACCCAGGGTCAGCACAGCGGCATCACCCGAGGTGGGCGCAATAGCCACCGCTTGGGGCTTACGCAATGCGTTGGCCAGCAAGACGGCCAGGATGATCGCCGGGGATTCCATCAGGGCCATGGCCGCTGACATGTAGCCGCCAAATGCGATCTGCTGATTCTCTAAAGTCTGCACTGCGGTCACAAAGGTCACGGCACTCACCGAACCATAGGTGGCCGCCACGGCCGCCGCATCAAAGTCCGACAAAAACCGCCGCAGCACGCTGTAGCCCAGCAAGGGCACCACCACTGCCAGCAAAACGGCGCACCCCAAGCTGGTAGCCACTTGGCTGGTAAACCCGGCATGGGCGAGCGCAAATCCACCCTTAAGGCCCAGCGCCATCAGCATCGATGCAATT
>NKIO01000109.1 GCA_002255935.1 Comamonadaceae bacterium PBBC2
CACCACCTTGGCGCCTTCGCGGGCCATGGCCAGCGCGATGTCGCGGCCAATGCCGCCACCTGCGCCGGTGACCACGACGACTTTGTCTTCTACCAATCGGGCTTTGCTCATGTTGTGCTCCTGGAAATCATGGGATGAAGCGCTGGGGTGCCAGCGTCACCCCACAGGGGGTTGATGTATCTTGCGGCGTCCAGTGATTCTGGACAATCTTCGAATGCTGAAGCGGGGGTTTTGGATTGCCGAACTCAGGGAATGCCCTTGGTTTGTCTGAAGCCGTTGGACTTTGTAGACGCCTGCCCTGTACACGGTGTCTTGTTTTGTAGGAGCTTGCCTTGCAAGCGATGCCTCGCGGACACCGGTGTGTGAATCGCCAGCAGGGCTGGCTCCTACAGGCTCCGTTCAGCTTTTGTCTTGCGCCGGCCAGGCAAACAAAGGCGGCTGCTTGGTCAGAAAGCGGTTGACGGCTTCGCGGTGTTCGGCGGTGCCTGCGGCCAAAGACTGGGCTTGCGCTTCGGTGGTGAGCATGTCTTGCAAGCCGCCACCCAAGGCGTTGTTGAGGCTGCGCTTGATCAAAGCCACGGCAGCAGGCGAGGCGCCCACAAAACTGCGTGCCAGGGCTTGCGCGCGGGGCAGCAACTGGTCGGGCTCGTGCAGCTCCATCACCAGCCCCAAATGCAAGGCCTCTTGGGCGTCGATGTCTCGGGCCGACAGCATGATTTCTTTGGCACGCTGCACGCCCACCACACGGGGCAGGGTGTAGAGCGCGCCCACATCGGGCACCAGGCCAACCTTGAGGAAAGACATGTTGAACCAGGCGCGTGGTGTGGCCAGCACGAAGTCGGCCGATAAGGCCAGACTGAAACCCGCACCTGCGGCCGCACCATCGACCGCAGCGATCACCGGACGGTCAAGGGTCAGCAGCAGCTGCACCCAATCGTGCAGGGTCTGCATGCGGCCCAGCCAGCCACCGTTGTCCAGGTTGGCCGCCGCGATGTTTTTCAGGTCACCGCCCGAGCAGAAGTGCCCGCCCGCCCCGGTGAGGACCACGGCGCGGATCGACTTGTCGTGCTGGATGTGTTGCAAGGCCACCGCCAACTCGTCGCGCATGGCGGGCTCGAGCGCGTTGCGTTTGCTGGGGCTGTCAAAGGTGATGGTGGCGACCTGGTCGGCGATTTCGAATTTCAAAAGACTCATGGGATTTCCTTTTTTGATCTGTAGGAGCCAGCCCTGCTGGCGATGGGCGTGGGTGGTCTGCGGGTCATCGCTTGAAGGGCAAGCTCCTACAAAGAGGCGCCATAGTCCCGGCCACCGGCCAGGGAACTGCCACCGTCCACCGCCATGATGGCGCCGGTGACGAATGCGGCGTGCTGAGACGCCAAAAACAGCGCCATGTCGGCGATCTCTTCCACCCGCCCCATGCGCTGCAGGGGCACCGACTGCGTCATGCGCTGCAAGGCTTCCGGCGTGGGCGCCAAGCGGCGGATGCCTTCGGTGTCGCCAATCGGGCCGGGCACGATGGAATTCACGCGCACGCCTTCAGGCCCCCATTCCATGGCCAGCACACGCGTGAGCATGTCCACGCCTGCCTTGGCGGCGCACACATGGGCTTGCAGCTTGGTGGGGTTGAAAGCCTGCGGCGCCGAGATGTTGATCACGCTGGCCCCCGGGCGGCGCAGGTGCTCGAAGCCCGCTCGCAGCACATGGAAAGTGCCGTTCAGGTCAATATCCACCACCGTCTTGAAGCCGTTGGCCGACATGCCCAAAGCGGGTGCCAAAAAGTTGCCTGCTGCGCCCGAGACGAGCACATCAAAAGGACCGATGGCGTCACGTGCTTGCTGCAGCGCAGCGGCAATGCCGGGGGCGTCGCGCACGTCGGCGCTGTAGCCTTCGATGTGCGTGCCGTGTTGGCGCAACTGGTCCACCGCTTGGGCCACGCGCTCGGCGTTGCGGCTGGCAATCGCCACGTTTGCCCCGGCCTGCGCAAATGCGGTGGCAATGCCCAGGTTGATACCGCTGCTGCCACCGGCCACAAACACCGACTGGCCTTTGAAACTCAATGGAATGCGCATGGGGTCTCCTGCTGGGAAAAGTTCACGTTTTTTGGTTTGGCCGTTTGCCTTGTGGGAGCTTGCCCTGCAAGCGACCGCCTGCGGACCGCGAATGCCTGATCGCCAGCAGGGCTGGCTCCTACACAACAGGCAGGGTGCGGGTGGGTCATGGCTGGGCCTTTGGGTCTGCTGCCAAGCGCGCGTGCTCTTGTTCTTGCAACTGCCGCCACAAAATCTTGCCGGTGCCGGACTTGGGCAGGCTGTCCACAATGCGCACGATGCGCGGGGCCTTGTAAACGGCCATGTGCGCGCGGCCCCAGTCGATGAGGTCTTGCTCGCTGACCTGGCCTTGGGTGCCGGGCTTGAGCACCAACAGCGCCATCACGTTTTCGCCGCGCTTGGCATCGGGCACCGCGATCACGCAGGCCTCGTGCACGGCCGGGTGCTCGTAGAGCGTGTTTTCCACCTCGGCAGGCCAGACCTTCAGGCCCGAAGCGTTGATCATGCGTTTGAGGCGGTCGCGCATGAAGAAGTAACCCTCTTCGTCCACGCTGGCCAAGTCGCCCGTGCGGAAAAAGGTTTGGCCATCGAGTTCAAAAAATGAGGTCTGGTTGGCGCTCTCGTTTTGCCAGTAGCCGCGCATGAGTTGCGGGCCGCGCGTGACCAGCTCGCCCACCTCGCCCACAGGCAACTCGCGCAGGGTTTCCGGGTCCACGATGCGCGCATCCACCCCGGGTGTGATCACGCCCAGGCACTGGCGCTTGCCGCGTGCAGGGGGGTTTCCCAACAAAAATGAGGCGGTCTCGGTCATGCCGTAGGCTTCGTTGTAGGCGATGCCAAAACGCGTTTGCAGCAAGTTCGCCACCGTCTCGGGCATGGCCGCACCGCCACCCGACAGGGTGGACAAACTGCTCAGGTCGCGCTGCGCAGCGGCCGGGTTGGCGAAGAAGTCGATCAACATGGCCGGTGGGGCCGACCAGGCCGTGACGCGGTGCTGTTCGATCAAGCGCGCCGCGGAAGCCGCGTGCCAGCGCGGCAGCATGACCACGGTGGCGCCCAGCGTGATCGGCACGTTCAGGCCGCCCTGCATGCCCAGCATGTGAAAGAGCGGCGCCACGGCCAAGAACACCGAGTCCATGTGCAAGCCACGCCAGACCTGCGCAGCCATGTTGGAGGCCAACACCGTGGCGTGGGTGTGCATGCAGCCCTTGGGGTGACCGGTCGTACCCGAGGTGTAGGGCAGCACACACAGGTCCTGGCTATCGGGGTGCTCTGCGGGTGCGGGCAAGGCCTGTGCAATGGCGTCTTCGAGGCCGTGCAAGCCCGGAGCGTCGGCCCACTGACGTGGGGTCAACACCACATCAGGCACCACTTCCGAAACCCCTTCCGGCACTTCGTTGCCGACGGGTTGCGCGGGCAAGCCTTCTGAATACGCATGCACCAACACGGCTTGCAAAGCACCACCATCGCCCGGCTGCAGCAGCGGCATGACTTGGGGCAACAACTCTTGCGCCACCATCGCCACGCGAGCGCCGCTGTCTTGCAGGTAGTAGCGGATTTCGCTCTGGGTGCACATGGCGTTGACCGGCACCACCACCGCGCCGGCGCGCATGATGCCGTAGTAGGCCGCCACGTATTGCGGGCAGTTTTGGCTCATCAGCAAAACCCGGTCGCCGCGCTGCACGCCCAGGCGCTGGGTCAGATATCCGGCCAGCGCTTCGACGCGTGTGAGCAGCGCCGCGTAGGTCAGCGTGCTGCCGCAAAAAATCACGGCGGGCTTGTTCGGAAAGCGCTCGGCCGCGACCTGCACGTAATGCGTGAGCGGCACCTGCGGCAGGCTCAGCGTGCGCGGAACGCCTTTGGGCCAAAAGGGTGTGGACGATGGGCTCATCACAGGCTTCGGGAGATCAGCTCTTTCATGACCTCGCTGGTGCCGCCGTAGATGCGGGTCACGCGCGAGTCGACAAAGGCGCGGGTGATGGGGTACTCCATCATGTAGCCGTAGCCGCCATACAGCTGAAGCAATTCGTCGAGTGCCTTGCCCAGCTCCTCGGTCGCAAACAGCTTGGCCATCGCGCCTTCTTGCACGGTGAGCTTGCGGCGCAGATGTTCACCCAGGTACTGGTCCACCATCATGCGCACGGCGGTGGTGCGCACCTTGATCTCGGCCAGCTTGAAGCGGGTGTTCTGAAAATCAAACAGCGGCTTACCAAAGACCACGCGCTCCTTGGTGTAGCGCACCGTCTCATCAAACATCGCCTCCATCTTGGCGGCTGCGCCCAGCGCGATCACAAAGCGCTCTTGCGCCAGTTCTTGCATCAGGTAAGCAAAGCCCTTGTTCTCTTCGCCCAGGATGTTGCTCACGGGCACGCGCACGTCTTCAAAAAACAGCTCGGCGGTGTCGGCCGCTTCTTGGCCCATTTTGTCGAGCTTGCGGCCTTTGCGAAAACCGGCGCGGTCGGCCTCCACCAAGATCAGCGACACGCCCTTGGCACCCAGCTCGGGCTCGGTCTTGGCCACCACCACGACCAGGTCGCAGTTCAGGCCGTTGGAGATGAAGGTCTTGGCGCCGTTGATGATGTACTCATCGCCCTCGCGCCGCGCCGTGGTGCGGATGGCTTTGAGGTCGCTGCCCGCGCCCGGTTCGCTCATGGCAATGGCGAGGATGACTTCGCCCGTGGCGCATCGGGGCAGCCACTGGGCTTTTTGTGCGGGGGTGCCCAAACGCTCGATGTAAGGCGCCACCACGTCGGAGTGCAGGCCAAAGCCCAAGCCGCTCACACCCGAGCGGCCGATCTCTTCGACGATCACGGCCGCATGGCCAAAGTCGCCGCCGCCACCGCCCCATTCAGGGTCCATGGTGGCGCACAGCAGCCCTTCGCGCCCGGCCTTGAGCCAAGTCTCGCGGTCGACCTTGCCGTCTTTGTCCCACTGGGCTTGGCGGGGTTTGCATTCGCGCTCCAAAAAGCGGCGCACGGTGGTGCGCAGCATTTCGTGGTCTTCGCGAAAGACGCTGCGGGGGAAAGTGAGGATGCTGTCCATACGCGCCTTAGGGACGGCCGCCGCCGCAAACCAACACCTGGCCGCTGACGTAGTTGGACTCGGGGATGCAGAACATGTAGACCGCGCCCGCGGCCTCTTCGGGTGTGCCGCCCCGGCCCAGCGGGGTGGTGGATTCGGCGGCCTTCAAGCGATCGGGCTGCACGCCGACGGCGATGGTGCGGCCCTGAATCTCCACGCTGGCGTCACCCGCCGTCAGGGGTTGCGTCAGGCGCGTCATGATCAGGCCAAAGGCCACGCTGTTGACGTTGACCTTGTAGCGGCCCCACTCTTTGGCCATGGCGCGCGTGAGGCCGTTGATGCCGGCCTTGGCTGCCGCGTAGTTGGCTTGGCCTGCGTTGCCGTACACGCCCGAGGTGGACGAGATGTTGACCACCTTGCGGTGTTTGGACAGGCCCGCTTCGGCCTCTTTCTTGGCCGCTTCACGGATGAAGCCCGAGGCCGCACGCAAGATGCGAAAAGGTGCCGTCATGTGCACGGCCAGCATGGCATCCCACTGCTCGTCGCTCATCTTTTGCAGCACGTTGTCCCAGGTGTAACCGGCGTTGTTGACGATGATGTCGATGCCGCCGAATGCGTCGAGCGCGGTCTTAACAAAACGATCGCCAAAGTCGGTGTCGGTCACACTGCCGATGCAGGCCACGGCCTGGCCACCGCTGGCGACGATGTCGGCCACCGTCTGCTCAGCTGGGGCTTGGTCGAGGTCGTTGATGACAACGCGGGCGCCTTCGCTGGCAAGCTTGAGCGCGATTTCACGGCCGATGCCGCGACCGGAGCCTGACACCAGGGCCACCTGGCCTTCGAGTTTGCGGGTCATGGGGAATCCTTTGGAATGAGATTTTTAAAAATGGGTTCAGGCCAGCGCCACGACGGCGTCGCCGGCCAGCTTGACTTGGCCATCGGCGTTGGCGGTGGTCAGCGACAGCCGCACGCGGCACTCGCCATCGACTTCAAACTTTTCGGTCACCTGGCCGGTGCAGGTGATCTTTTCGTGCACCTGGGTCATGGCGGCAAAGCGCACGCTGTAATCGCGAATGGCCGTTTGCGGCACCCAATTGGTGAGCAATCGTGCCAACCAGCCCATGGACAACATGCCGTGCGCGATCACGTCGGGCATGCCTGCGCTGTGGGCAAAGTCGGTGTCGACGTGGATCGGGTTGTGGTCGCCCGATGCGCCGCAGTACAGCGCCAGCGTGAGGCGCGAGACGGGCTGCAACTCCAGCGCAGGAAGGGCGTCGCCCACTTGCAGGGCGTCAAAAGAGGGGAGTGTCATGGCGGTTTCCTTAGCCGTGGCGCAAAACGGTCAGGGCACGCAGATCGGCCACATGCTCGCCACGCTGGTTGCTCACGCGGGTTTTGCGCAGCACGAATTCGAGTGCGCCCCCCTTTTTGTCGTAGATGTCCTCGATGCGCTGCTCGTAAGTCAACACATCGCCCGCATAGGCCATACGGTGAAACGTGAAGCCCTGCTCGCCGTGCAGCAGCTTGCGGTAGTCCATGCCCAGCAGGTTGCGAATCGCGGCTGGGTCGGGCGACTCCATCTCGAGGCAAA
>NKIO01000110.1 GCA_002255935.1 Comamonadaceae bacterium PBBC2
CTGAAGCTGAGGTGAACTACTACCGGCAGCTAGCCGGGAAGAACGAGACCGAGGTCTCAACTTAAACCAACTGGCCTCCACGAAAACCGGGGCGATTCACAGTGTTGGACTTGTGCAACTTAGTTGACACTGATCCCAAACGCAATCCAAATCCCAACAGCAAACTTGCTGGTGAAATCTTGCGTTGGTTAGACAGAGATGTAAATTCTGAACCTGGCTTTGGACCAGACATCAGTGCAGCAGGTGTGCCGCGCATACGTGGTACGAAAAGCAGATACACAAAAATTGAAAATCATCCAGTTGTTGGCGTGCGTTTGCGTAAACACTGGCGACAGCGTGAAGCGTTGTCAAAAGCAGCACTTGAACTTATCTACGCAGAACCAGAAGAAGATGTGTTGACGGACGAACAACGGAAAAACCTGTACGCACGACGAGATGCATTGTCTGCAAGTAAGTTGCATCCTGAAAAAGATTAAACCAACTCAACAGCCTTACGCTTCACATCGTCATTGACTGTGATGTAGCGTTGTGTGGTTGCAATGCTCTTGTGTCCTGCCAAACTTGCGAGAACGAAAACACTAACGCCTTGTGATGCGAGACTGGTTAGAAATGTCTTGCGACCGCTGTGCGAACTGGCATTGCTAACACCCGCTTTTCGATACAACCAGTAAAAGTGCTGGGCGAGTGTGTTGGGCGAAAACGAGCAACGTGGTCCACGATGCGTTGGGAACAATGTCTGCGTTTCGTCAATCCAAGTTCGTGACTGAATGTAGTCTGCAAGTTCTTGCTGCAGGCGTGTGTTCAGGTACACAGTACGTGCGTGATTGTGCTTGACGCGATGTGCTGCGAAAAACACTTCGGCACGTACTGTGCCATCTTCGTCACGCACATCGTTAATGGTCAAGCCAGCAACTTCAGAAACACGCAGCCCTGCCATCGCTGTCAACAGAAACATCACCCTGTTGCGTTGTGCGTACGCAGTTGATGCGATGTGTTCAAGTACTTTGCTGATTTCTGCTTGTGTGAGTGATTTTGCTGCTGCCATTTTTATCTCCAAATAAATTACGTGAATTAAGTGTGCATTCATTGCTGCTGGTTGAGCAAGAATGTCCTGGCTCGTTGTCAGGTTGATGCTGTTCTGTTGAAAAACAAGTGGTTACGCTGTCGTCCACACAGTTCACACATTCTCTTTAGTCGTGTATTTAATGTTCTGCTGGGTTGCGTTTGTTGTTTTGCAAACACGAAACATCAAAGTTGACGCACAAGCCCTACAACGCATTTTTTACCTGGGCCTTATACGTAGCGGACTAAAGGCTCAAATCAACAGCGCATAGGGCTGATTTGATGCATTGCTGAATGTGTGTGCTGAAATTCATCCCCTGCTTACAAAAAATTCTGCGCTGCAATTTTTACGTGGTGTGGTGATTTAGGTCTTTGGTGATTTGCTACAACACGACATTGAACAAACAAGTGGTCACACAAAAGTTTGACTGATGTGATGTGTGATGTGTGGTGTGTGGTGTGTGTGTAGCAAACTGCGTTTGCTTGTGTTTCGCTTGCGCTCACACCATTTGCTTCGCATACATTTAATTTGTAAGTGTTCAACAGCAGTTATCTAAATTTACTTGGATGCTTTTGGTAGATTCAACCCACACTGAGCCAACACAGGGCTCAGTGTGGATAGGACTCTTTTGGTGAGTTCGTTACCACAGCACTTCTGCACAACCATTGCTGGTAAGGGCGGTTTCGCTTTCTCCTTTTATGTGCTGCTTTGAAACGCAGCGTCTGCGATGGCTAAAGTGCCAACCTATCGCAGTGCTCGCAAGTTATCAGTTATTACTTGCTCGTGATGCACAGGTTGAACCTGTCATCTTTGTGCTAATTTTTTCCTTTGTCAGTAATAGGTGGCAAACCTTAACTCCACTGGTGAAAGTGATTTCGACAAATCTTTGCTACTGCTCAAATCTTCCTTCCCTGAGACACCGTTGTCCAGTTGTTGGGCGTCATAACAAGTGAGTGACGCGGCTCGTAATCAGTAGTGATAAATGGCAGCACAGAGACTGTGATTCGCTCTGCCTGTCAGTTTTATTTAGCAATGACCAAAGAACTACCAGCAATTCGTGGGTGAATATTAGGTGGTTTTGTGTTGTTTTGGGTGAAAAAGTTTTGGCCGACAAATTCCGGTTGCTCTGAACAACGGTCCGACAATAAAGTTTGTTCATTGCTACACAGAAAGGACATCAGCAATGAGCACTTTGAACACTTTGAAGTTGGTTGCATCGCAAAAGCCAACAAGTCTGCCACCCGTAATGCAACGCCGCAACAAATTAGTTCGACGTATTTGGGAACAGATTGAATTGGCCAAAGCAGAACAGGCAGGTACAACGTTTGCGCCCGTCAAGTTTCGTTCTTACACGGACAAAGAAACTGGTGCACGAAAGCAGGTTGAAACAAACAAGCGTGTCAAAGCGTGGTGGTTTATCGCAGACAACGGCAAGTTGGCATTGAGTGTGCGCTTTGGTCCAAAAGTTTTGGAACTGGCCAAGGGAAAGTTTGCTGTTGAAGTTGGTGCACGAAGCGACGTGGTCAACGTGCTGGAAGTTGTTAAAAAAGCGGTTGAGAACGGAGAACTTGACGCCGCAATTGACAACGCTGCAAAGAAACTGCGTGACGGGTTTGCGAAATGAAGCGCTGGCAATTATGGGTGCGTGTGGCAAACGGCGCCACAGCACACACCATCGTGTTTGCCTGCAACGCATTTGATGCCAAGGCACTGGGTGAAATGCAGTATGGCACTGGCAACGTGTTGAACTACACGGAACTGGGTGACTGATCTGAGTTCTGTGTACGCACATTAAATACTTGATGCGTATTTCAGAACTCAACATCAAACCCATCAAACCTAAGCCACCTATGACCTTGCCGCAGGCACGCATAAACGGACTCAAACAGAACGTAGAACGTGACAAACAACGGTTGCAGCAAGAACGTGAACAGCAACGACAGCAACGTGATGCAGAACGCAAACGCAATCAACAGCGTAAAGCAGCCGCGCTGTGACACGTTCAACTGCGTGACACTGCGTTTGAAACGTTGAATGCCTCAAAACTGTGCTGAATTGTGGCGTTCTTACGTGAAATCACAATGCATTTTGAAAAATGATGGAGACACCAATGACAGGTATAGTTGAAATACTTTTTTGCAGACGTGCATTTTTGTCAGCGACGCGAACAATGCACTACGCTGCACACCGCTTTTTGCAGACGCTGTACAGCATTGAAAATGCATTGCATAGTTGTATAGAGTTTTGCACTTTTAATCCGTTTGTCGTGGGTTCGACCCCCGCTGGTCCCACCATCCATTGCAAAAAGCCACTTTGTGTCACCTCACAAAGTGGCTTTTTCTTTGGCTCTGCAAAATACCTGCACGAGAAGTGTTGAAAGTCCCCCGGCGATTGCGCCAATCGCTCCGGGCCGCGCAGGAGACCCCACTGTGTTGGGCGATTCGGGGGCTAGTGGTCTGCTGGTGATCGCCGAACGAAGTTCAGCTCCTACAAAACACCGAGCCTCTGAAGCCTTGTGGGAGCCCAACTGTGTTGGGCGATTCGGGAGATAGTGGTTCGCTGGTGATTGCCGAACGAAGTTCAGCGCCTACAAAATACCGTGCCTTTGAAGCCTTGTGGGCGCTCCACTGGGTGAACGCTCACGCGTCTTGGTCGCGCAAACGGGTGATGTCCTGGCGCAGGTCTTGAGCCCAGGCGCGGCGGTCGCGGCCCTTGGCGGATTGGGGCTCACCAAAATGCACCACGGCGATGATGCGCGGTGATGTGAGCGTGCGCCAGATGGAGCCGATCAAGGTGTCGTCACCGATGTAGCACGGCGCAAAGCTGGGTTCACCCGTGACCGCGTCGATGAACTTGAGCGACATGGGCTGCACCGGCGCATCGGCCAAGATGGCCGACTGGATCAGGTTGGCATGAAATGGCAAGATGTTACGCCCATCGCTGGTGGTGCCTTCCGGAAACACCGCCACCACATCGCCGTCTTTCATCGCGTCGGCCATGTCCTTGACCATGCGCAAGGCGTCTTTGCGGTTGGTGCGCTCGATGTACAAACTGCCCGAGCCGGTGGCCAAGGTGCCGATCAGGGGCCATTGGCGGATGTCCGACTTGGCCACAAAGCGGCAGTGCCTGGCCGCGTGAATCACCGAGATGTCGAGCCAGGAAATGTGGTTGGCCACGATCAAGGCCGGGCCATTGAGCACCGGCTGCCCCAACACTTTCAGGTGAATGTCCCACAGCGCCAAAAACTGCAGCGACCACACCTGCACGCGCATCTCGCGTTGCTCGGCACTGAGCCTTGGAAAGTGCGCATGAATCCACCACATGCCCACGACCACATGCCACAGGCCGCGCAGCATCTTCCAGACGGCGTGGATGGATTTCATCTCGCGCACTTCAAGGGTTTGTCGGTGCGGCTCCACCCACATGGGCGGACACACGCAGCGCCATCACTTGGCTTCAAAAGCCACATGCCCGCCCACCAAAGTGGTCAACACACGGCCGGGCAACTCGTAACCCGAGAACGGTGTGCTCTTGCCCTGACTGCGCAGGCACTCCGGCGTCACCAGCCAGTGGCCTTCGGTGGACAGCACACACACATCGGCCACACCGCCAATGGCCAAGTGACCGACCGAGCCTTGCAAGGTGTTGAGCGTGGTGCCCAGCACACGGGCCGGATCGGACGTGATGCGCGCCAGCACTTTGGGCAAATCCACGCCCGCCTCTTGGCCCCACTTGAGCGCCAGGCTCCAGAGCAACTCCATGCCGGTGGCGCCGGGCTCGGCCTCGGCAAAAGGCAAGGCCTTGGCATCGGCATCGACAGGCGTGTGGTCCGACACCAGCACATCGAGCGTGCCGTCCGCCAAGCCTGCACGCAAAGCTTCGCGGTCGCGCTGCTGACGCAGCACGGGGGTCAATCGGGCACGGCTGTCGAAGTAGCCCATGTCGGCATCGGTCAGGTGCAGCGAATTGATGCTCACGTCGGCCGTGATCGGCAGGCCCTCGGCCTTGGCCTGGCGAACCAACTCGACACCTTGCGCGCTGCTGATGCGGCACAGGTGCACGCGGGCGCGGGTGCTGCGCACCAATTCAAAAATCGTGTGCAAAGCGATCGTCTCGGCGGCCACCGACACGCCGGACAAACCCATGCGAGTGGCCAAGGCGCCACTGGCGGCCACGCCTTTGCCCAGGTGCAGCTCTTGCGGGCGCAACCAGACCGTGAAGCCAAAGGTGCTGGCGTATTGCAAAGCGCGTTGCAGCACTTGGGTGCTGGGGATCGGCACCTCGGCCTGGCTGAAGCCCACACAACCGGCATCGGTCAGCTGGACCATTTCGGTCAACACATCGCCCTTGAGGCCCACGGTCAGTGCGCCCAAAGGCAGCACGCGGGCCTGGTGCAGTTTTTCGGCGCGGTAGCGCAGCATCTCCACCAGGCCTGGCTCGTCGAGCACCGGCTCGGTGTCGGGTGGGCAAACCAAGCTGGTCACCCCGCCGGCCACGGCAGCGGCCATTTCGCTCTCGAGCATGCCCGCGTGCTCTTGGCCGGGCTCGCGCAAACGCGAGGCCAAGTCCACCAAACCGGGGGCTACGATGCAGCCTTTGGCATCGATCACGCGGTTGGGGCTGAAGTCTGCGGGCAGCTGGCCCATGGCCACGATGCGGCCCGCCGCAATGGCCAAGTCCACCTTTTGGTCAAAGCCGCTGGCGGGGTCGATGACGCGGCCGTTTTGAATCAGGATCTTCATGTTCTTGTTCCCCTCAGGCTTCGTTACCAGCCACGATGCTCATCACCGCCATGCGAACGGCGATGCCAAAGGTCACCTGCGGCAAGATCACGCTTTGCTGACCATCGACCACGGCCGAGTCGATCTCCACGCCCCGGTTGATCGGGCCGGGGTGCATGACGATGGCGTCAGGCTTGGCCAGTTGCAGCTTCTCGGGCGTGAGGCCAAAGCTCTCGAAATATTCTTGGCTCGAGGGCAACAGCGCGCCACTCATGCGCTCGTTTTGCAGGCGCAGCATGATGACCACGTCGCAGCCCTTGATGCCTTCTTCCAGGTTGTTGAAGACGCGCACACCCATCTGGGCCATGTCGGCGGGCACCAGCGTTTTGGGGCCGACCACACGCACCTCGGCGCAGCCCAGCGTGGTCAGGGCATGGATGTCCGAGCGGGCCACCCGCGAGTGCAGCACATCGCCCACGATGGCCACGGTGAGGTTGGCAAAGTCTTTTTTGTAGTGCCGG
>NKIO01000111.1 GCA_002255935.1 Comamonadaceae bacterium PBBC2
ACATCACCGATCGCTTTTTGCCCGACAAGGCCATTGACCTGATCGACGAGGCTGCCGCCAAAATCAAGATCGAGATCGACTCCAAGCCTGAAGTCATGGACAAGCTCGATCGCCGTCTGATTCAACTGCAAATTGAGCGTGAAGCGGTGCGCAGAGAAAAAGACGAAGCCTCCCAAAAGCGCTTGACTCTGATCGAAGAAGAAATCACCAAGCTCAAGAAAGAGGCCGCCGATCTCGAGGAAATCTGGCAGGCCGAAAAAGCGCAAGCACAGGGGGGGCAGCAAATTCGCGAGCAAATAGACCGACTGCGCCAACAAATCGAAGAGCTCACCCGTGCAGGCGATTTCAACAAAGTGGCCGAATTGCAGTATGGCCAGTTGCCAGCGCTCGAAAAAACACTCAAGGACGTACAGGCCAAAGAAGCCGTCCCGGGTGAAAAGCCCGTGCACCGCTTGCTGCGCACCCAGGTAGGGGCCGAAGAGATCGCTGAAGTGGTCTCGCGAGCGACGGGTATTCCTGTGTCTAAGATGATGCAAGGCGAGCGCGAGAAATTGCTTCAAATGGAGGTGAAACTTCACCAGCGCGTGGTGGGCCAAGACGAGGCCATCGCGGCTGTGGCCAATGCCATTCGCCGTTCTCGCTCAGGTCTGTCCGATCCCAACCGCCCGACCGGCTCTTTCTTGTTTTTGGGCCCCACCGGTGTGGGCAAAACCGAGTTGTGCAAAGCTTTGGCGGGCTTTTTGTTCGACAGCGAGGACCACTTGATCCGCGTGGACATGAGCGAGTTCATGGAAAAGCACTCGGTGGCCCGTTTGATCGGTGCGCCACCCGGCTATGTGGGCTACGAGGAGGGCGGCTACCTCACCGAGGCGGTGCGGCGCAAACCCTACAGCGTGTTGCTGCTGGACGAAGTGGAAAAAGCCCATCCGGATGTGTTCAACATCTTGTTGCAGGTGCTCGATGATGGACGTTTGACGGACGGTCAGGGCCGCACGGTGGACTTCAAAAACACGGTGATCGTGATGACCTCGAATTTGGGCTCGCACCTCATTCAGTCCATGGTAGGGCAGCCTGCCGAAGACATCAAGGATGCGGTGTGGGACGAGTTGAAGGCCCATTTCCGGCCCGAGTTTCTCAACCGGATCGACGAGACCGTGGTCTTCCATGGTTTGGATGCACAACACATCGCCTCCATTGCCAGCATCCAGTTGCAGGCTCTGCGCGATCGCCTGGCCCGCATGGACTTGAGCCTGGATGTCAGCGCAGCGGCCTTGTCGGAATTGGCCAAAGTGGGCTTTGATCCGGTTTTCGGTGCGCGACCCTTGAAGCGAGCCATCCAGCAGCGGCTTGAAAATCCTTTGTCGCGTCTCTTGCTTGAAGGGCGCTTTCCACCCAAAAGCCGCATTGAAGTGTCTGTGGACCCGGTGCAAAACCCGGGGCACTTCGATTTCAAGGTGATTGAAACTGCGGCTTGACCCGTTGGGTGGACCCGCTGGCGTGGTCGGGGCATGGTGGCGACACCATGCCCCTTTTTTCATGGCTAAACTGCCAGTTTTGCAGCGTGACTGAAATTTCAGATCCTTGAATCCGCTCGCCGCAAGCTTGAAAGAGTCATCCCTATGCCATCGGCTACTACCGTCGCAGCGCCCGTCGTGCCTTTGTCTTCTGACGCCAAGGTGATGGGTTTGGTGGGTTTGGCGCATGCCAGCTCCCATTTTTCCCACCTCTTGTTGCCCTTGCTGTTTCCGATCTTGATCCGAGACTTTGGCTGGTCCTATTCCGAATTGGGCTTGCTCAGCACCTTGTTCTTTGTGGTCTCGGGCGTGGGTCAAGCCTCGGCCGGTTTTGTGGTCGACCGATTCGGTGCGCGGCCTGTCTTGTTTGCCTCCATGGTGCTGTTTGCTTTGGCTTGTCTTTTGGCTTCGGTCGCCCAGGGTTATGCCGCGCTCATGGGGGTGGCTGTTTTGGCGGGCCTTGGCAATGCGCCATTTCATCCGGTGGATTTCACGATCTTGAATCAACGGGTCTCAACGCCCAGACTCGGCTATGCCTTCAGTGCCCATGGTTTGAGCGGCAATCTGGGGTGGGCCGTCGCGCCCGTCTTTTTCACCGGCTTGGGGGCGCTGTGGGGTTGGCGTGAAGCCTTTGTGGCCGCCGCCGTGATGTACGCGGCCTTGTTGCTGCTTTTGTGGCTGTACCGGAATGACTTGCAGACTGAAGCGTCAGCACGCCCTCAGGCTGGGCAAGCCGCTTCACAAGATTTGAACTTTGTGCGCTTGCCAGTGGTTTGGTGGTGCTTTGCCTTCTTTTTGCTGTCGACGGTCACGTTGGCGGTGGTTCAGAATTTCTCGGTGCCCATCCTAAAAGCCCTGCATGGGGTGAGTTTGGAAGTGGCGTCCATGACCTTGACGGCGTACATGCTCTGCGGTGCTGTGGGCATGTTGGCAGGTGGTTTCGTGGCGGCCCGCTGGCCCCGCTTGAGCGACCGTGTGGTGGCGATCTGTATGACTTGTGCGGCCTTGTTGATGGCTGTGTGCGCCAGTGGCTTTTTCGGTCAAACCGGCACCCTGTGGGTGCTGGCGGCAACGGGTTTTGCCGTGGGGGTGGGGGGCCCCAGCCGTGACTTGATGATCAAGAAAGCCACGCCCAAGGGTGCGACTGGCCGTGTTTATGGCTTGGTTTATTCGGGGCTGGATGTGGGCTTTGCCTTGTCGCCCATTTTCTTTGGCGCCCTCATGGACCACGGCCATTACCAGGCCACTTTGCTGGGGGCGGCTTTGGTGCTTTTGCTGAGCGTGGTGGCCGCTTTGGGTGTGGGCAAAAGAACGCTCGCACAGGCTTGAGAACCGTTTACCTGGGCGACAGCCGAGCACCTGCCTGATGGGCAAAATCGGTGCATGACTTCAAAAATTGCCGGCCATCTGCTCGTTGAATGCCTCCTGGCCCAAGGTGTGACCCATGCTTTCGGTGTGCCCGGTGAGAGTTACCTCGCTGTACTCGATGGTTTCCATCTGCACCGCGACCAGATCCGTTTTGTGATCTGCCGCCAAGAAGGGGGAGCGGCCTACATGGCCGAAGCACAAGGCAAACTCACCGGCCGGCCGGGCGTGTGCTTTGTGACCCGAGGACCAGGCGCCACCAACGCCTCGATTGGTGTGCACACGGCCTTTCAGGACTCCACGCCCATGGTCTTGTTTGTGGGCGATGTGGCCAGTGACACGCGTGACCGTGAAGCATTTCAAGAGATGGATTACACCCATTTCTTTGGACCATCGACCAAGGGCATGGCCAAGCGCGTAGAGCGCGTGGATGACCCAGAACGTTTGCCCGAGTATGTGGCCCGCGCATTTGCCACTGCCATGAACGGCCGACCGGGCCCTGTGGTGTTGGTCCTGCCCGAAGACATGCTCACGCAAACCATCGTCCATGCGCAGCCCTTGCCTCGCGTGGAGCCTGTTCAGGCCTGGAGTGATCCAGGTGCATTGCGCAGCTTGCGCGATTTGCTCTTGCAGGCCACCAAGCCACTGGTGATCTGCGGTGGCGGTGGATGGACTGTGCAGGCGGCCCAAGCCTTGGAGCGGTTCGCTGAAAACTGGCAATTGCCGGTGGCCAATGCTTTTCGATTCCAAGACACTTTTGACAACCACCATCCCCAGTACGCGGGTGATGTGGGCATCGGCATCAACCCCACATTGGCTGCGCTGGTGCGTGACTCGGATTTGATTGTGGCCATCGGTCCCCGCTTGGGAGAAATGACCACCGGCGGATACACACTGCTCAAAGCCCCCAAAACATCACAAAAGTTGGTGCACATCCACGGCAGCGCTGAAGAGTTGAACCGGGTCTACCAAGCCGATTTGGCCATCCTTTCGACGATGAACGCGGCGGCCCGAAGCCTGGAAGTGCTGACAGCACCTTCAACGCTGCCATGGGCAGACTGGACCGCAGCGGCCAACGCGGCTTACCTCGATAACTTGAGGCCCCAAACCCTGCCAGGGGACATCGACATGCCGGCCATCGTGGCGACTTTGAAGAAGCATCTGCCTGCCGATGCGGTCTTGACCAACGGCGCTGGCAACTTCGCCAGCTGGATTCACCGTTTTTTCAAGCACCACGGACTCGTCAAGGGGTTCAAGACACAGTTGGCCCCCACCGTAGGGGCCATGGGCTATGGTGTGCCGGCTGGCATTGCGGCGAATTTGCTCACCGGTCGCTTGGCCTTCACCATTGCTGGCGATGGTGACTTCTTGATGAATGGTCAAGAACTGGCCACGGCAGTCCAGCATGGTGGCAAGAGCATCATCTTGTTGCTCAACAATGGCATGTACGGCACGATCCGCATGCACCAAGAGCGCGAATACCCCACACATGTGACGGGCTCACAGTTGAGCAACCCTGATTTTGTGATGCTGGCCAAGGCCTACGGCTATGCCGCCACGCGCATCCACAAAACACAAGAGTTTGAGGCGGCACTGCTGGCCGCTTTGCAATGCGAGCAGGGCACTTTGATTGAAGTGATGTTGGACCCCGAAGTGATCACCACCCGAGGCACTTTGAGTGCCATCACCCAATCGGCCTTGGCCAAGCAAAAGACCTGAAACTGCAGAACGCCAACAGGCAACAAAAAACCCGCCGAAGCGGGTTTTTTTGTGGGGAGTCACCGAATCACTTCAGATGCTTGCCGATCAAGCCAGCCATTTCGAACATGGTCACTTGAGCCTTGCCGAACACAGCCTTGAGTTTGTCGTCGGCGTTGATCGCGCGGCGGTTGGTCGCATCTTGCAAGTTGTGCTTTTTGATGTAAACCCACATCTTGCTCACGACTTCGGTGCGAGGCAGGGGAGTGGCGCCCACCACGGCAGCCAAGGCGGCGCTGGGGGTCAGAGCTTTCATGAACGCAGCGTTCGGGGTGCGTTTTTTCGCTGGAGCTGCTTTTTTGGCAGGGGCTTTGGCCGCTACTTTTTTTGCAGGTGCTGCAGCTTTTTTCGCTGGAGCGGCTTTCTTGGCCGGTGCTGCTTTTTTAGCGGGAGCAGCTTTTTTGGCCGGGGTTTTTTTCGCAGTTGCCATGGTTAAGTTCCTTTGATCGGAAGTTGGTTCGCCGCTGAGAAACAATGCGTTTTCAGCTGAATGCATGCTACTGGAGAAAAGGGCTCTTTCCAAGAGGAAAAATCAGTTTTTGCTAGGGGTTGTTGCGTATTTGTGAGTCTTCATCCGCTTTTCCATGACTTTTGCCCTGTCGTGGTGCGTATGGCCTGTGTAAGAGCCGTGTTTTCCACTCGCTCTTTTTTCAGGAAACACGCATGAGCTCTTTGCCCCATTTTGATTTTTCGACTTGTGATTTGTGTGATGAACACAAAGCCGATGACAGCGGCGCTTTTCGATACGTGCCCACTGTTTTCCAAAACTACGGTGCCCGCGTGAAGTTTGCAGGCCCTGTTTTGACCGTCAAGTGCTACGAAGACAACAGCCATGTGAAACAAGCGGTGGAGTCCGAAGGCCATGGCCGTGTGTTGGTGGTCGATGGTGGTGCTTCCATGCGCAAGGCGCTCTTGGGCGGCAACTTGGCTGCAGCGGCACAGCGCAATGGCTGGGCGGGCGTTGTCATTGACGGTTGCGCGCGCGATGCAGCAGAGTTGGCGGTCTTGGACTTGGGCATTCGTGCCTTGGCCTTGAACCCCATGCCTACCCAGCGTGCGTCACAAGGTCAAACCGGCGTGCCTGTTTTCATTCAGGGTGTGCAGGTTCATACAGGCGATTGGCTCTATGCAGACGCCGATGGCATGGTCATCAGCAATCAAACCCTTCATCGGGTTTCATGATGCGCTTCATTCTTTTCATAATTTGAAAAATTAGCATGTTGCAGTGCGTCATATTTTCTCAATATGGGAAACGTAATTTTGCATTGAGAAAAATTGTTTGTATGTTATTGATTTTAAACAAATAAAAATAAGTCTTGTATAAGACATAAGAATGGAAATAAGTCTTGTACAAGAGTTAAGATTTGGGCAACGACGAAGCAGAATCCGCTGCCCACATCGCCCGATTTCAACTTGACTTCAGGAGTTCTGACATGCCAGCAAACCTCAACCAACAATTGAGCCGTGAACAACAAATCGCTGCCCTCGAAAAAGACTGGGCGACCAACCCCCGTTGGAAGGGCGTCAAGCGCGGCTACTCCGCAGCCGACGTCGTGCGTCTGCGCGGCAGCATGCAAATCGAGCACACCCTGGCCAAGCGTGGTGCTGAAAAGCTGTGGGAAAAAGTCAATGGCGGCGCCAAGAAAGGCTACGTCAAT
>NKIO01000112.1 GCA_002255935.1 Comamonadaceae bacterium PBBC2
CTTCGGCCTTGATGCTGGCGATGCGGGCGGAGTCGAGGCGGCTCATTTGGCCTGCGCCCACGCCCATGGTCATGCCGTTTTTGCAGAACACGATGGCGTTGGATTTGACGAACTTGGCCACTTTCCAAGCGAACAACAAATCGTTGAGTTCTTCAGGCGTGGGTTGTTTGACGGTGACGATCTTCAGGTCGGCCAAAGCCAACTCGTGGTTGTCAGCGCTTTGCAGCAACAGACCTGAGCCCACGCGCTTGGTTTCCAAAGCGTTGCGCACGTCGCCGTAGTGGGCAGGCAATGCGATTTTCATCAAGCGCACATTCACTTTGCTCTTGAACACTTCCAGCGCTTCAGCGCTGAAGTCAGGGGCCATCAACACTTCGACAAACTGCTTGCTCACTGCTTCGGCAGCGGCTTTGTCCACAGGGCGGTTAAAGGCGATGATGCCGCCAAAGGCGCTGGTGGGGTCGGTTTGGAAAGCTTTGCTGTAGGCCTCGAGTGCAGTCGCGCCCACGGCCACGCCGCAGGGGTTGGCGTGTTTGACGATGACGCATGCTGTGGTGTCAAAGCTCTTGACACATTCCCATGCAGCGTCTGCATCGGCAATGTTGTTGTAGCTGAGTTCTTTGCCTTGCAGCTGCACGCCAGTGGCCAGCGATCCAGCGGCAGGGGCCAAGTCGCGGTACCAAGCGGCTTGCTGGTGGCTGTTTTCGCCATAGCGCAAGTCTTGCACTTTGACGTATTGCTCGTTGAATTGGCCTGAGAACTGGGCACGCTCGGGCACGTATTCTTCGCTCAGCTTCTCGGCTTCAAAGTTCACGCTCGACAAGTAGTTGCTGATGGCGCCGTCGTATTGGCTGATGCGGTTGAACGCGGCCACGGACAAGGCAAAGCGCAGTTTGTCGCTGAGTTTGCCGCTGGACTTCAACTCGGCGATCACGTCCGGGTATTGGCTGGCGTCGGTGACGATGCCCACATCTTTCCAGTTCTTGGCGGCAGAGCGCACCATGGCGGGGCCGCCGATGTCGATGTTCTCGATCGCGTCGGCCAGCGTGCAGCCGGGCTTGGCCACGGTGGCTTCAAACGGATACAGGTTGACGATGAGCAGATCAATCGTGTCGATGTTGTGCGCCTTCAAAGCCGCCATGTGCTCGGGCGTGTCGCGACGAGCCAGCAAGCCACCGTGCACTTTGGGGTGCAAGGTTTTCACACGGCCATCGAGCATTTCGGGGAAGCCGGTGACTTCGGCCACTTCGGTCACGGGCAAGCCTTGTTCGGCCAAAAGCTTGGCGGTGCCGCCAGTCGAGATCAGGCCCACGCCCAGAGCGTGCAGTTCTTTGGCCAGGTCGACGATGCCGGTTTTGTCAGAGACGGAGATGAGGGCTCTCATGGGGACTTTCTTCAAAATTAAAAAGTAGGCAGCAGATGGCCGAGGTACAAGGTTTCGGCCTGGCGTATTCAAGGGCTGCGCATCAGCACAGCTCGGTTCATTTGAGGAGCTCGTGCTCCAGCAGCTTCTTGCGCAAGGTGTTGCGGTTCAGGCCCAGCCATTCGGCCGCACGAGACTGGTTCTGGCCCGACTGGGCCATGACCACGTCCAACAAGGGCTTTTCAACCAGCTTGACCAGCATGTCGTACAGGCCCGCGGGCTCGGTGCCGTCCAGGTCGCGGAAATAGGTTTCCAGGTTGCCCCGGATACAGTGTTCTATCGATTGTGGTTCGCTCATGCCAATGTCTCCAATACCGGTTGCGCCGCCACGCGGGGCAGCCGGTCCATCTGGCTGGCCAAGCCATCCAGAAATTTCGCCACCGCGTCCAGCTGCTGCTGAGCGGTCTCCAGGGTGTTCATGTGCTCTCTAAAGGCGTCGCCGCCAGGCAGCGCTCGCACATACCAGCCAATGTGTTTGCGTGCCGAGCGCACGCCGGTGTATTCGCCATACAGGCCATAGTGGTCTTGCAGATGTTCCAACAGGGCGCGGCGCACCTCGGCCACCAGCGGCGGGGCCAGGTGTTCGCCCGTGGCCAAAAAGTGGCCGATCTCGCGAAAGATCCAGGGGCTGCCTTGCGCGGCGCGGCCAACCATCACGGCGTCGGCACCGGTGATGCGCAGCACATCGCGGGCTTTTTCCGGCGAGTCGATGTCGCCATTGGCCACCACCGGGATCTTGAGTGCGGCCTTGACGGCGGCCACGGTGTCGTATTCGGCCAAGCCTTTGTAGCCCTGCTCGCGGGTGCGACCGTGCACGGTGACCATTTGCACGCCGGCGCTTTCCGCCGCACGGGCCAGGCTCAGGGCGTTTTTTTCAGCATCGCACCAGCCAGTGCGCATCTTCAAGGTGACGGGCACGCCATGGGGCAAAGCGGCCTCGACCACGGCGCTGATGATCTCCAGTGCCAGCGGTTCGTCTTGCATCAAGGCGGAGCCCGCCCACTTGTTGCAGACTTTTTTGGCGGGGCAGCCCATGTTGATGTCGATGATCTGTGCGCCCCGGTCGATGTTGTAGCGGGTGGCGTCGGCCATCATCTGCGCCTCGGTGCCGGCGATTTGCACCGCAATCGGGCCGGGCTCGCCATCGTGGTTGGCGCGGCGTGAGGTTTTGAGCGACGCCCACAGATCCGGCCGAGAAGTCACCATTTCGCTCACCGCATAGCCCGCCCCGAACTGTCGGCACAGCTGGCGAAACGGCCGGTCCGTCACACCCGCCATGGGGGCGACGAACAGGTTGTTCGGCAAGAGGTAGGGGCCAATCTGCATGAAGGAAGGTGCGCTGGAAAAGGGATTGCTTAAAAAGGAGGCACGATTGTAATTGCTTAATATTTCAGCAACTGAAAGGCAGCTGTGTTAAGCAACAGCGCCTTGGCTTGAAGCGCGAGTCCAGCAAGCGCAGGCCTGTCGTGGGTGAGCGGTCTATCGCCAGCGAAGGCGTGCGGCCCTCAAACCGGACTTTCCACCTGCGGCACGTTGGCATCGCCAAACAAGGCGCTTGTGAATTGGCGCAGCCATTGGTGGCCTGGATCGCGGTGCAGGCGGCTGTGCCAGAACTGGTGGATCGCGCTGTCGTCCAGCATGATGGGCAAGGCCCGCTTGACCAAAGCAAAGGGCCGCAGCGTCCTGTCGGCAAACCGCTCGGGCACGGTGGCGATCAAGTCGGAGTGGCTCAGCACATCGCCCAAGGCCACATAGTGCGGCACCGTCAGGCGAAAGTGCCGGCGCAGTTTTTGCTGCTCCAGGGCCACGTCCACCCTGCCGTGGCCGGTGCCAGAGGCCAGGATGCGCACATGCTCGGCTTGCGTGAAAGCGGTGAGGGTGAGCTTGTTCTTGCCCGCCAGCGGATGGGCCTGTCGCATCAGGGCAATGTAGTGTTGCCGGAACAGCGCTTGCTGGTAAAAGCCCGCCTGCAACTGCGGCAACAAGCCCATGGCCAGGTCGATGCGGCCTGCGGCCATGTCGTCTTTGAGCGAGGCCTGGGTCACGCTGACCACTTGCAAAGTCACGCCCGGTGCGGCTTTGCCTAAAGCGTCGATCAGCACGGGCAGGAAGTACATCTCGCCCACATCGGTCATGGCCAAGGTGAAGCTGCGGTTGCTGGTGGCGGGGTCAAAGGCGGCCCGCACATTGAGTGCTTGCTGCAAGCCATCCAAAGCCACAGCCACCGGCTCGGCCAGTTGCAAGGCATAAGGCGTGGGCACCATGCCTTTTTGGGTGCGCAAAAAAAGCTCGTCACCCAAACTGGCCCGCAAGCGGCCCAAAGCGCTGCTCACAGCCGGCTGGCTCATGCCCAACAGGTCGGCCACTGCTGAGACGCGCTTGTGCAGCAGCAGATGGTGGAAAACCACCATCAAGTTCAGGTCCAGCTTGGAGATGTCCATATTATTTGATTTTCAAATATTGATTATATTGAAAATCCGATTTACTTAATCCCCGCGCATCCGCATGATGCAGCTCAAGTTTTCACGAGGAGAGCGCATGCAAGAACACCCCATTCATTGGGAGACGGAAGGCACCAGCCGCGTTCCGTTTGCCCTGTACACGAATCAAGACAGCCACCAAAAAGAGCTGGAGCGCTTCTTCTACAAGAATCACTGGAGCTATGTGGGCTTGGAAGCCGAGATCCCCCATCCAGGCGATTTCAAACGCACCGCCATCGGCGAGCGATCCGTCATCCTGACGCGCAGCCAAGACGGTCAGATCCACGTCGTCGAAAACGTCTGCGCACACCGGGGCATGGCGTTTTGCCGCGAGCGGCATGGCAACAAAAAAGAACTGGTCTGCCCCTACCACCAGTGGAGCTACGCGCTGGACGGCAAGCTGCAGGGCGTGCCCTTTCGGCGTGGTGTGCGCCAGGACGGCAAAGTCAACGGCGGCATGCCGGCCGACTTCGACCCCAAAGACCATGGCCTCAAGCAACTCAAAGTGGCCACCCGCAGCGGCGTGGTATTCGCCTCGTTTGACCACGATGTGGCGTCGCTCGAAGACTACATGGGACCGACCATCCTGCGCTACTTTGACCGCCTGTTCAACGGCCGCAAGCTCACCATCTTGGGCTACAACCGCCAGCGCATCCCGGGCAACTGGAAGCTGATGCAGGAGAACATCAAGGACCCGTACCACCCCGGCCTGCTGCACACCTGGTTCGTCACCTTCGGCCTCTGGCGAGCCGACAACAAGAGCCAGCTGCGCATGGACGATCACCACCGCCACGCGGCGATGATTTCCACGCGTGGCCAAGCCGGCAATGCAGCGCAGGTCACCCAGGTGGCCAGCTTCAAGGCCGGCATGCAGCTGCACGACGCCAGCTTTCTGGACATCGTGCCCGAGCCCTGGTGGGGTGGGCCCACGGCGGTGATGACCACCATCTTCCCCAGCGTGATCCTGCAGCAGCAGGTCAACAGCGTGTCCACCCGCCACATCCAGCCCAACGGCCACGGCAGCTTCGATTTCGTGTGGACGCACTTCGGCTTCGAGGACGACAGCGACGAGATGACCAACCGCCGGCTGACCCAGGCCAACCTGTTCGGCCCGGCCGGCTTCGTCTCGGCCGACGATGGCGAGGTGATCGAATTCAGCCAGCAGTCCTTCGAGAGCAAGCCCGGCCACTGCGCCGTGGCCGAACTGGGCGGCAAGACAGTGGAGAACACCGAGCACATGGTGACCGAGACGCTGATCCGCGGCATGTACCGCTACTGGCGAAATGTCATGGAACACTCCCGCAGCGCCTCCGGCGCTCCCCCTCAAGGGGGCGCCCCCAGCGGCCCGGCGGAGCCGGATCCGCGGCGGCCGCTGGGTGATGCGCAAGCCACCGAAGGAGGTGCACGATGAACATCGGCTTCGCCGACTGGCTGGCGCTGACCCAGCTGTATGCCGACTACGCCAGCGCCGTCGATTCCGGCCACTGGGACCTGTGGCCCGAGTTCTTCACCGACACCTGTGTCTACCGCCTGCAACCGCGCGAGAACCACGAGCGCGGCTTCCCGCTGGCCACGCTGGCCTTCACCAGCAAGGGCATGCTGAAGGACCGTGTCTACGGCATCCGCGAGACCCTGTTCCACGACCCGTACTACCAGCGCCATGTGGTGGGCACGCCGGTGCTGCGCAGCGTGGGTGACGACGGCATCCGCAGCGAAGCCAACTACGCGGTGTTCCGCACCAAGTTGTCCGAGCCGTCCACCGTGTTCAACGTCGGCCGCTACCTCGACGGCGTGGTGCGCACGCCTGCGGGCCTCAAGTTCGCCTCGCGCGAGTGCATCTACGACACCGAGATGATCCCCAACGCCATCATCTACCCGATCTGAGCCCGCGATGACCGCATCCAACTGGGTCGACGCGATGTCGGCCGACGACCTTCCCAAGGACGACGTGGTCGGCCTGTCCATCGCCGGCCGCGACATCGCCCTCTACACCGTGGGCGACGCGGTCTACGCCACCGACAACCAGTGCACCCACGGCCATGCCCGCTTGTGCGACGGCTTCCTGGACGGCCATGAGATCGAGTGCCCGCTGCACCAGGGCAAGTTCGACGTGCGCAGCGGCGCGCCCACCTGCGCGCCCGTCACGGAGGCGGTGCGCACCTACCCCGTCAAGGTGGAAGGCGGCCGGGTCTTTCTGCGGCTGGATTGACCCGACCAAGCCGCCGAAGCGCGGCGCAGACACCTCGAAGGCTCAGGCGCTCAGTGGGCGATGGCCTTGGGTGACGACTTGCGCGCGGATTGGCGCGCGGACTTCGGCGACTTGGGCGGCGGCGGCGGGCCCCCGATCTGCCTCC
>NKIO01000113.1 GCA_002255935.1 Comamonadaceae bacterium PBBC2
GACAGCGCGTTCGCGCACCTCGGGTGAAAAACGGTTTGATTTCTTGCTCATGGCTCCATCTTCTCAAAGTGTGGGGCCTCCTCAAAACCCGGGGCGATTCAGTTCACCCAGCCACTGCCTCATCTTTTTCTCAGTGATCTTTTCGCCTGAGACTTTTCGCTTGAGTCGCATCAAGCCCAAGTAATAGCCGGAATCTTTTACGACCAACTTCCGTGTCTTTCGGACTTTGCTTGTCTCGCCTCGGACGGTGATTTTTATCAAATCAAACGGCTCAGAACGTGCCTGTTCGTGCTCCATGTCTTCGACATCGCACCATCTCAATTGCAACTGCTCTCCCCTCCTCAATCCCGAGATCAGGGAGAAACCAAGGTAATAGCCAGTGACTGCCTTACTTAAATTGCCAGTGACCTCGATGTCTTTTTCTGCCTCGGCAATGTACTCAGCCAGTGCGGCTTTGATGGCGTCGACTTCATGCTCTTCGAATGAACCTCGCCTGTTCTCATCTGCACCACGGTCAACCCTTTTAAGTTTCTTGAAATCAAATCCGTCGATGTAGGTTTCGCCACGTTTGTGGAGCCACTTCATCATGGCGTTCACGGTGCTTTGCTCGTTCTCAACCGTAGTCTGGCTGATGGGGATGCTTTTTTTGGTCTTGGTTCGTTCGAAGAAATAGTTTTCGCAGTCCGTGCGTTCCAGTTCCTTCAACTTTGTGTCCCTGCCAATGATGGATAGCCAGTGATTCAGGTGGGTGCGCAGGACTGAGAAACGCCCTTTGACGATGATGCCGGTGGCAACATCTTTCTCACGCTCTTCCAAGTACAACTCCACGCCCATCTTGGCGGTCTTGGAGAAGTAGGTCTTGCCCGTGTGCTCCAGTACCTTGAGTTCGTGATAGTGGAGTTCTGCCTTGTCCTTGGCAGTGCTTCGGTTGCGTGTCTTCAGACTAAATCGGGCGTACTTGTGCTCCTTGGGGAGCCACATACGCATATGCCAGTACTCGCCACGCTTGTAGATGACAGCGTTGTCGAATATGGCTTCTTCGTCTTCTTTAAACTCAGATTTTTTGAGTGCCATTGGGTGGGTGGGTCATTACGGTTTGCAGTAGTTACACATTCGCGTAACTCTTTGTGCAACTGTAATGTCAAAACCCAACAAAATCAACGGCATTTTGTTGGGTTGTGAAACTTTTGTGTAAGTTAAAAATCGTTTAAAATCAACAACTTACATTCAAGTTTTCACTCCCACTCAATCGTCGCTGGCGGCTTGGAGCTCACATCGTAGGTCACGCGGTTGATGCCGCGCACTTCGTTGATGATGCGGCCCGAGACTTTCTTCAGGAGCGCATAAGGCAGCTCGGCCCAGTCGGCGGTCATGAAGTCGCTGGTTTGCACGGCACGCAGGGCCACGACGTAGTCGTAGGTGCGGCCATCGCCCATCACGCCCACGCTTTTCACGGGCAAGAACACGGTGAAAGCCTGACTGGTCAGGTCGTACCAGGTCTTGCCAGATTCATCGGTGAAGTTGCGCAGCTCTTCGATGAAGATGGCATCCGCACGGCGCAGCAGGTCGGCGTATTCTTTTTTGACCTCGCCCAAGATGCGCACGCCCAAGCCGGGGCCTGGGAAGGGGTGGCGGTAGACCATCTCGCGGGGCAAGCCCAGGGCCACGCCCAATTCACGGACCTCGTCTTTGAACAGTTCGCGCAAGGGCTCCAGCAGTTTCAGGCCGAGCTGCTCTGGCAAGCCGCCCACGTTGTGATGGCTCTTGATGGTCACGGCCTTTTTGCTCTTGGCGCCACCACTTTCAATCACGTCAGGGTAAATCGTGCCTTGGGCCAGGAAGGTCGCACCCTTGTGGCCACCGTCGCCTGCTTTGAGCTTGGCCGCTTGTTCCTTGAACACGTCCACAAACAAACCACCAATGATCTTGCGCTTGGCTTCGGGCTCGCTCACGCCCGCCAGCTTGCCCAAGAACAGGTCGCTGGCGTCCACACGAATGACCTTGGCGTGCAACTTGCCGACAAACATCTCCATGACCATGTCGCCCTCGTTCAGGCGGAGCAGGCCGTGGTCCACAAACACGCAGGTCAGCTTGTCGCCAATGGCGCGGTGGATCAACGCTGCGGCCACTGACGAATCGACGCCGCCAGACAAGCCCAAGATGACCTCTTCGTCACCGACTTGCTCGCGGATCTTGGCCACCGCTTCTTCGATGTAGTCGCCCATGATCCAGTCGGGGCGGGCTTGGCAAATGTCCAGCACGAAACGGTTGAGCAGCGCCTGGCCCTGCACGGTGTGCGTGACTTCAGGGTGAAACTGCACCGCGTAAAACTTGCGGACCTCATCGGCCATGCCGGCAATCGGGCAAGCCGGGGTCGAGGCCATGACCTTGAAACCTTCGGGCAATTGGGTGACCTTGTCACCGTGGCTCATCCAGACTTTGAGCATGCCATGGCCTTCAGGCGTGGCGAAGTCTTCAATGCCTTTGAGCAGCTCGGTGTGGCCATGGGCGCGTACTTCGGCATAACCAAACTCGCGGGTGGTGCCTGCCTCAACCTTGCCGCCCAATTGCTCGGCCATGGTCTGCATGCCGTAACAAATGCCCAAGACCGGCAAGCCCAGCTCAAACACGACGTCGGGAGCACGGTCATCGACCTCGTACACGCTGGCGTGCGAACCCGACAAGATGATGCCTTTGAGGTTGCCGTCCTTGGCGTACTCGCGCACCCAATCGCTGCTGACATCACAGGGATGGACTTCGCAAAACACATGGGCTTCGCGCACACGGCGGGCAATCAGCTGGGTGACTTGGGAGCCGAAGTCGAGGATCAGGATCTTGGAATGGGACATCGAAAAAGCGCTTTAAGTGTCAGAAGAATCATCGGCTGCGAGCATGGCTTGCACACAGTCAATCAGCATGGGTAGGTGACGATCAATCACGGACTGAACGGTCAATGCGTCGATGTCACCCAAGTAGTTGTGAACCAGAATGTTGCGAAAACCACTGATTTCACGCCAAGGAATGGTCGGGAACTGCTGCTTGAGATTATCAGGCAGCATTTGAGTTGCTTCGGAAAGTGTTTGCAAATTGCGAAGCGCAGCGTCGTACAGGACTTCGTCTTGCGTCAAATCCCCACGAGCCTGAATGCGCGCTATCTTTGCAGAAACATCCAATATGTGGAGAGCATAAGCCTGCCACGACTTGCTCATAGCGCGACCGCTTCAGCAAGGACTTGCGCTTTGATGTGTGGGTTCAGCTCGTGCTCAGGTACAAGATCCACCCTGCGATTCAACAGATCACCCAGCCCTTGCGCCAATGGCAAGCGCTGGGTGAACAAGTCGTATCCGCGTGGAAATTCGACCAGAAAATCCACATCGCTGTCAGCAGACTCTTCACCACGAGCCACAGAACCGAACACGCGCAGACGAGAAGCACCAAACTGCGCAGCAATGCTGTTCAGGCTGGTGTTCATCTGGCGAAGTTGGTCGAGCAACATGGCAAGTTCCCTTCAAAGCTCACAATTTTGACGCAAAGCACTAAATGGGTGCAAACATCAGTCAGCGCGGTAGTTCGGCGCCTCTTTGGTGATCTGCACGTCATGAACGTGGCTCTCGCGGATGCCAGCCGCAGTGATCTCAACGAACTCGGCACGCGTGTGCATGTCGTCGATGGTCGCGCAGCCGCAGTAGCCCATGCTGGCCCGTAAACCACCGGCCATTTGGTAAATGATAGAGACCACAGAGCCTTTGTAGGGCACACGTCCTTCGATGCCTTCGGGCACCAGTTTGTCGGCGTTGGGGTTGCCCGTGCTGGACTCTTGGAAGTAGCGGTCAGCACTGCCTTGTTGCATGGCACCAATCGAGCCCATGCCGCGGTAGCTCTTGTAGCTGCGGCCTTGGTACAGGATCACTTCGCCTGGGGCTTCTTCGGTGCCTGCAAACATGCCGCCCATCATGACGGTGCCGGCACCGGCCGCGATGGCTTTGGCGATGTCGCCGCTGTAGCGGATGCCGCCGTCGGCAATCAAAGGCACGCCGGTGCCTTGAAGGGCTGTGGCCACGCTGTCGACCGCCATGATTTGCGGCACGCCCACGCCTGCCACGATGCGGGTGGTGCAAATCGAACCTGGGCCGATGCCGACCTTCACGCCGTCAGCGCCCGCTTCAACCAAGGCCAAAGCGGCTGCGCCCGTGGCGATGTTGCCGCCAATGACTTCGATATGCGGGTAGTTTTGCTTGACCCAGCGCACGCGGTCGATCACGCCCTTGCTGTGGCCGTGTGCGGTGTCCACCACGATGGCGTCCACGCCTGCACGGGCCAGCGCTTCGACGCGCTCTTCGGTGCCCTCGCCCACGCCCACGGCGGCGCCCACGCGCAGTTTGCCTGCGCCGTCGCGTGCCGCGTTGGGGAAGTTCAATTGTTTGGTGATGTCCTTGACGGTGATCAGGCCCTTGAGTTCAAAGGCATCGTTGACGACCAGCAGGCGTTCGAGTTTGTGTTTGTTGAGCAGGTGTTTGGCTTGTTCTGGCGTGGTGCCTTCGGGCACGGTCACCAGGCGCTCACGCGGGGTCATGATCTCGCTGACCTTTTGGTCATAGCGGGTCTCAAAACGCAAATCGCGGCCGGTCACAATGCCGACCACTTTGCCGCCGTCGCACACCGGGAAACCCGACACACCCAGCTCATCGCTCAGGGCCATGACCTGGCGCACGGTGGTGTCGGGGGTGATCACGACCGGGTCGCGCAGCACGCCGGATTCGTAACGCTTAACCTTGGCCACTTGAGCCGCTTGCTCTTGGGCTGTGAGGTTTTTGTGCACGATGCCGATGCCCCCCTCTTGCGCGATGGCAATCGCCAAACGCGCTTCGGTCACCGTGTCCATGGCGGCGGAAACCAGGGGCAGGTTCAGGCGGATGTTTCGGGTGAATTGCGTCGCAAGCGACGTGTCCTTGGGCAGGACTTGGGAGTAGGCAGGGACGAGGAGAACGTCGTCAAAAGTAAGGGCTTTACCGAGTAGGCGCATAAGCTAAGGCTCCAAAAAAACGATTGTACCCGCGCCAGCCAAGGGATTTCCCTGCTCACCCGTCAAAAGACACCGTCTGTACGTGCTCAGGCGTTCTGAAAATGCAAGACCTTGAGCGATTTTTCAGGGGACACATCGACAAACGCTGGTGGATTGGCCAAACGCTCAATGAATCGCAGGCTGGGCGCCGCCTCGGCCACCTGGCTGTGCAAAAACTGCGTGTCCAACTCGGGGGCATTCAGGCACAGCAACACATGGCCTTGCGGCTCCAGCAGGTCTGGCAAACGGCGAATCAGCTTGATGTAGTCCTTGGTCGCGATGAAGCTGCCCTTTTGGTAGCTGGGCGGGTCGATCACGATCACACCATAGAGCCCCATCTTGCTGATCTTGCCCCAGGTCTTGAAGATGTCATGTCCTAAAAAGCGGGCTTTGGGCGGCAAATCGTTCAGCCGGTGGTTTTGTTGGCCCACGGCCAAAGCGCCTTGGCTCATGTCCACATTGACCACTTGCGCGGCCCCGCCCTGCAAAGCCACCACCGAAAACGCGCAGGTGTAGGCGAACAAGTTCAAGATGTTTTCGTGCAGGGCGTGTTGTTTCAGCCATTCGCGGCCATTGGCCATGTCCAGAAACAGGCCGTGGTTTTGGCCACGCAAAACGTGAACCAGGTATTGGGCGCCCTGCTCTGTCACCACATGCTTGTCAGGCACGCTGCCGGCCATCAGGCGGGTTTCGGTCTGCCCGGTGGCGCGGCATTGGAACACCCAATTGAGCGGCTCACCAGGGGCCAAGGTTTGCCAGCGCTGCTCAAGCGCTCTATGGCATTGCGTCAACTCTTCTTCGGAAACAGGCTTGAAACTCGTCAGGACCCAGACCGGCGCGAACCAGTCGAGCGTCCACTGCTCGCTGTCCGGATAAACACCGCCACGGCCGTGAAAGACCCGATGCGCATCGGTGGTGTTGACCATCTGCGAGATGGCATTCAAAAGGGCTTGCATGGGGTGAACGATCAATCAGGGAAAACAAGTTGTCGGTATCAGCCGCAACAGGGATGGCATGGAGTCGTCGGGGCTGAAGCCACCGACCTTGTATGATTTTCTCAATGCCTTTGGATGTGTTTTTCTTTTAAAACATGTCCAAGTCATGGCCGAGGGGCACCTCGGTCTGCGCGCT
>NKIO01000114.1 GCA_002255935.1 Comamonadaceae bacterium PBBC2
CAGAAGGTACAGGTTTTTGCCGGGCAGCAGGTAGTCGCACAGCAAAGTGCCGGTGGGCTTGCGGCCCACCACGATGGTGTCGCCCACCTGGATGTGTTGCAGCTTAGAAGTCAGCGGGCCGTCGGGCACCTTGATGCTCAAGAACTCGAGGTGCTCTTCGTAGTTTGCGCTGGCGATCGAATAGGCGCGCAGCAGCGGTTTGCCGTTGTCTTGGCGCAAGCCGATCATGGTGAAGTGGCCGTTCGAAAAGCGCAGGGCCTGGTCACGCGTGGTGGTGAAACTGAACAAACGGTCGGTCCAGTGGTGAACGCTCAGAACGCGTTCTTCGAGAAATGCACTCATGAAATCTTTTGGGTTGGGGGCCGGGGCAAGAGTCCCGTGGCCACTGAGGGGAGCTGAAAGCTTGCTACAGTTGCGTTTGGAATGACCGCGCGAGAAGTCGACCTGCCGCAAAACAGCCGGTATTTTCGCCCGAACCGCTTACAACTGGAAATACTGAGATTTTATATCCGTATAACCAGCGCTTCTTAAGACACCTCAAGGCAAGACACACATGGCACGCACCGTTCAATGCATCAAACTCGGCACCGAAGCAGAAGGCTTGGACTTCGCCCCTTATCCCGGCGAGTTGGGCAAGCGCATTTGGGAAAGCGTGAGCAAACAGGCCTGGGCCGACTGGCTCAAGCACCAGACCATGTTGGTCAATGAAAACCGCCTGAACCTGGCCGATCTGCGCGCCCGCCAGTACCTGGCCCGCCAGATGGAAAAGCATTTCTTTGGCGAAGGCGCGGACGCCGCTCAAGGCTACGTGCCCCCAGCCAACTGAGTTGAGCTCGCCTCTGCTTTTCAGCCAAACGCAGCCACCGCACGCCAAGCAGGCACTGGTCATCGGTGCCGGCTTGTCGGGTTCGGCCGTCGCGCACAGCCTGGCCACGCGCGGCTGGCGCGTCACCGTCATCGACCAAGCCAGCGGTGTGGGCGCTGGCGCATCGGGCCTGCCTGCGGGTCTGGCAGCGCCCCATGTCTCGCCCGACGACAACGTGCTCTCACGCATCACGCGTGCGGGCGTTGAAGCCACTTTGCAACGCGCTGAGGCACTGCTCACCAGCGGCACCGACTGGGCCCTGACGGGCGTTTTGGAGCACAACCTGGCTGGCAAACGCAGACTGCCCACGCTTGAAGCCAACGCCGATGCCCTCAACGCTTGCAGCACCCAAGCCAGAACAGATCAAATCGCTGCGGCAGGACTGCCCCCCGGCACACCGGCGCTGTGGCATGCGCGGGCAGGTTGGATCAGGCCCCGGCAACTGGTGGCAGCGCAGCTGCAAACACCGGGTGTACAAGTTCTGTGGGGGCACAAGGCGCAACACCTTGAACGGCGCGGCGAGGATTGGGTCGTGACCGATGCCCAAGGCCAAACCTTGGGCCAAGCGCCCTTGTTGGTGGTGGCCAGTGCCTTTGACAGCCTGGCTTTGCTGCGCCCCCTGCCCGGCTTTGCCGTGCCGCTGAACCCTTTGCGTGGGCAAATCAGCTTTGGCCACATGCACGGTTTGACCGATGCCCAGCGCCAGCGCTTGCCGCCCTTTCCGGTCAACGGCCACGGCAGCTTCATCAGCAACGTGCCCACCCCAGACAGTCAGCCCGGCTGGTACATCGGCTCCACCTTTGAGCGCAACTGCGAACAGGCCCCCGTGCGCGAAGAAGACCACGCGGCCAACCAACTGCGCCTGGCCACCTTGCTGCCCGACTTGGGCGCGGCCATGCAGCCCCAGTTTGGCCCCGCGCATGTACAAGGCTGGGCCGGCTTGCGCTGCACCCTACCCAACCGCCTGCCTGCTGTGGGCCCCATCGACGGAGAGCGGCTGCCCGGCCTGTGGCTGTGCGCGGGCATGGGGGCACGCGGCATCAGTTTGGCGGTGCTGTGCGGCGAACTGACTGCCGCATGGCTGGAAAACGAACCCCTGCCGCTTGCACCCTCTCTGGCCAAGCACTTGGCTGCCGAGCGCTACGTCGGCAAAGCCAATCCCCAATGACAACAGGCCCGTGACCGGGCCTGCTTTGCTTGAAGACTGCGCCGCTTTACTTCATCGCATCCGCCGGGCGGCGGGCCTTCACATAGGCATCGGTCGGCTGGTAAGCCTTGCCGTCGGCATAGCGCCACTGCACCATGGTGCCTTTGCCACCGCGTTGGTCGAGCTTGCCCACATACGCACCCATGGTGGACTGCTGGTCCAGCGCACGGAACTCGGCCGGGCCAAAGGGCGTGGAAAACTTCAGGCCACGCATGGCGGTGACCAGCTTTTCGTTGTCGGTGGATTTGGCTTTCTGGATAGCCGCAAAGATGGCCTGCATGGTGGCGTAACCCACCACCGAGCCGACCTTGGGGTTCTCGTTGAACTTCTTGTAGTAGTTGGCGGCAAAGCTGGCGTGCTCTTTGTTGTCGAGCTGGTCCCAGGGGTAGCCGGTCACGATCCAGCCCTTGGGCGTTTCGTCTTTCAGCACTTCCAGGTATTCAGGCTCGCCCGACAGCAGCGACACCACCGGGGTCTTGGGGAAGACGTTGCGCTGGTTGCCTTCGCGCACCAGCTTGGCCAAGTCCGCGCCAAAGGTCACGTTGAAGATCGCGTCGGGTTTGCTGGCCATGGTGGCGGTCAGCGTGCTGCCCGCGTCGATCTTGCCTTGGGCGGGCCACTGCTCGCTCACAAACTCCACATCGGGGCGCTTGGCTTTGAGCAGTTCTTTGAAGCTGGCCACGGCGCTTTGGCCGTATTCGTAGTTGGGCGCAATCGTGGCCCAGCGCTTGGCGGGCAGCTTGGCCGCTTCTTCGACCAACATGGCCGACTGCATGTAGGTGCTGGGGCGCAGGCGGAAGGTGTAGCGGTTGCCTTTTTCCCAGACGATGGCGTCGGTCAAGGGCTCGCTGGCCACGAACAGGCGTTTGTTCTTTTGCGCATGGTCGGCCAGCGCCAAGCCGATGTTGGACAAAAAGCCCCCGGCCAGCACGTCCACTTTTTCCTTGGAGCTCAACTCAATGGCGTGGCGCAAAGCCTCTTCGGGCTTGCCGGCGTCGTCACGGGCGATGACTTCGACCTTGCGGCCGAGCAAGCCGCCTTGGGCGTTGATTTCTTCCACGGCCAATTGCCAGCCTTGTTTGTAGGGCTGGGTGAACTGCGGGATGGCGGAATAGCTGTTGATCTCGCCAATTTTGATGGGGGTCTGGGCGAATGCTGCGCTGCTGGCAGCCAAGGCCAGCAAGCTGGCTGTCCTGAGGTGCTGAATAAGGGGCTTCATACGGTCTTAGGGGGTGGTTAGCGTGAAAGGCGAGACTTTACCAGTCCGTCCCAACCCTGTCGCAACAGTGACATTTCATGCGTCTGGCGCCATTCAAGCAAGCCGGTGTCGCCTAGATGCGGTCCAAACGGCAGGCTTTGAAAATAATCCTCAGCATGAAACAAACCGACCTGTCTCGATTCCATGTGGCCCTGATCTTGGGCGGCGCTGCCGTGATGCTCAGTTTGGCCATGGGCATGCGCCAAAGCTTTGGCTTGCTGCAGCCGCACATGATCCGCGAGATTGGCATCACGGCGGCCGATTTCTCGCTGGCCATCGCCATCCAGAACATCGTCTGGGGCATGACCCAACCCTTCATGGGCATCTTGGCCGACCGGCACGGCGCACGGCCCGTGGCACTCTTGGGCGTCACGGTGTATGCCTTGGGGCTGGCGTTGACGCTCACCGCCACGTCTGCCTGGGGCATCACTTTGGGCATGGGCCTGTGTGTGGGGCTGGCGCTGTCGTGCACCGCGTCCAACATCGCCATGAGCGTGACCGCCAAAGCGGTGTCCCCCCTCAAGCGCAGCATGGCCATGGGTTCGGTGTCTGCCTTGGGCTCTTTGGGCCTGACCTTGGCCTCGCCCATGGCGCAGCACCTGATCAGCACCTCGGGCTGGCAAACCGCCTTGATCGGCTTTTTGGCGCTGGCCGCCGTGATGGTGCCAGCCGCCTTCATGGCCGGGCGTGCGGACCAGATCGAAGTGCCCGCCCCCTTGGGCGCTCAGCAAACCGTGACCGAGGCCATCCGTGAAGCCTTGGGCCATCGTGGTTACATGGTTCTGGCCATCGCCTTTTTTGTATGCGGTTTGCAGTTGGTGTTCATCACCACCCACTTGCCCACTTACCTGGACATTTGCGGCATGGACCCCAGCGTGGGCAGCACAGCGCTGGCGCTGGTGGGCCTGTTCAACGTGATCGGCTCTTACCTGTTTGGCTGGCTGGGCGGCCAGTATTCCAAGCGCATGCTGCTGGGCGGCATCTATGTGCTGCGCTCGATCTTCATCGCGGTGTACTTTTTGACGCCCCCCACACCCACCAGCACCTTGGTCTTTGCCGCCGCCATGGGCACTTTGTGGCTGGGCGTGGTGCCGCTGGTGTCAGGGCTGGTGATCCATTTGTTCGGTCTGCGCTACATGGCCACTTTGTCGGGCGTGGCGTTTTTCAGCCACCAGGTGGGCTCCTTCATCGGCGCTTGGGGCGGCGGTTTGATCTACAACCGTTTGGGCAATTACGACCTGGCTTGGCAAGGCGCCGTGGCCATTGGCTTGGCAGCAGGCCTGTTTCAAATGACCATGAACGTGAAGCCTTCCTCGCGCATTCTGGCCGAGCGTGCCGCAGCACAAGGGGCCTGAGTGGCGTCTTATATCGATTCAGAATATATCTACAACCAATAAATCGTTTGTTTTGGCATAAAGGACGATTACAGTCCTGCCCATGATTGATTTGGGCTATGTCTTTGCAGGATTCTTCGTCGGCACCATCGTGGGCTTGACGGGGGTGGGTGGTGGCTCCTTGATGACGCCGCTCTTGATCTTTTTCTTCGGGGTGAAGCCGTACATGGCGGTGGGCACCGACCTGTTGTTTGCGGCCTTCACCAAACTCGGTGGCACCGTGAGCTTTGCCCGCCAGCGCATCGTGCCCTGGCGTGTGGTGGGATTGCTCAGCGCAGGCAGCATCCCGGCTTGTCTGATCACCATTGGCGTTTTGCGTTGGGTCGGCCCGGCTGATCCCAAAGTGCAATCGCTGATGACCAGCACTTTGGGCGTGGCCTTGTTGCTCACGGCAGCTGCCATGCTGTACAAGGCCGTGCGCGGCAAACAAGTGCCGCGGCAACTGGCCGCACAGGACGAAGCCCGTGCCACCACACCCCGCCACTGGAGCCTGCCAATTTTGTTTGGTGCCCTGATCGGCACCCTGGTCACGCTGACCTCGGTCGGTGCCGGCGCCATTGGGGTGACGGTGCTGATGGTGTTGTATCCTCTGCTGCCTTTGCCGCGCATCGTGGCGGCTGACATTGCCTATGCCGTGCCCCTGACCTTGGTGGCCGGCCTGGGCCATGCGTCCTTGGGTTCGGTCGATTGGCCTTTGCTGGCCAAGCTGCTGGCCGGTTCTTTGCCTGGCATCTGGCTGGGCTCACGCCTGACACACCACACGCCTGACCGCGTGATCCGTTCATTGCTGTCCGTGCTGCTGGCATGGGCTGGCACCAAACTCGTTCTGATCTGATTTTTTACAGCTGTTGATATGTACCAGTACACCGAATTCGACAAAGCCTTTGTGAGCGCCCGCGCTGCAGAGTTCCGCGACCAGTTGGGTCGTTGGCAGACGGGTCAATTGACCGAAGACCAGTTCCGCCCCCTGCGTCTGCAAAACGGCTGGTATGTGCAGCGATACGCCCCCATGCTGCGCGTGGCCGTGCCTTATGGCGAGATCAACGCCGCCCAGATCAAAGTGCTGGCCAAGATTGCCCGCGAATACGACACGCCCGACGCCGCCCTGCTGGCCGAAGCCCAAGCCACGCAAGACAAAATTGCCGGCTTGGCCCCCAAACTGACCACCAACTACGGCCACTTCACCACCCGCCAAAACGTCCAGTTCAACTGGATCCCCTTGGACAAGTCGGCCGACGTGATGGAGCTGCTGGCCACCGTG
>NKIO01000011.1:0-12317 GCA_002255935.1 Comamonadaceae bacterium PBBC2
GCCGATAAAGACCGTGCCGTCTGCGAGCGCCAAAATGGCGGGCGGGAAGGTTCCCTGAAGAGACAAAAGCACTGGGTTCTCCGGAATAGTTCGGGTACGCCTCAGCGCGCATCAGAGAGCGGGTCTCTTTTTGGCTGCTTGTTCGAGGAATGGGCCTAGGATGGACTGTGGCGTACGGGTTGATGCGGGAAAGCCTCTCATTATAGCCGAGGACCACCGCGAAAACCCTGACAGAGCGCCACAAGCTCCGCGGCCAATTGCGTAAAAAAGGACGCTTTTTATGCCGTCGCGCTGGCGTGCAGGCAGATCGCAGCGGCAGTGGCCACGTTCAGCGACTCCTCGCCGCCGGGCTGGGCAATGCGAACCTTTTGGCCGGCCAAAACCATCAAGTCATGGCTGACGCCCTGCCCTTCATGCCCCAAAAGCCAGGCACATTGGGGCTGCAAGCGACCGCTTTTCAAAAGCTCGTCCAAAAAATCACCCTCATGCGAGCTCGTGGTCAGGATCGGCACCCTCAACGTGGCGACATCGTCAAGCGATGCGGACTCCACCAAATGGAGCCCAAAATGCGCGCCCATGCCGGCGCGAAGAACTTTAGGCGACCACAAAGCCGCCGTGCCTTTGATGGCCAAGACTTGGCGGTAACCAAACGCTGAAGCACACCGCAAGATGGCCCCAACATTCCCTGCGTCTTGAAGGCGGTCCAAAATGACCGTGGCCACGTCGTGCATGACCCGAGCGGAGTCAGACCAAGCCACCACAAAACCCATGCGCGCGGGTGACTCCAATCCACTCAAGGTTGCAAACAAGGCATCGGGCATGACCAGCACCTGATCGCACAACGATGCCCACTGAGGTCCTTGCTCGGTCCAAAAAGACTCTGTCAACACCACCTGTTGCGGGCGAACACCCCGCTCCACTGCGGCTTTGCACAAGTGATCTCCTTCCAACCAGAACTGACCGGCCTTGCGGTAAGCGGTGCTGTCTTGTGCCAAGCGACGAATGGCCTTGACCTGGGGGTTGTCACGCGAGGTGATCAAATTCATCGAACACTCCTGGCCACCGGGGCAAAAGTCAATCTGTGGCAATCGGCTGGGCCATGAGCCTGCAGGGCCGCCAAATGGACCGCTGTGCCATAGCCCTTGTGTTGGTCAAAGCCATATTGCGGGTAACGGGCATGCATCTCTTCGCACAAACGATCGCGATGCACCTTGGCCAAAATCGAGGCCGCCGAGATCGCTGGCACCAATGCATCGCCTTGAACAATGGCTTCAGCACGGATGTCCAGCGCAGGCAAGCGGTTGCCATCCACCAGCACTTTGACGGGTTTGAGCCGCAAGCCCTCCACCGCGCGCTTCATGGCCAACAGGGTCGCCTGCAAGATGTTGATCTCATCTATTTCTTGCACCGAAGCCTCGGCAATGGAGAAGCACAAGGCCTTGGCCCTGATTTCATCGAACAACTTCTCGCGTCGCTTGGCGCTCAGCTTTTTGGAATCGTTCAAGCCGGCAATCGGATGCTCATCGTCCAAAATCACAGCAGCCGCCACCACAGGTCCTGCCAATGGGCCGCGGCCGGCTTCGTCCACCCCGGCCATGAGGCCTGGGACATCAAAATTGAGCGCAGCTTGCTCAAGCATCCAAGACTTTTTCGAGGGCATGGGTTGCCAAAGTAGCGGTGTCACGCTGCAAGGTCTGGTGCAGCTGCTGAAAGCGGACTTGCAAAGCATCCACACGATCTGGCTGGCTCAACCATGCCAGCGTTGACGCCGCCAAGGCTTCTGGCGTGCACGCATCTTGGATGAGCTCAGGCACCACAAAATCTTGACACAAGATGTTGGGCAAACCCACCCAAGGCTGCAGCTTTTTGCGTTTCATGATTTGCCAGCTGAGCCAATTCATGTGGTAGCCAATGACCATGGGGCGTTTGAACAAAGCGGCTTCCAAAGTGGCCGTGCCACTGGCGATCAGTGTCACATCACAGGCGGCCAATGCTGGGTGCGACTGGCCATGGAGCACCTTCAAGCCCTTGACTGCCCCTTGCGCGTCGACCAGCTCTTGCACCGCCGTCAAGAGACTGGGAATGGCTGGCAGCACAAACTGCAAACCCGGCTGCTTTTGCTGCATCACTTGTGCCGCCTGAACGAATCGGGGCACCAAGTGTTCGATTTCAGAGCGCCGACTGCCAGGCAACAATGCCACCACTGGACGACTTGGATCCAAGCCCAAGACCTCGCGAGCAGCGGCTCTGTCGGGTGTCATCGCAATGGTTGAAGCCAGCGGGTGCCCCACATAGGTGGCATCGATGCCGGCATTGGCGAGCAAAGCCGTTTCGAAAGGGAAAATGCACAACATGTGGTCCACGCTGCGGCGGATTTTTTCAATGCGCTCCGGCCGCCAGGCCCAAATGGAGGGGCACACAAAATGCACCGTGGGAATGCCTGCTTTTTTGAGGCTCGCTTCCAAATCGAGGTTGAAATCCGGCGCATCCACGCCGATGAACACATCGGGGGGGGATGTGATCAAGCGCTGCTTGAGCTGCTCACGAATGGCCACGATGCCTCGGTAATGGCGCAGGACCTCCACATAGCCACGCACGGCCAATCGCTCGTGGGGCCACCAAGCATCAAAACCCAATGCAGCCATTCGGGGACCACCGATACCCTGCCCCTGCGCTCGCGGCCAACGCTTGTGCAAGCCCTCGATCAAAAGCCCGGCCAACAAATCCCCAGACGCTTCTCCCGCGACCATGCCAAAGGACAAAGCCCCCGAAGGGGCCTGTGGTGCTTGTGCGTCCAAGTCAGCCATTCAGGTTCAACGCACAATGCCGCGCTGCGGTGATGTGGTCGACAAGAAGTCGAGCATCATCTTCACGTCAGGGGCGGCCTCAGGGGTCTTTTCCGTCAAGCTTGCAATGCGGCCCATGGCATCCGCCAGTGACAGGCCATCGCGGTAAAGCGCCTTGTGCATGGCTTTGACTGCGGCAATGCGCTCAGCAGAGAAACCACGACGGCGCAGGCCTTCGAAGTTCATCGAGCGCGCCTGGGCAGGCTGACCTTGCGCCATGACAAACGGTGGCAAATCGCCAAACAGCAAGGAGTTCATCGCCGTGAAACTGTGGGCACCAATGCGGCAAAACTGGTGGACCACCGTGAAGCCACCCAAAATCACCCAGTCGTCCACCACCACATGGCCGGCCAATTGGGTGTTGTTGGCAAAGATGGTGTGGTTGCCCACAGCACAGTCATGCGCCAAATGCACATAAGCCATGATCCAGTTGTCATTGCCCACCGAAGTCACCGCGCGGTCACCTGGTGAGCCGATGTTGAATGTGCAAAATTCGCGGATCGTGTTGCGGTCTCCAATGGTGAGCTCGCACGGTTCGTTGTTGTACTTTTTGTCTTGCGGCACAGCCCCCAAAGAGCTGAACTGGAAGATCCGGTTATCGCGACCAATGGTAGTGTGGCCTTCGATCACGCAATGACTGGCCACCGTGGTGCCCGCATCGATGCGGACATGAGGGCCGATCACGCTGTAGGGCCCAACCGTCACGGAGCTGTCGAGCTGCGCGCCTGGGCTGATGATGGCCGTGGGATGGATCTTGCTCATGGTGTTCAGGCCTGAGGAATTTTCCGCATGGTGCACATCAACTCGGCTTCGGTCGCGATGTCATCACCCACTTTGGCGCGGGCTTTGAACTTGAAAATACCGGCCTTCATGCGGTCGAGTTCCACCTCAAGGATGAGCTGGTCACCCGGCTCCACAGGGCGCTTGAAACGCGCACCATCGATGCCCGCAAAGTAATACACCGTTTGATCGTCAGGCGTTTCACCCAAGGTGTCAAAAGCCAACAAGGCCGCAGCTTGAGCCAGGGCTTCGAGCATCAAGACACCCGGCATGACGGGGCGATGCGGGAAATGCCCTAGGAAATACGGCTCATTGATGGACACGTTTTTCAGCGCCTTGATGCGCACGCCCTTTTCCAATTCCAACACACGGTCCACCAACAAAATGGGATAGCGGTGAGGGAGTTGTTTGAGGATTTGGTGGATGTCCATCATGGTCAGTTTTCCTTGTTATTTTGAATCTCGGATTCGAGCGCTTTGATGCGCTCGCGCAATCGTGAAAGTTGTTTGAGACTGGCAGCGTTCTTTTCCCAGTTGGCATTGCTGTCCAAAGGAAACATGCCGGTGTACTGACCCGCTTGCAAGATGGAACGTGTGACCACCGAGGCCGCAGAAATGTGCACATGATCGGCCAAGGTCAGGTGTCCTAAGACCACCGCACCACCGCCCACGGTGCAATGCGCACCGATGCGGGCACTGCCTGCCACCCCGACACAACCGGCCATCGCCGTGTGCTTACCGATGTGCACGTTGTGCCCAATTTGAATCAGGTTGTCGAGTTTCACACCCTCTTCAATGACCGTGTCATCGAGTGCACCGCGGTCGATGCAGGTGTTGGCACCAATTTCCACATCATCACCGATGCGAACAGCACCCAACTGTTCGATTTTTTCCCACTGCCCTTGGTGCAGTGCAAAGCCAAAACCATCGGCTCCGATCACCACGCCAGAATGCACCATGCAACGGGCACCAATGTGGCAATCTTCACCCACAGTGACGCGGGATTTCAAAACGGTTCCTGCGCCCACACGGGCGCCCCGCTCGAGGACACACAGGGGGCCAATGACAGCATCATTGGCAACGAAGGCGTCTTCGTCGATCACCGCGCTGGGGTGGATTCGAAAACGCTGAGGCTTTTGGTGTGTTTGTTTCCACAAACGGGTCAGTCGCGCAAAGTACAGATAGGGATCATCCGTCACGATGGCGGCAGGTCGCAAAGCGGCCAAATTCTCAAACGCGGGCGAGACGATGACGCATCCTGCCAAACTTTCCGCCAGTTGATTTTGGTAGCGGGGATGGCTCAGGAAGCTGATCTGGCTGGACTGAGCCGTCTGCAATGGTGCAAGACCCACAATGTCCAACTGCCCATCCCCTAGCAATCGACCACCCAGCACCTCAATGATCGAGCCCAGCTTCACGCGCCACCTCTTGAACAGGCCAAAGCCTGTTACTTACCCGCTGTGGCGTTGAGCGCCTTGATGACTTTTTCGGTGATGTCGTGCTTGGGGTTGATGTAGACGGCTTCCTGGAAAACCACATCGTATTTCTCAGACTCAGCCACCTGTTTGACTGCACGGTTGGCGCGCTCGACCACGATTTGTTGCTCTTCGTTTTTACGGGCATTCAAATCTTCTTGGAATTCGCGGCGCTTGCGCTGGAATTCACGGTCTTGCTCCAGCAACTGCTTTTGGCGTGTCGTGCGCTGAGACTCTGCCAAAGTGGGTGCTTCGCGCTCAAACTTTTCAGAAGCGAGTTTCAAGGCGTTGCCAGCATCCACGAGTTCTTTTTCGCGGCGGGAAAATTCTTGCTCAAGCTTGGCTTGGGCCTGCTTGGCTGTTGCCGCCTCGCGGAAAATGCGTTCGGTGTTGACAAACCCCAGCTTGAATTCTTGAGCTTGTGCCAAAGAACTGAATGCGGCAGTTGCAGCAAGCATAGCCAGGGCGAGGGTAGTGCGAAACGGTTTCATTAGAAGGAAGTTCCGATTTGGAATTGAAGTTTTTGGATTCTATCGCCAGTCTGCTGGCGGATAGGGACACCATAAGAAAAGCGCAAGGGGCCCATTGGCGAAATCCAGCTCAAACCGATACCGGCCGATGCACGAAGTTGGCTAAAGGAAACGTTTTCATCCTGTCCGAATGCTTTACCCACATCGGTGAAAGCGAACATGCGAAGCGTCTTGTCATTGCCCGCGCCTGGGAAGGGCGTGACAAATTCCGCGTTGAACACCACTTTCTTGGGGCCACCCAAATAGATGCCCGTGGTGGATGATTTGGGACCCAGCGTGGATTGCTCAAATCCACGCACGCTGCCCAAGCCACCAACATAAAAGTTCTTGAACAGCGGATAGTCTTGGCCTTTCAAACCCTGCCCCCAACCCAAATCGGTGTTGAAGGCAAAGGTGTATTTCTTGCTCAAAGGTATGTATTGCTGGAACTTGAAGTTCGTGCGGGCGTAACGCACATCCCCCGCCACACTGACGTCTGCTGTGAAGCTTTGCAAAGAACCTTTGGTCGGAACCAAGGCACTGTCGCGTGCATCATGAGCCCAACCCAAAGTCAATGGAACGGCCGTGCTCTTGTTGCCAAATTTCAGTGCGTAGTTGGCGTATTCAACCGGTAAATTGGTGCCCGCCACAATTTGCGTTTGCTCCACATTGGCCCCCACAAAAACCCTGTCGGTTTCCGTGACGGGAACGCCAAAGCGCAAACCTACGCCCGAGTTGACGAGGCTGTAAGAGTTCAGATCACCCAGATAAGGCCTGGTCGTTCTATGGAACACATCAAACGATCGCGAAATCCCGTTTTGGGTGAAATATGGATCGGTGGTGCTCAGCACATAGTTGCGGTTGTACTTGCTGGTGTTGACCTGCAACGCCAAGTAGTTGCCCGATCCAAAAGCGTTTTCTTGTTGGATACCGAAAGTCAGTGCAATCTTTTCTGTGGACGAAAAACCTGCGCCCAGAGAAATGCTGCCCGTCGGTTTTTCGGTCACGCTGAACAACAGATCCACCTGATCAGGGGCGCCCGGGATCTCCTGCGTGTCCACATTCACATCCGTGAAATAACCCAAGCGATTGACGCGATCACGAGACAAGTTGATTTTGTCGCCGTCGTACCAAGCCGACTCCAATTGTCGGAACTCTCGGCGGATGACTTCGTCACGGGTACGGTTGTTGCCCGCCACCAAAATGCGCCGCACATAAGCCCGACGTGAAGGTTCGGCTTGAAGGACAAACTGAACCCGGTTGTTCTGACGGTCAATGATGGGCTTGGCGTCTACACGCGCGAATGCAAAACCAAATTTCCCAAAATAGTCCGTGAAGGCTTTGGTGGTTTCCGCCACCGTCTCCGCGTTGTACGGTTGGCCAGAAGCGATCTTCACCAAGGACTTGAACTCTTCTTCTTTGTCGAGGTAGTTGCCTTCGAGTTGGACCCCCGAAACAACAAAACGTTCCCCCTCCGTCACGTTGATGGTGATGGCCATTTCCTGCTTGTCGGGGGACATGGCCACTTGGGTGGAATCAATCCGAAATTCGAGAAAGCCCCGAGACAGGTAGTAGGAACGCAATGCTTCCAGATCGCCATTGAGCTTGGTTCTCGAGTAACGGTTGGACTTGGTGTACCAACTCATCCAGCCGCCGGTGTCGAGGTTGAACTGATCGCGCAGGGTGTCGGTTGAAAAAGTTTTGTTGCCGACCAATTCAATTTTGGCGATTTTCGCGGGACCACCTTCGGTGATGGTGAAAGTCAAATTGACACGGTTGCGGTCAATCGGTGTGGCCGTGGTCACCACTTCAGCCGCATAAAGACTGCGGCTGATGTACTGACGCTTGAGTTCTTGCTCCGCCTTGTCCGCCAAAGCTTTGTCATACGGGCGGCCTTCAGCCAAGCCCACTTCCTTGAGCGCCTTGTTCAACACATCCTTGTCAAATTCTTTGAGGCCGATGAATTCGACGGCGGCCACCGATGGACGCTCTTCCACCACCACGACCAAAACGTCGCCTTGGGTTTCAAGACGAACATCTTTGAACAACCCTAAAGCAAACAAAGCGCGTATGCCCGATGCACCCTTGTCGTCGGTGTACTGATCACCCACGCGAAAGGGCAAGGAGGCGAAGACCGTTCCCGGCTCGATCCGTTGCAGACCCTCAACACGAATGTCGCGGACAGTGAAAGGGTCCACCGCCCATGCAGGCAAACAAGCCATGGCCGATGCCAACAAGGTCAAAGCCGCAGGATTCATGCGTGCGCGAATGGTTGAAAAATTCATGGATGATCCGGTGAAGGTGAATGGGCCAAAAGACGATGGCCTTGGCCGCTGCGACAGCCCCTGTGATCATATCTCAGGCGTCTGGAAATACACACTTGGAGCGGGTCGCGCACGTAGTAAAAAAGCAGTCAAACGCTCAGTGATTGCACAATGGATTTCGCCGCTTCACGCCCACGACGGTCCAGATCCATCAAATCATCCAGATTTTGGGGTGCAGGGCTGGTGATGCGGTCCAAGGTCGCTCGGTTGACCGCGTGGATCTGATCGAACCTGATGTGCGCGCCGTTCAAAGTTTCCCAGGCCAAGTTCAGGCCAGGAAAACGCTCGGGGTGCCCGTGGTCATCCATGGCTTCAAAAGTCATGGCGGCCAAGGCATGGAAATCCAACGCTGATGCACCCGATGTCATCCGCTCAGGCCAGCTCAAACCATAAGCAATGGGCACCCTCATGTCCGGCGTGCCAAGTTGAGCGACCACCGAGTTGTCCTGGTACTGGACCATGGAATGGATGACGCTTTGGGGGTGAATCACCACCTCCATTTGATCGGGCTTCATCCCAAACAAGTAACGCGCCTCGATGACTTCCAGCGCCTTGTTCATCATGGTGGCCGAGTCCACCGAGATCTTGCGCCCCATGACCCAGTTGGGGTGGGCGCAGGCTTGCTCTGGCGTCACATCTTTCAAAGTGGCAGGATCACGTCCACGAAATGGCCCACCGGAGGCCGTCAAGATGATTTTTTGAACACGACGTTGCCAAGTCGCAGGATCTTCCGGCAAGGACTGAAAGATCGCTGAATGCTCACTGTCGATGGGCAACAAGACTGCCCCACCTTGTTGGACGGCGGACAAAAACACATCGCCCCCCACCACCAAGGCCTCCTTGTTGGCCAAGAGCAGGCGTTTGCCAGCTTTGGCGGCCGCCAAGCAAGGTGACAAGCCCGCAGCACCCACGATGGCCGCCATGACGGCGTCCACCGACGGAGCACTGGCAACTTCATCCAAGGCCTCAGCACCCCAGCGCACTTGAACCGGCAGGCCTTCGGCTTTGATTTTGTCCGCCAACAATCGCCCTGCCCCCTCTTGGGCCATCACAGCCACTTGGGGCTTGAACTGCGCGCATTGCGCCAACATCAAGTCGACTTGGCTGGACGCAGTCAAGGCATAGACAGCAAACCGATCAGGGTGTCGCGACAAGACGTCCAAGGTGCTGGTCCCAATGGAACCCGTGGAGCCCAAAATGGTGATGTGGTGTTTCTTGATCATCTCTGCTCCATCAGATCCAAGCCATGAGCATCATGGCCAAAGGCAAAGTGGGCAACAGGGCATCCACTCGGTCGAGCACACCGCCGTGGCCTGGCAGCAAGCCTGAACTGTCTTTCATGCCCGCGCTGCGCTTGACCAAAGACTCTACCAAATCACCCACCACACTCATGGCGCACATGAACAGCAAGGCTGGCCATGCCACCCAAGCGCCTTTGGCAAACAGCAAAGAATAAAAACTCAAGTCCGGCAAAGCCCAGCGTTTGTCCACTTCAGCCCACACCAAAGCGACCAGCATCACCCCCAGCATGCCGCCGAACACACCCTCCCAGCTTTTGCCAGGACTGATGCTGGCGGCCAATTTGACAGGCACCATTCGACCGCCCAATGCGCGGCCAAAGAAATAAGCAAAGACGTCAGCAGCCCAGACCAACACCAAAACAGACAGCAGAAAATTCACGCCACGCTGATGGGCTTGAGCCATGGCAAGCCATGCCATGGCCAGCAACAGCAAGCCGACCGCCCAGCGCAGCCCCTGAGGCCACAAAGCCCAGGCTGCCACGCCTCGCTGGATCATCCAGGAGCCCAGCAAAACCCAACCAGCACCAGCCACCAACCACAATTGCCGTGGGGTTGAAGTCACCCAACCCATGCGCCAAGCCAAGCCGCACAGGGCCAAGATCAAGAGCGCGCCCACCCAAGACAACAGCGAGCCCACCAGGTTCAAGCGACCCCACTCCCAGGCGGCTGCTGCCATCATGAGCACCGTCAAGGCCATGAATGGCATGGGGTTGGACGCAAACAATGCGGGCAGCAACAGGGCCAACAGAACCAGTGCAGTGATGACTCTTTGCTTGAGCATGCTTTCTCCAGAAAAAAAGGCCGCCAAAGGGCGGCCATTCAGGCCGTGGTGTGCCACGGCGTCGTACGCAAACTCAGACCGCCATGATCTCTTGTTCTTTGGCAGCCACCAGTTGGTCAATCTCGGTCATGCGCTTGTCGGTCAATTTTTGCACATCGGCTTCCGCACGCTTTTGATCGTCTTCAGAAGCGAGTTTGTCTTTCACCAATTTTTTGACCGACTCATTGGCATCGCGGCGCAAGTTGCGGATGGCAATCTTGCCGTTCTCGCCTTCGGTGCGCGCCAGTTTGGTCATCTCTTTGCGGCGCTCTTCGCTCATCGGCGGCATGGGCACGCGAATGAGTTCACCCATGGATGAAGGATTCAAGCCCAACTCGCTTTCGCGAATGGCTTTTTCGATCTTGGCGCCCATGCCTTTTTCCCAAGGCTGCACGCTGATGGTGCGGGCATCCATCAAGGACACGTTGGCCACCTGCGACAAAGGCACCATGGATCCGTAATAGTCGACATGGATGGTGTCGAGCAATGCGGGGTTGGCGCGGCCTGTCCGGATTTTGGTCAGGTTGTTTTTGAATGCCGCAATGGATTGCTCCATCTTGGTCTCGGTTGTTTTTTTGATGTCTGCTATGGTCATGGGGTTCTCCTCGTCAGAACGCGTTCAAGCATAAACCAAGGTGCCTTCGTCTTCGCCCATCACCACGCGCTTCAAGGCGCCATTCTTGATGATCGAAAACACCTTGATCGGCAGCTTCTGGTCACGGCACAAGGCAAAAGCGGTCGCGTCCATGATGCCCAAGTTGCGGGAAATGGCCTCATCGAAGCTGATTTCGCTGTAACGTGTGGCCGATGGGTCTTTCTTGGGGTCGGCGGTGTACACGCCATCGACCTTGGTGGCCTTGAGCACCATCTCAGCACCAATTTCTGCGCCACGCAATGCTGCAGCCGTGTCGGTGGTGAAAAACGGGTTACCTGTGCCGGCTGCAAACACCACCACTTTGCCCTCTTCGAGGTACTGCAAAGCCTTGGGGCGCACATAGGGCTCCACCACTTGGTCAATGCCAATGGCCGACATGACGCGAGCGGTCAAACCAGCTTTGTCCATGGCGTCGGCCAAAGCCAATGAGTTCATCACGGTGGCCAACATGCCCATGTAGTCGGCCGTGGCACGGTCCATACCGACCGAGCCGCCAGCCACGCCGCGGAAAATATTGCCGCCACCAATGACCACCGCCACCTGAACGCCCAGTCGTGTGACTTCGGCGATCTCTTCAGACATGCGAACAATGGTGGCGCGGTTGATACCAAAAGCGTCGTCCCCCATCAGGGCCTCGCCGGACAGCTTGAGCAAGATGCGCTTATAGGCTGGCTTGGCTTCGGACATGATGGACTCCTTCAATATGGGTACGAACGATGGGATGACGCGATGGATTCAAATCAGGCAGCTGCTTGTGCTGCAGCCACTTGAGCAGCCACTTCAGCGGCGAAGTCGTCCACTTTCTTTTCAATGCCTTCGCCGACCACGAACAAGGTGAAGGCCTTGACGGTGGTGCTGTTGGCTTTGAGCATTTGCTCAACGGTTTGCTTGTCGTTTTTCACGAAAGGCTGGTTGAACAAGGAGACTTCTTTGAGGTACTTCTGCACCGAGCCGTCGATCATTTTGGCGGCAATGTCGGCAGGCTTGCCAGACTCAGCAGCCTTGGCAGTGGCCACAGAACGCTCTTTTTCGATCAAATCAGCAGGCACATCGGCGCTGGTCAAAGCCACGGGCTTCATGGCGGCCACGTGCATGGCCACGTCTTTGGCCGCTTGCTCTTGGCCTTCGAACTCAACCAAGACGCCAATGCGTGTGCCGTGCAGGTAAGTGGCCAATTGGGCGCCACCGGCCGCACGCTTGAAGCGGCGGAAGCTCATGTTCTCGCCAATCTTGCCGATCAGGCCTTTGCGTACTTCTTCCAAAGTGGGGCCAAAGCCGTCTTGGCTGTAAGGCAACTCGCCCAAAGCAGCCACGTCGGCGGGGTTGTGCTTGGCCACCAATTGCGCCGCAGCATTGGCCAAAGCCAAGAAGCTGTCGTTTTTGGTCACAAAGTCGGTCTCGCAGTTCACTTCGATCATGGCGCCAGTGTTGCCTTCGACGAAGCTGGTGACCACGCCTTCGGCGGTCACACGCGATGCGGCCTTGCCGGCTTTGGTGCCGAGCTTGACGCGAAGCAACTCTTCAGCTTTGGCCATGTCGCCATCGGCCTCGGTCAGGGCTTTTTTGCACTCCATCATGGGAGCGTCGGTTTTTGCGCGCAGTTCAGCG
>NKIO01000011.1:12326-67871 GCA_002255935.1 Comamonadaceae bacterium PBBC2
CGCCATCGGCCTCGGTCAGGGCTTTTTTGCACTCCATCATGGGAGCGTCGGTTTTTGCGCGCAGTTCAGCGACCATGCTTGCGGTAATTGCAGCCATTTGATTTCTCCGTATTCAATCTAAAAGTCAGGTTAAAAAAAAGGGGCCACAAAGCCCCTTTCATCGAGTCTTGGGGAATCAGGCCGAAGCGTCTTCCACTTCGACGAACTCGTCAGCGCCTTCGGTCACGGCTTTGACCACGTCGTTGACGGCGTTGGCACGGCCTTCGATGATGGCGTCAGCGATGCCACGGGCATACAAAGCCACGGCCTTGGCCGAGTCATCGTTACCGGGGATGATGTAGTCGATGCCTTCGGGCGAGTGGTTGGAGTCCACCACACCGATCAATGGGATGCCCAATTTCTTGGCTTCGGCGATGGCAATCTTGTGGTAACCCACGTCGATCACGAAGATCGCGTCAGGCAAAGTGGCCATATCTTGGATACCGCCGATGTCTTTTTCGAGTTTTTCAATCTCGCGCTTGAACATCAGTTGTTCTTTTTTGCTCAGGCTGTCGAGGCCAACTTCTTGCTGAGCCTTCATGTCCTTCAGACGCTTGATCGAGGTCTTGACGGTTTTGAAGTTGGTCAGCATGCCGCCCAACCAACGCTGGTCAACGAAAGGCACGCCTGCGCGCTGGGCTTCTGCAGCCACCAGCTCACGGGCTTGGCGCTTGGTGCCCACCATCAAAATGGTGCCGCGGTTGGCAGACAGTTGTTTCGCGAATTTGATCGCGTCCTGGAACATCGGTAGCGATTTTTCCAGGTTGATGATGTGGATCTTGTTGCGGTGGCCGAAGATGAAGGGGGCCATCTTGGGGTTCCAGAAGCGGGTTTGGTGACCGAAGTGGACACCGGCTTCCAGCATTTCGCGCATGGTAACGGACATAAAGTACTCCAAAGGTTGTGTCTAAAATCCAACCCACTGATCACACCGAATCTGCTTCGGCGCAACACCTTGAGGGGCTGGTTTGCGGATGTGCTTGTTGGTTTAGCGTTCATTCAAGCAAGTAGCGAGAATGACAACAGCTCAGGGCAACAAAGCCTTAGGATTATAGCATCCTGACTCAGCCTGAATGGAGCCTATGCACATGAAAGCCGACCTGATTGCCACTCGGCAAGCCATTTTGAATGGCGAAATACACCCCCAAGCCGTGGCCGAAGCCTGTCTGGACCAAGCCCAAAGCACCGCCTGCAAAGATGTATTTCTTCAGTTGACGCCTGAAACTTTGCTCGGCACTGCTGGGCCAGTGGCCCTGTCACAAAGCCCACTGGCTGGTTTGTCCGTTTCGGTCAAAGATCTTTTTGATGTGCAGGGGCAGGTCACCGCTGCAGGCTCGATCGTCTTGCAAAACCGCCCCCCCGCCACAGAAGACGCGACAGCCATTCAACGACTAAAAGCGGCAGGCGCCGGACTGATTGGGCGCACCAACATGGTGGAGTTTGCTCTGTCTGGCGTGGGTGTGAACCCCCACCACGGCACCCCGGCCGCTTGGGATGCTCGCACCGACCAGGCCGTCGGCCAGCCGCACGAGGCCCATGTGCCCGGCGGCTCCAGTTCGGGCGCTGCCGTTTCCGTAGCCACCGGTGCGGCGTTCATTGGCTTGGGCTCGGACACGGGGGGGTCCATCCGCATCCCGGCTGCACTCAATGGCCTTGTGGGTTTCAAAAACACCGCACGGCTGGTGCCCACCACGGGTGCCTTGCCCCTGTCCACCACACTCGACACCGTCTGCGCCCTGACCCGCACGGTGCGCGACACGGTGTTGGCGCACGAAATTTTGTCCAACCGCAAGGTGCCCACCGCCCACCGCCCCTTGGCTGGCTACCGCCTGGCTGTGGTGAACACCTTGATGCAAGACCACATGGATGCCCAAGTGAGTCGTGCCTTTGAACGCAGCTTGGCCATCTTGCGCAGTGCCGGCGCGCAAATCGCTGAGATGGACCTGCCTGAACTGCTCGAATTGACGCCCATGATGAGCACTGGGGGATTTAGCCCCGCCGAAGGCTATGCATGGCACCGGCAACTGTTGGCGCAGGACGGTGCCCGCTACGACCCGCGTGTGGCGCAACGCCTCCTGCGCGGCGAAGGCATGATGGCCTGCGAATACATCGATTTGTTGCAGGCCCGCGCCCATTGGATCGAGCGCATGACACTGGTTCTGCAAAACTACGACGCGGTTTTGTCCCCCACCACCCCCATCACCGCACCCAAATTCAGCGATGTGGCACCGGGCAGCGAGCGGGATGCAGAATTTTTCAGAGTCAATGGCCTGCTGCTGCGCAACACCAGTGTGGTCAACACCCTGGACGGATGCGGCATCAGCCTGCCCTGCCACCACGCTGGAGACTTGCCGGTCGGCTTGATGGCCTGGCATGGTCCCATGCACGACGACACCCTCTTGCAATTGGCGCTGGTGCTGGAACCCCTGCTGGGCTGATCCAGATGGAAAAGCTCAGCCCTTCAAGCCTCTGGCCGGTCTACCAACGCGACGCCTTACGCGCCCTGGAGCGGGAGCTGCAAGCCAGAAGCACAAGCCCATTGATGGTCCAAGCTGGCCAAGCCACCGCCCAACTGGCACTGGCCGTGGCACCCCACGCACAGCGCATTTGGGTTGCCGCTGGTCCTGGCAACAATGGCGGGGACGGTTTGGAGGCCGCCATGCACTTGCATCAGGCCGGCAAAGAAGTCATCGTCAGCCTTTGGCTTGACCCGGAGAAACACCCAGCCGATGCCAAGGCCGCCTTGGCCCGCGCACTGCAAGCGGGCGTATCGGTGCAAACCCAAATGCCCACGCCCTGGCTGGCCAGCATGACCGAGCAGGACTTGTGCATCGACGCCTTGCTGGGCATCGGTGGCACGAAACCTCTGAAGTCTGAATTGCAAAAGTGGGTGAACGCGATGAACACCTCGCCAGCCCGGGTGCTGGCCATCGACATTTCCACCGGATTGGACGCTGATTCAGGACAAATTCAGCCCGAGACCCAGGCTGTGCATGCAAGCCACACCTTGACATTTTTGGCGGGCAAACCCGGCCTCTTCATGAACCATGGCCGGGACGTGTGCGGGCAAATTTGGCTGTACCGCCTGGAAGGCGCATTGCCCGCCCACAGAACCTTTCAAAGACCTGCGCCCCAGGCGATGCTCAACGTGACAGCCAAGCGGCCCGTCAAAACCCATGCCAGCCACAAAGGCAGCCATGGCGACGTCGTGATCGTGGGTGGTGCGTCAGGCATGGGCGGTGCCGCCGTGCTGGCAGCCACTGCGGCCTTGCATGCGGGTACGGGCCGAGTCATGGTCAGCTGGTTGGGCGGGTCCGCCAACACGCTGCCACCGGATGTGATGCAGCCAGACGCAGCCGCGTTGGATCTGGAACGCCTCAGTGTGGTGGCGGGCTGTGGTGGCGGCCAGGCCATCGCCGAGCGTTTGCCGGACATCTTGCAACGCAGCGCCCATCTGACTTTGGACGCCGACGGCCTCAATGCACTGGCCGCTGACGAGGGATTGAAGACACTCCTTCGTTTGCGAGGCCCTGACAAACCCACCGTGCTCACGCCGCATCCACTTGAAGCGGCGCGCCTCCTGGGCATCAGCACAGCACAGGTGCAAGCCGATAGGCTGGCCTGTGCGCAACGCATCTCAGAACAGTTTTCATGTGTGGTGGTGCTCAAAGGCTCTGGCTCCATTGTGGCTGCCCCAAACCGCCTGCCGGTCATCAACACCACCGGCAATGGTCGCTTGGCCACGGGTGGCACCGGCGATGTGTTGGCAGGCTTGGTGGGCGCTCGCATGGCCCAAGGCATGAGCGCCTGGAATGCCGCATGCGCAGCCGTCCATCAACATGGTTTGATCGCTGACCAATGGCCTGCGGACAAGGGCTTCACTGCCCAGCGTTTGGCGCTGCAAATCCAGTGATGCGGCCATGAAAAAGGCCATGCGACGCATCGCATGGCCTGCACAGGACTGACACCGATCAACGGCGAGAACGGCTCGAGCGTGGCCCTTTGGGCTTGCCGGCAACTTTCTTGGTCGAGGCTTTTTTCACCGAGGCCTTGAGCGCCTGGATCGGTGAACGGTTGCGTTCGGCGTCGGCCATGCGGCGGTCTGCGGCGCGGTCGCCTTTGACCGCACCTTGCCGTTTCTTGGCATGTGGCACATCGGCAGCAGACACGCCTTTGTCACGCATGGCGCGGGGCAGCAAATCGTCACCAGGATGGACCAAGCGGAAATCGATCTTGCGACCGTCCAGATCCACACGACTGACCTGCACTTGCACACGCGTGCCAATGGCATAGCGGATACCGGTGCGTTCACCACGCAATTCTTGGCGCAACTCGTCAAAGCGGAAATACTCCCCGCCCAACTCGGTGATGTGCACCAGACCTTCGACGTACAAAGCGTCCAAAGTCACAAAGATACCGAAGCTGGTGGCCGCCGACACGACACCGCCGTACTCTTCACCCAGATGCTCACGCATGTATTTGCACTTGAGCCAGGCTTCCACATCACGGCTGGCTTCGTCAGCACGGCGTTCGTTGGCGCTGCAATGCAGGCCCGCGGCCTCCCAGGCTTGCTGATCCGCAGCGGACATGCGCAAGCGAGGCGCATTCGCATCCGATGCACCTTTGGCCGCCTTGTTCTTTTCCAAGCGTTTGGTCAGCTTGGCATGGGCTTCGCCGGGCACCGGCAAATTGGGCAATTTGTACTTGCGGCCCAGCAAGATCGACTTGATGACCCGGTGCACCAGCAAATCCGGGTAGCGTCGGATCGGGCTGGTGAAATGGGTGTAAGCCTCGTAGGCCAAACCAAAGTGACCACTGTTGACCGGCGTGTAAATGGCCTGCTGCATCGAGCGCAAAAGCATGGTGTGGATCTGCTGCGCATCTGGGCGGTCCTTGGTCGCTTGCGCGATCTTCTGAAACTCAGAAGTGTGCGGATCGTCGCTGATGCTCATGCCCAAACCCAACGCCTTGAGGTAATTGCGCAGGATGTCTTTTTTCTCGGCCGTCGGGCCTTCGTGCACACGGAACAAACCCGGGTGTTGGCCTTGTTGAATGAAGTCGGCGCTGCAAACGTTGGCCGCCAGCATGGCCTCTTCGATCAGGCGGTGCGCTTCGTTGCGCACGCGCGGCACGATTTTCTCGATGCGGCCGCTTTCATCGCACACGATCTGGGTTTCGGTGGTTTCAAAGTCCACCGCCCCACGCACGGCACGTGACGCCAACAAGGCGCGGTACACGTCTTGCAGGTTCATCAGGTCGTTCACACGGGCTTTGCGCTTCAAGGCCTCTGGTCCGCGTGTGTTGGCCAAAATCGCTGCCACCTCGGTGTAGGTGAAGCGCGCATGGCTGTGCATCACCGCAGGATAAAACTGGTAAGCATGCACATCGCCCTTGGCATTGACCAGCATGTCGCAGACCATGCAAAGACGATCCACATCGGGGTTGAGCGAGCACAGGCCGTTGGACAGTTTTTCGGGCAGCATCGGGATCACACGCCGCGGAAAATACACACTGGTGGCGCGGTCGTAGGCATCGATATCGATGTCACTGCCCGTTTGCACATAGTGGCTCACATCGGCAATCGCCACCAGCAAACGCCAGCCTTTACCGCGACCGACTTTGGCCGGTTCGCAATACACCGCATCGTCAAAGTCACGCGCATCCTCACCATCGATGGTGACCAAAGGCACGTCGCGCAAATCCACGCGGTCTTTGCGATCCTGCGCGCGGACTTTGTCCGGCAAGCCCTTGGCCTGGTCCAGACAGCCTGCAGAAAACTCGTGGGGCACACTGTATTTGCGCACCGCAATCTCGATCTCCATGCCCGGATCGTCGATCTCACCCAGCACTTCCTTCACGCGGCCCACGGGTTGGCCAAACAAAGCGGGCGGTTCGGTCAATTCGACCACCACCACCTGTCCTACTTTGGCCGTGCCTGTGGCCCCTTTGGGGATCATGACGTCCTGACCGTAGCGTTTGTCCTCGGGGGCAACTAGCCACAGCCCACCCTCTTGCAGCAAGCGGCCAATGATGGGTTGCTCGGGGCGTTCAACGATCTCGACAATGCGCCCTTCTGGCCGGCCCTTGCGGTCCTGGCGCACGATGCGAACCTTCACGCGATCACGGTGCAAAACCGCACGCATCTCATTGGGTGACAGATAAATGTCCGACTCACCGTTGTCACGGATCAGAAATCCATGGCCATCACGATGCCCTTGGACACTGCCTTCAAATTCTTCCAGCAATCCGCTGGTTGGAGCTACTTTTTTGATATACAATCCTTTTATTCCTGAGGCGCCCAGATGGCGGAATTGGTAGACGCACTAGTTTCAGGTACTAGCGCTGAGAGGCGTGGAGGTTCGAGTCCTCTTCTGGGCACCAATCTTATCGAATAAGATGCATTCAAAGCCGTTGATTTTTGATCAACGGCTTTTTTGTTGCCCAATTCACAAAGCGACGAAAAACAGCCCCAGCCGTCAGCCAGGCGGCTGAACAGCATCGGGCCGAACATCAAACCGGAACCCCCACCAAGTCGTGACCTTCCACACCCACGATGCGGGCACGGATGAGTTCTCCGACTTTGAATGTTTTGCTGATTTTTTCGGGCGGCAGCAAACGGACCACGCCGTCGATCTCGGGCGCATCGCCATAACTGCGGGCGACACCACCACGGCGACCCATGGCTGGCGCCGAATCCACCAAGACCTGCATGCTCGAGCCCACGCGTTGGTGCAGCCGGTCGATCGACACTTCTTCGGCCACCGCCATGAAACGGGCACGGCGCTCTTCGCGCACCGCATCGGGCAACATGCCGGGCAAGTCGTTGGCGGTTGCGCCGTCCACCGGGCTGTAGGCAAAACAACCCGCACGGTCAATTTGCGCTTCGCGCAGGAAGTCGAGCAAATGCTGGAATTCTTCTTCGGTCTCACCGGGGAAGCCCGCGATGAAGGTGCTGCGGATGACGAGTTCAGGACACAGTTCGCGCCAGCGCTGGATACGCTCGAGGTTTTTCTCACCACTGGCTGGGCGCTTCATGCGCTTGAGCACATCGGGGTGGCTGTGCTGGAAAGGCACATCCAGATAAGGCAGCACCAAGCCTTCGGCCATCAAGGGGATGATGTCGTCCACGCTGGGGTAAGGGTACACATAGTGCAAACGAACCCAAGCATCGTGTTCGCGGGCCATCTCACCCAAGGCGCGCACCAACTCCAGCATACGGGTCTTGATCGGCTTGCCATCCCAAAAACCCGTGCGGTATTTCACGTCCACGCCATACGCTGAAGTGTCTTGGCTGATGACCAGCAACTCTTTGACGCCGCCTTCAAACAAGGCTTTGGCCTCCTTGAGCACATCGCCAATCGGGCGCGACACCAAGTCACCTCGCATGGACGGGATGATGCAGAAAGTGCAGCGGTGGTTGCAGCCCTCGCTGATTTTCAAGTAGGCATAGTGGCGCGGTGTGAGCTTGAGGCCTGCCTCGCCAAAACCACCGGGCACCAGATCGAGGAAAGGATCATGGGGCTTGGGCAGATGGGTGTGCACCGCGTCCATCACTTCTTGTGTGGCGTGAGGACCGGTCACGGCCAGCACGCTGGGGTGCATTTCGCGGATCATGTTGCCGCCGCCCTCGCCCGTCTTGGCGCCCAGGCAGCCCGTGACGATCACTTTGCCGTTTTCATTGAGGGCTTCGGCAATCGTGTCCAAGCTTTCCTTGACGGCATCATCAATGAAGCCGCAGGTGTTGACGATGACCAAATCGGCACCGTCAAAAGTTTTGGAGGTTTGGTAACCCTCAGCGCTCAGTTGCGTGAGGATCAACTCGGAGTCGGTCAAGGCCTTGGGGCATCCCAAGCTGACAAAGCCCACTTTGGGGGCGGGTGTGGAAATCGTTTCGCTCATGCCCCCATTGTCCCCGCAAAAACGTCTGCGTTGTGACAAAAGGCCATGTTGTCTCGATCAAGTCCTCAAACCCAGGACCCCCAGCATCTGCTCGGCGTTTTTCTGGATCTGTTTTTGCATTTGTTCCTGCATTTGGGCCATCACATTTTGTGAAGGATTGGCTAAACCAGAAAACATGTTTTGCATCAGCGGGTTTTGCCACTGCATGAATTGCGCCCAAACTTCAGGGCTCAAGGCTTGGGGATTGGCACCCAGCTTGGATTGCCAGTCCATGAAGGACTGCACATGGTTCTCCAAATACGACCCCATGTACCCCTGCATGGTGTGGCCATAAAAACGGATGATGTTCGACAGCACCGCCTCGCTGAACATGGGCACGCCAGCCGACTCTTCTTCCAAAATGATTTGCAACAAGATGGAGCGCGTGAGGTCTTCGCCGGTTTTGGCATCACGCACCACCATGGCCGTGCCGTTCATGACCAGCTTTTTCACCTCCGCCAGCGTCACATACGCCGACGCCTGTGTGTCGTACAAACGCCGGTTGGGGTATTTTTTGATCGTGCGCACCTCGACCGAGGCGTCTGGCCTTGCATCGGAAGAGTCGTTGGATGGGGTGGACTTGGGCACGAGTGGTTCCAAAAAACACAAATGAACAGCAACCATGCTGCACTGCAACAGATTCTAGGCAGCCCAACCGTCACCGCAAACCCTGTTTACCCTGATAAATCTGGCAGATTCAATGCCCACATCACCTGTTCAGGGGTTTTTATTGTCTGACGGCCCGAATCCGCCGCAATCCCTGCGAAAATAGAAAGATGTTTACCGGAATCATCACCGGCGTGGGGCGAATCGTCGCCATTCACGACCTGGGTCGCTCTTTACTCCACGGCAAGCGCCTCACCATCGAGGCCCCCGCCGGGTACCTTGACGATGTGGGCTTGGGCGACAGCATCGCCCTCAACGGCGCTTGCATGACCGTCACCACCTTCAGCCCCGAGAGCCGTCAATTCACGATCGACATCTCGGCCGAATCGTTGGATAAAACCAGCGGCTTGGACCAAGAAGGCCCGATCAACCTCGAAAAAGCACTGCGCGCCCACGACCGACTGGGTGGCCACATCGTGTCCGGTCACGTCGATGGCGTGGGCCACATCAGCCACTTTGCCCAGATCGGCGAAAGCTGGGAGTTGCGCATTTTGGCGCCCCATGCCTTGGCCAAATACCTGGCTTACAAAGGCTCGATCACCGTCAATGGTGTGAGCCTCACGGTCAACCGCGTGGCCGACCTGGCCGATGGCTGCGAGATCAGCATCAACCTCATCCCCCACACCGTGGACAACACGGCGCTGGGCAGCTTGTCTGCTGGCAGCCCTGTCAACCTCGAAATCGACACCGTCGCCCGTTACGTTGAGCGCATGCTCAGCGCTGGCCTGATCCAGAAAGACCCTTCATGAACGCCCCAGAGCAACTGAAACCCGTGGCGATCTCGCCCGTCGAAGAGATCGTGGCCGAAATGAAAGCCGGTCGCATCGTGATCTTGGTTGATGAAGAAGACCGCGAAAACGAAGGCGATTTGGTGCTGGCCTCTGACCACGTCACGCCCGAAGCGATCAACTTCATGGCCCGCTTTGGCCGTGGCCTGATTTGCCTGACCCTCACCCGCGAGCGCTGCGAGTTCTTGAAGCTCCCGCCCATGGCTGCCCGCAACGGCACCGTTTACAGCACCGCTTTCACGGTGTCGATTGAAGCCGCTGAAGGCGTGACCACCGGCATCTCGGCCGCCGACCGCGCCAAGACCGTGCAAGTGGCCGTGGCCAAAAGCAGCCAGCCCACCGACTTGGTGCAGCCTGGTCACATCTTCCCGCTGCAAGCGGTGGACGGTGGCGTGCTCATGCGGGCAGGCCACACCGAAGCCGGTTGCGATTTGGCCGCGATGGCCGGTTGCTCCCCTTCTTCTGTGATCTGCGAGATCATGAAAGACGACGGCACCATGGCCCGTTTGCCCGATTTGCAAATCTTCGCCGCCGAGCACGGCCTGAAGATCGGCACCATTGCCGACCTGATCGAATACCGCAGCCGCAATGAATCGCTGGTGGAACGCATCGGCAGCCGCATGTTGCAAACCGCACATGGCGAATTCACAGCCCACGCTTTTCGCGACCAACCCAGCCAAACTGTGCACCTGGCGCTGGTCAAAGGCCAGTGGTCGGCCGACACCGAAGTGCCTGTGCGTGTGCACGAGCCCCTGTCGGTGCTCGACGCGCTGGAGATCAACCGGTCCATGCACTCCTGGAGCCTGGACACCAGTTTGCAGTACCTCAACGCCCAAGGTTGTGGCGTGGCGGTGCTGCTCAACTGCGGCGAATCGGCCGACCAGTTGCTGGCCCAATTTGAAGGACGTGCCCGCTCTGCACAAGCGCCCGAGCGCGGCAAGATGGACCTGCGCACCTACGGCGTGGGCGCTCAAATCCTGCGTGAATGCGGCGTGCACAAAATGAAACTCATGGGCCAACCCCGCCGCATGCCCAGCATGACCGGCTACGGCCTCGAAATCACCGGCTACATCCCCAAGGAATAAAGATGCTCGACGCGAATAAAGGTCAAGAACAAGAACTCGACGGTCAATTCCTGCACATTGGCATCGTCCAAGCGCGCTTCAACGAAGACATCACCAATGCCTTGGCGGCAGCCTGCATTCAGGAACTCGAAGCCCTGGGCGTGTCCAACATCGACCACGTCATGGTGCCCGGCGCCCTGGAAGTGCCGATTGCCCTGCAAGCCATGGCCGAGCGTGCCGAATACGACGCACTGATTGCCCTGGGCTGCATCATCCGTGGCGAGACTTACCACTTTGAATTGGTGGCCAACGAGTCGGGCGCAGGCGTGAGCCGCATCGCGCTGGACTACAACTTGCCGATTGCCAACGCGATCTTGACCACCGAAAACCTCGAGCAAGCCGTGGCCCGTCAAACCGACAAAGGCCGCGACGCCGCCCGCGTGGCCGTCGAAATGGCTTGCCTGATGGAAGACCTCTCGGCCGACCTGGCCGAAGAACTTGACGACGAAGAGACCGCCTGATGAACGATCAGACCGCCCCCCAGACACCCGCGGCCGCAGGCACCCGAAAGTCCTCGGCCAAGCCCGCTCGCAGTCGCTCGCGTGAATTCGCACTGCAGGCGCTTTACCAACACATCGTGGGCCGCAACGAAGCGTCTGACATCGATGTGTTCACACGCGACCTGTCGGGCTTTCACAAAGCCGACTCGGCCCACTACGACGCCCTGCTTTACGGCTGCACCGAACAATCCCAAGCCCTGGACGCCCTGATCGGCCCCAAACTGGACCGCAGCTTTGCCGAGATCTCGCCGGTGGAGCACGCCGTGATGTGGATCGGCGTTTACGAGCTGCAGCATTGCCTGGACGTGCCTTGGCGCGTGGTGCTCAACGAGTGCATCGAATTGGCCAAAGACTTTGGCGGCACCGATGGCCACAAATACGTCAACGCGGTGCTGGGCGGCTTGGCACCCGAGCTGCGTGCAGCCGAAGTGCAAGCGGACCGCCAAGCCGGTCGCATCAAGTAAGGCCATCCGCTGAACATGCGCATCTCTCAACGCGCCGAGCGGATTGAGCCGTTTTATGTGATGGAGGTGGCCAAGGCCGCCTCACAAAAAGCCCGTGAAGTGGCCCACACCGACCGGCCCGTCGTGTTCCTCAACATCGGCGAGCCTGACTTCACCGCACCGCCCTTGGTGCAGGCTGCGGCGCAAGCGGCCATCGATGCCGGACAAACCCAATACACCCCCGCTTTGGGCCTGGAGCCTTTGCGCCAGGCCATCAGCGACTGGTATGGCACGCGCTTTGGCGTTCAAGTGCCGGCCAGCCGCATCGTCATCACCGCAGGCGCATCGGCCGCTTTGCAACTGGCCTGCCTGGCCCTGATCGATCGTGGCGATGAAATCCTGATGCCTGACCCGAGCTACCCCTGCAACCGCCACTTTGTGAGCGCAGCAGAGGGCGTGGCGAAGCTGATCCCCACCACGGCCGATGAACGGTTCCAGCTGAGCGCCGACAAAGTCGCTACCGCCTGGGGGCCACAAACACGCGGCGTCTTGCTGGCGTCGCCCTCCAACCCCACGGGCACATCCATCGATCCGGCCGAACTGCGCCGCATCCACGAGGTGGTGCGGGCGCGCGGTGGCATCACCCTGATCGACGAGATTTACCTGGGCCTGAGCCATGATGAGCAGTTCGGCCACAGCGCTTTGGCGCTGGGCGAAGACATCGTCAGCATCAACAGCTTCAGCAAATACTTCAACATGACCGGCTGGCGCCTGGGTTGGCTGGTGGTACCGGAAGCCCTCGTGCCGGTGTTGGAGCGCCTGGCGCAAAACCTGTTCATTTGTGCCAGCACCGTGGCCCAACAAGCGGCGCTGGCCTGTTTTGAGCCCGCCAGCTTGGCCGAATACGAACGCCGCCGTGCCGAGTTCAAAGCCCGGCGCGACTACTTCATCCCTGCCCTGAACGCGCTGGGCCTGACGGTGCCCGTGGCCCCCGATGGCGCTTTTTACGCCTGGGCCGACTGCACAGCCGCCTGCCAAAAACTGGGCCTCAAGGACAGCTGGGACTTTGCCTTTGCCGCGCTGGAACATGCCCATGTGGCCATCACACCTGGCCGCGACTTTGGCACCGACCAGACTGCGCGCTTCGTGCGGTTTTCTACGGCCAACTCGATGGCCGAATTGCAAACGGCCATTGCGCGCCTGAAAGCTTGGTTGCACCCATGAACACGCCTTTTGAATTCCCCATCCGCATTTACTGGGAAGACACCGACGCCGGTGGCATCGTGTTCTATGCCAACTACCTCAAGTTCTTTGAACGCGCCCGCACCGAATGGCTGCGCAGCTTGGGTTTTGGCCAACAGGTGCTGCGCGACGCATCGGGCGGCATGTTCGTGGTGAGCGAAACCGCCGTCAAATACCATTCCCCAGCCCGCTTGGACGATACTTTGCGGGTGACCGCCGAGCTGCAAGAAGCCGGTCGGGTCAGCCTGACCATTGCCCAACGCGCTTACCTGCACTGCCCCGGTCAAACCGACCGTTTGCTGGCCGAAGGCACCATTCGCATCGGCTGGGTGGACAGCCAAACTTTGAAACCGGGCCGCATTCCGGCCACCGTTCTGGAAGCTCTGAAATGAACCAAGACATGTCCATCGTTTCCTTGTTGCTGCACGCCAGCTTCGTGGTGCAACTGGTGGTCGGCATTTTGCTGGCCATCTCGGTCACCAGCTGGGCGGCCATTGTGCGCAAGCTCTCGGCGATCAAACGCATCAAGAACCTCAACGAAGAATTTGAGCGCGTGTTTTGGTCGGGCACCAGTCTGAACGAGTTGTTCAACGCCGCCACCCAGAACGCCAAGATGTCGGGCCCCATGGAGCGCATTTTTGCCAGCGGCATGCGCGAGTACCAAAAACTGCGCGAACGCCGCATCAGCGATGCGGGCACCTTGCTTGACGGTGCACGCCGCGCCATGCGCGCCAGTTTCCAGCGCGAGATGGATGTGGCCGAAGCCCAATTGGCCTTCCTCGCTTCGGTCGGTTCGATCTCGCCCTATGTGGGCTTGTTCGGCACGGTGTGGGGCATCATGCACGCCTTCACCGGACTGGCCAGTTTGCAGCAAGTGACGCTGGCTACCGTGGCCCCCGGGATTGCAGAGGCCCTGGTGGCTACAGCCATTGGCCTGTTTGCCGCCATTCCAGCCGTGTTGGCCTACAACCGCTTCTCGCACGACGTGGACCGCATCGCCATCAAGATGGAAACGTTCATCGAAGAGTTCTCCAACATCCTGCAGCGCAGCCTGGGCTCGGCCGGTGGCAGCAACTCGGCTTCTGGCCACTGAAGGAAGCAGCATGCCCGCCGTTTCATCCCGGGGTCGCGGTCGCCGCACCATCGCTGAAATCAACATGGTGCCCTTCATCGACGTGATGCTGGTGCTGCTGATCATCTTCATGGTCACCGCCCCCATGATCACGCCCAGCATGGTGGACCTGCCCAGCGTGGGCAAAGCCGCCAAACAACCCGACAAGGTCATCCAAGTCGTGATCCAAAAAGACGAACGGCTGGAGTTGGTCATCGAGGGCAAGACCCACACGGCCAATCTGGCCAATGTGGCGGCCAGCGTGAAAACCGCCATCGGCCCGAGCGACAACACCGCCGTGGTCATCAGCGCCGACCGCACCGTGAAATACGAAACCGTGGTCAAGGTCATGGACAGCCTGCAACGCGCAGGTGTTGCCCGCGTGGGCTTGTCGGTGCAATTGGCGCCCTGAGCACAGCATGAGGAATTCGGCTGTGAGTCCACGCCCCGCACCGCATCTGGAGTTTGCGCCGCCCGCCCCCGAGGGACGGCAAGGCTCCTTGCTGATCGCCATCGTGGCGCATGCGGTGTTGTTCTTGGCGTTGACGCTGGCCACCCAGTGGCGCACCCAGCCTCAGACCGTTCAGGCCGAAGCCGAGTTGTGGTCGGCCACGCCGCAGGCCGCAGCGCCCCGCCTGCAAGAGCCGCCACCTGCACCTCAGCCCGAGCCTGCCCCCCCCAAACCCGAGCCGAAGTCAGAACCCAAAGCCAAGCCCGCGCCCCCGGCCCCCGATCCACTGATCGAGCAGCGCGATGCGCAAATTGCGCTGGAAAAGAAAAAACAGCTCGAGAAGAAAAAAGAAGCCGAGAAGCTGGACAAAGAGAAAGCCGAAAAAGACAAGGCCGAGCTCAAGCGCAAAGAGCGGGACAAAGAAGAAAAAGCCGCCAAGGAAAAAGCCGAGACGGACAAGCTGGCCAAAGAAAAGGCCGACAAAGAGCTTGAAAAGAAAAAGGCCGCCGAAAAAGCAGAAGCCAAAAAAGCCGCTGAGGCCAAAGCCGATGCCGCCCGCATGGACGCGTTGCGCAGTGAAAACCTCAAACGCATGCAAGGCTTGGCCGGGGCTTCGGGCGGCGAAAACGCCACGGGCAGCGCCCTCAAATCAGCGGGCCCATCGGCCAGTTATGCCGGTCGCTTGGTGGGCCGCATCAAACCCAACATCACCTACCCTGGTGATGTGGTGGGCAATCCGCGTGCCGAAGTCGAAGTCAAAGTCAGCCCAGATGGCACCATCCTCAGCCGACGCATCGTGCAGTCCAGCGGCAACCGCGCCTGGGACGACGCCGTGCTGCGCGCGATCGACAAGACTGAAGTGTTCCCCAAAGACACCGATGGCCGCGTGCCGTCGGTCATCGTGCTGGGGTTCAGGCCGCAGGACTGATCGACGCACAGGGCTTGCGCAGGACTTGGCGGGCAAACGCGCAAAAAGGCGTCAGGGCCCCGAAGAAGGGCTTGTCCAACAGCTTTACTGCGACACCGTCCGCAGGGTCAATATGGGGTTGTTGTCCTCGTACACAATGACCGCCTGCCCCTGATCGGCCTGCGCCATCCAGCTGGCCAGGGCCGCATCGGACGGAAAGAAACGGGCTTGCTCGCCCAGCGCCAGTTCGGCACGGGCGCCGACTTCGCCGTCGCGGCGCTCCAGCTTCAGGCGCACCGGCAAGCCGCGGACCAGATCGCCCTGCTCGGTTTGCTCGCGTTGCGCAGGGAACTCTCTGACCAAGCGCGCAATGTCGGGCGCACGGCCATTGACGGCCACGCGCAAGAACTTGCCATAGCGGCAACGCGCCGCGCCCAGGTCCATGATCTGCTCCATCTTCAAGCGAAAGCCGCCTGAAAATCGGTCCGCCTGCATCTTGGCCGTGACGATGATCAACTCATCGTCTTTGAGCAAATTTTTGGCCGAGTTGATCAAGCCTTCGTCGGCGGTGGCTTCCATCACGCCCGATTTGTCATCGAGCTTGAAGATGGCCACTTTGCCGCGCTGGCCGTTGATGATGCGCAGATCGCTGACGATGCCCGCCAGCACCATGGACTCTCGGCTGTCGATCAGATCGTCGATCTTGCGGCGTGCGAACTGGCGCACCTCGCGCTCGACCGCGTCGAACAAATGGCCCGACAGGTAAAAGCCCACGGCGGTTTTTTCCAGCAGCAAGCGCTCCTTGATGCCCCAAGGCAGCACATCGACCAAATCAGGCTCTTGGGTGCTCGAGCCGTGCGAATCATCGCCCAGCATGTCAAACAGCCCGCCTTGGTTGGCGTTGGCCGTGGTGGCATTCGAGAACTCAAACGCCCGGTCGATGCTGGCCGACAAAGCGGCGCGGTTCATGTGCAAGGAATCAAAAGCCCCGGCCTTGATCAGCGCGTCCACCGTGCGCTTGTTGATGCGGGTACGGTCCACGCGCACGGCAAAGTCAAACAAACTGGTGAAGGGGCCGCCTTCGTTGCGGGCGGCCACGATGGCCTCAATCGCCTGCTGGCCCGTGCCCTTGATGGCGCCCAGGCCATAGCGAATGACCTTGTCGGTGACCGGCTCAAAACGGTAGTGACCCCGGTTCACATCGGGCGGGTCGAAGGTGATGCCGAACTTCAAAGCGTCTTCATAAAGCACTTTGAGCTTGTCGGTGTCGTCCATTTCCACGGTCATGTTGGCGCAGAAGAACTCAGCGGTGTAGTGCACCTTGAGCCAGCCGGTGTGGTACGCCAACAGGGAATACGCAGCCGCGTGCGACTTGTTGAAACCGTAGCCCGCAAACTTTTCCATCAGGTCAAAGACTTCGTCGGCTTTGTCTTGCGGGATGTTGTGCGTGGCCAAAGCGCCCGCGCGGAACTTCTCGCGGTGCTCGGCCATTTCTTCGGCTTTTTTCTTGCCCATGGCGCGGCGCAGCAAGTCGGCGCCACCAAGCGAATAGCCGCCCAAAATTTGCGCCGTCTGCATCACCTGCTCTTGGTAAACCATGATGCCGTAGGTCTCAGAGAGCATGTCGGCCACCGCCGGGTGCGGGTACTCCACCACTTCACGGCCGTGCTTGCGGGCCACAAAACTGGGGATCAGGTCCATAGGGCCGGGACGGTACAGGGCGTTCAGGGCAATCAGGTCTTCCAGCCGTGTGGGCCGTGCGTCGCGCAACATGCCCTGCATGCCACGGCTTTCAAACTGGAACACGGCTTCGGTCTTGCCATCGGAGAACAGTTTGTAGGTGGCTGCATCGTCGATCGGGATGTTCTCAAAGGCGAAATTCTCTTGGCCCTTGTGCCGCTTCATGATGAACTCGCGGGCGATCTCCAAAATCGTCAGCGTGGCCAGGCCCAAGAAGTCGAACTTCACCAGACCGGCAGCCTCCACGTCGTCCTTGTCGTATTGGCTCACGGCCGATTCGCTGCCGGGCTGCTGGTAGAGCGGGCAAAAATCGGTCAGCTTGCCTGGTGCGATCAGCACACCCCCGGCGTGCATGCCGATGTTGCGCGTCATGCCTTCGAGCTTTTGCGCCAACTCGATCAGGGTCTTCACATCCTCTTCGCGCTCGATGCGCTCGGCCAGGATCGGCTCCATGGCAATCGCATAGTTGTTCTTGTCGCCCTCTTTGGGCGTGGCCGGTGGGTATTGCAGCGTGACCGACATGCCCGGCTTGTTGGGGATCAGCTTGCTGATGCCATCGCAAAAGGTGTAGCTCATGTCGAGCACACGGCCCACGTCGCGGATGGCCGCACGCGCGGCCATGGTGCCAAAGGTGGCGATCTGGCTGACCGCATCGCGGCCGTACTTTTCTTTGACATAGTCAATCACGCGGTCGCGGTTGCCCTGGCAAAAGTCGATGTCGAAGTCGGGCATTGAGACCCGCTCAGGGTTCAAGAAGCGCTCGAACAGCAAGCTGTATTGCAAAGGGTCGAGGTCGGTGATCTTGAGCGCATAGGCCACCAGCGAACCCGCACCCGAACCCCGGCCTGGGCCCACCGGGCAACCGTGGGTTTTGGCCCACTGGATGAAGTCACCCACGATCAGGAAGTAGCCCGGAAAACCCATCTTCAAAATGGTGCCCAGCTCAAACTCCAGCCGTTCCACATAGCGCGCACGCTCGGCTTCGCGCTTGGCCTCGTCGGGGTACAGGTGGATCAGGCGCTCCTTGAGGCCCTCGTGCGAGACGTACCGGAAATAATCGTCCACCGACATGACCACGCCATCGACGGGCGGAATCGGGAAATTGGGCAACTGCGGCTTGCCCAGCACCAGGCTCAGGTTGCAGCGCTTGGCGATCTCCAGCGTGTTGGCGATGGCACTGGGCACATCGGCAAACAAGGCGCACATTTCTTGGGCCGACTTGAAATACTGCTCGCGCGTGAACTTGCGGACCCTGCGCGGATTGGCCAGGATCTCGCCTTCGGAAATGCAGACTCGGGCTTCGTGGGCTTCGTAGTCTTCAGCCGCATGGAACTGCACTGGGTGCGTGGCCACCACGGGCAAATGCAAACGCGCTGCCAGCGCCACCGCACCGGCCACCTGGGTTTCGTCTTCGGGCCGACCTGCGCGTTGCAACTCCAGGTAAAAGCGGTGCGGGAAGATCGAGCCCAACTGCAGCGCCAAGTCGGCTGCTTTGTCGTTGTCGCCCTGCACAATGGCTTGTCCCACCGGCCCGGCTTGTGCGCCCGACAACAGGATCAGGCCTTCGGACAACTCTTTCAGCCAGTCGACTTTGACGACCGCCACGCCTTTGAGCACGTTTTGTGTCCAGGCCCGTGCCAACAGCTCGCAAATGTTCAGGTAACCCTGGTGACTTTGCACCAGCAAGATCACACGGGACAAAGCGCCCGCATCACCGCCCAGACCTTCGAGGTTGATTTCTGCGCCCAAAATCGGCTTGACGCCCTTGCCGCGGCCTTCTTTGTAGAACTTGACCCCGCCAAACAGGTTGTTCAGATCGGTGATGGCCAGGGCCGGTTGCCCGTCTTTGGCGGCCATTTTGACCACATCGTCGATGCGGCAAGTGGAGTCAACGACCGAGAATTCAGAGTGGAGGCGCAGGTGGGCAAACATAGCCCCCATTGTAGGAGGAGGGGGCCCTTCAAAACATCAAAATTGAGGTGTTTTCACCCTAAGGTCAACTGGCTCAATCCCGCAGGACTTGCAGCACATCGGAGCGAAATTCGCGTCCGTACAAGATCAGCACCACCAAGGCGGTGGCCATCACCAGCGCCAGCGGCGAAAAGAACCAGGCCATGGCCGCGAATGAAAAATAGTAGGCCCGCAACCCGTCGTTGAAGGTTTCTGCGGCCGCCCCCACCAGGCGCCCTGCCCGCTCGGCCACTTGCTGACGGTCTTGCAGACCGGCCTCAAAATCTTCGGGCGGCGGCATGGCGCCAATCACCAGCGCCACAAAGGTGTACTGGCGCATGGACCAAGAAAACCGGAAAAAGGCATACACAAAAATGCCCACCAGCACCAAGACCTTGAACTCGAACACCAGCATGGGGGTGGGCTGCGCAAACGGGATCTCACGCACCAACTCAGCCGCCTTGTCGGTCGTGCCCAGCAGGGCAAACAGACCGCCGATGATGATGATCGTGGTGGACGAAAAGAACGAAGGCGTGTGCGACAGGTTCTGCGTGATCAGCCCATCCAGCATGCGCGGATCACGGGCGGTGGTCTGCAGCATCCATTTGACGCGGTAAGCATTGGTGGTGGCGATCAGGCTGCGGTCCAGCTGACCGCGCACCCTGGCAAACCAGGCGTAACCCACCCACAAACTGAAGAAAGCACAGAAGGCAAGCCAATCGCTCCATGGGAGCATCGTGAGGATTTTCATGCCTGCATCCTAGCAAGAGCCAAGACCCGCTTGGCCATCCTCACGAAAATCGCCCAACACAGTTGGGCTCCTACAAAAAACCAAGGGCTGTGGGTTGCGCTTGGGTTTTGAATTTGTAGGAGCTGAACTCCGTTCGGCGATGGCCCGCAGACCTCAAACGACTCAATCGCCCAACACAGTTGGGCTCCCACAACAAGACTGCCCGCATCGCCAAACACACTTGGGCTCCCCCGAAAATCAGCCGCGCAGCTTGGCGGCCACAGCGGCCACGCGTTCGCCGTAGGCTTTGGCGGTGTCCAGATCACCTTGTGGGATGTCTTCTGCAGGGCTGGTCGGGCCGACTTGGGCCATCACACCGGAGTTGGAGCCAATGCGGTTGATGGTGCCGTCGTTCATGGATGGCTGGCCTACCCACACCATGCCTTGCTGCATGGCCAAGGTGATGAAGTATTGGATGGTGGACAGCTTGTCGCCGCTGGGGCTGGCCGAGATGGTGAAGCCGCCAGCGACCTTGTCTTTCCAGGCACTGGTGAACCAGCGCTTGGAGGTGGCGTCGGCAAACTTCTTGAACTGCCAAGAAGCCATGCCCATGTAGGTGGGCGAGCCGAAGATGATCGCGTCGGCCGCGTCCAGTGCGGTCCAGTCCGCATCGGTGATGTTGCCATCGGCATCGATGGTCACCAGTTGGGCGTTGGCGCCCTGGGCCACGAATTGCGCCACGCGCTGGGTGTGGCCGTAGCCGGAATGGAAGACAACAACAGTTTTAGCCATGAAAAGCTCCTTGAAAAAAGTGAAGAAAAAAATCAGGCGGCCAGATCAAACACCAGCACTTCGGCGTCCTGGCCAGCACTCAGCGTCAGCGAGTTCTCGCCCTCGAGCATGACCGCGTCACCGGCCTGCAAGGTATGGCCGTTGGCCTGCAAAGTGCCCCAGATCAAAAACACATAGGCCTTGCGCGTGGCGTCCAGCGCCAGCTGAGCGGACTCTGCGCCGGTGAACAGACCAGCGTACATGCGGGCATCGGCGTGGATCTTGACCGAATGCTCTGAGGCCTCGGGGGCCGCCACCAAAGCCAGTTGGCCGCGTTTGGCCGCTTCGGGCACGGTTTTTTGTTCGTAACCGGGGTCGATGCCGATCACATTGGGCTCGATCCAAATTTGCAAAAAGTGGGTTTGCTCGCCTTTGGCGTGGTTGAACTCGCTGTGGCGCACACCCGAGCCGGCGCTCATGCGCTGCACGTCACCGGGCGGAATGCCTTTGACGTTGCCCATGCTGTCTTGGTGGGCCAGATTGCCCGACAGCACGTAGCTGATGATCTCCATGTCGCGGTGGCCATGCGTGCCAAAACCGGTACCCGGTGCGATGCGGTCTTCGTTGATCACCCGCAGATTGCCAAAGCCCATGTGGGCCGGGTCGAAGTAATTGGCAAACGAAAAGCTGTGGAAGGACTTGAGCCAGCCGTGGTCGGCATAGCCCCGTTCTGCGGATTTGCGGAGGGTCAACATGGCGGGTTCCTGTTTGTGTGCTCGGGGCCCGTGCCTCAAGCGAAGGCTCAACTGTACCGATGCAAGGCCGCTTGTCCGTTGCGCTTGTTTGCTGGCATCATTCAATTTAATTGAACATTGAAGCACCCACCATGCAAACCCCACGCGACTGGCTCACCCCCGAAGCCTTGACCATGCTGCAAACCATTGCCCAAAAAGGCAGCTTTGCGGCGGCTGCTCGGGCACTCGACTTGGTGCCCAGCGCCCTCACCTACCGGGTGCGCCAACTCGAAGACGCGCTGGACGTGTTGCTGTTCGACCGCAGCTCGCGCCAAGCCAAACCCACGGCTGCTGGCCAGGAACTCTTGCGCGAAGCCGCACGCCTTTTGGACGACATGGACGCCGTGGCCAACCGGGTGCGGCGTGTCGCCACAGGTTGGGAAGCGGTGCTCACCGTGGCGGTGGACAGCGTGGTCTCGCGCAACGTGGTGATGGACTTGTGCGCCAGCTTTTTGGCTTTGGGCGCGCCCACGCGATTGCGACTGCGTTACGAAACTTTGTCGGGGACGCTGGCCGCGCTCACATCCGGGCAAGCGGATCTGGCCTTGGGCGTGGTGACCGCGCAGGGCCTGCCCGCCGACGTCCACCATGCCGAATTGGGGCTGATTCCTTTTGTGTTTGCGGTGGCCAGCCACCACCCACTGGCCATGGCGGCTGAGCCTTTGAGCCACGAGGTCTTGTTGCAGCACCGGGCCGTGGCCGTGGCCGACTCGGTCAGCCGTGGCAGCGGTATCACCGTCGGCTTATTGGGCGGACAAGACGTGTTCACCGTGCCCGACATGCCCAGCAAACTTGAAGCGCAATTGCGCGGTCTGGGCGGAGGTTTTTTGCCCGAAAGCCTGGCCAGGCCCTACATCGACAGCGGCATGTTGGTGAGCAAAGCCGTGCAAAAACCGCGCAGCAGCACCTGCCAATATGCATGGCGCGACAGCAAGCAAGCGCCCGCTGGGCAAGCCTTGCGTTGGTGGCTGTCGCAATTGGAGCGATCGACCACACGCGATGCATTGCTCCAACCCGTCCATCGCGTGTAGAGTGTGAACCATGAACACACAACACATCGCCATCATCGGTGTCGGCATGGCCGGCGTGGTTTGCGCACGGACATTGCGCCAAGCCGGACACAACGTCACCTTGTTTGAGAAAAGCCGAGGGCTCGGCGGTCGCATGTCGACCCGTGCCAGCGCCTTCGGCAGTTTTGACCATGGCGCCCAATACTTCACGGTGCGCGACCCCCGCTTTGAATTGGCCCTGGGCACCGTGCCCGGCGTGTGCAAACCCTGGAGTGCCAACGCCGTGCGCGTGCTGGACCCCAATGGCCGCGTGATCGAAGCCGGTCTGCCCGGCGGCGAACGCCACTGGGTGGCCACGCCCGGCATGAATGGCTTGGTCAAAGCTTGGGCTGCGCCGCTGGTCGAAGACAACAATGTGCAACTGCAAACCCGGGTCACCAAAATCAGCGTGGACCCTCTCAAGAAAAATGGCTGGCAACTGCACACCGATGCCGAAGACGGCGCCCAACACGTGTACGGTGGTTTTGACAAGGTGATTCTGGCAATCCCTCCTGCGCAAGCGACCGATCTGCTGCAGGCTTCGCAACTGACCGACTTGGCCAAGCCCTTGAAAGACGTACGCGTGGACCCTTGCTGGACGCTGATGCTGGCTTACCCCCAAGCCGTACAGCCCGGGCTCATCACCATTGGCCCCCAATGGAATGCCGCCCGCAGCACCCACCACCGCATCGCCTGGATGGCCCGCGAATCGTCCAAACCCGGCCGTGAGCGCATTGAACGCTGGACGGTGCAAGCCAGCGCCCCTTGGTCGGCCGAGCACATCAACGACTCGCCCGACCGCATCAGCGGCAAGCTGCTCAAGGCCTTTGCCGAAATCACAGGCATCCGCGCCACCCCAGCCCACGCCGAGGTGCACCGCTGGTTGTACGCCAAAACCGCACAGCCGCTGGGCCAGAGCCACTTGTGGTTCAAGGACCAGGGCATTGGCATTTGCGGAGACTGGTGCTTGGGCCACCGGGTCGAAGACGCTTTTGTCTCGGGATTAGAACTGGCGCTGTCGGTCCTCAAAAAACGCTGATCCCCCATGGGTGTGAGGTACACAGGCCGGTTTGCGCCTTCGCCAACCGGCCTTTTGCATCCAGGATCGTTGGTGGCCGCATTGGCCAGCTGGCTTGATGCACGCGCCCACCAAGGCCGCTGGCTGGTGCGCATCGAAGATGTTGACACGCCGCGTTGCGTGCCAGGTGCCGATCTGCGCATCCTGGAACAACTGGCCCTGTGCGGCCTGATACCCGACGAAGCCCCCCTCTGGCAACACCAGCGCGGTGATGCCTACCAAGGGGCGCTGGATGCACTGATCGGCCAAGGCTGGGCCTACCCCTGCGGCTGCTCGCGCAAAGAGATCGAAGCGGCCCAACACCAGGCCGTGGCCCGACACCAAGCCGCCGTCTATCCCGGCACATGCCGCAGCGGCCTGAACGGCAAGACGGCCCGGGCATGGCGGCTGAATGTGCAGGCGGTGCAACAAGCCCTGAAGCTGCCCGCCCTCACCGCGTGGACAGACCGCCGACTGGGCGCGCATTCCCCAAAGGTGATCCAAAACGTGAGCGAAGCCGTGGGTGACTTTGTGCTGCGAAGGGCGGACGGTCTGTGGGCCTACCAACTGGCGGTGGTGGTGGATGATGCGGCGCAAGGCATCAGCCATGTGGTGCGCGGCGAGGACCTGGCCGACAACACCGCACGGCAAATCGTGCTGCAACACGCGTTGGGCCTGCCCTCGGTGCAGTACCTGCACACCCCCTTGGTGCTGGGCGCGAATGGCGAAAAGCTCAGCAAACAAAACGGCGCTCAAGCGCTGGACCTCAGCAATCCGCTGTCCTCGCTGACAGCGGCTGCGCAAGCGCTGGGCTTGTCAGCAGCACCCCATGGCAGCATCCATCAAGCGCTGCAACAGTGGCAGCAAGACTGGGCCAAGCGCTGGCCCTGATCAACTTTTCTGCGTTTTTGGGACGTGCACCAAGTGTCGTCCAGATCAGCTGCAGGTTTGCACCCCTTGAGAGATTCACACATAATATGTGCGATCTAAGGAGGTCCAACCATGAACATCACCCTGTCTGTGGACGAGCGCGTGGCAGAAGCGGCCCGCGAAGCGGCACGCAAAATGGGCAAAAGCCTGAACCAAGCTGTGCGCGACTATCTGGTGCAACTGGCCGGCGAGGAGCGCCAAACCGCCGAATGGCAGGCTTGGGAGCAACGCTGCCTGAGCGGCGGCGGTCGCTTGCAGGGCTGGAAATTCAACCGGGACGCGGTGCATGATCGCGGCTGAACCCTCGCCGCCCTGGTCGCAGGGGCTGACCCTGCCCAAAACCCGCTGCTTCATCGACACGAACGTGCTGGTCTATGCCGACAGTACCGACGAGCCCCGCAAACAACGCATCGCCATTGACCTGCTCCGATACCTGCGCTTTGAGCGGCTGGGCGTGCTGTCCACGCAAGTGCTCAATGAGTACATCCAGGTGGGGCTGCGCAAGCTGGGTCTGCCACACACCCACATTCGAGAACAGCTGCAGTGTTACCGCCAACTCGATCTGGCGGCAGTGACACCGGACACCATCGACATGGCACTCGACCTGCACCAACAACACAACCTGAGCTATTGGGACGCCCTGATCTTGGCCAGCGCCCACATTGCGGGATGCGCTGTACTGCTGACCGAAGACATGGGCACGGGTGAGGTGCTGGCCGGGGTCAAGCTCGAGAACCCGTTCGCCGCGGCCTGAGTCAGGCAGCTGAACCACGATAATCCAAGGTTTTGCGAAACACCTCTGCCCCTTCCATGACCACACCCGAACCCACCCCTGAAGCACAGGCTGACGCCCCTTTCATGCGCACCATCAAAACTTATGTGCTGCGCGCTGGCCGCATGGGCTCAGGCCAAGTGCGGGCCTTTGACCAGTTTGGGCCGCAGTTCTTGGTGCCCTACAAGGCCGAGCGTCTGGATGTGCAGGCCGCGTTTGGCCGCAGCGCCCCCCTGATTTTGGAAATCGGTTTTGGCATGGGTGACGCCACCGCCAAGATCGCCCAAGTGCGCCCTGACGACAATTTCCTGTGCTGCGAAGTGCACGAACCTGGTGTGGGTGCCCTGCTCAAGCGCTGCGGCGAAGAAAGCATTGGCAACATCCGCATCGTGCAGCACGACGCGGTCGAGGTGATGGACCACATGCTGGGCAAGGACAGCCTGGACGGTGTGCACATCTTCTTTCCGGACCCTTGGCACAAAAGCCGCCACCACAAGCGCCGCCTGATCCAGTCGCCCTTTGTGCAACGCCTGGCTGAGCACATCAAACCCGGCGGCTACCTGCACCTGGCCACCGACTGGCAGCCCTATGCCGAACAGATGTTGGCCGTGGTCAGCGCCGAACCCCTCTTGGCCAACACCGCCGAAGCCGGCGCAGGTGGCTACGCCAACAAGCCCGACTACCGGCCTCTGACCAAGTTTGAAAATCGCGGCATCCAACTCGGCCATGGTGTGTGGGACCTGGTGTTTCGCCGGGTCTGACACCCCGCCACCTCTGAAAATCTGCGGCCATGGCGCGCCCTCCCCGCAACCCGCTCATTGGCATGCGCGATGGCGTCAGCCCCAGCTGTGTTGCCCTGCCCCCCGGTCCGTGGGGCACGGTGCTGGACTTTCTCTGTGAGCGGCTGCCCGGTGTACCTCGCAGCACATGGGCTGAGCGGATTGAACAAGGTTTGGTCTTGTTGGAAGACGGCCAAACGGTGAGCCTCCAGCAAGCTTATCGGCACGGCCAACGGCTGTATTACTACCGCCACCGGCCTGCAGAATCGGTTTTGCCATTCACCGCCAGCATCGTCTTTGAAGATGAACACCTGTTGGTGGCTGACAAGCCCCACTTCATGCCGGTCACACCCTCGGGGCCCTATGTGCAGCAAAGCCTGCTGGTGCAGCTCAAACGCCAGACGGCTTGTGAAGAGCTCACGCCCATCCACCGCATCGACCGGGAAACCGCCGGGCTGGTTTTGCTGAGCAAACGCCCACAAGACCGCCATGCTTACCAAGCTTTGTTTCGCGACAAAACCATCCACAAGGTGTACCGGGCCGTGGCCGCGCATCGCCCTGAACTGGGGCTGCCGCTGACCCACACCAGCCGCATGGCCGAAGACCCAACCCAGTTTTTCAAAATGTGTGAAGTGCCGGGCGAGCCCAACAGCGAGACCCGCATCCGTTTGTTGCACCCCGAGGGGCAACGTGCCCTGTACGAACTCGAACCCGTGACCGGCAAGCGCCACCAATTGCGGGTGCACATGAACGCCTTGGGCATCCCGATCGAGGGGGACCAGTTCTACCCACATGTGCTGCGTGGCCCCGATGAAGCCGAGGACTTCAGCCAGCCGCTGCAACTGCTGGCCTATGCGGTGGAATTTGTGGACCCCGTCACAGGCGTAGAGCGCCACTGGACCAGCCAATGGTCACTGAGCGTGCCGTACAGCAACGCCGTGTGAATTTGCGACTTCAGGCCCGCAGCTGATGCAAATGTTGCAGCGCCGTCTGTGCGGTGGCCTGAACAACCGGGGCCGAGACTTGCGCCCGCAGCAGCACAAACACCCCAAAAATCAAAGTCGCCAAGAATTGGCCTTGCTGCTTCACATCGACATCGGCACGTATGTGCTGCGCCTGTTGCGCATTGGCCAATGCGTTTGACAGGGCCGCGCTGATGCGCTCGACGTGCTGATGCACAAATTGTTGGCTGCCTGAGTCATAGGGCGCACGCTCGGTGGCGCAATTGCACATGAAGCAGCCCAGCTCAGAGCCCGGCTGCCCTGCGGCACCAGCAAAGCCCAACAGCATGGCCTCCACATCTGACAAACCGGCACGATCAGACTCCAGGGCCTGGAAATGGGTGGTCACCACATCCTGGTCATAAGCCGCTAACGCTGCTTCGTACAGGTTTTGCTTGTTGCCGAATTCGGCATACACACTGAAACGGTTCACCCCCATGGCATCCACCAAAGCTTGTGTGGACGTGCCATGAAAGCCATCACGCCAAAAAACCTCCATGGCTTTTTGGGCAATCGTGCTGCGGTCGTAATTCTTATGGCGTCCCATTTTTTCTTGATGTGTTCTTTGTGATTATAATTTCCAACTGATCAGTTAGAAAAAAGGGGTTTTCATGAACAGCTTGAAGCGTTATGGCCAATGGGCCTTGGTCACTGGCGGCACATCCGGCATTGGCGCCGCCATCGTGCAGCAACTGGCCCAAGATGGCCTGAATGTGGTGATGGTAGCTCGCGACGAAAACGCACTGAAGGCACACGCCAAAGCCTTGCAAGAGAGCACGGGCGTGCAGGTGCGCACCGTGTCTGCAGATTTGATGACCGCAGACGGACTGGACCAGGTGATGGCGGCCACACAAGATCTGACCATCGATGTGCTGGTTCCCTGCGCGGCCATCGAAACCCTGGGGCTTTTTGTGGCGTCTTCTGCCGAGCGTCACCAGCAGATTGTGCAAATGAACGTCATCGCCCCCATGCGGCTGGCACGGCACTTTGGCCAAGGCATGTCACAACGCCAGCGCGGGGCCATCCTGTTTGTATCCAGCCTCTCCGGTTGGATGCCGCAACCCTATATGGCGCAGTACGGGGCCACCAAGTCCTACATCATGGGCTTGGCAGCGGGCCTGCACTTTGAGATGAAAGACCAAGGCGTGGATGTCTCGGTGCTCTCGCCAGGCCCTACCGACACCCCCATGGCCAAAGCCACCGGCATCGACTTTGCGTCCATGGGCATGAGCATCATGAGCCCGCAAGACGTGGCCCGTTGTGGCCTGAACGCCTTGGGCCGCCAGCTCGATGCCGTGCCCGGCGCGCGCAACAAAATGATGGCGTTCATGATGAGCCGCCTCATGTCCCGAGGAATGGCAGGCCGCATGTTCAAGATAATGATGAGCAAAGCCATCAAAGTCTGAAGAAGTGCCAGCAAAAAGCCCCTGCACGCCAACCATGCAGGGGCTTTTTCTATGGGCCTCAAGCAGCCATCAGACCTTCACTTCAGAGGCCGTGATTGTGTACTTGAAGGCATCGGGCGCGTAAGAGTCCAAGCGGCCCTCTTCGGTTTCAGCAATCGGGTACATCAAGAAGTTGAGCTTGTCGCCTTTGGAGCCGGGCAAGCGCAGATCGTGCGCGGTGTTCCAAGCCAACCAGTTGCCTTCCCAGCCGCCCAACAAGTGCTTGTACACAGGCGCCACCACCGGGTGGTCGGTGGTCTTGAGCCACTGCGCGGTTTCCAGGCGCATGACCTTGGCCACATCGGCCGGATCGGCGGCCACCCAACCGTGGGCTTGCAGGTACACCTCGGCGCGGCAGTGTTGTGCGCCTTTGAGACTGGCCGGGTTGCCCGACAGTTCTTTGTAGCCAAAAGCCGAAGGCACCAAACGCAGACCGTACACATCGCGTGCAGGCAGGCCCACCGCGCGGCACAGGCCCACAAACAAGGCGTTCAGGTCGGCGCATTTGCCACCCAAGTTGCCAGTCTCCAGCATGGTCTTGATGTCGCCTTCGCCGCAACCGCGCACCTTGGGCTCGCGGTAAGCGTTGCGCACCACCCAGTCGTAAATGGCGCGGGCTTTTTGTTCGTCGGTTTTGGCGCCCTGGGTGGCTTTCAAGGCGGTGGTGCGCACGATGCCATCGAGCGGCAGCATCTGGGTGGCACGGGTGAAGTAGCGCAATGTGTCGGCCGCTTCGGGTGCGGTGTTGCGGGCGCTGAGCTCAGCGGCGCGGTTTTGGGTTTGCACGCGGCTGGTGATCTCGATCACGGGGCGCACGCCAGGGGCAAATTCAGCGGACACAAAACGGGTGCCTTCTTGGCCATCGCTCGCCATGCGGGCCTGGCCATTGCTGCTGATGCGGGTGTCCAAGGACTGTTGCCAAGCACTGTCCACGCTGGGCACAGGCAACCAAATGCGGGTGGCGCCTTGGGGCTCGGCGATCTCCACGCGGGTGGTCACGTCAAAAGTGCGCCAAGTGCCCACTTCAGGCGTAAAGCGTCGTTGTGCATCGGGGGTTTGGGCGTGCAGCCAAGTGGGGGTCGCGAAAAGCGCGCCCAAGGCGGCACCGCCTTTGAGCAAGGAACGGCGAGCGGTCGTCATGAAGAAACTCCGGTGTGTGGGCAAGACCTGTCGGCACACACGAGGCGTCACCTGTGCAGGTGGAACGCCAATGCCCCGAAGGCAGGTCAGCTGGCGCACAATGCGCGCAGCTGCGGCGATTATCCGTGATGCATCGCCTATCGGTTGCGCAGGGCTTTTCAGCGCAGGCGCTGCAAATCCTTGATCCAGGCCTCGGCCTGCAAGCCGTCCCAGTCGAGATCGCCCAGCACCCGCCAGCGTGCCTGACCATCGGGCGCGATCAGCACCGTGGTGGGGTACACGCGCACGCCCCACTGCCGGGCCAATTCCCCCCGCTCATCGAGCACCACCGGCAAGCTCAAGTGGCGTTGGTTCAAAAAAGACTGCACGCGGCTCTTGGGCTCTTTGACGTTGACCGCAATCACCACCGGTGCCTGAGGCGAATCGTGCAGATCTTGCAGGGTGGGCATTTCCTCTTTGCAGGGCGCGCACCAAGTAGCCCAGAAATTGAGCACCACCACACGGCCTTTCAAGGTGGCAGTCGTCCATGTGCGGCCTTGCAGGTCTTGCAGGTTCAAGACCGGCGTCGGTGTCTTGGCAGGCCAGGCTTGTTTGTCGAACTGGGCCCCAGCGCACAGGGGCATGAGCATGAAAAGCGCCGCCAGAACACCTCTGCGGGCCCAATTCACAAGCGAAGGGTTCATGGTCAAGCGGATGGTTTGAAAAGGTTCAAGAAAAAAGGCGCGCCCGCTCAAGCAGGTGCGCCTTTCGCTGAAGGTGCCGATCAAACCCGCTCGGTCACCCAAGCTTGCACGCTGGCCAAAGCGGCGGGCAAGGCTGCGGGGTTGGTGCCCCCGGCCATGGCCATGTCGGGCTTGCCACCGCCTTTGCCGCCCACTTGGGCCGCAACAAAGCTGGCCAACTCGCCCGCCTTGACTTTGCCGGTGGTGTCGGCGGTCACGCCAGCGGCGATCTGCACCTTCTCGCCGTCCACGGCGGTCAACACGATCACGGCGGTCTTGATCTTGTCCTTGAGCTTGTCCATGGTGTCGCGCAAGGTCTTGGCATCGGCCCCTTCGAGCGTGGCCACCAAGAGCTTGATGCCCTTGATGTCCACCGCTTGTTTGGCCAGCTCGTCGCCTTGGGCCGAAGCCAGCTTGCCTTTGGCAGCGGCCAGTTCTTTTTCGAGCGCCTTGACCTGGTCGAGCACCTGGGCGATGCGGTTATTCAGCTCGGCCGGCTGGGCCTTGAGCGAGCCTGCGGCTTGCGTCACGGTGTCTTCCAGCGACTGCAAATACGCCAGCGCGTTTTCACCGGTCACGGCTTCGCTGCGGCGCACACCGGCGGCCACGCCGCCCTCGCCCACGATTTTGAACAGGCCAATATCGCCCGTCGCTTTGACGTGGGTGCCGCCGCACAGTTCGCGGCTGGAACCGATGTCCAAAACGCGCACAGTCTCGCCGTACTTCTCACCAAACAACATCATGGCGCCGGTTTTCTGGGCGCTTTCGATGTCCATCACACGGGCATGTGCCGCAGCGTTGGCCAAAATTTCGGCGTTGACTTGGGCTTCGATCTGGCGGATCTCGGCATCGGTCACGGGCGCGTTGTGGGCAAAGTCAAAACGGGTGCGCTCGGCATTCACCAAACTGCCCTTTTGCTGCACATGGCTGCCCAGGACTTCGCGCAGGGCTTTGTGCATGAGGTGGGTGGCGCTGTGGTTGCGCACGGTGGCAGCGCGTGCGGCCGTGTCCACATGGGCTTGCACCGCATCGCCCACCTTCAAGCTGCCGGATTTGACCTCACCGTGGTGACCAAACACATCGGCCTTGATCTTGAGCGTATCCAACACGTTGAACTGGCCACCCGCGTTGTGCACCATGCCTTGGTCGCCCACTTGACCGCCGGACTCGGCGTAAAACGGGGTCGTGTCCAGCACCACCACGCCCGATTGACCGGCTTTCAGCTCGGTCACGGCGTTGCCGTCGGCATACAAAGCCAGCACTTTGGCGTTGGCCGTCAGGTCTTCGTAGCCCACAAAGTCGTTGCCAGCGCCGGTGTACTCCAGCGCCTTGTCCATCTTGAACTTGCCTGCCGCGCGGGCCTGGGCTTTTTGCTTTTCCATGGCCACGGCAAAACCGGCTTCGTCCACGCTCAAATCGCGCTCGCGGCAAACGTCGGCCGACAGGTCCAGCGGGAAACCGTAGGTGTCGTGCAACTTGAACGCCACTTCGCCGGGCAAGACCTTCACGCCACCTTCAAGGGCGGCGTCCAGAATCTGCATGCCGCTTTGCAGCGTCTCGAAGAAACGCTCTTCTTCGATGCGCAAGATGTCGGTGATGCGCTCGGCCTGGTCGACCAGGTTGGGGTAAGCCGCCCCCATGAGCTTGACCAAATCGGGCACCAGCTTGTGGAAGAAAGGCGACTTTTTGCCGAGCTTGTAGCCGTGGCGAATGGCACGGCGCACGATGCGGCGCTGCACGTAGCCGCGGCCTTCGTTGCTGGGCACCACGCCATCGCTCACCAAAAACGCGGTGGCGCGGATGTGGTCGGCGATCACGCGCAAGGACTTGTTGCTCAGGTCGGTGCAGCCGGTTTCACGGGCAGCGGCCTTGATCAGCGCATCAAAAATGTCGATCTCGTAATTGCTGTGCACATGCTGCAAGATGGCGGCCAGGCGCTCGAGACCCATGCCGGTGTCCACGCAAGGCGCGGGCAGCGGCGTGACGGCACCGGTTTCGTCCATGTTGAACTGCATGAACACGTTGTTCCAGATCTCGATGAAGCGGTCGCCGTCTTCGTCAGGGCTGCCGGGGGGGCCGCCGGGGATGTGGGCGCCGTGGTCGTAGAAGATTTCAGAACATGGACCGCAAGGGCCGGTGTCGGCCATCATCCAAAAGTTGTCGCTCTTGTAGCGGCCGCCTTTGTTGTCACCGATGCGGATGATGCGGGTTTCCTGCACGATGCGCTCAGGGGTCCAGCCAGCCTTGACAAAAATGTCTTGCCAAATGGCATAGGCCTCATCGTCTTCCTGGTAGACCGTGGCATATAGTTTTTCAGCGGGCAGCTTGTAGACCTCGGTCAGCAGCTCCCAAGCCCATTGCAGCGACTCGCGCTTGAAATAGTCGCCAAAGGACCAGTTGCCCAGCATTTCAAAGAAGGTGTGGTGGCGGGCGGTGTAGCCCACGTTTTCCAAGTCGTTGTGCTTGCCGCCGGCACGCAGGCAGGCTTGCACAGAGGCAGCGCGCACATACGAGCGCTTGTCCGAGCCCAGAAAAACGTCCTTGAACTGGACCATGCCCGAGTTGGTGAACATCAAGGTGGGGTCGTTGCCCGGCACCAGGGGGCTGGAGGCCACCACGGTGTGGCCTTTGGACGCGAAAAAGTCCAGAAAGGTCTTGCGGATGTCGGCAACGGAAAAAGTGGCTTGGCTCATGGTGTGTTTTCGCTCTAAGTGCAACCGCCCATTATAAGTTTGGGCCCCGCCCTCAGTTGTCTGCGTGACAGGCTTGCCCCTGCTTGCACGATATCCTCGCTGTCATGGCACAATTTATTTAACAGGTTAAATAATTAACGGAGACTCCCATGGACATGAAGACCACCCCTTTGGCCCTGCTCAAAGACCCCACCTTGCTCAAAACCGATTCGCTGATCAACGGTCAGTGGGTATCGGGCAGCCAGCGCTTTGCCGTGACCGACCCGGCCACGGGCGGCCACTTGGCCGATGTGGCCAATATGGGGGCACCCGAAGCAGAAGCGGCCATTGCGGCGGCCAATGCGGCCTGGCCGGCCTGGCGCGCCAAGACCGCCAAAGAGCGCAGCATCATCATGCGCAAATGGTTTGACTTGCTTGTAGCCAACACCGAAGACCTGGCCCGTTTGATGACCGCCGAAAACGGCAAACCCATTGCCGAGTCGCGTGGCGAAGTGGCTTATGGCGCCAGCTTTGTGGAGTGGTTTGCCGAAGAGGCCAAACGCATCAATGGCGAGACCCTGCCCCAGTTCGACAACAACCGCCGCCTTTTGGTGCTGCGCCAAGCCATTGGCGTGTGCGCGGCCATCACACCCTGGAACTTCCCGCTGGCGATGATCACCCGCAAGGTGGCCCCTGCCTTGGCCGCCGGTTGCCCCGTCATCATCAAGCCCGCCGAGCAAACACCGCTCACCGCCCTGGCCGCCGCCGAGTTGGCGATTCGCGCTGGCATCCCAGCAGGCGTGCTCAACATCGTCACCGCCGATGGTCCGCAAAGCATCGCCATTGGCAAGGCCTTGTGCGCCAGCGATGTGGTGCGCCACATCAGCTTCACCGGCTCGACCGAAGTGGGCCGCATCCTGATGGCGCAGTCGGCCCCCACTGTGAAAAAGATGTCTTTGGAGTTGGGTGGCAATGCGCCCTTCATCGTGTTTGAAGACGCCGACATCGACAGCGCGGTGGAAGGCGCTTTTGCCAGCAAATACCGCAACGCGGGCCAGACCTGTGTGTGCTCCAACCGGATTTATGTGCAGGAGTCGGTGTACGACGAGTTCGCCACCAAGTTCGCTGCCAAGGTCAAAACCGCCAAAGTGGGCAATGGCTTTGAAGACGGCGTGAACCAAGGCCCGCTGATCGAGCCCTCGGCCCTCGACAAGGTGGAACGCCATGTGAAAGACGCGATTGCCAAAGGCGGCCGCGTCTTGACCGGCGGCAAGCGCCTGGACGGTCAGTTCTTTGAGCCCACCGTGATCGCCGACGCGACGGCCGACATGGTCTGCGCCCGCGAAGAAACCTTTGGTCCGTTCGCGCCGATTTTCAAGTTCAAGACCGAGCAAGAAGCGGTGGACGCGGCAAACAACACCGAGTTTGGTCTGGCCAGCTACTTCTACAGCCGCGACGTGGGCCGCATCTTCCGCGTGAGCGAAGCGCTCGAATACGGCATGGTCGGCATCAACGTGGGTATTTTGGCCACCGAGCACGTGCCCTTTGGCGGCGTCAAGCAGTCGGGCTTGGGCCGCGAAGGCTCCAGCCACGGCATCGACGACTATGTGGAGATCAAGTACCTCTGCGTGGGCGACATCCTGAAATGACAACAGCCGCCCATTTGGCGGCTTTTGCAAATGCATCAGAAGGCACCTGCGGGTGCCTTCGTCATTTCTTGGCCAGGCCCAGACGCTCGATGGTGGAACGCTCCGCTTCAAAGGTGCGTGCGCCGTATCGGGTGTATTCCTCGGTGCCCATGTAGATCACGGGCTGGAAGAAGCGGTCCAGCGTCTCCAGCACTTTGGGGTCTTCCAGGGTTTTCTTGAACGCATCGTGCAGCACCCGCACCACGGCAGGGTCCATGCCTTTGGGGCCACCGATGCCAAAGGGCGACTCGGTGATCGTGTCCCAACCGCTTTCTTTGACGGTGGGCACATCGGGGAAGGCTTTGGTGCGGTTGCGGCCCAAGGTGGCCAACAGGCGCAGCTTGCCTTCTTTGACCAAGGGTGCGAATTCGGTGGTGCCACTCATCACGCGGATGTGGCCCCCCAAAATCGCTTGCATCAATTCGGCCGAACCTTTGTAGGGGATGTGGTTGAGCTCAATGCCGGCCTTTTGCGAAAACTCTTCAATGGCCAGGTGGGGCGTGGTGCCGGTGCCGGTGCTGCCGTATTCCACTTTGCCGGGGTTGGCCTTGGCATAGGCCACCATTTCCTTGAGCGTCTTGAACGGCGCATCCATGGTGGCCACCAAGCCAAAGGTGTAGCCCGTCAGGCAGGCGATGTGCGTCAAATCCTTGACCGGGTCAAAAGGCATTTTTTGCATGTGCGGCAAGCGGTACACGCCCAGCGGCAACTGGGTGAGCATGTAGCCATCGGGCCGGGCATTGACCATGGCCGTGGCCCCCAAGGTGCCGCCTGCGCCAGGCCGGTTGTCCACGATGACGGACACACCCAAAGCGCGCGAAGCGCTCTCGGCAAACGCCCGCATGACGGCGTCGCTGCTGCCGCCGGGGGGCCAAGGAGCAATCAAGGTGATCGGTTTGCTGGGGAATTTTTCCTGCGCCCATGCGGAGTTGATCCATGCGGGTGCGGTCATGCCCGCCAAGATGCCCGCCATGCCTTGCAGGGTTTTGCGACGCTGCGAATCGGCTTGATCAAGGGAGGTGTTTTCGATGGGGTTGTGGTCAATGCTCATGCTGAAAAATGCCGTTTGAACAATAAAACCCCAAGTTAAGGCATCACGCACGCTTCGTCCACGGGGTAAGCCATAGCCCCATCGCCAAATCGTCACACGTGAGACTTGGCACCGCGTCAAAGCGCCCCCCTTGGCAACGTACAATCAGCAACATCGCGGGTGTCGTTCAATGGTAGGACTCTTGCTTCCCAAGCAAATAACGTGGGTTCGATTCCCATCACCCGCTCCAGCACACACAGAAGGCCCCGCAAGGGGCCTTCGGCATTTCATCCCCTGGCACATGAAGATCACTGTCAACCAAGAACTCAAGGCCTACATCGATCCCTTGACACCCGACGAACACCTGGCGCTGGAGCGCAGCATCCTGGCCGAGGGCTGCCGCGATGCCTTGGTTTTGTGGGGCGATGTGCTGGTGGACGGACACAACCGGTATGGCATCTGCCAAAAACACGGCCTGCCCTTTCAGACCGTGCAGAACACGCGCTTTCAGTCGATGGAAGATGTGCACCTGTGGATGATCGACCAGCACTTGGGCCGGCGCAGCGTTTCCGACTTTCAGCGTGGCGTGCTGGCCCTGCGCAAACGCGACATTTTGGCAGCACGCCAAGCATCGGTGCATGAAGAGGATGACAACACCACCGCCGAAAAGCCTGCACTGAAAAGCCGCTCGGACATTGCCAAGGCGGCACGTTTGAGCAGCAGCCAAGTCTTGCAAATTGAAAAGATCCAAAAGCAAGCCGCCCCAGAACTGGTGGCGGCCGTCAAGGCCGGAGACATCTCCATCAATGCGGCCGCAGCCGTGGCCACGCTGCCCGTGCAAGAGCAAGCCAGCGCCGCCCTGGGCGGCAAAGTCGAGCTGAAACAAGCGGCCAAGCGGGTGCGAGAAAGCACCCGCACCTTGGCAGAGAAGTCTTCAGGCAACGCAGCCCAAGCCCTTGCCTCAGAGCCTCAAGACAGCAACCATGAAGGTCTCCAGCAAGAGGTGCTGCGTCTGCGTGCCGAAAACGAACAACTTCGCCAACAAGTGGCTCAGCTTCAAGCACAAATCGCCGCGTGAAAAAGCCCCTGAAAAGGTGCTTGGGTTGCTGAACTTTATGGCGCCTCAAAAGTCGCCAGCGACTTCCTTCAAGATCACGCCGCTGAATTCGCCCTCGGGCCAATACAGCTTTTGGCCCTGAAAAAACATGTACAGCTTGCTGGGCATGGGCTTTTCAACACGCACACTCCACGGCGCTTTGCCCAGCAGCGTGCGTGATTCTTGCGCTTTGAGGGTCAAAGCGGTTTGCTTGCCCAAGCCGTCACGCACGCACATGACCAGGTCGGCGATGGCGACCACATGCACGCTGTTGCCTGCTTTGGAAGCATGGCTCACGCGCATGGTGGACTGGGGCGCTTGGCTGTCGCACAGGGCATCGGCTGGAGACACCAACGCAGCAGCTTGGTTTTCTGCCTGTGCCACGACGGCAGACGGTACGGCTACTGTAGGTTCTGGCTGCGCTAAAACCTGCACGCTCTCAACAGGTGCCGGGGCCAGTGCAAACGGCGGGGCATCCTGGACCGGACGCAGATGGAACCACTCCAGCACCTGCTGACCATAAAAACCCGCTGCACCTGCCACCCACAAAGCCATCATCGCAAAGAACAACCACTTCCATGAAAAGCGCCGGTCGCTTGTCCCCATTTCTTGCGCCATGGATTGTTTTTTCAGCAGCACGGCCAGGTCATCCAGGATTTTCAGGTCTGGAAGAACCGATGGCTGGGCCGCATTGGCATTGTCTGAACTCGCCCACAGGGTTTGAGGATCCGCACCCAGTTCTTGAGCAATCCTGATGGCCGCTTTTTCTTGAATGGCTGGCGTGTAAAACAAAGTCCGCTCACCGGCGGCCAAAGCACCCGACTCCAATTGAAGAATTTGCGCAGGAGACAAATTCACCCGTTTGGCCAATTCATGCACGCCGATGTTTTGGGCTTCACGCAATTTGCGCAAGGACTCTGCACGAGTCTGATCAGGTGCTGAAGCATTCATACAAAAAAGATTAATTCAATACAAGGTCAAAGAAAACTTTTTTGAATATAAACGATATACAAATGCCTTTCAATAGGTATTTAATAATCAATAAATACAATCAATCCATGAAAAAAGCCGCGATGAACGCGGCTTTTATGCAATCCGTTTAAAACAACAGATCAGAATATCAACTTCACACCGGTTTTGGACTGCAATGCTTCTGGGGTCACGCCCGGCGCCAGCTCAACCACTTTCAGGCCTGCGTCGGTCACGTCCATCACGGCCAAGTCGGTGATGATGCGGTCCACCACGCCCACGCCCGTCAAAGGCAGGGTGCAGCTGGGCAAAATTTTGAGGTCTTCGGTGCCGTCTTTCTTCTTGGCCACGTGTTCCATCAAGATGATCACGCGCTTGACGCCTGCGACCAGATCCATCGCGCCGCCCATGCCCTTGACCATCTTGCCGGGGATCATCCAGTTGGCCAGATCGCCCTTCTCGCTCACCTGCATCGCGCCCAGGATCGACAGGTTGATCTTGCCGCCGCGGATCATGGCAAACGACTGCTCGCTGCCAAAAATCGAGGAGCCCTTGATGGTCGTCACGGTTTGCTTGCCCGCGTTGATCAGGTCGGCATCGACCTCGTCTTCGGTCGGGAAGGGGCCAATGCCCAGCATGCCGTTTTCGCTTTGCAGCCAGACTTCTTTGTCTGCGGGCACAAAGTTCGCCACCAGCGTGGGGATGCCGATGCCCAGGTTCACATAGAAACCGTCTTCCAGTTCGTGGGCCGCGCGGGCGGCCATTTGGTCTTGACTCCAGCTCATATCAGACTCCTGCTTTCTCAGTGATCGTGCGTTTTTCGATGCGCTTTTCGGGGCTCGTGTTCAACACGATGCGGTGCACATAAATGCCAGGCAGGTGCACGCTGTCGGGGTGCATCTCGCCGGTTTCGACGATCTCCTCGACCTCGACCACGCAGATCTTGCCGGCCATGGCCACAGCGGGGTTGAAGTTGCGCGAGGTGTAGCGAAACTGCAAATTGCCGGACTTGTCGGCGCGGTGCGCTTTGACCAGCGACACATCGGGCACCAAAGAGCGTTCCATCACATAGGTCTCGCCGTCGAACTCGCGCAGCTCTTTGCCCTCGGCCACCAAGGTGCCCACGCCGGTCTTGGTGAAAAAGGCCGGGATGCCCGCACCGCCGGCACGCAGCTTCTCGGCCAGCGTGCCTTGGGGGGTGAATTCCAAGGCCAGCTCGCCCGCCAAATACTGGCGCTCGAACTCTTTGTTCTCGCCCACATAGGACGAAATCATCTTCTTGATCTGACGCGTCTGCAGCAAGAGGCCCAGACCGAAGTCGTCCACGCCCGCGTTGTTGGAAATCGCGGTCAGGTTTTGCACACCGCTGTCGCGCAGCGCTGCGATCAGGGCTTCGGGGATGCCGCACAGGCCGAAACCGCCGACACCGATGAGTTGACCGTCAGCGACGATGCCCTTCAAGGCCTCGGCTGCGGAAGGAAAAATCTTGTTCACACCAAACTCCAGACAGTGGATGAAAACGCTACGATACTACGTATTCAGATACGTAGTTTTTCGTAATGGTGAGCCCTGATGCCCGCAACCGTCCACGACATCGATTACCGGCTGGCCTTTGACTTGGCCCCCATCGGCATGGTGCTTTCGCGCAACCGCACCATGGTCGACTGCAACCAGCGCGTGTGCGAAATGTTTGGCGTGCCCCGCGAACAACTGATCGGCCAGACTTTCCAACTGCTTTACCCCAGCGCCGACGAGTACGAACGCACCGGCCAGCGCATCACGCCGATCCTGAACGCCAAGGGCGTCTACGCCGACGACCGGGTGATGAAACGCGTGGATGGCCGTTTCAAAGGCGAAACCTTCTGGTGCCACGTGACCGGCCGGGCGCTCAACCGCGACGCGCCACACGAGGCGGGCATTTGGACATTTGAAGACCTGTCGGCCCGCAAACCCGTGAGAGCCGAACTCACCGCCCGCGAACGTGAAGTCGCCGCCCATTTGATGGATGGCCTGACCAGCAAGGAAATTGGCAAAGCCTTGGGCATCAGCCACCGCACCGTCGAGATTTACCGTGTCAAACTCATGCGCAAGTACCAAGCCTCAGGGGCGGCAGATTTGATTCAAAAACTGATGCGGGGCTGAAGCGCTGGATTCATGGACAACTCGAACGTTTTGAGTCCTTGTTGACCAACAAGCACCGTTGTAGGTCGGCGGCTTCAGCCCCGACAAGGGGACTGATGAAAAAATGCCGGTCACGCCAAGTCTGAACGCCCAGCAGCCACGCGCCGCAAATGCTGCGACACCCCGCCAAACTGCTGCTCGATCACCGTGAGTCGCTTGAAGCCGTGGCCCACGGCCAGCTCGTCAGTCATGCCCATGCCGCCGTGCAACTGCACCGCGCCCTGCCCCACCAAACGGGCGGCACGCAGCACCGTCACATGGGCCGATGACACCCGCTCGGTGCGGCGCTCGGGACTGTCGCCCAGCACATCGGCACAAGCACCCACCGCCGCAGCGGCTTGCACCAAGGCCATGTACATGTCGGCCATGCGGTGTTGCAAAGCTTGGAAGGCCGCCAGCGGCTGCCCAAACTGTTTGCGCTGGCTGGTGTAGTTCAGCGTGTCGCGCATCAAGGCCTGCATCACGCCAACAGCTTCGGCGCCTGCGGTCAGCGTGGCCGTGTCCCAGGCTTGCGAGAGCGCGGCCAGCGCATCACCTTGGCCGATGAGGGCTTGAACGGGCGTTTGGTCAAACGCCAGCTCTGCCGCCCAGGCGCCGTCGATCAAGCGAACATCACGCCGCAGCACGCCGCTGGCTGCGGGGTCGACCAAGCAGATGCGCAGCTGGCCCGCGTCGTCTCGAGCGCTCACCAGCCAGTGTGTGGCCCCGGTTGCGCCGCGCACCAAGGCTTTGCGCCCGCTGATGTGCCACTGGCCATTTGCGTTGTGCAAGCGGGTCTGCACCCGGCTCAAATCCGTGCGTCCTGCAGGCTCCAAGGCCGCCACGGCCAAGCGCACTTGGCCCTCGGCCAGACCTTGCAGCAGCGCATCGACCGCCGGGTCTCCCAGCGCCTGCAGCAAGTTGGCACCCAGCACGGCCGAGCTGCTGTAGGGCTCGGCCACCAAGGCGGCACCCAAGACCTGGCAGATCAGCAGCTGCTCGGGCAATCCACCACCCATGCCCCCCAAGTGTTCAGGCAGCGCTGCACCCAAAAGGCCCAGCTCGTGGGCCAAGCCTCGCCACAACGGCGAGATCGCCTCTGGCGTGGCGATCATGGGCGCCCGCTTGTCAAAAGGCAATTTGTCTTGCAGCCAGCCTTGCAGACTGGCCACGAGCATGGCCTGCGTCTCGTCCGGCTGGAGCACGGGCTCCACCACCTCGGCCCCCAAAACGTGGCGAGCAATCAGGTTGCGCTGCACTTCGTTGGTGCCGCCATAAATCGACGCAGCGCGGTCGTTCAGGTACGCCCGCGTCGCAAACACCGATTCTTCGGGCACAGGCAAAGCATGGGCAGCAGCCTCCTCGATGGTCAAGCTGCTGGCGCCATAGGGGCCTGCAATGTCCAGGCCCAGCTCGGTCAGGTGCTGCTTGAGCTCGGTGGCCAGCACCTTGCCCATGGACGGGGCAGTCGGCATCCAGCAAGGCTGCGTGCCACCGCCAATGCGCGCGGTCAACACCTGTTGTTCCCAGGCGTGCAAAGCGTCGATGCGGCACTGCGCGTTGGCCAAGGACAAGGCCATGTCTTCGTGCTCAGGGTCAGAGGTTCCAGATGCAAAGGCCTCCTGCAAGGACTCGCGCAAGCGTGCCAGACGGCCCCGCAAGAACGGCGCCGAAGAGCCGCCCCGCTCGTGCTCCAGCAAAAATTTGGCAATCGTCCAGCCCTGGTTTTCTTCGCCGATCAGGGCGTCAGCGGGCACGCGGGCTTCGTCAAAAAAGACCTGGTTGAATTCGTGGTCGCCCGAGATGCTGATGATCGGCCGGATCTGGATGCCCGGGTTGTTCAACTCGAACATCAAAAAGCTGATGCCTTGCTGCGGTTTGCCGCTGTTGTCGGTGCGCACCAGGCAAAACATGTGCGTGGCGCGGTGGGCGTGTGTGGTCCAGATTTTGGAGCCGTTGATGACCCACTCATTGCCCTCGCGGCGAGCCCGGCATTGCAGCGATGCGAGGTCAGAACCCGACCCCGGCTCGCTGTAGCCCTGACACCAGTAACTCACACCGTTGCGGATGTCCGCGAGCCAACGCTCTTTTTGAGCTCGCGTGCCAAACTTCACCAGCACGGGCGCGGCCATCACCAGCCCCAAGGGCGAGACTTTGGGCGCATTGGCCGAGGCCATTTCGCTGGCAAAAATGTCGTGTTGCTTTGGGGTCCAACCGCAGCCACCCCATTCGACTGGCCAGTGGGGCGCCGCCCAACCGCGCTTGGCCAGAACCCGCTGCCAAGGGATGCCGACCTCGTAATCCGAAAAAATACCCGAGGTGCGGTGCCCGCCCAAGCGGATCTCGTCGGTCAACTCGGCGGCCACAAAGGCGCGCACTTCGTCACGAAAAGCCAGTTCGTCGCTCGTCAATGAATCGGTCATGGTGGTCTCAGCTCAAAAAATAATCACATGGAAAGGCGTTTTGCGAGGCCATGGTTTTTGCAGGAGCCCGCCTTGCTGGCGATGGGGCGCATGCGGGCCGCTGGCTTTTCGCTTGCAGGGCAAGCGCCTACAGGGAAATGCACCATGCCGGACCGACCGGTCAAAAACCCACATAACGCACAAAGTCGGCCGCGTCCTCGCGCACCGACTTCACGCTGTTGGCCACAAAGTCTTCGTCCGGGTAGCCCATGGCGATGCAGATCATGATGTTCTGGTCATCCGGAATGCCCGCGTGCTCGCGCACCACGGCCGACTGCATGATGCCTTGGCCGTTGATGACGCTGCCCAGGCCACGCTCCCAAGCCGCCAACACCAACGCATGCGACAAAGCACCCAGGTCAAACTGGCTGATGGCCGCAGGCTCGAGGTACTTGTCGTAGGTCAGCACCAGCGATACGGGCGCATCGAACTGCCGAAAGCCGCGCATGACCCAATCGGTGCGGCGTTCTTTGTCGTCGCGGGCGATGCCCATGGCATCGAACAGCTGAATCGCGATGTCGACCTGGCGCTTGCGGTGGACGCCCTCGTAGGCTTCCTTCATCGGGAAGTCACGCTTGGGCGGCACGCCCTTGAGCATGTTTTCGGTATTGCCCCGGCGAATGCGCTCAAGGGGCTCACCGGTGACCACATGCACATGCCAAGGCTGTGTGTTCATCGACGAAGGCGACCATTTGGCCACCTCGATGATCTCTTCGATCACCTCGCGGGGCACGGGTTTGGGGAGGTAGCCGCGAACGCTTTTTCGGGCTTTGATGAGTTCTGAAAATTCCATGGTTTTGTCTCCTCAACCGAGAATCGGTGAAAAGACGCACCCCGTCAATGCGCGCTTGTTGCCTTGGTTACTCGGTCTTCAGCCTTGGGACTGGACCACCTCGGTGACCGATCGGAACGCGTCGATGGCCGCTGGAAAACCACAGTACACGGTGGCATGCAACATGACTTCGCGCAGCTCTTCGGGCGTGGCACCGTTGTTGAGCGCCCCACGCACATGGCCCTTGAGCTCTTGTTGTTTGCCCAGGGCAGCGAGCATGGCCACGGTGATCAGGCTGCGGGTTTTCAGGTCCAAGCCGGGACGCTGCCAAACATTGCCCCAGGCATTGCGGGTGATGAACTCCTGCATGGGCATCGTGTAGTCGTTGGCGTTGCCAAAGGCGCGGTCCACAAATTCGGCCCCCATGACTTGGGTGCGGGTGTCAATACCCGCCTGAAATGCGGCATCGTCGGGACGTGCTTGGCGCGCTTGTTGAGAAGGTGTGGGTGTGTTGGACATGACAGGCTCCTTTAAGTGTGTTGAGCATAATCAAATGCAACGCAACCTGGAGAAACCATGAGCACACGCTACCCCGCCCCCGACATCAATGACTTGCCCGAAGACATCAAAGCCAAGGTGCTCGAAGTCCAGGAAAAAGCCGGGTTTGTGCCCAATGTGTTTCTGGCTTTTGCCCGTCGCCCGGCCGAGTGGCGCGCCTTTTTTGCCTACCACGATGCCCTGATGGTGCCCGAGTCCGTGGGGCGCGAGAGTGGCCTCACCAAGGGTGAGCGCGAGATGATCGTCACCACCACCAGCGCGGCCAACCACTGCTTGTATTGCGTGGTGGCCCACGGCGCGATTTTGCGCATTTATGAAAAGAAACCGCTGGTGGCCGATCAGGTGGCCATCAATCACCGCAAGGCCGACATCAGCCCACGCCAGCGCGCCATGCTGGACTTTGCGATGAAGGTTTGCCTGCACTCAGACCAAGTCGAAGAGGCCGACTTTGCTGCCTTGCATGCACACGGTTTCAACGACGAGGACATTTGGGACATCGCCGCGATCACCGCCTTCTTTGGCCTGAGCAACCGCATGGCCAGTTTCAGCGGCATGATGCCCAACCCCGAGTTTTATCTGATGGGCCGCTTGCCCAAGGCCAAGCCTGCCGCTTGATGGGGCGGGGCCAACAAGGCCCACGCCATTTGCACCAATGCATCCTCCAGCGCCGCTCCGCCCAGCAAGGGCGACTTTTCCAGACTGGCACTTCGCAAAGTGCCGATCACAGAACGGGTCAGCACAAACAAAACAGCGGCCGATGGCGGGGGCAATTGGGGGTGCTCGATGCGCTCCAAAAAGATGGCCAGCCGGTCCGAGACTTGGCGCACCACACTGGCGGTTTCTTGCGGTTGCTCGCTGGCCCAACCCAAGCGGATCAGGCTTGGGGTGAACCCTTTGCCACCGGCAAAACCTTTCAGCAAAATGCGAATCGCTTGCCGCAGCAGGTCTTTGGCATCCATTTGCGCCACATCGGCTCGGCCTTCGAGTGCCGCCAAATACGCCTCGAGTGCCTCCAGCACCAGACCCTGGCCTTTGGCGGCCATGGCCCGCACCAAGACCTCCTTGCTGGGAAAGTACTGGTACAGGGTGCCGATCGAAAACCCCGCCGCTGCCGCGACTTTGTTGGTGCTCAAACCGGCCTCGCCCTCCTTGTCCAAAATCTGAGCAGCGGCCTTGAACAAGGTCTGGATGGTTTGCTGAGAACGCGCCTGCGTGGGCTGGCGACGCCCTGTTGGCGGGGCTGGTGGCATTTTGGGAGCAGGTGCTTTGGACATTTGGGGGACACTTTCAAATCTGAGCAGTTCGCGAGTTGTCAGGCCCCAATTAAATCTGAACAATGCTCAGATTCCGAATGTTTTTGAAAAGCAATCCGCATGAACACCCCCACCACATTGCCCAGCCCCACCGACTTGACCGTCCGCCGCCTGTCGGTGGATTTGTCCAAAGGCTTTTCACGCCACTGGAATGGCGGTGATGCTTTCATGACGGCTTATGCCAATGCCCTGTCCATGAGTTTCCCTGTGGGCGAGCAATCCTTCATTGACGCGGTGAAAAACGGCGCCAAGGCCCTGCCCGACACCCCCGAAAACGCCGACCTCAAAAGCGTGGCCAAAGGGTTCATCGGCCAAGAGGCGACGCACCGCCACCTGCACGGCTTGTACAACGCCCACCTTGAGAAACAAGGCTTGGTCAACCACTGGGGCCCACGCGCCGAGCGCCGCTTGAAAAAGGGCCGGGAGGAGTTCTTCAGCAAAAGTGCCAAGGGCTACCTGCATGAATTGGCGATCACCGCCGCCTTCGAGCACTACACCTCTATTTTTGGCGACTTGACCTTGGAAAGCTTGGACCAACCCGGCGACTGGTTTGCAGGCGCCGAAGAACCCCTGAAAACCCTGTGGCGCTGGCATGCCGCCGAAGAGTCCGAGCACAAGTGCGTGGCTTTTGACTTGTACCAGCGTTTGGGCGGCAACCACAGCTGGCGCATGCGCTGGTTTTGGTACGTGACGGTCCAGTTCAGCACCGACGTGATGCGCCAAACGGTCAACAACCTCTGGCATGACAAAACCTTGTTCAAACCCAGCACCTGGTGGTCGGCCAGCCAATTCCTGTTCGGTCGTCATGGCCTGGTCTGGCGCGTGGCCAAACCCGTTTGGGAATACACCCGCAAAGACTTTCACCCCATGCAGTTAGGCCACCCCACCCAAGCCACAGACTGGCTGGCCAGCCATGCCGACCAATGGACCGCCGTAAGCGCCAAAGCCTGAGGCGCCGCGCCTGAGCTGAGCGCTCAGGGCGTGACCAAATCCTTGACCCAATCGGGCAAAGTCACGGCTTTTTGCTGCGGAAAGTCCACCCAGATGGTGGTGGCCCCACCTGCGGCAAACACCACACCCGGCTGGTCGGCGCGCTCCAGCGTGCACCAGCTTTCAAAAGTGGTGCGCCCCGGGTCGCTGACATACAGCTTGGCCAGGATGTCGCCGGGGTACTCGAACTGTTTGTAGAAATTGCAAAACGCGTTCACGATCACCGGCCCCTGCCCTTGTGGGTTGACTTGGCAGCCAATGGCCTCAAACCAATCGATGCGGATGGTCTCCAAGTAACGGAAATACACCGTGTTGTTGACGTGCCCCATCGCGTCCATGTCGCCCCAGCGGATCGGGATCACCAGCTGGTGCACAAATTTTTTGTGGGCCGGTAATTCAAATTTCATCGCCTCACCTCACACCGCAAAGCCATCGTCGGCCGCGATCACCGCGCCGTTGATGAAGTGGCTTTGGTCGCTGGCCAGCATGACCAACAAGGCGTCCAAGTCTTGCGGCTGGCCCACCCGCTTGCGCGGCAGCATGCTGATGAGCTTTTGCCCCTGCTCGGTCTCCCAATGGTGGTGGTTGATTTCGGTGTCGATGTAGCCAGGGCAGATCGCGTTGACGTTGATGCCAAAACGCCCCCACTCCACCGCAAAAGCTTTGGTCATGTGAATGACCGCCGCCTTGCTCATGCAGTAAACGCCGATTTGCGGCAAGACCTTCAAGCCCGCCATGGACGCGATGTTGATGATGCGCCCGCCAGTGAAACTGCCCGGCGCTGCGCCCTTGGCCCGAGCCAGCATGCGCTTGCCCACCTCTTGGGCCACAAAGAAAGCGCCGCGCACATTGGTGTCCATGATGAAGTCGTAATCGGCCTCGGTGACGTCCTGGATGCGCTGGGTGGTGCTCACCCCCGAGTTGTTGACCAGAATGTCGATGCTGCCCATCTCGGTTTCGGCATGCGCCACGGCCGCCGCGATGCTGTGCTGGTCGGTCACGTCCATCGCCACCACATGGGCGTTGCCGCCTGCCGCTTCGATTTCGGCACGCAAATCCTTGAGCTTGTCCACCCGGCGGCTGGCCAACACCACGCCCGCGCCTGCTGCGGCCAGTGTTTTGGCAAATTGCGCGCCCAGGCCGCTGGATGCGCCCGTCACCAGGGCCACGCGGCCCGACAAATCGATTTCATACGCCATGACAACTCCTTTGAACTGCTGAACTCAGTGGAAACCCACGATGGATCCCATTGTGGCGGGGAACGCTGGTCTGGCCGCATAAAATGAGTCACTCGCTCGACAACCGGTCGAGACCTTTGCAACTTCATCAAGAGACGTTCATGAGCCCCGAAGAAATCCTGAGCACCTACGGCCCCCGCGAATCCATGGAATACGACGTGGTCGTTGTCGGCGGCGGCCCTGGCGGCCTGTCCACGGCCATTCGCCTGAAGCAATTGGCCGCTGAAAAAGGCCAGGACGTGTCGGTGGTCGTGCTTGAAAAAGGCGGCGAGCCCGGCGCGCACATCTTGAGCGGCGCCATCATGGACCCCAAGGCCTTGACCGAACTTTTTCCCAACTGGAAAGAACTGGGCGCCCCGCTGAACCAGCCCGTCACCGACGATGCCTGGAGCTTCTTGTCTGAAACGGGTGCCACCCGCACCCCCGGCATCTTCTTGCCCGAATGCGCACAAAACCACGGCAACTACATCATCAGCCTCTCCAACTTCACCCGCTGGCTGGCCCAGCAGGCTGAAAATTTGGGCGTGGAAATCTTCCCTGGCTTCACGGCCGCTGAAGTGCTTTACAACGAAGACGGCTCCGTCAAAGGCGTGGCCACCGGCAACATGGGGATCGGCAAAGATGGCGAGCCCACCGAGAACTTCCAGCTGGGCATGGAATTGCACGGCAAGTACACCGTGTTTGCCGAAGGCGCACGAGGCCATCTGGGCAAGCAACTCATCGCCAATTACAAACTGGACGAAGGCCGCGACCCACAGACCTACGGCATCGGCATCAAGGAAGTCTGGGAGATCGACCCCTCACGCCACACGCCCGGCTTTGTGATGCACACCGCTGGCTGGCCCATGAACAACGACACCTACGGTGGCGCCTTCATGTACCACATGGAAGACAACAAGATCGCCATCGGCTACGTGGTCGGTCTGGACTACGCCAACCCTTGGCTCAGCCCCTTTGAAGAGTTCCAGCGCTGGAAAACCCACAACAACATCCAGTGGTACTTCACCAACGACAAAGGCGAGGTCAATGCCAAGCGCTTGGGCTATGGCGCCCGCGCCATCACGGCGGGCGGCCTGATGAGCCTGCCCAAGACCGTGTTCCCAGGCGGTGCCTTGGTCGGTTGCGATGCCGGCTACCTCAACGTCAGCCGCATCAAGGGCAGCCACGCCGCCATCAAGACCGGCATGCTGGCCGCTGAAGCCGCTTACGACGCGCTGGTGGCGGGCCGTCAACACGACGAGTTGAGCGCCTACCCCGAGGCCTTTGAAGCCAGCTGGCTGCACACCGAGCTCAACAAGTCGCGCAACTTCAAGACCTGGTTCAAGAAGGGCCTGACGGTCGCCACGCTCATGAACGGTTTCGAGCAATTCGTGTTGCGCGGCCACATTCCCTGGACACTGCGCCGCGACAAGGCCGACCACACCTACCTCAAGCCTGCGGCCGATTGCCCCAAGATCGACTATCCCAAGCCCGATGGCAAGCTGACCTTCGACCGTTTGAGCAGCGTCTTCATCAGCAACACCAACCACGAAGAAAACCAGCCCGCCCACCTGACGCTGAAAGACGCCTCTGTGCCCGTGGGCATCAACCTGGCCAAATACGCTGGCCCCGAGTCGCGCTATTGCCCTGCCGGTGTGTACGAGTTTGAGAAGAACGAAGACAACTCCGACCGCTTGCAAATCAACGCGCAAAACTGTGTGCATTGCAAAACCTGCGACATCAAGGACCCGACACAGAACATCGTGTGGGTCACGCCCGAAGGCGGCGGCGGTCCGAACTACTCGGGCATGTGAACCCCCGCCAACACAGCGATCGATGCCAGAGGCCCTACGGGGCCTCTTTTTTTGTCTCTCCTGCGCGTCGCCTTGGCATCACACCTCGCGAAAACCCTTATTGGAGAACGCGGGCATCTCGCCATAATCAAAGTTGTATGACAAGTTGAGTTTTCGACTGCATCACCCCTTCAACTGGAGACATTCAATGAAACTGAACAAACTGGCCATCGGCATGGGCTTGGCTGCAGGTCTGATGAGCGCCGCTTCTGCACAAACTGTGCTCAAACTCGGATATGCCACGGCAGCCTCTTCGCACTATGGCGTGGGCTCCACCGTGTTCTGTGATGACATTGAAAAAGGCACACAAGGCCGCTACAAGTGCCAGCAGTTCCCTGCCAGCGCCCTGGGTGGCGAGCGTGAAATGATCGAAGCCGTGCAATTGGGCACACTGGATCTGGTCAACACCTCCACCGGCCCTGTCGGCAACTTCGTGCCCGAAGTCAAGATCGTGGACATCCCCTTCTTGTTTCGCGACTATGACCACGCCCGCAAGGTGATGGACGGCCCGATTGGCCAAGACATCCTGACCAAGTTCCCCTCCAAAGGCCTGATCGCCTTGTCCTGGACCGAGAACGGCTTCCGCCACATGACCAACAGCAAGCGCCCCATCGTCAAGCCTGCCGATGCGTCGGGCTTGAAGATGCGCACCATGGAAAACAAGGTGCACATGGACGGCTACAAAACCTTCGGCATCCAACCCACCCCCATGGCCTTCCCTGAAGTGTTCGGCGCATTGCAACAGGGCACTGTGGATGGTCAAGAAAACCCCATCCCCGTGATCTTGGCTTCCAAGTTCTCCCAAGTGCAAAAGCACCTGTCCCTGACCGGTCACGTGTATTCGCCAGGCCTGTTGATCACCTCGCCCCGCCTGATGAACAAGCTCAGCGATGCAGACAAAAAAGTCTTCTACGATGCGGCCCAAAAAGCCAAAGTGGCCCAGCGCAAAAAAGTCAACGAAGATGAGAACAACGGCATTGCCCAATTGGAAAAAGACGGCATGAGCGTGGTTCGCAAAGTGGACGGCCAAGCCTTCCGCGATGCCTTGGTGCCCGCCTATGCGGCTTACTCCAAAGAGTTCGGTGCCGACAACATCCGCAAAATCCAGGAAGTTCGCTGAACACCCGCGAGAGGTATGACGGGCCTGTGCCGCCAAAGGTTGCACAGGCCTTTTTAATGGGTGATGGTCTTTGAAAGGCCGGTACGTGATGAAAAAATTCGAAGACTATTTTCTGGCGGTCAACCGCTGGGCGCTGATCCTGATCCTGGCGGCCATGTCGGTGATCATTTTCACCAACGTGGTGTTGCGCTACACCACCAACCAGTCGATTGAATGGGCCGAAGAAGTCGCCCGTCACATGATGATCTGGCTGACCTTCATCGGCTGCGGGCCCGTCTTGCGTTACGGCGGGCACATCGCCATCGACAACCTGCAAGACAGCATGCCGCCCCGGGCCGCTCAGGCCTTGCGCGTGTTGATCGCCTTGCTGGTGACCGGCTTTTGCGTCTTCTCGATCTGGTTTGGCCTGCAATACATGGACCGCACCCAGTACCAAATCACCCCTGCCACACAGATCTCTTTTGCCTGGGTTTACCTGGCCTTGCCCTTGGGCATGGGCATGACCTTGATCCATTGGCTGCTGATCGTGCGCAGCTACATCGCCCGTCGCGAATTTGCGAGCGATGCCCACTTTGACGCCACCGCGAGTGCATCCCTATGAGCGCCAGCCTGATCCTCCTGATTTCCGCCTGCATCTACCTGGCCATTGGCGTGCCGGTGGCGTTTGCGCTGGGCCTGTCCACCGTGACGGCCCTGGTGCTGTCAGACGCTTACCCCATGCTGGCCTTGCTCAAAGAGACCTTCACCGGCGTGGACAGCTTTCCGCTCATGGCCGTGCCTTTCTTCATTTTGGCAGCAGAACTCATGAGCGGCGGCTCGCTGACCGAGGTGCTGCTCAAGTTCGCCGGTCAATTTGTGGGCCACAAGCGCGGTGGTCTGGGTTACACCAACGTGGTGTCCCTGACCTTCTTCTCGGGCATCTCGGGCTCGGCCTTGGCCGACGCTGCAGGCCCTGGCTCCATGCTGATCCGCATGATGGACAAAGCCGGTTACGGGCGCCCCTACGCCGCAGCCTTGACCGCATCCACCGCCATCGTGGGCCCGATCATCCCGCCCTCGATCATCATGATCATTTACGCCCTGGCCGATGACAATGTCTCGGTGGGCGCCTTGTTCATTGCCGGCTTGATTCCGGGCTTGTTGATCGCAGTCGCCATGTGCCTGGTGAACTACCACGTCTCCAAGCAGCGCAATTACAAGGGCGACGGCCAATTGCCCACCGGTGCAGAAATCTTGTCCACCACCTGGAAAGCCCTGCCCGCCATCTTGCTGCCCGTGCTGATTTTGGGCGGCATGCGTGCCGGTTGGTTCACACCCACCGAAGCGTCGGTCGTGGCCGTGTTCTATGCGCTCATCTGCGGCAAATACGTTTACCGCACGCTGGAGTGGAAGGCCGTGCCCGACATCCTGTCGCGCTCTGCCCTCTTGACCGCTTCGGTCTTGCTGATCATCGGCACGTCTGCATCGTTTGCCTGGATCTTGACCATCGAGGGCATGCCCCAGACCGTAGCCAATTGGATCTCGGGCATGAACCTGAGCGTCTGGGGCTTTCTGATCGTCATCAACATCTTCTTGTTGATCTTTGGCATCTTCATCGAACCCCTGCCAGGTGTGATGGTGCTGGTGCCGATTTTGGCGCCGGTGGCGGCCAAACTGGGCGTCGATCCGATCCATTTCGCGATGGTGGTGATCTACAACCTCACGCTGGGCATGATCACCCCCCCTGTGGGCGGCTTGTTGTTCGTGACCTCCAACGTGTCCAAAGTGCCACTGTCGGACCTGACCCGCGAACTCAAGCCTTTCTTGTGGGCCCACGGCGTGGTGCTGGTCTTGCTGACCTTTGTGCCGGCCCTGTCCAACTGGCTGCCACACGTGATGGGCTTCAAGTAAGACTGCCTATAATCGAAAAAAACGAAACGCCCCTCGGGGCGTTTCTTGATTTCAAGACCCTTTCGAGCCGCTCATGTCCTTCCTTTTTTCAGACGAACACACCTGGTTGCAACGCGATGGCGACATCGCCGTGATGGGCATCACCGTCCATGCGCAAGACACGCTGGGTGACATTGTTTTTGTGGACCTGCCGGCCATCGGCGCCACCTTCGAGGCCAAGTCCGTGGCCGGTGTGGTCGAATCGGTCAAAGCCGCAGCCGATGTGCACATGCCTGCAGGCGGCGAGATCATCGAAGTCAACGAAGCCTTGCGCGCCGACCCTTCTTTGGCCAATTCAGACCCCTTGGGCCAAGGCTGGTTCTTCAAGGCCCGCTTGACCCAACCCTCTGATCTGGATGCGTTGCTGAGTGAAGCGGACTACCAAAAATTGACCGCCTGAAAGCGCACCGTCCAAGGCCATTCCATCCCGTTGACATGGAACGAGCAGGGCTCAGTGTTCCGCAAACTGTTCACCTCAGCTCACTCATCAACACGGCATGAAGCACCCTGCGCCTTCATCCCTGCCCCCTAGCACGGCCTGACCATGACACTTCATGTCCTTCCGGTGGACTACCAAAACCCCTTGCACCGCCAAGCCTTTGTGATGCTGTTGGACGCCTACGCCCAAGACCCCATGGGCGGCGGCGAGCCCTTGGCGCAGGATGTGAAAGCGCGCTTGTGTGATGACCTGGCCGCACGCAGCAATGCCGCCAGCTTCATCGCCTGGATCGACAGTGCGCCTGTGGGTTTGGTCAACTGCATCGAAGGGTATTCAACCTTCAAGGCGCGCCCCTTGATGAACATCCATGACATCGCGGTGTTGACGGGCCACCGAGGTGCGGGGGTCGGTCAAGCATTGCTGGCAGCTGCGCAACAACACGCGCTTGATCGCGGTTGCTGCAAGCTGACGCTGGAGGTGCTGACAGGCAATGCCCGCGCCCTGCAAAGTTACTTGGCCTTTGGCTTTGAGCCCTATGCGCTTGACCCCGCTGCGGGCCAAGCCAGCTTCATGCAGAAATGGCTTTAGCCAACTGCCACTGCTCTTTGAGCCAGCGCTTGAGTTCAGCCTCATTCTGAATGCGGCACAAGTCAGTGGCCAAGTTATCAGCGCTGTGGCGCTGGTCGGCCTGGATGCGCCGCAGTGACTGGTTCAGTTCAGCCTCCTCGATGTCCGCCCGAACCGTCACGCACAGCTCACGGCTGAGGCGATTTTCCAGTTGCTCCAAATCGTCTTCGAGCGCCGCCACCTGCTCTTTGAGCAACAGGGACATCGCGATCAGCTTGTCGTCGGCCATGCGTGCGCCGCTTTGCGGGTGGATGTGTGTGACCTGCATTTGCAGACGCAACAAGGTGGTCAGGTCGTTTTTTTCATAAGCGGCATTGACCTCACTCATCAACGCCGTTTTGCGCAGACGCTTGTTGGCATCAGGCTCCCGGTCCGGGTGCAGAGCACTGGCCAATTGCCTAAAAATCGTGCGAATGGCGCTTTTGGCGTCCAGCTCGCGCAGCATGGCGGCCGGCACATCGCCTTTTTCGGCTGCAGCGCTTTTCTTTTGTGCTTGTTTTTGGGCTTTGCGCGCAGCGCGTTTGGCGGCCTTGCGCCGCTCGTCGGCGTCTTGTTGACGCTGCCACTGGCGCATGCCTGCCTGCATCATCTCTTCGGGCGTCTGGTATTGGTCCGGCTTTTCAATGGGTTGGCCCATCGCTTCTTCGATGCGCTCGCGCAGTCGCTGCGCCGCCTCGGCCTGCTCCTCGGCCGCTTCTTGGGTGTCCTCTTCGCTCACATACACATCGGCCAACGCCTGCACTTGCGGGTCAGCGGTGGCTGACAATTGGTCGATCAAGCCGCGCACAAGTCCCCGGGCCATGCGCTGCTGCCGGTCGGTGAGTTCTGCTGTTTGCATGCGTTCATGCACAAAGAGCAGCAGGCTTTTGCGGTGCGTTTGCGCCAGCTGCACCGACTCGCGCAGGGCCTGAATGTGCGCATAGCGGTGCCGGTCTGACCAAGCTTCAAGCCGCTGGATGAGGCCTGACAACTGCTCGATGCGGGCCAGCAAATCGTTGAAGCGCTGCTGGGCGGGGGTCAGCGGCGCCTGCTCGCTGGGCTGAACCATCAAGGCAGACAAGGGCGTTGCAGCGTCTGGGGGTGTTTCTGGCAAGGGGGTCATGGGAAGACATTCAATCGGACAGTCGCTGTCAGTGCTGCTGGATGTTAACGCCCCGAAAGCCAGTCATTGAAGGTGAGTACCCCCATGAATGCAGGTGGACAAGCCTGCGCCCGTTGATAATCCACCCACTTTTGCAAAAAACAAGCGCCAGATGCCCAGCCCCGCCTCGTTCAAAGTTTTGAGCCTCATCCCCCCGATGACGCAGCTGAACACGCCCTACCCGTCCACGGCCTACCTGACGGGTTTTTTGCGTGCGCGGGGTTTCGATGCGGTGCAAGAAGATCTGGCTCTGGCCACCGTGCTGGCCTTGCTGAACAAAAAAGGCCTGACCGACTTACGCGACGCAGCGCTGGCCTTGCCCGTCGAAGAACGCTCGGGGCCGGTGAATTTTTTCCTCGACCACTTCCACGATTACGCCATCAGCATCGACCCGGTGATCGCGTTTTTGCAAGGCCGCGACAGCACGCTCAGCCACCGCATCGCAGGCCGGGGCTTTTTGCCCGAAGGGCCGCGCTTTGCGGCTTTGGATGCGTACGACGACGACGGCACCGGCGATCCGATCGGCTGGGCCTTTGGATCTCTGGGCCAGACCGACCGCGCCCGGCACCTGGCCACGCTGTACCTGAACGACTTGGCCGATGTGCTGCGCGATTCAGTCGATGAAGGCTTTGAGTTCGTGCGCTACGCCGAGCGCCTGGCCGCCAGCCAGCCCAGCTTCGACGCACTGGCCGAAGCCCTGGCTGAGCCCCCCAACCTGATCGACAACACGTTGGAGCGCTTGGCACTGGAGGCGATTGTGCGCCACCAGCCCACGCTGGTGCTGTTGTCTGTGCCCTTCCCCGGTTCAGTCTATGCAGCCTTTCGCATCGCCCAATGCATCAAGCGCTCGCACCCGCAGATCCGCATCGCCTTGGGTGGAGGCTTTGTGAACACCGAGCTGCGTGAACTGAAAGACGCCCGCGTGTTCGACCATGTGGATTTCGTGACCCTTGACGGTGGCGAACGCCCCTTGCTCAGTCTGATCGAGCACCTGCAGGGCCAGCGCAGCGAGCAGCGCCTGCAGCGCACCTTCATCCGCAATGACGCAGGCCAAGTGCAATACATCAACCTGCAAGAGCCCGACATCGCTTTTGAAGACGTGGGCACACCGACTTGGGATGGCCTGCCTCTGCACCAGTACTTGTCGCTGCTGGACATGCTCAACCCGATGAACCGGCTGTGGAGCGACGGGCGCTGGAACAAGCTGACGGTGGCGCATGGCTGCTACTGGAAGAAGTGCAGCTTTTGCGATGTGAGCCTGGACTACATCAGCCGCTACGAAACGGCCCAGGCCAGCACCTTGGTGGACCGCATCGAGCAGATCGTGGCCGAAACGGGCCAGACCGGCTTTCACTTTGTGGACGAAGCGGCACCGCCCAAAGCCCTCAAGGCCCTGGCCGAAGAAATCCTGCGCCGGGGG
>NKIO01000012.1 GCA_002255935.1 Comamonadaceae bacterium PBBC2
CCATGCGGACAGCGCGTTCGCGCACCTCGGGTGAAAAACGGTTTGATTTCTTGCTCATGGCTCCATCTTCTCAAAGTGTGGGGCCTCCTCAAAACCCGGGGCGATTCACTGCTTCTTCGTAACATCCAAACGCTAATGAGTCATACTTATCAAAGGCAGTACGTCCCTGCATATCCTTTTTCTTGCTGCGTTTAAACAAGTTAGCAATGCGTGTGTACTTGTCACCTTCACGCACTTTGTCTAAGTAGTCATACAACGGCACGGGCATATCGTCACGTTCGTCACTTTCAACGTGTGACATATCCCAGTCAAAACTTTTGACATAGTCAGCAAACTGTTCAGCCGTCAATGCTTTCAACATCTTGGCTTCAGGCAAAGCACGTTGTAAGACCACACGTTTCAATGCAACATTGACAGCACACAAACGCAAAAGGTCTGCGTGTTCAATGTTGATGAACTTTTCGCTGTCTAAATCAACGTACGAAAGGGCGTGGATGTATTGGCTGTCATCCACGCCTTCGTACTTGATAGTTCGCAGTTCAAACAACGCAGCGTATTGTTCAACCAACGCTGCGTGTTGATTAGGCTGCTTTTTTGCGTGGTGTTGACTTACGTGCTGCGTTTTTTCGTGGAGCACTTTTGCGAGGCGTTACTTTCTTCGCCCCCTTTGTACGTAAGCCTTTTTTCACATCTGTCAGCGTAAAACCGTGCAACTCACACTTGGCAATCACATCAGCCAAGTCTGCTGCACGCAAACTCTCCAACAACTCTTTGCGTTTCTTATCGTTGTCTGCTGCTAAGGATGGTCTGCATAACCCCCGCCACAGCGCGAGTTGATGTCTGAATGTTCACATGGCGAAACCAGAACTGAATTGGCCGTCGATTTCCCGTTTTCCAGGCTGCAAGGCCTGCGCTTTTGGGCCTTTGGCCGCACTGTAGGCGCACTCATGCCTGCAGCCCCAGCAAAATTCGTTTGCGCACCATCCACAAGTTCGACAGTGCAAACATCACCAGCAACTGGCTGGTGTTCTTGGCCAAACCCCGGTAACGTGTCTTGCGATGCCCGAACTGGCACTTGATCACACGAAACGGATGCTCTACCTTGGCCCGGATACTGGCCTTGAGTTTTTCCAGCTTGTCACGCAGGGCGTGGCTGGGTTGGGTTTTGTTCAGTGCTTTGCGCTTGCCCGGCATCATGGCAATTTGCCAATCCACATCCGGGTGCTGCTCTTGGATCTCTTCGCGCTTTTCAACGCCCCGGTAGCCCGAGTCGGCGAAGACCACTTCTTCCTCGCCGTGCAGCAGGGCATGCGCTTGGGTGATGTCGTGGGCGTTGGCCGCCGTGGTTGTGACCGTGTGCACGAGGCCCGATTCAGCATCCACGCCAATGTGGGCCTTCATGCCAAAGTGCCACTGGTTACCCTTCTTGGTCTGGTGCATCTCGGGGTCTCGCTCGCCCGTGTCGTTCTTGGTCGAGCTGGGCGCTGCAATCAAGGTCGCATCCACCACAGTCCCCGTCTTGAGCATGAGACCGCGATCGATCAGTTTGGCGTTGACGGTGGCCAGGATCTGCTGACCCAGCCCGTGCGCTTCGAGCATGTGGCGAAACCGCAAGATGGTGCTCTCGTCGGGCAGGCGGCTCATGCCTGCATCCAGGTGTGCAAACTCTTGGTACAGCGGAATGTCGTGCAGCGCCTCTTCCATGGCCGGGTCGGAGTGACCAAAGAACTGCTGGAGTAAATGGATGCGCAGCATCACCTCTGTCGCAAAGGGCGGCCTGCCGGTCTTGCCCGCAGGCGCGTGCGGTGTGATCAGCGTCAACAATTCAGACCATGGGATGACTAGGTTCATTTCATCGAGAAATTCACGCTTGCGAGTGCGCTTGGTGACAAGCTCAAATCCAGTGGTGGCAAGGCTCATTTGTTTCATGGCCCAAGTGTCTCAAATCTGGCCATCACAGGGCTGACTTTTGCAGACCTTCCCTAATTTTTCAGCAGCATCACGGGCTGCTTTTTCCTCAGCCTCCATCTTTGCCAGCGCAGCACGTGGATCAATTTTCTCGGTTGTCATGATTCACCCTTTCACTTTACATGTTGAATTTGATTCTTCCACTTTACGTACATCATTGTTCATTGTGATGTGCCAGATGAATTTTGATTTGTAATTTTCTTTGCCATCAAACTCCTTGTAATTTTCAAACAATTGATTTCCGCTGTTAGATACAGAGCGGCAATTGAAAGAAAATTTGCCATCTACATTAAAGAAGCATTTGCCATCTTCGTCTGGGGACTGAAATACAGAAGTTTGTCCGTCTGAACGCTTGATGAATGAAATAACTTTATCTTCGTATACAGTAAAGTGCTTCAATCCAGTTTTTGTTGAACACTCAGTCTTTTGTGTTTCGAATTTCCACTCACATACCTCACATTCAACAACATCAAAACGCCATTGTTTTGCAAAATATTCTTGTCCGAACATGAAATAGCAACCGCCAGCCAATGCCGCAAAAAATACAGAAGCCAGAATTGCTTTTTTGTATCTAATTGTTGCTGTACTTGCTGCCGAAACGTGCTCAACAACTGCTGGTTTATTTGTTTCGCTTGCGACGATATTTGTCGAAGATTTTTTGAAGATCAATCCCAAAACGAAAGCTACAACTGCCAGCAACGCAGGGTAGAGAAAAATTGTAATGATTCCGCGAGCAATCGCATCGTCATTTATTTTTGTATTGCTTACAGCAGAGGAAATTAATTGGTTCAGGATCGTGCCTGTACCTTGACCAACTGCGATCATCGCAATCAATCCGCACCAAAAGAAGATACTGTTTTGCTTCTTTTTTCCTTTTCCATACCGGTCAGATATAAACTTTTTGTAAGCGAAGTAAGCGATGCCGAATCCGATTACTGCACTTGTTCCGCCAACAATGAATGCGTTGCTTGTATCTACTGACATGTTTTCATTTATTCAGATTTTTGATTTAATAACATTACCACCAACTGGGATCTATCGCAAGCATGATATTTCCGACCTCTATGCAAGTCTGTCCGCCGCCATCGTCGCCGTCAACTTGCTGTAGTGGCGCTCAATCATTGCCGCACTGTTGCCAATCTGCTTCGACAATGTGTGGATGTCCGTGCTATTCCGCAGCAGTTCCAAAGTGGCGTAGGTGTGACGCAGTGAATAAAGCGTACGCGTCTGTCCCGCATCGTCCTTCAACAACTCACTGTCACGCATCAACCGCCTAAAAGTGCCGTTCAAACTGACGGGTTGATAGCCGTTGCTGATGCGGAACAACTTGTGTGGCACACGGGTTGCAAACAAGTCTTCAAACGGTACGGATGCAATGTCCGTTTGTCGTGCGTGCAAGCGTTTCAACACATCCACTGCCCTGTGTTTTGCAATGAGCCAGCGTCCGCCAGTCTTGCCATCAACCCAAATACGCAGGTAGCGCACACCTTTGTCTGTGTGCCACTCAATGTGACGCCAGCAGATGCCCATTGCTTCTGTGCCGTGCCGCATTCCCGTCAGCAGCAACATTTCCACATAGTCACGCAGCAACTTACGGATTTCACGTTCTGTGTCACGTGTGCCACCCAACTGCCAAGTCTCCATATATGCCAGCAATGTTTTGATCTCGTCTTCACTGAAGCCTGGTCGTGTTTTGCCCTTTGCACCTTTTGTTGTGAGTTTGGGCACGGGCACACGCTCGCTGATGTAGCCGCGTTCTACAGCCACTGCCACAAGCCTGTTCCAAGCACTGGCAAAGTTCATCAGTGTTGATGTTTTGGGCACACGCTGCATCTGCCTGTCACGCCACAACTCAAACTCTTTGATGTCTGTGTGTGAGAGTTCTTCCAATCGCCGCTCTGCAAAGTAGGGCAGGAAATACTTTTCAATGCACGACACATAGTCTGTGTACGCGGTCCTGCCAGTACTTGCGTCAATCTTCAAGCGTAGTTCTGCTAGCGTGACCGCCGCAATTTGTGCAAACGAGTGTGTTTGGTGTGCTAAACCCAGCCGCTGACGGTATCTGGCTTCGTCATACAAGTCGCAAGCACGGGCGATGGCGTGTTCCACGCTGGCTTTGCCTGTTGTCTGGCGGTGCCAAGTTCCATCTGCAAGTTTGAAGCGGCATTGATACAGCAGGCTGCGGCTGCGTCTGTACACAACCACTTCACCGTCTCGCAAGTGGAGGGTTTGTGGCTTTGCTGCGGCAAGTTCTGCAGTCCAGTGTTGTGCAGCGGGTTGTCGCTTGCCCACCAACGCCAGTTGTTTAACAAGCCTGCTCATTTTTGATGCAGACGCAGCGTGTGCGCAAAGTGCAGGCAGCGTGGGCTCAGGGTTTCAAACGCGCATAAAAAAACACCCAGCACGCGAGCACTGGGTGTTTTTACTTTGTGAGTGGTGGGACCAGCGGGGGTCGAACCCACGACAAACGGATTAAAAGTCCGCTGCTCTACCAACTGAGCTATGGTCCCACACGAAACCGTCGATTATAGAGTGCCAAAGTGACCTTTTCTCCTCTGGCGCTGCAAATTTTCAAAGACCCATCACCGTGGATGGCGGTGTTGGGTGCTTCATGGCACGGAGGGCGGTGGGGCTTGTGTGTAGCCTTCGCACATCAAGCGGGTGGAGTGAAGGCGGCGCGGCGTTCTGCTGCGCGATCGAACTGGCGCGTGATGTTGCCGCAGACCAAATCGCACAGCGCAAAGACGGCCGGATCGGCAATTTTGTAATAGGCGCTGGTGCCCCGGCTTTCGCGCGCGACCAGGCCTTGCTGCGTCATCAAGCCCAGGTGGCGCGACACATTGGCGGCCGTGAAGCCACACATCTGGGCCAGCTCTCCGACATTGCGCTCGCCCGTGCGCAGGATGTTCAGGATTTGCAAACGCGTGGGTTCAGCCAAAACCTGAAAGTAAGCCGCGATTTCCGTCAAGGCGCCCTCGGGCAGCTGCTTCATGGCGATGCAGTCTGTCGGATCGGGTGTCGGGGTGTTTTTCATCGCAGGTCCTGTCGGTTTGCTTTTTTCATTGTATCATTAGATAATTAATCAATCAGTTAAATAAGCAAAAAGCAAATTACAAAAGGAAAAGACGATGATGCGAACCACCTTGCTCTCTTTGTCGGTCATGGCCGCTTTTGTGCCGCAGGGCGTGTTGTGGGCGGCCGATGCACCGCCCCTGAAAGTGATCACGGTTCAGGGCGCGAACGCCTCGGCAAGCGAAAGCTCGGTGGACGCGGTGGTGGAAGCCGTGCGACAGACCAGCCTGTCGACCCAGGTGGCCGGTGCGGTTGTGGCGCTGCATGTGAAGGCGGGCGACAGGGTCAAAGCCGGACAAGAGCTGCTGCGCATCGATGCCCGGGCCGCACAGCAAAACGTGATCGGTGCGGGTGCGCAGGTTGAGGCCGCACAAGCCAATTTGGCGGTGGCAAGCAAAGAGCTCGAGCGCCAAAAACAACTGCTGCAACAGCAATACATCAGCCAGGCGGCCTTTGACCGCGCCCAAGTCCAGTGGGATGCGGCCAAAGCGCAGCTCAAGGCCTTGCAAGCCCAAAACAGTGCCGCGCAAACCCAGTCAGGCTTTTATGTGGTGAATGCGCCCTATGCGGGTGTGGTGAGTGATGTGCCCGTCACTTTGGGTGACATGGCGATGCCAGGCCGGCCCTTGTTGACGATGTACGACCCCATGGCCATGCGCGTGAACGCTGCTGTGCCGCAAGGCCTGTTGGCTGGTGTCCAAGCGCAAGCTCAAGCCCTGCGTTTTGAATTGCCTGGTGTGACGGGTTACAGCACGCCGCAGCTGGCATCGCAAGTTCAGGTCTTGCCGTCCGTGGATCCGGTCACGCACACAGGGCAGATTCGCTTGAGCTTGCCCGCGGGTATGGCCGGCGTTTCGCCGGGTGTGTTTGCGCGCGTGTGGTTGCCCGCTGCGGCAGCTGGCCCAGGCAGTGCAGAGCGGGTTTATTTGCCCACCAGTGCCATCGTGCGCCGTGCCGAGATGACCGGCGTGTATGTGTTGGACGCGCAAGGCAAACCCAGCTTGCGTCAGCTGCGCTTGGGTCAGATCTCGGGTGATCGCGTGGAGGTCTTGAGTGGTCTGCGTCCCAAGGACAAGGTGGCTGCCGAGCCGCAGTTGGCCGGCGCTGTGCGTTGAGCGGAGGCCCACATGACTGAACCCACAAACTTGAGCATTTCAGGCCGCATCGCGGCCCTGTTCCAGAGCGCGCAGATCACGCCTTTGCTGGCGCTGGTGGCTTTGCTGCTGGGCATCTTCGCGGTGCTGGTGACGCCGCGTGAAGAAGAGCCCCAGATCAATGTGACCATGGCCAATGTGATGGTGCCTTTTCCCGGTGCGGCCGTGCGCGATGTGGAGCAAATGGTGGCCATCCCGGCTGAGCAGGTGCTTTCAAAAATAGCGGGGGTGGAACACGTCATGTCGGTGTCTCGTCCGGGTGTGGCCATCCTGACGGTGCAGTTCAAAGTGGGCGTGCCGCGCACCGAAGCCTTGGTGCGCTTGCACGACACCATCCGCGACAACGCGGACTGGTTGCCCAAGGGGCTGGGCGTGATGGAGCCTTTGGTCAAACCCAAGGGCGTGGACGATGTGCCTATCGTGACCTTGACCCTTTTCAGCAAAAGCCCTGAGGCCAGTGCCTACAACCTGGAGCGCGTGGCGCACAGCATGGAAGCGGACATCAAGCGCGTCAAAGGCACACAAGATGTGCAGACCTTGGGTGGGCCTGATCGCGCGGTGCTGGTTCAGATCGAGCCCGAGCGCATGGCTGGCTACGGCATCACGGTGCAAGACCTGCGCATGGCATTGCAGTCGGCCAATATGGGTTTGCCTGTGGGCGAGTTGATCAGCGGCAACAAGAGCATCAGCATCGAGGCGGGCCCCCATTTGGCGCAAGCCAGCGATGTGGCCGATTTGGTGGTGGGTGTGCAAAGCGGCCGCCCGGTGTTTTTGAAAGACGTGGCCAAGGTGCAAGAAGGTCCATTGCCCGCCACGCGCTATGTGATGCATGGCTTGGGGCAGCAAGCCGGTGGCGGTGAATACCCTGCCGTGACGCTGACCATCACCAAAAAGCCGGGTGAAAACGCCATCGACGTCGCCAACGCAGTGATGGACCGTGTGGCTGCGCTGCGCGGCACGGTGATCCCCGATGAGGTGGAAGTGGCCGAAACCCGCAACTACGGCAGCACGGCCAATGACAAAGCCCAAAAGCTGATCCAAAAGCTGCTGTTTGCCACCGCAGCGGTGGTGGCGCTGGTGTTCATTGCCTTGGGCAAGCGCGAAGCGGCCATCGTCGGCACGGCCGTCATCTTGACGCTCACCGTCACGCTGTTCGCCTCCTGGGCTTGGGGCTTCACGCTCAACCGCGTGTCGCTGTTTGCTCTGATCTTCTCGATCGGCATTTTGGTGGACGACGCGATCGTGGTGGTGGAGAACATCCACCGCCATCAACAACTGTTTCCAGGCAAGACGCTGGTGGAGATCATTCCGGGGGCGGTCGACGAAGTGGGTGGCCCCACAATTTTGGCCACGCTGACGGTGATCGCTGCGCTCTTGCCCATGGCCTTTGTGAGCGGCTTGATGGGCCCCTACATGAGCCCGATCCCGATCAATGCCAGCATGGGCATGCTGCTGTCGCTGGCGATTGCCTTTGTGGTCACGCCCTGGTTGGCGCGCATTTGGATGAAGCCCGCGCATTCAGGTGATGCCCATGCAGCGCCCACCGGCTTGGCCGCCAAGCTGGGTCCTTTGTTTGAGCGTGTGTTCGAGCCCTTGCTGCACAAGGAGCAGGGTGCACGCAACCGCAAGCTGTTGGGCTTGGGCATTGCCGGTTTGATCGCTTTGTCTTTGGTCCTGCCGGCCACGGGCCTGGTGCTGCTCAAGATGCTGCCGTTTGACAACAAGTCGGAGTTTCAAGTGGTGGTGGACATGCCCGCAGGCACGCCGGTGGAAGAGACCGCCGCCGTGATGCGCGAATTGGGCGCCCACCTGGCGCAGCAGCCCGAAGTGACCGACTACCAGGCTTATGCCGGCACATCCTCGCCCATCAACTTCAATGGTCTGGTGCGTCAGTACTACCTGCGCTCGGGCGGCGAGGTGGGCGATATGCAGGTCAAGCTGGTGGACAAGCACCACCGATCGGACAAGAGCCACGTCATTGCCACCCGCTTGCGTCCCGAGTTGCAGGCCATCGGCCAGCGCTTCGGTGCCAACGTCAAAGTGGTCGAGATGCCGCCTGGCCCGCCCGTGATGGCGCCCATCGTGGCCGAGATTTACGGGCCAGATGCCGAAGGTCGCCGCAGCGTAGCCAAAGCGGTTCGGGCTGTCTTTGAGAAGACCGACAACGTGGTGGACGTGGACGACAGCAGCATTGCCCCCGCTCCTCGCAAGCTGCTGCTGGTGGACCGCCGCAAGGCCGCAGCGCTTGGCATTGCCCAGCAAGCCATCGTCACCACCTTGCGCGCGGGGCTGGCCGGTGAAGCCACCACCTATCTGCACGACGGCAGCAAGTACCCCACTGCGGCCTTGATCCAACTGCCCGCTGAACGGCATGGCGATTTATCGGCTTTGCTGCAGCTGACGGTGCGCGGTGCCTCGGGCAAGTTGGTGCCGATCCGCGAGTTGGTGAGCATCAGCGACAGCGAACGTGAGCAGCCGGTGATCCACAAGGATTTGTTGCCGGTGAACTTCGTGACTGCCGACATGGCCGGCAAGCTCGACAGCCCTTTGTACGGCATGTTCCAGATGCGCAGTGCGATTCAGAAAATCCAGACGCCCGATGCGCAAGGCCTGAACGAATACTTCATCAGCCAGCCCTCGGATGCCTGGCGCGGCTACGCCCTCAAGTGGGATGGCGAGTGGCAGATCACCTACGAAACCTTCCGCGACATGGGCGCTGCCTACGCGGTGGGCTTGGTGTTGATCTATTTGTTGGTGGTGGCGCAGTTTGGCTCCTACCTCACGCCGCTGATCATCATGGCGCCGATCCCCTTGACCATCATTGGCGTCATGCCAGGCCATGCCTTGTTGAATGCCCAATACACCGCCACCAGCATGATTGGCATGATCGCGCTGGCCGGGATCATCGTGCGCAATTCGATCTTGCTGGTGGACTTCATCAACCTGCAAATCCAACAAGGCATGGCGTTCAAACGGGCCATCGTCGAGTCGGCCATCACCCGTGCACAGCCCATCATGCTCACGGGCGGTGCGGCCATGCTGGGCGCCTTCTTCATCTTGGATGACCCGATCTTCAATGGCCTGGCCATCTCGCTGATCTTTGGCATCTTGGTGTCCACCCTCCTCACGCTGGTGGTGATTCCTACGCTGTACTACATGGCTTACCGCCGTCAGTACGAAACCCTTTGATTTTTTAACCTCTCGGAGATCTTCATCATGAAAACATGGCAAATCGTTCGCCTCGTCGCTGGCACTTTCATCCTTTTGTCCTTGGCGCTGGGCATCGAGGGCAGCCCGATTTTTGTGAGCCCTTGGTGGCTGGCCTTTACCGCCTTTGTGGGCGCCAACCTGCTGCAAAGTGCACTGAGCCAGTGGTGCCTGATGGAGAGCATCTTGCGCAAAATGGGCGTGCAGTCCGGTTGCTGAGGAGGGTCAACCCATGAACCATTCAGAACAAATGCCTTTGATCATCGATGTTCGCTCGCCGGGCGAATTTGCGACCGGCCACGTGCGGGGTTCGGTCAACGTTCCTTTGGACCGTTTGGCCGACGACATTGCCAAGGCGGTGCCCGACAAATCGGCGCCAGTGATTTTGTGCTGTGCTTCGGGCGGCCGCTCGGGCATGGCCTGCAGCTTCATGCAGCAAATGGGTTACCAGCAAGTCAGCAATGGCGGCTCGGCAGGGGCCGTGTCCATGCAATGCGGCTTGCCGATTGACCGTTTGTGATTCAACCCTGAAAGAAATCCCATGAGCACGTTTGATCACCCCACCTTGATCCAGAACATCAACCACTCCTTGGCTGGCTTGCGTAAAGCTCAACCGGAAGCGATGCAAGGATTTGGGCAACTGGCCAAATCGGCCATGGCCGAAGGTGCTGTCAGTGAAAAGCACAAAGAGTTGATCGCATTGGCCATTGGCATCACCCAGCATTGCTCAGGGTGCATCGGCTTTCACGTCAAAGCTTTGCGCCGGCTGGCTTGCACACGCCAGGAGCTCGAAGAAATGCTCACCGTTTGCGTATACATGGGCGGGGGCCCGGCCTTGATGTACACGGCCGAAACGCTGGCCGCTTGGGATGCTTTTGCGCCTGCGCAGGCGTGATGTATGAGCCCCCAGGCCAAGCCCATGGGCTTGGCCTGGGTCATCGCCAGGGGCTTGGGGTGTGGCTCAGAACTCGTCTTTGACCAGGGTCAGGCCCAGCGCATCCCAGTCGAGCATGCCGCCGCGGTAGTAATAAATTTTGTCGGCGGGGAAACCGTCGCGGGTCATGGCGCGGATGGCTGCAGGGCTTTGCGGGCAAACCGGTCCGTTGCAAAAGGCAAAGACTTTTTTGGCTTGGGTGCAGTTCCAACTGGAGCCTGATTTTTCGCAGCCCAGTTCATTCAGGCGCGAAGCCACTTCGGTGTAGGGGATGCCCACGGAACCTGGAATCGTGCCTTTGACGCGGTCGTTGGTGTCGCGCATGTCGACCACCAAAGCGTTGCGGTCGCTCAAGGCTTCCAGAATCTCAATTTCCCCCACGGGGTGAACGCCCGGAACGGGCACCAAGGGTTGCAAGGTGCCCCCGTTTTTAGCCGCAGCGGTCATGACGCGGGTGATCTCGATCGGGCCTTTGGCCGTTTTAACGACCACCATTTTCTGGTTGTCAAAAATGTTGAGGGCCGTCCCCACGGGGATCACGGCCGCTTGCCCAAAGGCCAAGCCCGCAAAAACCCATCCCAAAAGCCAAGCCGCCATGTTTTTCATGTTCAATCCTCAGAGTCGTTGAAAAAGGCCTTGATGCTCTCCTCTTGGGGGCTTGGCGGGCTTGATTTGGATCAATCGATCCATGAGGTTTAACCCTTGTCAGATGGGTCTGCAGGGCAGGGCGTTGCCTCGGGTTTTGGGCGACAATCAAGTTTTTGATACGAGGCGGTGGCTGAGATGGTCAAAACGGCCCAAAAAACTGCAGAGAATGCGTCGATCGCTGTTTCTGACGCGCAGATTGAAAAAGCAGCCGAACTTTTTCGGGTGATGTCTGCGCCCATGCGTTTGCGCATCATCAGCTGTCTGTGTCAGGGCGAAAAGAATGTGGGTGAATTGCTCAGCGACATCGAAACCACCCAGCCGAACATGTCTCAGCACTTGAACACCTTGTATTTGGCGGGCATTTTGGACAAGCGCCGTGAAGGCGTCCAGATCTATTACCGGATTGTGAACAACCACATCGTCAACATTTGCCGCGCGGTCTGCCACCAAACCGATGTGTAAGCTTGATGGCCCGAGTGCACGGGTTTTCACTGCCGCGATCCATCGAATCAGCCGACTAATATCCATACATCAGGAGACACGAATGAAACGATTTCTTTTCTTGCTGGCCGGTGTGCTGGCTTGCACTTTGAGCTTGGCCCAAGTCAAGGTGGTCTATCACTTGAACGAAGGCACAGCTCAGGCCAGCCGTGCGATCGGCAACATCCGCAACCACCTCAATGCCGACCCCAGCGCCAAGATCGTGGTCGTCACCCACGGCCCGGGCATTGATTTTTTGCTGGAGGGGGCCAACAACGCAGCGGGCCAGCCCTTTGCGGCCAGTGTCAGCGATCTGGTGAGCAAAGGCGTGCAGTTCAATGTGTGCAACAACACATTGGCCACGCGCAATATCGCTGCTGACAAGGTCTTGATGGAGGCCAAGGTGGTGCCGTCCGGTGTGGCCGAGGTGGCCAAGCTGCAGGCCAAAGATGGTTTCGTTTACCTGCGCCCTTGATCCGGGCGACTGTTTTGCAATCTGAGGAGCGCTCATGAAAATCACACACACCCTGGTGGCTGCAGGCTTGTCCGTCTTGCTCGGTCAAGCCCAAGCCCAAACCCCGTCCGCCACGCAAGTGCGCAGCTGGGCCGCAGCTTGCGCCAATTGCCATGGCACCAATGGTCAGGCACAGCCTGGCATGGAGTCCTTGGCTGGCGTGAACAAGGACGACATCGTCAAGAAGATGCTGGATTTCAAGGCTGGCCGCAAGCCCGCCACGATCATGCACCAGCTGGCCAAGGGCTACAGCGATGATCAAATCCAAGCCATTGCCGCGTACTTTGCGGCGCAAAAGAAATAAGGAGCCGTCATGCAACGTCGTCACTTTTTGCAAACCGGCTCCGCTTTGGGGGCCATGGGCTTGATGTCGGGCTGCGCCACCGTGGGTGGCAAAGGCCCCCACGTGGTGGTGGTCGGTGGTGGGTATGCCGGTGCTACGGCCGCCAAATACATCCGCATGTGGTCCGACCATGGGATCAATGTCACCCTGGTGGAGCCCAACCCCACATTCATCTCTTGCCCGATCTCCAACCTGGTGATCGGTGGCAGCAAGACCATCGCAGACATCACCACGCCTTATGACAACCTGGTCAAGCGCCATGGCGTGAAGATGGTGCAAGACCGCGTCAGCAGCATCGATGCGGACAAACGGATCGTGAAACTGGCGGGCGGCACGGAGCTGAGCTACGACCGCCTGATCGTCTCGCCGGGCGTGGATTTCATGTGGGAGTCTTTGCCCGGCATGGGCAAGCCCGGTGCCAAAGACCAAGTGCTGCACGCCTGGAAAGCCGGAGCACAAACCGTGGCCCTGCGCCAGCAACTGGAAGCCATGCCCGATGGTGGCGTGTTCGCCATGTCGATCCCCTTGGCGCCTTACCGCTGCCCACCTGGCCCTTATGAGCGTGCATGCCAAGTGGCCGACTACTTCAGCAAAGCCAAGCCCAAGAGCAAAGTGCTGATTTTGGATGCCAACGATGATGTGACGTCCAAAGGCCCCTTGTTCAAAAAGGCCTGGGCCGAACGTTACAAAGGCATCGTCGAATACCGCAACAAACACAATGTGACCGATGCGGACGCGGCCACCAAGACCTTGAAGTTTGAATTCAACGATGACCTCAAAGCCGATGTGCTGAACGTCATTCCCAGCATGCGTGCGGGGGACATCGCCGTCAATGCCGGTTTGGCCACGGCCAACAAGCGCTGGTGCGACGTGGACTTCCTCACCTTCGAGTCCAAAGTGGCGAAAAACGTGCACGTGCTGGGCGATGCGATCCAAATCGCGCCGGCCATGCCCAAGTCGGGCCACATGGCCAACCAGCATGGCAAGACCTGTGCGGCGGCGGTGGTGGCCTTGTTGACTGGCAAGGAAGTCAACACCCTGCCCATTTACAACAACACTTGCTACAGCTTTGTGAGCGCTGAAGATGTGGTCCACGTGGCCAGCGTCCACGCTTACGACGCGGACAAGAAAACCATGCTCACCGTGCCTGGTTCGGGTGGTGTGTCCAGCGCCGCCAACGAGCTGGAAGGCCGCTATGCACTGGCCTGGGCACGTAATATTTGGGCCGACACACTGGCTTGATTTGCGCTTGCATCGAACGCCGCACCCGAAAGACGTGCGGCGTTTTTCTTGAACCCTGATTTTTTCTCATCATGAATGCATTCAAGTCCCTGAGCCCTTGGGTGGTGTGCCTGGTCGCCATGTCTGCGCTGTCGGCCTGGGCGCAAGCCGATGAAGCGCGTGCCAAAAAAATTGTGGGTGGTGTTTGTTTTGTCTGCCACGGCATGGAAGGCGAATCGTCCAGCGAAGTGTTTCCGCGCTTGGCGGGGCAGCATGCGCAATACATCGCCAAACAGCTGGAAAACTTCAAGTCGGGCAAACGCAAGAGCACGGCCATGGCCGACATGGTGGCCAAATTGACGCCCGATGAAATGGTGGCCCTAGGCCAGTATTTTGAAAAGCAGACGGTGGTGGTCGAGCCCGCCAAAGACAAAGGCTTGGCGGCCGTGGGCCAATACATCTATCACAACGGCAACAAATACAGTGGCTTGGCCGCTTGCGCCAGTTGCCATGGCGCCGAGGCCAAAGGCTCCACGGCCTTGCCCCGTCTGGCCGGCCAGTATGCGGACTACATCGCCACCCAGTTGCAACAGTTCAACAAGCGCGAGCGCACCAACGACAACGCCGTGATGCACGCCATCGTCAGCAAAATGACGCCTCTGGAGATGGCGGCCGTGGCGGAGTACTTGAGCGGTCAATGAAGGACGCCATCAGGGCGCCGTGAACCCTGAGTGGGGCATGGCCTGAGCGGGTCTGACTTGCGCAGAGCGCCCGCCATCCAGCCAGCGGTCGGACAGGCCCGCGCCCAGCCACATGCCGACCAAACTGATCCATGCGGTCAGAGCGAAGATGGCACCCCCCGTGACGCCAGCGCCGACGGCGCACCCCCCCGCGAGCATCGATCCGAAGCCCATCAGGATGGCCCCGCCGATGTATCGGCGCATGCTGTAGCCGTCGGTGAAGCCTTCCAGCTTCCAGTCCCTGCCGAGCAAGGCACCGATCAAAGAGCCCAGAAAAACACCGGGCAGCAGTCCGAACTCAAAGCCCATCGGGGGCCAAGGCCACTGCACCACGCGCATGAGCCATTCGGCCGAAGGTCCGCTGAACGTCAGGCCCTGGATTTGCACGGGGTCAAAAGATTCACGGGCCACCCATTGGCTAAAGCCCCAGGCAGCGGCCACCATCAGCCCGGTGCCGATGCCGCCCACCCACATCCAAAAACTGCGGTGGGGACTTCGCCAAGAAAAATACAAAGCAGCGATCAACCACATGCCGCCCATGGCCAAACCCGCGCCGTGCCCCAGACCTGTGATGGCCAACAGGTCACGCGCTGCGCCGCCTGGAACGGTCCACCAAGCGCTGATGGCCAAACGCACGGGCGACAAAACGCCGGAGAGTGCCGATTGGGCCGTGACGGCAAAGATCAGGCCAGACAAGAGTGCGCGCAAATTGCCATTGGCCGACAGCACCAGCAAGCGGCTGGCGCAGCCACGTGTCATGACCATGCCAACGCCAAACATCAAGCCACCGGTGAGGGCGCCCGACAGGCTGCCCGTGGCCGCGATTTGACGCGCGTCTTGGGTCTCCAGCCAGCCCATCAAAACCATGAGCTGCACGGCGATCACGGCCGAGGAAAAGGCCAGCAACCACACCGACAGTTTGTCGCCGAACCGGCGGTGCCAGAACTCGATGACGGCGGCACGCAAACAAAAGCGCGAGCGCTGCGCGATAAAACCAAACAGGCCGCCGATCAGCGCACCACCGGTGGCCAAGACGGTGGGGTTGCCGTAGGCTTCCAGCCATTGGGCCATGGGCATGGCGCACTCCATTTACATCATTGTTGACTGATGTATATCCTACGGTGTGCCAGCCATGCGGCCTTGATCAAGGTCAATGTCAGGCCTTAGATGGCCCATCCCATGCTTTTGCTCAGTCGCCATGCCAGGCCAGCCCCTGCCCAAATGCTGACGAGCGTCAAGCATGCGGTCACAGCAAAAATGGCGCCGCCGGTCATGCCAGCGCCCACGGTGCAACCACCGGCCAAGACGGCGCCAAAGCCCATCAAGATGGCCCCCGTCAGGTAGTGGCCCAATTTGTTCTCGGTTTTGAAGCCTTCCAGTTTGAACTCGCGGCCGATCAAGGCGCCGATCAAGGAGCCTAAGAAGGTGCCGGGCAAGACGCCGGTGTCAAAGCCCCAGCTGGCGGCATTGGCCGTGGACAGCACACGCATCAGCCATTCGGCTGAAGGACTGCTGAAGCTCAGGCTTTGCACGGCCACCGGCTCAAACGAGGTGGATGCGATGGCCTGGGTCAAGCCCCAGCCCATCGCGATGGTGCTGCCCACCAAGACGGCCCCCAGACCCAATGCCCACCGGCCTGCGTGATGGCGCACAAAGAAAGCCAGGCCGATCAGCAAGACCAAGGCAGACAGGACCAAGCCGCCGGCAGGGCCCAAGCCGGTGACCTGCAGCAAATCACGCGAGGGGCCGCCATCGACAGGCCACAGTTGGGTTACTTGCAATTTCAAAGGTGCCAGCCAGCCGCCCACGGTGGCTTGCACCGTCACGGCAAAAACCAAGCCAGACAGCAGAGCCCGCAAATTGCCGTTGGCCGACAGCACCAGCAATCGGCTGGCACAGCCACGCGTCAAGATCATGCCCGCACCAAAGCACAAGCCGCCCAGCACGGCGCCTGAAATGCTGCCCGGTTGCGCCATGAAGCGAGAGACCGAAGGTTTGAGCCAGCCCATGCTGACCAGCAGCTGCACACTGAACAAGCAAGCGCCAAAAGCCAACAACCAGACACTCAAACGCTCACCGGCCTGACCTTCGCAGCACTCCAGCACGGCTGCCCGCGCACAAAAGCGAGTGCGTTGCGCGGCAAAGCCAAAGACCAAGCCGATGAGCGCCCCACCGGCTGCCAGGACGTTGGCATCACCCCAGGTTTCCAACAGGCTTGCAAGATTCACAGTGATCTCCAATAATTCGATATTTGCTTATATGTTTGCCGCCGTACACGTGTTCGCGGCAAAAGGTGTATTTTCCAAGGTTTTGACCTTCTTTTCATGATTGACCACGCTTTCAATGCTGCCTTCCAGCGGCGACACTGGCTGAGCTTGGCCTGTGCCCTGGCTGCGGGAGGGGCTTGGGGGCAAGCGGCAGGCCCTGCCGCAGGACTGCCAGCACCGCAATCCCTGCAAGATGAATTGGCCAAGGCCTTGCGCCAAAAAGAGCCTTTGATCGTGATGGTCAGTCTCGATGGCTGTCCGTTTTGCCGCAGTGCCCGCCAAAGCCATTTGGTGCCCATGCACAAGGCCGGCACGCCCATTGTTCAACTGGACATGCGCAGTGCGCAGACCTTGCTGGATTTCAAAGGGCAAAGCACCACACACGACCAATTGATCAAGCAGTGGCGCATCTCGATTGCACCGACGCTCTTGTTTTTCGGGCCCGGCGGCAAAGAGGTGGCTGAGCGCATGGAAGGGGGGTACCTGCCTGATTTTTATGGTCCCTACTTGGATGAGCGCTTGGTCAAAGCCAGGCAAGGCTTGTGACCCTGAACGGCGCCAAGCGCCGCATGTATCGGTGAAACCCCTGATCGAAGTGTGCTGCGCCGGTGCCGTGGGTTGCCGTGTTTTGCGTTAAATTAGCGCCCATTGATATACACACAAAAGGAATGGACATGAAACGCTTTTCTGCTGCCTTGACGCTCTTGGCTTTGTTGGCTACTCCGGCTTTTGCCAATTTGGATTTGGCCAAGAAAAACGCGTGCATGGCGTGCCATGCCGTGGATAAAAAAGTGGTGGGCCCTGCTTATCAAGAAGTGGCCAAGAAATATGCAGGCCAAAAAGATGCGACAGCGGCCTTGGCCAAAAGCATCAAAGCCGGTGGTGCTGGCAAATGGGGCCCTGTGCCCATGCCTGCCCAAGCGGCTTTGAGCGATGCCGACGCCAGCACATTGGCTGCCTGGATTTTGGCCGGCGCCAAGTGATGGCCTGGCGCCACTGCGATGCAGTGGGGTGTTCAATGCCGACGTCCACCGTTCATGGGGTGACCTGTGAACGGTTTTTTGTGAGGAGTTCAAATCATGCTTGCACGGACCACAGGGCTTCTGAGTGTGGGGCTGGCGATGGCCGCGTTGGGCGCTCATGCGCAGCCTGCGATGTTTCATGGTGCCGATTTGAAATTGGGGCAGCAGCTCATCGATGACAACAAATGCGTGGAATGTCACGCCTCCAAAGTGCCGGGCGACGGCAGTGCTGTCTACAAACCCAAAGGCCGAATCAACACACCGGGTCTGTTGCGCGGCATGGTCGAGCAGTGCAATACCGAACTCAATTTGGGTTTTTTCCCGGAAGAGGTCACCGCGGTGGCGGCGGTCCTGAACAGGGATTACTACAAATTCAAATGAGCCTTTGGGTAGCCCATCAGGGTTTGTCCTGATCGGGGGAGAGGCTGCGTGGCCATGCGCATTCAAAACCTTGATTTCGGTAATATATTAGTGGATACTTATGTGATGTGACGATGGTGTTTTCGTGCCTAACGGGCGGCTTCAAGAGGCGCCCAAGTGAAGTGACTGGCGGCAATTGATTTGGATCAATCGAAAAGTGCAGGGCCCAGAACATCATCGCGCACTTGGATGTGAATCCACCATACCAATGAGGAGCTTGTGTGAACAACAACAGCATCAACTCGGCAAGGGTGCAAAAGGCACCCGAGAGTTTCTTGACGCCAAGCGGCATCCAGGAAGTTTTTGCCGAAGGGAAAAAAGGCCGCCGTGATTTCATTCGCAGCGCGTTTGCAGCAGCCGCTGCTGGCGCAGCTGCCCCCATGGCCCTTGCTCAGGGCAACCCAGTGCCCACCGAGGGCGGCGACCCCCACATCTTGAACCTGCCTGAACACGCCACCAGTCTGGGGCAGGGCGTGGCGGTGGAGGGCTATGGCAAGCCTTCCAAATTCGAATCGAACTTGCAGCGCCGTCAAAGCCCTGGCTTAACGCAAACCAACCAAGCATCGGTGTCATTTGCGCCTTTGCAGTCACTGTTCGGGATCGTCACCCCCAGTGGCCTGCACTTCGAGCGCCACCACCAAGGCTGGTGGGACATCGACCCGTCCAAGCACCGCTTCATGATCAACGGCATGGTCAAGCAAAACATGGTGTTCACCATGGACGAAATCATGCGTTTGCCATCGGTGTCGCGTTTTCACTTCATCGAGTGCGGTGCCAACACCGCGGTCGATTGGGGCAATGTGGCGGTGCCCACGGTGCAATACACCCACGGCATGATTTCCTGCAGCGAGTTCACGGGCGTGCCTTTGATCACACTGCTCGAACTGGCGGGCGCTGACCTGAAGAACGGCAAGTTTGTGTTGGCCGAAGGCGGTGACGGCTCGTCCATGACGCGCACCATTCCGATGAGCCTGATCACCTCCGGTGAGGTGCTGGTGGCCTATGGCCAAAACGGCGAAATGCTGCGTCCAGAGAACGGTTATCCCCTGCGTTTGATCGTGCCAGGTGTGCAAGGTGTGAGTTGGGTCAAGTACCTGCGCCGCATTGAAGTGGGTGACAAGCCCTATGCGGCCAAGGACGAAGCCATCCATTACATGGATTTGCAACCCGGTGGTTTGCACCGTCAGTACACCAACATCCAGGAAGTCAAGAGCGTGGTGACCACCCCCTCGGGCGGTCAGGTCTTGCTGGACAAAGGTTTTTACAACATCACCGGTCTGGCCTGGTCGGGCAAAGGCAAGATCCAGCGGGTGGATGTGTCGGTTGACGGTGGCCGCAACTGGCGCCAGGCCCGCTTGGAAACACCGGTGCTGTCCAAAGCGCTGACGCGCTTCAACCTCGATTGGGTCTGGGACGGCAAGCCCGCCATCATCCAAAGCCGCGCACAGGACGAAACAGGCCATGTGCAGCCGACCTATCAGCAATTGCGCGGCGTGCGTGGCACGCGTTCGATCTATCACAACAACGCCATTCAGTCGTGGCTGGTGCAGGAAAACGGTGAGGTGAAAAATGTCCAGGTTTCGTGATGCCGTTTTGACGGTCGCCTTGCTGGCGGTCGCGGGCATGGCTGCAGCGCAGTCGCCCAAATACCCTGGGGTGGGTCGCGCAGCAACCCCGAAGGAAGTCGCCAAGTGGGACATCGATGTCCGTCCGGACTTCAAAGGTCTGCCCGCAGGTTCGGGCTCTGTGGCCAAGGGCCAAGACGTGTGGGAAGGCAAGTGCGCGCACTGCCACGGTGTGTTCGGTGAATCCGGCGAGGTGTTCAGCCCCTTGATTGGCGGCACCACCGCCGAAGACGTCAAGACCGGTCGCGTGGCCAACTTGAACCGTGCCGACTACCCGGGCCGCACCACCCTCATGAAGGTGGCCACGGTCTCCACTTTGTGGGACTACATCAACCGCGCCATGCCTTGGACCGCCCCCAAGTCTTTGTCGACGGAAGAGGTCTACGCTGTGACAGCGTTCTTGTTGAACCTGGCCAATGTGGTGCCCGATGACTTTGTGTTGTCAGACAAAAACATCGCCGACGTGCAAAACCGCATGCCCAACCGCAACGGCATGACGACGAAACATGCCATGTGGCCAGGCCAGGAGTTCGGTGGCGTTAAGAAGCCCGACACCGACAACAAGCTGTGCATGAAAGACTGCACGCCCGAGCCCAAACTGGCGTCCTTCTTGCCTGACTTTGCCCGCAATGCGCACGGCAATCTGGCCGAACAAAACCGCTTGGTGGGTCAACAGCATGGCGTGGACACCTCTCGGCCCGAACCCAAAGCCGGCATGCCTGTGGCGGCTGCGCCTGCAGCGCCAGCACCGGCCAAGCCTGACAACGCAGAGGCCAAGGCCGCCATCGCCTTGCTCAACAAATACAGCTGCACCGCATGCCATGGCGTGGATAAAAAAGTGGTTGGCCCTGGCTTCAACGAGGTGGCTAAAAAGCACGCCGGCAAGGTCGATTACTTGACTGGCAAAATCAAGGCTGGTGGCTCTGGTGTGTGGGGCCCCATTCCCATGCCCCCACAAACGCTGCCTGATGCAGACGCCAAGAAAATAGCCGAATGGATTTCAAAGGGGGCCAGTAAGTGATACGGGGTATCCCCGTTGCACCGCTGCACCTGTTTCAATAGCATCATTCAACCTCAAGGAGATACCCGATGCAAACCCGTCGCGAGACACTCAAGCAAAGCGCTGTCGTGGCAGGCCTGTTGGCCTCCGCTGGCTTCCCTCAGTTTGCGCAAGCTGCCTTCAACAAAGCGGCCTTTGATGCCAAATCGGTGCCAGACGCGGTCAAAGCCGCGGGTGGAGCCACCCTGGCCGAAAGCAAAGATGTGGCCATCACTGGTCCTGACATCGCCGAAAACGGTGCCGTGGTCCCCTTGGGCGTCAGCACCACATTGGCAGGCGTCAAGCAACTGTTGATCTTGGTGGAAAAAAACCCCGCCACCTTGGTGGCCCAGTTCCACATGAACGACAGCATCGAAGCGAATTTTTCGACACGCGCCAAGATGGGCCAATCGTCGGACGTTTACGCTGTGGCCATCATGGCCGACGGCAAGGCTTTCTTCGCCAAGAAGGAAGTCAAGGTCACATTGGGCGGTTGCGGCGGTTGATCCCCCACTGACCTGTTCCCCACATCACTGAAAAAAATTGGAGTAAAAAATGGCAGATCCCATGCGCATTCGTGCCCAAGCTTCGGGCGACAAAGCCACCGTCCGTGTTCTCATGAGCCACGAGATGGAATCCGGTCAGCGCAAAGACGCCGCTGGCAAACTGGTGCCTGCTTGGTTCATCCAAGAAGTCACCGCCACTTTGAACGGCAAACAAGTGCTGTCGGCAGAGTGGGGCCCTGCGGTGTCCAAGAACCCCTTCATGCAATTTGCCATCAAGGGTGCCAAGGCCGGCGACAAAGTCGCGGTGACTTGGAAAGACAACAAAGGCGATACCCGCACAGACGAAGCCACCGTATCTTGATACGCTGAGTTTGTCCAAAAGGGTGAAGGGCGTTCTTCACCCTTTTTTGTTCCCCCAACTCGATGAGAGGTGCCGCATGAAATACGCGACCACATGGACGCTGGCCACTGTTTTGGCCCTGTCCGTCTTCCCCGTCATGGCGCAAAAAACCGCCAGCCAAGGCATTGATGAATACCGTGCCATGTTGCAAGACGGCAATCCTTCTGAACTGTTTGAAGCCAAAGGCGAAGACCTGTGGAAGCAAAAACGCGGACCCAAGAACGCCACGCTTGAAATGTGTGATCTGGGCAAAGGCCCCGGCGTGGTCAAGGGCGTGTTCGTGGAATTGCCCCGTTACTTTGCAGACACGCAACGCATCCAGGATTTGGAAACCCGCTTGGTCACGTGCATGGAAACCTTGCAAGGCTTCAATGCGGCCGAGATTTACAAGACACCTTTTGGCCGAGGCGAGCAAAACAATGTGACCGCACTGGCCACCTGGATCGCTTCCGAGTCCAAAGGCATGCGCTTCAATTTGTCGCAAGCGCATCCGCAAGAAAAGACTTTCTATGAAGTGGGCAAGCGCCTGTTTTTCCAGCGCGGGGGACCGCACGATTTTTCTTGCGCTTCATGCCACGGTGAAGAAGGCAAGCGCATCCGTTTGCAAGACCTGCCCATGCTGACCAAGAACCCTGGTGACGGTGTCGGTTTTGCCGCGTGGCCAGCCTACCGCGTGTCCAACGGTCAAATGTGGGGCATGCAATTGCGTTTGAACGACTGCTACCGTCAGCAGCGTTTTCCCTATCCTGGTTTTGGCAGCGATGCCACCTTGGCTTTGGCCACCTACCTGGGCGTGAACTCCAAAGGTTCGGCCTCTGTGGCGCCTGCCATCAAGCGTTAACGTGAAGGTGATCCCCATGAAAAAGAACATCCAATTGGTTTTGTCCGGCATCGCTGTGGCCTTGCTGGTGGTGGGCTGTGCTTCGGGCCCCTCGGTGGCCGAGCTCAATGAGTTGACCCGCCAAATCGTCAAAGCATCGTTTCGCGATGAAGGCATCGCCAAAGCCGATCGCTTGCTGAACACCGATGAAACCAACCGTGCTTGCAGCGAGGCCGATGCGACCGGTAAACCCCTGGACGAGAAGACCGCCAAAGCACTCGAAGAGATGAATTTCAAGGCCATCCAATGGCCTTCTGATGGCCAATTCATTGGCGACTGGAAGCAAGGCGAAGTCATCGCCCAAAGCGGTCGCGGCTTGACTTGGACAGACAAGGCGGGCGATGTGAACGGTGGCAATTGCTACAACTGCCATCAAATCAGCAAGACTGAAATTTCTTATGGCACGATCGGCCCGAGCCTCTACAACTACGGCAAGATCCGCGGCGTGACCGACCCCAACAGCCCCGACAGCAAGCCCATTGTGGAATACACCTGGGGAAAGATCTGGAACTCCAAGGCCTACAACGCTTGCTCCAACATGCCCCGCGCAGGGCATATGGGCATCTTGACGGAAGCGCAAGTGCGCCATGTGGTCGGCTTGTTGCTCGACCCCAAGTCGCCTGTGAACCAGTGAGATTTTGAAACCCGGCCAGTCCGGGTTTTTTTGATGTCCATACATCAGTGATTGCAAATATGAACCTGACCAAACGTGAATTCATCCAAGTGATGGGCGCCGGCACCATGGCTGGCATGAGCATGGGCCAATTCGCCGAAGCCAGCGCGGCCACAGCTGCCCATGGCCTGTACGACATCCCCAAGTTCGGCAACGTGTCCTTCTTGCACATGACCGATTGCCATGCGCAGCTCAAACCGATTTACTTTCGCGAGCCCAGCATCAACATGGGCATTGGCGCCATGCAGGGCAACTTGCCTCACTTGGTGGGTGAGCATTTGCTGCAAGTGGCCAAGATCCGACCAGGTTCTGCCGAGGCGCACGCGCTGACCTATTTGGATTACGAAAAAGCCGCCAAGCGCTACGGCAAAGTGGGTGGCTTCGCGCACTTGGCCACATTGGTCAAGCGCATGAAAGCCAGCCGCCCCGGCGCTTTGCTGCTGGACGGGGGTGACACTTGGCAGGGCTCTGGCACCAGCTTGTGGACCAACGGCCAGGACATGGTGGATGCCTGCAAGTTGCTGGGCGTGGACGTCATGACCGGCCACTGGGAATTCACCCTGGGCATGGAACGCGTCAAAGAAATCGTCGAGAAGGACTTTGCGGGCAAGGTCGACTTTGTCGCGCAAAACATCAAGACCAACGACTTCGGTGATCCGGTCTTCAAGCCCTATGTGATCCGCGAGATCAATGGCGTGCCATGCGCCATCATCGGTCAGGCCTTCCCCTACACGCCGATTGCCAACCCCCGCTACATGGTGGCCGACTGGGCCTTTGGCATCCAGGACGAGAACATGCAGCAGATGGTCAACGAAGCGCGTGGCAAAGGCGCGCAGGTGGTGGTGGTCATCAGCCACAACGGCATGGATGTGGACTTGAAAATGGCCAGCCGCGTCAGTGGCATCGACGCCATCATGGGCGGTCACACTCACGACGGCATGCCTGTCGCCAGCCTGGTGTCCAACAAGGGTGGCAAGACCATCGTCACCAACGCGGGCTCCAACGGCAAGTTCTTGGGCGTGCTCGACTTTGATGTGAAAGACAAAAAGGTCAGCGACTTCCGATACAAGCTGCTGCCCGTGTTCTCGAACATGCTGCCTGCCGACAAGGAAATGGATGCCTTGATCACCAAGATCCGTGCGCCCTATGAAGCCAAGTTGTCCGAAAAATTGGGCATCTCGGAAGGCTTGCTCTACCGCCGTGGCAACTTCAACGGCACGGGTGACCAGCTCTTGGTGGACGCCTTGCTGGACGTCCAAGGCGCCGAGATCGCGTTCTCTCCTGGCTTCCGTTGGGGCACTTCGCTCTTGCCCGGCCAGGCGATCACCCGTGAGTGGCTGCTCGACATGACCGCGACCACCTACTCCTATGCCACGGTGACCGAAATGACCGGCGAGACCATCAAGACGGTTTTGGAAGACGTGTGCGACAACCTGTTCAACCCCGACCCTTATTACCAGCAAGGTGGTGACATGGTGCGCGTGGGCGGCTTGAGCTACAGCTGCAACCCACTGGGCAAGATGGGCACCCGCATTGGTGACATGCGCTTGAACGGTCAATTGATCGAAGCCGGCAAAAAATACAAGGTGGCCGGCTGGGCCCCTGTGGCCGAAGAGGCGCGCACACAAGGCAACCAGCAAGTGTGGGAAGTGGTCGAAACCTGGCTCAAGACCCAGCCCGGTGGCCGCGTGAAACCCCGCAAGCTCAATGCACCCAAGATCACAGGCGGCTTGCCCAACCAAGGCTACGCCGCGTGATGCGCTGAGCTTGGAGCCTTGACGCAAAACCAGGACAAAAACCAGGACAAAAACCAGGACAAAAACCAGGACAAAAACCAGGTGCAGGCAATCGCATGAACAGAAGACGTTGGTTGTTGACAGGCGCTGCAGCGGGCAGTGCCGCGCTGTGGCCTCAAGCGCGCTTGTTGGCCGAGCAATTGCAGGACTTTGTCATGGGACCACCCATGATGGACATCACGCCGCGTCAGGTCTCGCCGCATGTCTGGATCATTTTTGCGCAAGACGGTTTCCCGACACCCGAGAACCGCGGGATGATGTCCAACGTGACGTTTGTGATCACCTCGGTCGGTGTGGTGGTGTTGGACTCTGGCAGCTCACTGCAAATTGGTCAGATGGCCATTCGCATGATCCGCCGGCTGACCGACAAGCCGGTGGTGGCCGTGTTCAACAGCCACTTTCATGGCGACCATTGGTTGGGTAACCATGCTTTTGCGCAGGCTTACGGGCTGAACTTGCCGATCTATGCCTTGCCCGGCACCAAAGAGCAGATCGAAGGCTTTGAGGGCAAGACTTGGGCGATCTTGATGGAGAAGTGGACCAACCAGTCCACGACGGGCACCGAGGTGGTGCCGCCCAACCAAACCGTGCACCATGGTCAAATCTTCAAGTTCGGCGATGTCACGCTGAAGATGCATTTTTATGGCCGCGCCCACACCGATGCCGATTTGTGCGTCGAAGTCGTCGAGGACAAAGTGACCGCTGTCGGTGACATCGCCATGGCCAACCGCATTGCCAACATCGACGAGGGCTCATACCCTGGCACCTTCAAGTACTACGAAGCCTTGATGGCATCGGCCGGTGAGCAGTTGTGGACACCGGGCCACGGCCAGCCGGGTCGAGACATTTTGAAAACCTACGGCACATTTCTGGCAGGCATATGGGAGCCTTGCTTGCAAGCCGTCAAAGACGGTTTGTCAGAGTCCGAGGCCAAAGCCATGGTGTTGCGCGATCCGCGTGTGGCTTCACGGGCCAGGACCATGCAGGGCTTTGACTCGAACATCGGCAAGTACACCAGCTTGGCGTATCTGGAAGCCGAGAAACTGGCCTTTTGAATGGATGCTGTCGAGGTGAGCTTTCGGTTTCGATTAACATTTTCAGGCCCTTGTGCATTGATCTGTAAAGGATGGCCCATGTCTCGTTTTTCTGTTCTCGCGTGTGTCTGCGGTTTGGCGCTGGTTGGCATGGGCGCACCGGTGCTTGCGCAAGAAACCCGGCTGGCCACGCAGTCCCTGCACTGCGCAGCCATCTTTGAAGTCTTGGGGCAAGGTCCAAATCACGATGCGCAGCAGGCGGCCCAACACGCCAAAGCCACCGACATCTTCACCCGCGTGCATTTGCAGGAGTTGCCGCAACCGGTGAGCGTCAGCACCCGGGAGACGGTGCTTCAAAAGCGAAGCGATGCTGTGCAGGCCATGCATGCTGCCTGGTTGGCCAAAGACGCTTCTTTGCGCGAAGAGGGTGTGCTCTGTGGTGCCTGGGCCGAAGGCTTTTTGGCGCAAGGCGATCGCATCCAATTTGTGCCCGTGTTCCCCAAGGTGGTGGCCCCCGGTGTGCGCAGCCAATATCAAACCCTGTTGGATGAGCGGATGGGGCGTTGAAAAAACGTTCGCGCTGAGAGGCGTGGGGCTTGGCTGTGTGGTGCCCCCGACAGGAATCGAACCTGTATCACTCCCTTAGGAGGGGAGAGTTCTATCCATTGAACTACGGTGGCGGTGTGGGGATTTTACAGGCGACACCTGCCCCCCTTTTGGGGCCCGTCCTCAATCCTTGCGCACGGTGTAGATCAAGTCCAGTGCGTTGTCTTGCCCGGTTTGCGCCCGCAGGGTCAGGCGGCGAGAGAGGTCGTAGAACACATAGAAGCTGCCGAAGGTGCCTTTCAAGCTGGTCTCATAGACCAGGTAGAAATCTTTGGACAAGCGTTTGCCCAAGGTGACGGCGGCGCCTGTGGCGGTGGCGCTGCTGCCGATGTCGCTGCGGCTGCCGTTGGCCAGCGAGATTTCGTCCAGCCCCAGGGCGCCCGCCATTTCGCTGCCCAGGGTTTTGCCGTTGCTGCTGAACAAGGCCAGCGCGGCTTGCTGCAAGACGGCCGATTCGGCGCCACCGTTGGCCCCGGAGCGCCCCAGCACCAGCCAGGCCAGTTTGTCGGCATCGGGCATCTCGGGGTCAGAATACAAACGCACCTTGGGCGTCATGGCGCTGCCAGTGATTTGAACACCCACGCGTTGCGACAAATTGGGTCGGATCGCGAGGATCTCGAGCAGCGGGTTGTCATAGGGGCCATTGAAGCGCAGCAAGCCGGTGTCGATGTTCAGCTGTTGGCCATACGCTTTGTAGCGCCCCCCCTCGGTGCTGACTTCGCCAACCAAGCGCGGGATGCCTTTGTTGGCGGCGTTGCTGATCAAATTCACTTTGCCGCCCAAGCGGGTGGTCAAGCCTTGACCTTGCACCTGAAAGTCGGGCCCCAGGTCCAGCGTGACTTGCACATCGGGCGTGCCCAAGATGGATGCACCCGCCGAAGGCGCGGAGTCTGTGGCCGCCACTTGCGCGCGGCGCTTGTCGGTGATGACCACGTCTTTGCCCAATGTCGGCGTGCTGTCTTCCGGCAGGATGAACAGGGCTTGGTCGGCTTGCACCAGTCCGCGCAATTGCAATTGGCCCTTGTGCATTTGCGCTTTGACTTGGCCCGAGATGGCCAGCCGTCGATCGGCGCGGTTGCTCACCCGCAGGGCCTTGGCCTGCAGGTTCAGCACCATGTCCACCTGACCGAGTGGGGATGCGTTGGCCGCGCCAGTGGGGGGCAGCCAGGTCAGTTGGCCTTGCGCTTGCAATTGCCCGCCTTGTGCGCCGGCGCCGCGCAGGCTCAATTGCTCCAGGTCCACCTGCTGGCCATGCACCTTGGCACGCAATTGGCCTTGGCTGAACTCGATGCCCTGCACCGCCGAGCGCACGGCCAGGTTGTCGGCTTGCACTTGGCCTTCCCACTGCGGGTCTGCTCGGGTGCCGCTCAGGCTCAATTGCGTGTCCAGGGTGCCTTGCACGCGCCAACCGGGCGGCGCCAACAAGGACCAGGCCCCCACGCGCGGGAGCTGGGCCTTCAAGGTGCCCGTGACCGGCGCTTGATCGTGCCAGTGCCAGCCCTGGGCGTCGTGGCTCAAGCGGCTTTGGCCTTGTGCTTGCAGTTGCCCCATTTGTTCGCTGTCCCAGTTCAGTTGCACCACCGCCTGCGCATCGTCAATGCTCAGGGCGATGCTGGCTTCGCGCAGCCCAGCGCTGATGCGTTGTTTGGGGCTGTTGTCGGCGTTGATGCGCAAATCGCCGCTGCTGCGTTCGAGCTTGGCCCGTACCGCCAATGCAGGCGATTGAGACAGTTGGATTTGGCCTTTGAGCAGCAAATCACTTTCCACTTCGGGCCCAAAGCCGGTGGGCAGCCAGCGCATGGGCAGGGCGTCGATGCGTGCCGACAAGGCCGTGGTGGTGGGCCATGCAGCGCCTTGGGGGGCTGCGTTGGCTTGCCATTGGCCGGCATCCCACTGCAGCACCGCTTGTCCTGCGATGGGGCCTTGCAAAGCGACGCGCCCGGCTTGCCAGCGCAGCTGTTGGGCCAAGGCGGTGGCGGTCCATTGCCAAGGCACTGGGCTGCTCAACTGGGCTTTCCAGGGCGAGGCTTGTTCGGGTGTGGACAGTTGCAGTGCTGCGCGGTCGATCTGGCCTTGCCAATCCAGTCCCGACAAGGCCGAGCTGCCGGCGCTCGCTTGCGTTTGCAGGCGCCAAGTTTGTGCGCCGCGCAGCACCTGCGCATCGATGTTCACTTGCAGTGCGGACAGGCGACCTTGCACTTGGACTTGGCCATTTTGCAAGCGCAAAGGTTCGGCGCTGTTGGCCTGCGCCGTCAGGCGAGGCAGTGTGGTTTGCCACTGCACCGTCGTGTCGCTCTGTTGGAAGCCACCTTGCCACTGCGCATGCATGTGTGCCGGACCACTGGCCTGCCAGCCTTGCAGCCGCTCGGTCCAGCCAGGCCAGCGCTTGAGCCAGGCCATGCCCATGGAGGCATCGCTGATGTCGAGTTGGATGTGGCCCTGACCTTGCTGCGGGGCCAGCAGGCCTTCGGCCTGGGCTTGCAGGCCGGGCGATTGCCACTTCAGCTGGCCTTGCGCCGTTTGTTGCGCGGGCTTGTACCTGAACTGCCCTTGCAGGCGGGCGTCAGCGGCTTGCACGTCCAGCGACTGGATGTCCCACAGCGCGGCTTGCCAAAGGCCCTTCAGATGCAGTCGCTCCCACTGCAGGCCAGCCCGTGTTTGAGGGCTGCGGTCGGCGGTCAAGTCGGCCTGCACGGCCACGGTGCGAGCGTCGATCGACTGGGCTTGGATTTGGCCATTCAAGGCACTGCCTGCCAAGGCGGTGTGCAATTGATCGGGCTGGATGCCTGTGATGCGGACCCGCCCAGTCCAGCCGGCAGCGGTTTGCTGGCCTTCGCCTTGCAACAAGCCTTTGGCGATGTGCGCTTGCAGCGCTTGGATTTGCCAAAGCCCGTCGGCCTGCCGCTGCAGCTGGGTCGACAACTGGCTCAGGGGAAGGGCTTGGCGGTTCCAAGGACCGGGGCTTTGGTTTTTCAGATCGGCCAAGATTTGCCATGTGGTGCCTTGCGGCGCGATGGACGCTTGGCCCGACAAGCTCGTATGGGGCGCCCCAGGCCAAAGGGCCGCCAGGTTCAGTTGCTGTACCTGGGCGCTGGCCTGATCGATCGCTTGTTCTTGCCATGGCTGAATGCGCGCCTGCATTTGCAGGCGCATGCCTGCTTTGCTGGTGGCCGGTTGCAGTTCGGCGCTCAGCGCCAAAGCGGCATCTGCGCCTGCCAGCGTGCCTTGCGCAGACGCTTGCGCCACCAGGGTCAAGGGCCGAGAGCCGGCGCTGGTGATGACCTGTCCTTGCAATTGGGCTTGCAGCGCCATGGGGGAGGCTGCTTGCAGTTGGGCATTCAGGCTGTAGCGGCCTTGCGCCACGTCAAACGGTTCCAGCTGCAACTGGTGCTCGGCCCCGTTGTAGGCGTAATGGCCTTTGAGCCCCGAAGCTTCAAAAGCCGGTGGGCCAGCCCACACCAGCTGGTCAATCCGCCAGGGCAAGTCCACGCGCAATGGCCAACGCAGTTGCGTGAGGGGCTTGGCCGGGCTGGCCGGGTTTTGATTGTTGATGCGCAAGCTGCCCATGCCCAGTCGTGTCAGAGGCAATTGGCCGTGCCACAGCTTGGACCAGTCGAGCGAAAGCTCGGTGTGCTCGCCTTGCACTTGCAAGGCCGCTTGTTGCCAATGCCACTGGCCCACACGGCCGCCATGGCGCAGGCTGCCGGTCACTTGATCTGCGCTCAGGCTTTGGCCTGCAGGCATGAGCCATGCGGCCAGCCGCAGGGTGCTGGCCAGTGAGCCTGCAGAGCCTGCCCACCCATAAGCACCCCAAGCCAAAGCACCACACGCCAGCACGGTCAGGGCCGAGGCGCTGAGCCAGCGGCGAACCCTGAGGCGCTTGGGCCCTTGGCTGGGTGTGTCGGTGTCGGTCTTGTGCATCAAAAGACAAAGCCCACACTCAAGTGCAGGCGCAATTTGTGCACCGCTTGGCCATACGCCAGGTCCATGCGCAAAGGCCCGATCGGGCTGCGCCAGCGCGCACCCACGCCGTAGCCGATTTGGGCTTTGAGTTGGCTCATCTGGTCGGCCACAGCCCCTGCATCTACGAACACCGCGCTTTCCCAGTCGGTGCGTTGTTGGTCCCAGCGTATGGGTCTTTGCCACTCGATGCTGCCGGTGCTGATGTAGCGGCCAGGAGCGATCGCGCCATTGCTTTGCGTGACGCCGATGCTCGACAAGCCGTAACCGCGCACACTGTTGTCACCGCCTGCCACAAACAGCTGTGTGGTGGGCAGGCCCGAGGTGTCGCGGCTGATCACGCTGCCCGCTTGTGCACGGATGGCCAAGCGGCCTGATTCGCGGCCCAGTGGCAACAGGTACATGCCGCGAGCCAACCAGCGTGTGAAGGGTTCACGCTCAGCGCCCAGACTCACCCCCGAGCCCAGCTCCAGAGTGCCTGCCATGCCCTGGGTGGGGAAGGGCAGGCTGTCAAAGCGTCGCCAGGTCCAGGCGTAGTTGGCGCTGACCGATTCGCGTTGACCGACCAAGGCGCCCGTGCTGGTGGCGGCGTCGTATTGCGCGTAATACGAGCGGTCGGTGCGCTCTTCGCGTTGTGTGCGGCCAAAGCGCCAGCGCTGGCTGGTCACGTCGTAGCCCACCAGTTGTTGGTGATCGAGTTGGGCCGAGCCGTTCCAGCGCCACAGGCTGGCATCGGGTGGCGCCAGCAGGTCCAGGCCCCAGGTTTGCTGCACTTTGTCGACCGACAGTTTCGTCACGCCCCGCCAGTCCAAGCCGGGGATGCGGTGCTGGGTGTATTCCGCGGTCAGACGCGGTCCGTTGTCGCTGCGAACGCCCACACCCATGACCCATTTTTGGCGCAGTGCTTCTTTCAACTCCACCTTGATGGGCATGGCGGTCACATCGCCTTCGGCATCGAGCGAGACAAACACCGCGTCGTAAAAACCGCTGACCACCAGGCGTTGCTGCGCCAACAGCAATTCGTTTTGTTTGTACACCGCGCCCGGCGTCAGTTGCGACAAGCGCTCCACTTGCTCGGCGCTGTAGCGCTCGGTGCCTGTGATCACCAAGGGCCCGAGGTGGACCTGGGGACCTGAGTCGAGGGTGATCGACAGCCGCACCTGGTTGGTCTGCGCGTCCACATCGGCCTGGCTGTCGGCGATGCGCGCCAGCGGATAGCGCTCGGCCTGCACCAGACGCAGTGCCTGGGTTTTGGCTCGGCTCCACTGGCTTTGGCTGAAATCTTTCCCCACCGGCAGGGCCCATTCTGTGAGCACCTGTTCGCGTTGCTTGCGGGCTTCAGGGCGGTCTAGGATGTCGCCTTCCCAGCGGATGTCCACCGCCACAATGCGCGCCAAAGGACCCACGTCGATTTTCAAGTCAACTTGGCGCAGGTGGCTGGCGCTGGGGGTGGCGTTCAGCTGCCATTGCAGCTGGGGATTGAAGTAGCCTTGCGTGGCCAGCAATTCGCGGGCTTGCTCATCGGCGTCGCGCAGCAGCTTGGCCATTTCCTGATCGTCCAGGTCCGACAGATTTTTGTAGCGCTGCAAGGCCAGGTGCTGTGCCATCCAGGGGGCAATGTCTTTGTCGTTGGCCTCGATGCGCAGCTCAAAAGCCAAAGGCTCGGCTGTTTGGGCAAAGGTCTGCGTGCACCACAGGGTGCACGCCAAAATCAGGGTTCGAAAGCCAAGAGCGCGACTCACTTGCTCAGCAAACGCATGGCATCTTCCAAGCCCTTGAGGGTCAAGGGGAACATGCGTTGACTCATCAGCTGCTGGATGATCGAGATGCTTTGGCGGTATTGCCAGACGCCTTGCGGCTCGGGGTTGATCCAGGCAAATTTGGGGAAGGCGTGTGTCAAGCGCTGCAGCCATTCGGCGCCCGCTTCTTCGTTGTTGTATTCCACGCTGCCGCCTTTTTGCAAAATCTCATAGGGGCTCATGGTGGCGTCCCCAATGAAGATCAGCTTGTAATCCTTGTTGTACTTGCGCAGGATGTCCCAGGTGGCGAATTTCTCAGCAAAGCGGCGTTTGTTGTTCTTCCACATGAAGTCGTAAACGCAGTTGTGGAAGTAATAAAAGTCCAAGTGTTTGAATTCGGCCTTGACCGCTGAAAACATTTCTTCAACCCGGGCGATGTGATCGTCCATGGTGCCGCCGACATCCATCAAAAGTAGTACTTTAACATTGTTGTGGCGCTCGGGCCGCATCAAGATGTCGAGGTAACCGGCGTTGGCCGCTGTCTTGCGGATGGTGCCGTCCAGGTCCAGCTCTTCGACCGAGCCTTCACGGGCAAAGCGACGCAGGCGACGCAGCGCCACCTTGATGTTGCGCGTGCCCAGCTCCTGCTGGTCGTCGTAGTCCTTGTAGGCGCGTTGGTCCCAGACCTTGACGGCACTGCGGTTGCCGCCTTTGCCGCCAATGCGGATGCCCTGTGGGTTGTAGCCGCCATTGCCAAAAGGCGAGGTGCCACCCGTGCCGATCCATTTGTTGCCACCTTCGTGGCGCTCTTTTTGTTCTTCCAGGCGCTTTTTGAGCGTCTCCATCAGCTCGTCCCAGCCCATCTTCTCGATGGCGGCTTTTTGCTCGGGCGTGAGCTCTTTTTGCAAGATCTTTTCCAGCCAGTCGAGTGGGACGTCTTTGGTGAAGTCGGTCAACATCTCCACGCCCTTGAAATAGGCGCCGAAAGCTTTGTCGAACTTGTCGAAGTGCTTTTCGTCCTTGACCAGCACGGTGCGGCTCAGGTGGTAGAAGTCGTCGATGCTGCACGCATCGGACGCGGGGCCGACCACATTGGCCTCAAGCGCCTCGAGCAGTGTGAGGAACTCGCGCACCGAAACCGGCACTTTGGCAGCACGCAGGGTGTAGAAAAAATCGATCAGCATGGCGATGGGTCCTTGATGCTGTAGCGGCTGAGCAGATGGCCAAGGTGCGCTTTCACCGTGGGCCACTCGCTGGCAATGATGCTGTAAACGCAGGTGTCGCGCAGTGTGCCAGCAGCCAGAGGATGCGGGTTGATCTGGTGGCTGCGCAACACGCCGTCGAGTTTGGCCCCCAAGCGCTCGATGGCGCGGCGGCTTTGCTGGTTGAAGAAATGCGTGCGGAACTCCACCGCAATGCAGTCCAGTTGTTCAAAGGCGTGGCTCAGCAAGAGCCGCTTGGCTTCGGTGTTGAGCGGTGTGCGCTGCACGCTTTGGCGGTACCAGGTGGAGCCGATTTCCACGCGGCGGTTGGCCGCGTCGATGTTCATGTAGGTGGTCATGCCGACCGCTTGGCCTGTGGCCGGATCGATCACGGCAAACGGGCACATGATGCCTTTGGCCTGCAGGTCCAGGCGGCGCTGGATTTCGGCGGCCATGCCTTCTGGGGTTGGAATCGCGGTGTACCAGCGTTGCCACAATTGGCCGTCGCGCACCGCCTCCACCAGCGCATCGTGGTGCGTGGCCGACAAGGGCTCTAGGCGCACATGCTGGCCCGTCAGGGTGAGGGGTGACGCGAAGGCGTTCATGCCTTGTCGTTGTTTTGTTGTTGCTTGGCTCGCCAAAACCGCGCCAAGTGCAAACCGCCGCCACCGCCCAGGCCGACCAGCAAGATCGCGCCGATGCTGGCGTTGTTGTAGCCGGCGCTGAAGATGTTCCAGCCCAAGAGTTGGCCGATCCAGTAACCGGCGACCGCGCCGCCGACAAAGCCGACGGCATCCGAGAGGCCTTCCAGCAGCAGTTTTCGTGCCGACATGGCCTGCCTCTCAGCGGTTGCGCTGGTTCATGAAAACCAGTTTTTCGAACAAAGTCACATCTTGTTCGTTCTTCAACAAGGCGCCCACCAGCGGAGGCACCGAGACCTTTTGGTCAGCGCTTTGCAGGGCTTCGAGGGGGATGTCTTCAGCCACCAACAGTTTGAGCCAGTCAAGCAGTTCGCTGGTCGATGGTTTTTTCTTGAGGCCGGGCAGGTTGCGCACGTCGTAGAACGTCTTGAGCGCCAGGGCCAGCAGGTCTTTCTTGAGCGTGGGGAAGTGCACGTCCACGATCTGCTTCATGGTTTCCGCTTCAGGGAACTTGATGTAGTGGAAGAAGCAGCGGCGCAAGAAAGCGTCGGGCAATTCTTTTTCGTTGTTGGAGGTGATGAACACCAGCGGGCGGGTCTTGGCCTTGATCAGCTGGCGCGTCTCGTAGCAATAGAACTCCATGCGGTCGATCTCGCGCAGCAGGTCGTTTGGAAACTCGATGTCGGCCTTGTCGATTTCATCGATCAGGATGGCCACAGGCGTTTCCGAAGTGAAGGCCTGCCAGAGCACCCCTTTGATGATGTAGTTCTCGATGTCCTTGACCTTTTCTTCGCCCAACTGGCTGTCGCGCAGACGGCTCACGGCGTCGTACTCGTACAAGCCTTGCTGGGCTTTGGTGGTCGATTTGATGTGCCACTGCAAAAGCGGCAGGCCCAGCGCTTCGGACACTTCCTCGGCCAGCATGGTTTTGCCGGTACCGGGCTCGCCCTTGACCAGCAAAGGGCGCTTGAGGGTGATGGCGGCGTTGACGGCCAGCATCAGGTCTTGGGTGGCGACGTATTTTTCGGTACCTTGAAATTTCATGATGGGGGTCTCTTGGTCAGCGGGAAAAAACTTGTCAGGATTATGAGGGCCAGCCCGATATAATCCGCATTTGATTTTTATCAATCATTTGGATTGTCTAAGCAAAATGAACAAGCTGTTGTCCTCGATGTTCGCCTTGGCTGTCGCCTCTGTGACCGCCATTTCCGCCCACGCTCAAGAAGTCAAGGGCGATGCCAAAGCCGCTGAGCAAAAGATCGCCATGTGCATCGGCTGCCACGGCATCAAAGGCTACCAGGCCAGCTTCCCAGAGGTCTATCGCGTGCCGATGATCTCCGGTCAAAACGCCAAGTACATTGCCTCTGCACTGACCGCCTACAAAAAAGGCGATCGCAAGCACCCCACCATGCGCGGCATTGCGGCCAGCTTGACCGATCAGGACATCGCTGACATCTCGGCTTACTACGAACAACATGGCAAGACCGAAGCCGTGGCCGCCGCTCCCGCAGCACCAGACGCCAAAGTGGCTGAGTTGCTCAAGAAAGGCGCTTGTGTGTCTTGCCACGGCGACAACTTCTCCAAGCCAGTGGACCCCAGCTACCCCAAGATCGCTGGCCAGCACAAAGATTTCTTGTTTGTGGCTTTGAAGTCCTACAAAGTGGAAAACCAATCCACTTGGGGCCGCAGCAACGGCGTCATGGGCGGCATTGCCAAGCAGTTCTCCAATGCCGAACTCAAAGCCTTGTCGGCTTATGTGGGTTCGCTCGAAGGCGACTTGAAAGTGGTGCCCCAATCCAAATTCCGCTGATTCACTGGATCGGTAGACAGTAAAAAGCCCGCGCAAGCGGGCTTTTTACATGGGGCCTGCAGAAAATGCAGGCGTCAGTTTTTCATTGCAGTCTGGGGTCGCCAAATTCGTCGTCTGGCGGGCTGTCTTCTGGCACGCGGAACTCTTCGCTGGCCCAAGCGCCCAAGTCCACACCTTTGCAACGGGCGCTGCAAAACGGGCGGTAGGGGTTGGCGCTGCTGTAAAGGCTCGTGCCCGCACAGCCGGGGCAACGGACTTGGCGGGCTTGGATCGGTTCGGGCTGCTGGGCGTCGCTCATGCGCACAAAGACATCTCGAAGGGCACATCTTCGGCGGTGGCGACCAGGCGGCCATCGCTTTGCTGCTGCATCATCCGAATCACCACCAACAGGCGGTTGCAGCTGATCTCGGGGGTGATGTTCAAAGTGGGATCGATTTTCAGGCGCAACAACTGGAAGGTGCGGCCTTGTGGCAGGTTCTGTTGCAACTGACCGGATGTGGCCATGACTTTTTGGCTGGTGCCCGATTCGCGCAGCATTTTGAGCAGCAGCTGGATCGTTTGGGCCAGCGGTGCAAAGGGGCTGCTCCATTGGCTCAGGTCTGCGATCCGGCTTGGCGCATCGTGGTGCTGCCAGGCGTGGTACGCAGGCAGGTCGAACTCGCAAGTGCCGCCGGGGATGACCACGCGGCTGCGCAAGGACATCAGGAAATCGTTGTCGCTCAGGCCCATGCCGATCTTGCCGCTGACTTCGTTGAGCGCTTCAAAGTGCTCGTCCAGTTGCGCAATCAAGCCGTCCAAGGCTTTTTCGGAGATGGCCGGATTGCCACGGTAGCCGTTGTACAACTGTTTTTGACGCTCCAAATCCTTGAGCACGTCCGATTTGAGTTCCGAGCGTGAAGCCACCTCGATGATCTCGAACAAGGTGGTCAAAGCGAAGTGGTGGTCCACCGCTTCGGTGCGGGCCATCAATTGGCCAAAGCGGTTGAACAATTGCTGCAGCCGCAAATAAGTGCGGATGCGTTCGTTGAAGGGGTATTCGTACAGTATCACGCGGCGTCTTCCAGTGCCCGCAATCATAGCCCGAAGTCAGCGGCCACTTGGGAGACTTGCGCCTCTAATTCAAGCAAGTTCAAGCTTTCGTTTGCGATCACCACGTCTGCGCAGGCCAAGCGTTGGGCTCGGCTGGCTTGCTGGGTGATGATTCGGTCGATGTCTTGGGCAGGCAAGCCATTGCGCGCCATGACCCGCTGGCGCTGGGTCTCGGTGCTGCAGTCCACCACCAGCACCCGGTCCACTTGGCGTCGCCAACGCTCGCCCGACTCCACCAGCAAGGGCACATCAAAGACCAGAACAGGGCGGCCCATGTCCAATGCCGCCTGGGCTTGCTCGGCGGTGATCTGGCTGACCAAGGGGTGAATGATGGCTTCGAGTTGGCGTTTGGCTGGCGCATCCTGAAAGATGCGATCCCGCATGGCTTGGCGGTCCATGGCGCCGTCTGGCCCCACCATCTGTGGGCCAAACGATTGGGCAATCGCTGCAATGGCCCGTCCGCCGGGGGCGGTCACGCTGCGGGAGATCGCGTCTGCGTCGATCACGGCTGCGCCGCGAGCGGCCAGCATGCCGGCCACGGTGCTTTTGCCACTGCCGATGCCACCGGTCAGGCCGATGCGCCAAATGCGTTGTGAATTCATGGTTTAAAGCTGCAAACCAGGCAGGGGCCCCCAGACCATGACCCACAAACCTGCAAAGGCCAAAAACGGCCCAAAAGGAATATAGCCGTCTTCGTGAAGTTGGCCGCGTGCCCGCATGAGCAAGCCGCCGGCCACGCCCGTGAGGGACGCGATCAGCACCAGCGACACCAGGGCCGGCCAGCCCAGCCAAGCCCCCAGTGCTGCCAGCAGTTTGAAGTCGCCTTGGCCCATGCCGTCTTTGCCGGTGAGCAGCTTGAAAAGCCAATAGACGGTCCACAAGAACAGATAGCCGGCCACTGCACCCCACAAGGCCTGGCTCAGGCTTTGCGCACTCCACTGCAAGCTGGCAGCCAGCAAACCCGACCACACCAGCGGCTGCGTGATGGCATCGGGCAGCAAGGTGGTGTCGGCATCGATGGCGGCCAAGGCCACCAAGGCGGCGGCAAATCCGGCCCAGGCCATGGCGCTGGCGCTCACGCCGTGGGCCGCAAAGCTCCAGACAAACAAGGCGCTGGTCAGCAGTTCAACGGCCAAGTAACGCCAACCGATCGGCGCGTGGCATTGACGGCAGCGCCCGCGCAGCCACAGGTAGCTCAGGGCCGGGATGTTGTCCCACCAGCGCAGGGGTGTTTGGCAGTGCGGGCAATGCGAGCGGGGCAAGGCCAGGTTGTAGGGGGCCTCGGCTGCGGCCTCAAGGCCAGTCTGTTCGCGGGCTTCGGCCGCCCATTGAGCTTCCAGCATGCGCGGCAGGCGGTGGATCACCACGTTCAAAAAACTGCCGACCACCAGACCGAACAGCGCGATCAAGGTCCAGCTGAGAAAGTCGATGGGCATGTCAAAAAACCTGACCCAGGCGGAAGATGGGCAAATACATGGCGACAAGAATACCGCCAATCAGACCGCCCAGCACCACAATGATCAGCGGCTCGAGCAAACTCGATAAAGCGTTGACGCGGTCGTCCATCTCGGCTTCCATCAAACTGCCTGCCCGCGCCAGCAGGGTGTCCATGGCGCCGGTCTCTTCACCGGTGTGGCACAACTGCACGATCATGTGCGGGAAGCGCCCGGTGCGGCCCATCGCTTCGCTCAAGCTGCTGCCTTGGGCCACCTGCCGCTGCAATTGCCCCGTGATGCGTTCGTAGACCGGATGGTCGCTGGCCTGCCCTACAGGGCCCAAAGCTTCGGCCAAGGGCACGCCAGCTGCCAGCAGTGCCGACAAGGTTTGCGACCAGCGGGCCACCACGGCGCTTTGGATCAAAGCACCCAGCAAAGGCATTTTGAGCAAGCTGCGCTGAAGCCATGCCTGCCATGCCGCATCGCGCTGAGCCGGGCGCCGCAGCCACCAGATCCCCAACACCACGGCCGCCAGCATGGCAGGCCCGGCAGCGGTCAGTGTCTGGCTCAAGCCCACCACCATTTGCGTGGCCCAAGGCAATTCGGCGCCAAAACTCTTGAAGACGTCTTGGAACACCGGCACCACGAACACCAGGATCATCACGAGCACAGCGCTGGCGATCACCAGCACGGCCACAGGGTAGGTCAAGGCCGATCGCACGCGCGAGCGCAAAGCTTCGTTCTTTTCGAGCGTTTGGGCCAGCCGTTCCATCAGTGTGTCCAAAATGCCCGCCGACTCTCCTGCTTGCACCATGCTGATGTACAGGCCTGAAAAGTGAGCCGGGTGTTGGCTCAGGGCCAAGTGCAAAGGCTGTCCTTCGGCCACATCTTTGTGCAGGGCCTGCATCACCTCGGTCAGTGCGGCCGATGGCAGGCTGCGCGAGAGCATCTGCAAAGACTGCAGCAATGGCACGCCCGCCTTGAGCAAGGCGGCCAATTGCCGCGTCATTTGCGCCACATCGCGGGTGCGCACGCGTGTCGTGGTGTTCCACCACTGTCTGCGCAATTGCACCGATTGCCAGCCTTGCCGGCGCAACTGGGCCTGTGCCAAAGCGGCATGGGGGGCCTGGACTTTGCCCTGGCCCGTGCGGCCTTGCGCGTCATGGGCTTGCCAAGAAAAAGTTTTCATGGCGCGTCTGCCTCGTCCTCGCGGGTGGCGGCCAGCACTTCGTCGAGTGAGGTGATGCCGCGCAGCACTTTGCGCAGACCGGCCACGCGCAGGCTGGGCACGCCCTCGCGCTGGGCTTGCAGGGCCAGCACCTGAGCGCCTGCATCGCCCAGCACCAAGGCTTGCATGGCTGGGCTCAAGGGCATGACCTGGAAGATCCCGGTCCGACCCGCAAAACCTTTATGGCAATGCGCGCAACCTTGGGGTGTGTAGACATCGACGGTGTCTGAGGGCAGCCAATTGGCGGGCATCCCGGCTTGTATCAGGGCCTCGGCAGGCAAGGGGGTCTTTTGCTTGCAATGCGGGCACAGGCAGCGCACCAGCCGCTGCGCGGTGATCAGTGTGACGCTGGCGGCGATGTTGTAGTTGGCGGTGCCCATGTTGCGCAGCCGCACCAAGGTGGCGGGGGCATCGTTGGTGTGCAGGGTGGACAAGACCAAATGCCCGGTTTGCGCGGCCTGCACCGCAATGTTGGCCGTCTCCAAATCGCGGATTTCGCCAACCATCAAGATGTCCGGGTCCTGCCGCAAAAAGGCCCGCAATGCCACGGCAAAAGTCAGCCCGGGCTTGTCCTGCACATTCACCTGGTTGATGCCCGGCAACTGGATCTCGCAGGGGTCTTCCACGCTGGCGATGTTGACCTCGGCGGTGTTGAGCAGGTTCAGGCAAGCATAGAGCGATTGGGTTTTTCCCGAACCTGTGGGACCTGTCACCAAGACCATGCCGTGGGGCCTGCGGATGGCGTCCACCAAACGGTCGAGGTCTTCGGCTTCGTAGCCCAGTTGCTGCAAGTCGAGCTGGACCTGCGTCGAATCCAGCACCCGAATGACCAGCTTTTCGCCAAACAAAGTGGGCAGGGTGCTCACACGCAGATCGATGTCGCGGCCCGTGGGCAGTTGCAGTTTCATGCGCCCGTCTTGCGGCAGCCGCTTTTCGGCGATGTCCAGCCTCGACAGCACCTTGATGCGCGAAGCCAGCCGGTCTTTGAGCGCCATCGGGGGCATGGCCATTTCGCGCAGTTGGCCATCGATCCGCATGCGCACCCGGTAATGGTGTTCGTAGGGCTCAAAGTGCAAGTCCGAGGCCTTGAGCCTCACCGCTTGCTCGAGCAACTGCTGAACGTACTGGACCACGGGCGCGTCATCGCTGGGGGCCGCGCGGCCAAAAGCGTTGTCTGGCATGTCTCCTCCCTGGGTAATGAATACCTCTGTTGGCGAATGATGGTCTGAGGGCGTGGCTTTGTAAATGGCGCGCCAGCTTTTGGCCACAAAAAAGCCGCTGAATTCAGCGGCTTGGCAGGGGAGAGCCTTGGGGGCTCAGGTGCGGCGATTGAGCAACTGCGACGCCAGCACGACCATGGCCTGTCGGTGTGCGTTGTCAGGCAGTTGCATGGCCGCATCGATGGCGCGTTGCGCTTCTGTAGCGGCGGCGTTGCGTGTGGCTTCTAGGGCGCCTGTTTCGCGCACGATGGCCACGATCTCGCTCAAGCGGTCCACACTGCCCGTCTCGATGGCTTCGCGCACAGTCTGGCTTTGCGCTGGCGTGCCTTTTTGCATGGCCAAAATCAAGGGCAAAGTGGCTTTGCCTTCGCGCAAGTCGTCGCCCAGGTTTTTGCCCATTTCGGCGGTGTTGCCGTCGTAGTCGAGCACATCGTCGATCACCTGAAAGGCGGTGCCCAGGGCTTGGCCAAAGTCGGCGCACGCGGTCTCGATCGCGGCAGGGCTGTCCGCCAGGATGGCGCCCAAACGCGCACTGGCTTCGAACAATTTGGCGGTTTTGGAGCGGATGACGCGCAGGTAGCCCTCTTCGTCCAGTGAGGCGTCGTGCATGTTCATCAACTGCAAGACCTCGCCTTCGGCGATCACATTGGTCGCATCGGCCAGGGTTTGCATCACGCGCATGCTGTCTGCGTCGACCATCATTTGGAAGGCGCGGGAGTACAAAAAGTCACCCACCAGCACGCTGGCCGGGTTGCCAAAGCTTTCGTTGGCGGTCGGGCGGCCGCGGCGCAGAGTGGATTCGTCGACGACATCGTCGTGCAACAAGGTCGCGGTGTGGATGAACTCGACCACGGCGGCCAGGTTGTGGCGCTGTGCGCCGGTGTAACCCAGTGCGCCGCAGGTCAGCAACAAAAGCACAGGGCGCAGGCGCTTGCCGCCGGCCGAGATGATGTACTTGGCGACCTCGCCCACCAAGGGCACACCGGAGTCCAGGCGCTGGGCGATGACGCGGTCCACCTCGGCCATGTCGGGTGCGACCAGGTCAAGGACGGCGGCGGTGCTGTTTTCGGAGGCAGACAAGTGAAAAATCCGGCTGGGGCCTCAGTCTGGGGCCGAGGTCAGAAAAATGGGCTGAAACTGGCGCGATTATAGGGACAGCCCATGACGTGGCACTGGCTTGCAAAGGGAACACCTGGCTCAAGGATTGCTTTTGGCCTCTGGATCGTGCTAAAATCTTCGGTTCCTTGGGGATCAGCCCTTGGAAACTTCCATTCAAAAGAGGTCATTTATGTACGCGGTCATAAAAACCGGTGGCAAACAGTATCGTGTTGTCGCTGGCGAAAAAATTAAAGTAGAACAGATTGCTGCGGACGTTGGCCAGGAAATCGTGATTGATCAAGTTCTCGCAGTCGGCAACGGCGCAGACCTGAAGATCGGCACGCCCCTGGTGTCCGGCGCCACAGTCAAAGCCACCGTGGTGGCTCATGGCAAGCACGACAAAGTGCACATCTTCAAGATGCGCCGTCGCAAGCACTATCAGAAACGTCAGGGTCACCGTCAGCAGTTCACCGAACTGCAAATCGGTGCAATCGCTGCCTGAGGAGAATAGGTCATGGCACAGAAAAAAGGCGGCGGCTCTACGCGCAACGGTCGTGATTCCAAGCCAAAGATGCTGGGTGTCAAGGCTTTCGGTGGTGAACTGATCAGCGCTGGCTCGATCATCGTTCGTCAACGCGGCACCAAGTTCCATGCTGGCAGCAACGTCGGCATCGGCAAGGACCACACTTTGTTTGCCCTGGTGGACGGCCACGTGTCGTTCTCCACCAAAGGCGAACTGAGCAAGCACATGGTGAACGTGACCCCGGCTGTTTAAGCCCGTCCCGCCCATTGCGAAGAGGAGCCCCGCAAGCCGGGGCTTTTCGCATTTTGGCCCGCCCCGCTGGTGATGGTGGGCCCCAAGCTACACTGGAAAACCCATGAAGTTCGTTGACGAAGCCTATATTGACATCGCCGCAGGTGACGGCGGGAACGGCTGCGTCTCGTTCCGCCATGAAAAGTACAAAGAATTCGGTGGTCCCAACGGGGGCGATGGTGGCCGCGGCGGGCATGTGTATGCCTACGCCGATGTGAACCTCAACACTTTGGTCGATTACCGCTATTCACGCCGCCACGAGGCCAAGCGCGGCCAACACGGCATGGGCTCCGACATGTTCGGTGCTGCGGGCGACGACGTCACGCTCAAAATGCCCGTGGGCACCATCATCACCGACGCCGAAACCGGCGAAGTGCTGTATGAATTGCTGGTGCCGGGTGAGACCATCATGATCGCCAAGGGCGGTGACGGTGGTTTTGGCAACATGCGCTTCAAAAGCGCGATCAACCGCGCCCCGCGCCAGAAAACACCGGGCTGGCTGGGTGAAAAGAAAGAGCTCAAGCTCGAGCTGAAAGTCTTGGCCGACGTGGGCCTCTTGGGCATGCCCAACGCGGGCAAATCCACCTTCATTGCGGCGGTGTCCAATGCCCGCCCCAAAATCGCCGATTACCCTTTCACCACTTTGCACCCCAACTTGGGCGTGGTCCGTGTGGGCCCGGAGCAAAGCTTTGTCGTGGCCGATGTGCCAGGCTTGATCGAAGGCGCCTCCGAAGGCGCGGGTTTGGGCCACTTGTTCTTGCGCCATTTGCAGCGCACCCGCTTGCTCTTGCATGTGGTGGACTTTGCGCCGTTTGACGACAATGTGGACCCGGTCCAGCAAGCCAAGGCCATCGTGGCTGAGCTGAAAAAATACGACGCCAAGCTCTACAACAAGCCCCGTTGGCTGGTGCTCAACAAGCTGGACATGGTGCCTGCGGACGAGCGCGAAGCCCGCGTCAAGGATTTCATCAAGCGCATGCGCTACAAGGGTCCGGTGTTCGAGATCTCGGCGCTGACCCGAGAAGGCTGCGAGCCCTTGATCAAAGAGATCTACAAGCACATCCGTGCCCAGCAAATCATCGAGCAAGGCCCTGTGGACATTGACCCACGCTTCAAGGAGCAGGACAAGCCGCAAGAGCCCGATGCCGAAGATCCCCGTTTCAAGCCGCTGCCTTCCGAATAACAGGGCCTGGGGCTCAGCTGCCGGAAATCGGCTGATCTCCATGCCAAAGACCATTTATGACCACTCCTGCCGTATCCACCCTGCTGCGCGATGCCCGGCGCATCGTTGTCAAAGTGGGCTCCAGCCTGGTGACCAACGAAGGCCGCGGCCTGGACGAGGCGGCCATTGGTGAATGGTGCCGTCAGATGGCCTTGCTCAGCGCCCAAGGTAAAGAAGTGGTCATGGTCTCCAGCGGTGCGATTGCCGAAGGCATGAAGCGCTTGGGCTGGACCACCCGCCCCAGCGAAGTGCCTGCCTTGCAGGCCGCAGCTGCCGTGGGCCAGATGGGCTTGGCCCAGATGTACGAAACCAAGCTGCGTGAAAACGGCATGGGCAGCGCCCAGGTCTTGCTCACGCATGCCGATCTGGCCGACCGTGAGCGTTACCTCAACGCCCGCTCGACCTTGCTCACCTTGCTCCAGCACCGCGTGTTGCCCGTGATCAACGAGAACGACACGGTGGTCAACGATGAAATCAAGTTCGGCGACAACGACACCTTGGGGGCTTTGGTGGCCAACCTGGTCGAAGCCGATGTGCTGGTCATCTTGACCGACCAAAAAGGCCTGTACACCGCCGACCCGCGCAAAGACCCTTCGGCCACTTTTGTGCACGAGGCCCGTGCTGGCGATCCCTTGTTGGAGACCATGGCCGGTGGCGCAGGTTCGAGCATCGGCAAGGGCGGCATGATCACCAAGATCTTGGCGGCCAAGCGTGCCGCAGGGTCAGGCGCCTCCACCGTGATCGCCTGGGGTCGTGAGCCCGATGCTTTGCTGCGCTTGTGTCAGGGCGACAACATGGGCACCTTGCTGGTGGCGCAAACGGCCAAGCAGCAAGCCCGTAAACAATGGATGGCCGACCACCTGCAGTTGCGTGGCTCGGTGGCGGTGGATGCCGGCGCAGCCCACAAGGTGCTGACCGAAGGCAAGAGCCTTTTGCCGATTGGTATGACCGGCGTGGCGGGTGAGTTCTCGCGGGGTGACGTGATCGCCATCCGCGACGAGCAAGGCCAAGAAATCGCCCGTGGCTTGGCCAACTATGCCAGCGCCGAAGCCCGCTTGTTGTGCCGCAAGCCTTCGCATGAATACGAGGCCTTGTTGGGCTACACCGCCGAGCCTGAGATGGTGCACCGCGACAACCTGATCTTGAGCCGCTGAGCGGTCATTCAACGCACAAAAAAACCCGCAAAAGCGGGTTTTTTTGTGCTTTGCAAGGTTCAGCCTTGCGGGTTCGGATCGAAGCTGGCGCCAGGCGGCAGTTCCATGTGCAAGGGTTGCTGCATCTCGGGATGGCCCGCGTCCATGTCAGAGCCTTCACGGGGGCCGCGAGGACCACCGCGCAGGTAACGGTTTTGACGGTCGTTGCGTGGCAAAAAGCGCGCCAATTCTGTGAGCGCCATTTCGTAGACGCCGCGCTTGAACTCGACTACCACGTCAAGCGGCACCCAATAGTCGTTCCAACGCCAAGCGTCGAACTCGGGGTGGTCGGTGGCGCGCAAGTTCAGGTGGTGGTCGTGCGTGACCAACTGCAGCAAGTACCAGATCTGTTTCTGGCCTTTGTAAAAGCCGCGAGCATCCCTGCGGATGAAGCGGTCTGGCACTTCATAGCGCAACCAGTCACGGGTGCGGGCCACGATGCGCACATGCTCCGGATGGAGCCCCACTTCTTCGTGCAGTTCACGGAACATGGCCTGCTCAGGACTTTCGCCCCGGTCAATGCCGCCTTGCGGAAACTGCCAGCTGTGGGTGCGGATGCGTTTGCCCCAGAACACCTGGTTTTTCTGGTTGAGCAGAATGATGCCGACGTTCGGCCTAAAGCCTTCACGGTCAAGCATAATCAACCCCAAATTTTTAAATTGTGTCCATTATGCACGTCACTTCGGCGCTGGCTCTTGGATGTTTCCCTGATTCCCCTGTTTTGTGAACGTGCCCCGATGAAAGCCTCCCAATTCCTCATTTCCACCCTCAAAGAAGCGCCTGCGGACGCTGAAGTTGTCAGCCACAAACTGATGACCCGCGCAGGGCTCATCAAGAAGTTGGGCGCCGGCATTTACAACTACATGCCCATGGGTTTGCGCGTCATTCGCAAAGTGGAGGCCATCGTGCGCGAAGAGATGAACCGCGCCGGCGCCATCGAGATGACCATGCCCGTGGTGCAGCCAGCTGAACTCTGGCAAGAGACTGGCCGCTTTGACAAGATGGGCCCAGAGCTCTTGCGCATCAAGGACCGCCATGGCCGCGACTTCGTGATCCAGCCGACCAGCGAAGAAGTCGTGACCGATGTGGTGCGCCAGGAAGTGCGCAGCTACAAACAGCTGCCCAAAAACTTTTACCAAATCCAGACCAAATTTCGCGACGAGCGCCGCCCCCGTTTTGGTCTGATGCGTGGCCGTGAATTCACCATGAAAGACGCCTACAGCTTTGACCGCGACATGGCGAGCGCCAAGGCCAGTTACCAGGTGATGGCCGGTGCCTACCGAAAGATCTTTGACCGCTTTGGCCTGACCTACCGCGCGGTGGCGGCGGACAGCGGCGCCATCGGTGGCGACCTGTCTGAAGAATTCCAAGTGATCGCCGCCACGGGCGAAGACGCCATCGTGTACTGCCCCAGCAGCAGCTACGCCGCCAACATGGAAAAGGCCGAGGCTTTGGCGCCCAGTCAAACCCGAGGCGCCGCATCACAAACCCTGACCAAGACCGCCACGCCCGGCAAGAGCACCTGCGAAGACGTGGCCGCCTTGCTGAATATGCCTTTGTCCACCACCGTGAAATCGTTGGTGCTGGCCACCGACACCCTGAACGAGCAGGGTGAGATCGTCAAGTCGCAAGTCTGGCTCTTGCTCTTGCGCGGCGACCACGACATGAACGAAGTCAAAGTGGGCAAGCTGCCCGGTATGGAAGGCGGTTTCCGCTTTGCCACCCTGAGCGAGATCGAAGACCATTTTGGTTGCAAGCCCGGTTACCTGGGTCCGGTCAATCTGAAAAAGCCCGTGCATGTGGTGGCCGACCGCGATGTGGCCGTCATGGCCGACTGGATCTGCGGTGCCAACGAAGAAGACTTCCACATCACCGGCGTGAACTGGGGACGTGACCTGCCCGAACCCGCCTTGGTGGCCGACATCCGCAACGTGGTCGCGGGTGACAAGTCGCCCGACGGCCAAGGCGAGTTGGCCATCGAGCGCGGCATCGAAGTGGGCCATGTGTTCTACCTGGGCACCAAATACTCCAAGGCCATGAATGCGACCTTCTTGGGCGAAGACGGCAAGCCGCAATTCTTGGAAATGGGTTGCTACGGCATCGGCATCACGCGCTTGCCCGCAGCGGCCATCGAGCAAAACCACGACGAGCGCGGCATCATCTGGCCCGACGCGATCGCGCCATTCACAGCCGTGGTCTGCCCCATCGGCATGGACCGCAGCGAAGCCGTCAAGGCAGAGGCCGAGCGCGTCTACAACGGCTTGCTGGCCGCTGGCGTGGACGTGATTCTGGACGACCGAGGCGAGCGCCCCGGTGCCATGTTCGCCGACTGGGAGCTCATCGGTGTGCCGCACCGCATCACCATCGGCGACAAGGGTCTGAAAGACGGTGTGGTCGAGTACCAGCACCGCCGCGATGCCGAATCGAGCAAAGTGCCGGTGGCCGACATCTTGGCCCACTTCAAAGCCCGTCTGTCTGCTTGATTACCTGGGGCATGCCTTCGGTCATGGCCCCTGTCGATGAACGCCGTCGCCAAGCCTTGGGCCGCCTGGCGGCGCTTGCAGGCCTGAGCTTGGCCGCTCGGCCATGGCACGCACAAGCGGGCTCACAAATCGAAGAGCCTTTGTCGCACGCGGTGCGAACTGCGCTGAGCGCGGCCGTAGCCGATGCCGCACCGCCCGAGCCCGTGTTGCGCACACTGGCTGAGCAGCAAGCCTATGCCCAATGGCAGGCGGCCAGCGGCCAGCGCCTGCAGCGGTACAAAAACCACCCCGTCGAGCGGCAAGAGTTTTTGCAAACCCTCTGGTACGAAGCCCGCCGGGCAGGGCTTTCACTGTCCTTGGTTTTGGGGCTGGTGCAGGTGGAAAGTGCCTTCCGCAAATTCGCCATCTCTTCTGCGGGGGCACGGGGCTATATGCAAGTCATGCCCTTTTGGGCGCGGACCATCGGTGATGGGCACGAAGGTCGGCTTTTCCACATGCAGACCAACCTGCGCTTTGGCTGCGTCATCCTTCGCCACTACCTAGACCGTGAGCGTGGCGACACTTTCATGGCCCTGGGTCGCTACAACGGCTCTCGCGGGCAAGCGCCGTATCCGCAGGCGGTGCTGGCGGCGCAGCGTTCATGGAGTCAAACTGTCGATTAATTTTATTAATTAAAAATTTAATATATGTACTGAAGTTTTATTTTTGTGTATTATTCAACTAATACACAAATACACATGAACTTCACCATTGCACCCAGCGACCCCACACCGATCTATCGGCAGATCGTGGATCAGGTGCGTCGCCTGATCGCAGGTCGTGTGCTTGTGCAGGGGCAAGAGATGCCAAGCGTGCGAGCCTTGGCGCAGGAGCATGCCATTAACCCGATGACTGTCTCTAAAGCCTATAGCTTGCTCGAGGCTGAGGGCCTTTTGGAAAGGCGCCGCGGCATAGGCATGTTGGTTGCCATAAATCAAACGCGACATGGCAGCGCCGAACCAGAGGATCTTCTACGTCCCAGCTTGCAGGCCGCTGCACAGCAAGCTAAGCAATTGGGCTTGTCACCTAGAGCGGCTTTAAGGCTGTACGAAGCCTGTCTGAAACAAACACATCAGGAGGAGACACCATGAACGAACCCATCATCTGCGCCCATCAGGTGCGACATTTTTACAAGAGCAAAGCCATACTTGATCTGGTGAACCTCCAAGTTCCGCACGGTGCGGTCCTTGGCTTGGTGGGTCGCAATGGTGCTGGGAAAAGCACCTTGCTACGCAGCTTCGTGGGGCTCACTGTGCCGGACAGCGGGTATTGCAAACTGGGTGGTTGCTTGAGTACCGAGTTGAGTGACGAGGTGCGTGAGCGGCTTGGATACGTGGCGCAAACTCCCGATCTTTTTGACTGGCTGACGGGCGATGAGCATTTCGAGCGCATTGGACGTCTGTATGCCCACTGGGAACAGGACCGTGCCAATGCGTTGGCAGTTCAGCTCGACCTGCCGCTTTTCACGAAAGCCAAGGATCTGTCTTTGGGCGACCAACAAAAGCTCAGTGTGGTGCTGGCGATGGGGCATGACCCCGATGTATTGATTTTGGACGAACCCGTTGCGAGCCTTGACCCTTTGACGCGCAGAGCCTTCATGCGAGCTCTGTTCGAGAATCGGGACGGTGACAGACCGCGCACCGTAGTGATCAGCAGCCACTTGCTGAATGATTTGGAGCGCGTAGTCACCCATGTTGCCTTTATTCGAGAGGGCCGCATTCAGCTCGCAGACGAATGGGATGCCTTGACTGAGCATTTGAGATTGGTACAGGTCCCAAACACAGAAACACCTTGCGGAGCGGTTTTCAAAAGTCGTCGCCATGACCAAGGCTTGTGGTTGGTCGACACCCGTCAGGCGGGGGCCCCCTTAGCCGGTCGGGCGTTGAACCTGGACGACCTGTTTTTGGAGTTGAACGCATGACTGGCGCTGTTGGTGGGTTGATCCCGCATCGGCCTCGGTATGAGCAGTTGCTGATTAAGGTTGCAATGGCATTGGCCAGCCTTGGTTTACTCTTGGGTTACGCGCTTGAATGCATGCACATGACTTTGGGGCGAGGTTGGCTTGATACAGCTTGGGGTCTTGCAAATGGTGCTGTCATGACGGCAGCATTGACGGAAGGATTAAGCTGCCAGCGAGCGCTGCACAAATTGCAAATGCGCGTCGTACCTGTGGCGCTTATGCATGCCTCAGTCCAAAGGTCATTCCAAAATTTGGTGATGATTTGTTTTATCGGACTGGGCTATTTGGTCTTGATCGGGCACTTGCCGATAGAAGCACCTGAAGTGATGGCCAGTCCTTGGACTTTGCCTGCATTTGTTTGGCTGGGTACGCCTTTGTACATATTGGCTGCGATGGCCTGGCACCAAGCATGGTCATGGTGGTTCAAGACAGTGATCTGGTGCGTGGCTTTGACCTATGTCGCAATGCACAAAGCTGTCGCTTTGACATGGGGGATTAATCAAGGAACATGGCTTGTATGGGGACTGTTTCTTGGCGGCGCTGCTGGCTTGCTGTGTGTCAGGCATGCCTTATTGAAAACAGTCGCCGTTTCTTGGCGATCGGGTCCGCAATGGTGGACATGGTGGAGGTCATGGAATCAATACGGGTCTGAACGTGCACCTTTGGTGAATCCAGGCAAGACATGGCTCCTTTCAGCGGTGAGCTATCCATTGTTGACCAGACATTTCAATCACCCCGATTTTCCTGAGTCGCTGGTGAGCAATGCTTTCTGGTCAACCAGAGTGATTTTTTTGGTGGTCTGGATGTTCACACTCTTGAGATCCGAGCGAACACACTGGCGTTGGCAAATGCTGCCAGGTTCAGGATTTCGGATGCGGCTAGGAAGTGAGATGGCCAAATGCACTGCCCGCTGTATGGCGATGGATTTGACCATCGGGGTCACACTATTTGCGGTAATTCGGTGGTGTTGGGTACCGTATGACCTGATGGAAGCGCTGCTCGCCGTTCAATTGTTGACTTGGTCCCTGCTGGTTGATTTGACATTCGCCTTGTGTTGCGCAGTCTGGCTGCGCTCTGTGCATTGGCGATCTGCGCCGGACATGACGGCCTTGTTTGGATTACTGCTTGTAATTGGGTTGGCCTTCAATCCTCGATTTTTGGGGGCACGCACATGGCTACAGGACACCCTCATGCTCTCCGTGGCTTGGCTCATGGTGCAGCGCGCCAACCACAATTTTGAAACTTCCAATTGGTCATGGCTAACCACGGGGCGCAATTTGGGGTGGTGGGTCAAAGTCAAGGGGTCATGACATGAACAACATTTCCTTTCTCGGCCCGCAAGCAGTGTCCACTGAACCCCGCCGTTGGCGCAGAACGCCAGATGCACTGGTGAGTGGGATTTCTTTGTCTGTTTTTACTGCCCGTGCTTCGCTCCAGTCAGTGGCATTGGCGGTACTGGCTTTCGCCTGGTGGGCAAGCTCGTCGTGATTTGGGCTTGAATTTGATCAGCTCCACCCTGCGATTTGTGGCTTTGTGGTTTTGTCCAGTGTGGGCGGTGTTTTATGGGGCCAGGCAATTTTTCTTCACTGACCAGAATGGTTGGCAAATTCTGACCCGTCTGGCTTTGTATGTGCCTGTCATGGCCATAGATTTCTGGCTGGCAATTGCGCTGGTGACCTGCATTCTCGGTGCGTTCAAAACCAGTGGGCGGCTTTTGTTTACCTGCGCTTTGATTTTCTCGCCAGTGGCGCTGATGTGGATGACGCAGGTGGATCACCGCTGGGCATGGTTGCAGCATCTGGGCCATCGCCAAGGTGCCTGGCTGGGCGTCATGAGTCTGATCGCTCTGGCGCTGACCTTTGGGACGCAGCGAATCTGGCGCAAGGTGGACCTTGCCCAGGCTTGGCGCGAGTACGAAGCCAAAACACAGTCGCTTCAGAACTGATTACGGGACTTGCAGACCCTGCATGGCCCACAAAAAAGCCACCCTAAGGTGGCTCTGGCGGTGCTTGGGGCCCGGGTGTGGTAGTCGATCAGGCCTGGCCGTTGATCACTTGCTGCAATTCACCCGATTCGTACATGTCCATCATGATGTCCGAGCCGCCGATGAATTCACCTTTGACATACAACTGGGGGATGGTGGGCCAGTTGCTGTATTCCTTGATGCCTTGGCGGATTTCGGCATCGTCCAGCACGTTGACCGTTTTGACGGTCTTGGGGTCCACGCCGCAGGCCTTCAAGATTTGGATCGCGCGGCCGGAAAAACCGCACATGGGGAAACTGGCGCTGCCCTTCATGAACAGGGTGATGTCGTTGCCTTTGACGAGTTCGTCGATGCGTTGTTGGGTGTCGCTCATGCTTGTTACTCCAAATGGGATGGGTATCGTATGGGATGAATTATCCACCTGATTGAAAGCCTGCAATGCTGCAAGGGGTCTGCGCCGGGCTAAGCCGGTTGGCTGGCGCAGTCGCCCAAGACCTCAAAATCAGCCAAAATGGGCTCTCTTAGACCTGACCCACCGAAGCAAGACCATGATTGACCACCTTGACCACCTGGTGTTGACCACGTTTGACGAAGCGGCCTGTGTGGATTTCTACACCCGTGTCCTGGGCATGACGCTCGAGCGTTTTGTGGGAGGAACGCCGCCGGTTACGCGCCAAGCCTTCAAGTTTGGGCATCAGAAAATCAACTTGCACGTGCGGGGCAAGGAATTTGAGCCCAAAGCCCATCTGCCCGTTCCCGGTGCGCTGGACTTGTGCTTCATCGCCTCGGTGCCGCTGGACGAAGTGATCGCTCGTCTGAACGCCCAAAATTGGCCCATTGTGGACGGTCCGGTCATGCGCACGGGGGCCACGCAAAAGATCCGTTCGGTCTATGTGCGTGACCCCGATCTGAACCTGATCGAAATTTCCGAGTTGGCCTGATCGAAATGCCCAGCAGGGCAGAGGCTCAGTCGGCGTAGACCCCGGCAGAGCGGATCACCGGCCCCCACTTGTTGATTTCAGACTGCAGCCAGCTGCGCAGGCCGTCTGGGGATTGTTTGGCTTCCGGCACGATCTCGGCGCCCAACTCGGCCATGCGGGATGTGAAAGCGGGGTCTTTCAGGCTGGCACGCACGGCCGCATTCAATTTGTCGATCACCGCTGCGGGCGTGCCTTTGGGGGCATACATGCCATGCCAGACGATGACTTCGAAATCTTTGAGTCCGCTTTCGTTGAGCGTGAGCGCATCGGGCAAAGCGCGGATGCGTTGCTTGGTGGTCACGCCGTACATGCGCACCGTGCCCGCCTTGATGTGTTGTGTGGTCTGGGTGGTTTGGTCACACAGCAAATCGACTTGGCCGCCCAGCAGGGCGTTCATGGCGGGTGCTGTGCCCGAAAACGGCACCGTGGTCAGATCGACGCCCATGGCTTGCTGAAACAACATGCCACACAGGTGGGACACCGCGCCCAGACCCGCATTGGCCAGGTTGATGCTTTTGGCGTTGGCTTTGACATAGGCGCTGAGCTCTTGCAGGTTCTTGGCAGGCAGGTCTTTGCGGCCCAGCAGCGTCATGGGCACGTCCACGACCTGGCTGATGTACTCGAAGTCGGTCAAAGGGTTGAAGGCCATCTTGCGGTACAGCGCGGGCGCCGTGGACATGCCGTTGTGGTGGATCAACACGGTGTAGCCATCGGGGTTGGCTTTGGCCACATGGCCGCCTGCCAGGGTGCCGCCAGCACCCACTTTGTTTTCCACCAGCACTGTTTGGCCGAGAGATTTGCCCATGGTGGCGGCCAGTGTGCGGGCCACGATGTCGGTGGGGCCACCCGCCGCGAAAGGCACCACCAAGGTGATGGGTTTGGCAGGGTAGCTCTGGGCTGCAGCCAAGCCGCTGACCAGCAGACACGATGCGCTCAAGAAGGTTTGGAGCAGGCGTTTAGACACGAGATGCATGGGAAGGCCTTTCAGTGAAACAAACAAACTGAAAAGCATGCTGGTGTAAAACCGTTGTCAGCGCAATGGGAGGAATACCCATGTTGCCGCAGCCGATGTTGCCTCCATGGCGGGCATGGCAGGGTTGGTCGGTGCCCAAGCTGCCTGCCTGCGGATGAGCCGCGGCCTTGCCGGGGTCGGTGCGCGCAGGGTCCGATGTTCAGGGTTGCAAACGCCCGCCTGTGCAGCGGTCCACCCCGGCCAGATCTTGGCGCGACTGCACCTCGGTGAATCCCGCTTGGCTCAGCAGGGCCTGCACGGCCTTGGCCTGGTCCCAGCCGTGCTCCAGCAGCAGCCAGCCACCCGGGATCAGGTGTCCGGGGGCCTGGGCGATGATCAGGCGGATGTCCGCCAGGCCATCGGCCCCGCTGGTCAGCGCCTGCAAAGGCTCGTGGCTCAGTGCGGCCAAGTGCGGGTCACCGTCGGCCACATAGGGCGGGTTGGAGACGATCAAGCCGAACATGCCGGGGACAGCGGCCAGCCAGTCACTCAGGATAAATTGCACCGACAAGTTCAAACTTTTCGCATTGCCGCGGGCCACGGCCAGGGCGTCTTCGCTGGCGTCCACAGCCCACACTTGAGCGTCGGGTCGGGCATGTTGCAGTGCCAGGGCCACCGCACCACTGCCAGTGCCCAGGTCCAGCACACGAAAGGCCTGTGGGGCAGGGGCCAGTGGTAGCACAGCCAAGGCCCATTCCACCAGGGTTTCGGTGTCGGGGCGAGGGTCCAGAACACGGGCGTCCACCGACAGGGTCAAACCAAAGAAATCTTTGTACCCGGTGATGTAGGCCACGGGCTCACCGCTGAGGCGGCGATGCAGCGCGGCTTGCCAGGTGTCTTGCTGTGCGGGCGTCAGGCTGTCGCTGTCGTGGGTCAGCAGCCAGGCGCGGTCATGCAGGGGGCGGCCCAAGCTGTGCAGCAGCAGCATCTGTGCATCGACCCGGGGCATGCCCTGCGCATGTGCCTGGCTCAGGCATTGGGTCAGGGTGGGGGTGTTTGTCACGCCGTGGCCCCGATTTCAAGCGCTGCCAATTGCTCGGCCGCTTCGTAGGACTGCAGGGCATGGACCACGTCCTGCAAGTCGCCTTCCATGATGCTCAGCAGTTTGTACAGCGTCAGGTTGATGCGGTGGTCGGTCAAGCGACCTTGTGGGAAGTTGTAGGTGCGGATACGGTCCGAGCGGTCGCCGCTGCCGATCAGGCTCTTGCGCTCTGCCGCATCTTTGGCGGCGCGCTCGGCCCGGTCTTTTTCTTGGATGCGGGCTGTCAGCACTTTCAGGGCTTGGGCCTTGTTGCTGTGCTGGCTGCGGCCATCTTGGCATTCGGCCACGATGCCGGTGGGCAAGTGGGTGATGCGCACGGCCGAGTCGGTTTTGTTGATGTGTTGTCCGCCCGCACCGCTGGCGCGGTAGGTGTCGATGCGCAAGTCGGAGGGGTTGATTTTGATGGCCTCGGCTTCGTCGGGTTCGGCCAGCACCGCCACGGTGCAGGCGCTGGTGTGGATGCGGCCTTGTGTCTCGGTGGCGGGCACGCGTTGCACGCGGTGGCCGCCCGACTCGAACTTGAGCGCGCCGTAAACCTGGTCACCTTCGATGCGCACCACCACTTCTTTGTAGCCGCCCAACTCGCTCACCGATTCAGACACGATCTCACAGCGCCAGCCCTGGCTTTCGGCGTATCGGGTGTACATGCGCAGCAAGTCACCGGCAAACAGGGCCGATTCGTCACCGCCCGTGCCTGCGCGGATTTCGACAAACGCCGGACGCGCATCGTCCGGGTCCTTGGGCAGCAGCATGCGCTGCAGTTCGGCTTCCAGTGTGAGCAGCTCAGCACTGGCGCTGGCCACTTCTTCTTCGGCCATCTCGCGCAAATCCTCGTCACCCAGCATGGCTTGGGCGGACGCCAGATCGGCACTGCGTTGCTGAAAGCGGGCAAAGCGCGAAGCCACTGCGCTGACTTCGGCGTGCTCACGCGAGAGCTTCAGGAACTGCGTCATGTCGGCCATGATGTCTTCGCGCGACAGCAAAAAATCCAGCTCGGTCAGCCGCAGCGCGTAGCGTTCGAGTTGTTGGATGAGAAAGGGTTTCATAAAGACAGAAGGTTGCGGGGCGTACTGTTTGCTATTTTTGTAGGTCGGAGCTTCAGCTCCGACAGTTAGAGCAAGATCCGCCACCATTTGTCGGGGCTGAAGCCCCGACCTACACAGTCTTCCCGTTCGCTAACGCTCTTGCCGCAAAAACAGGCGCTGCACCGCTTGCGTCGTTTGCTCGCGGTAGGCCGGGTCGGCGCTGCGCAGTTCTGCCAGAGCGCCGTGCAGCATTTTTTGGGTCAGGCCCTTGGCCAAGGCCTCGAGCACAGCTTGCGGGTCGTCGCCTTTGGCCAGCAGCTTGCGGGCACGCGCCAGTTCGGCTTCGCGCCAGCTGTCGGCTTGGCTGTGCAGTTGCTGGATCAGCGGCACGCTGTCGCGCTGCACCAGCCAGTGGTGAAAGCTTTGCACCCCGGCATCGATGATGACTTCGGCCTCGGCCACCGCCGCCTGACGCTGGGCTTGTCCGGCCTGCACCACGCTGGCCAGATCGTCCACGGTGTAGAGGTACACGTCTTCCAGTGACTTGACTTCGGGCTCGATGTCTCGCGGCACCGCCAGATCGACCATGAACATGGGGCGGTGCTTGCGTTTTTTGAGGGCACGCTCCACCGCGCCCAAGCCGATCAGGGGCAAGGTGCTGGCGGTGCAGCTGATCACGGCGTCAAACTCGTGCAGGCGGTCGGGCAGCTCGGCCAGGCGCATCACCTGCGCACCGAAACGTCCGGCCAGCTTCTCGCCGCGTTCCATGCTGCGGTTGGCAATGGCCATGCCTTTGGGTTGGCGGGCGGCAAAGTGGGTGACGACCAGCTCGATCATCTCGCCCGCGCCGACAAACAGCACTTGGATGTCTTGGATGTCTTCGAACAGTTGGCTGGCCAAGCGCACGGAAGCTGCCGCCATGCTGATGGAGTGGGCGCCGATCTCGGTGGCGGTGCGCACTTCTTTGGCCACGGCAAAAGTGCGCTGGAACAACTGGTTGAGCGTGGTGCCCAAAGCACCGGCCTCTTCGGCGGCACGCACCGCGTCCTTGAGCTGGCCAAGGATTTGGGCCTCGCCCAGCACCATCGAGTCGAGTCCGCTGGCCACCCGAAAGGCGTGCCGTGCGGCTTCGTTGCCTTCGAGCAAATAGGTGTGCGACTGCAGTTCTTGGGTCGACACACCGCCGGTTTGGGCCAGCCATTGCAAGGTGTCGCTCGCTGCGGCCTGATCGGCGGCGCAATAAATTTCGGTGCGGTTGCAGGTGGACAGGATCGCCGCTTCGGGCGTCTGATCGGTGCGCTCGGCCAGTTGGCTGCGCAAACCCTGCAAAGTGGGTGCCAACTGGTCCACGGCGAACGCAAAACGGCCGCGCAGATCGAGCGGCGCAGTCGTGTGGTTCAAACCCAGGGTCCAGACAGCCATCCTTCGATTATAGGAAGCCCCTTGCGGGCTCAGACCCCCGTCGAGTCCAGAGGCCTTTCAGGGCACAATCTGAGCGCCACCCGTCACACCGCGTGACGTGGGCAATGACCGATTTCCCCCATGACTGTCTGGCTCCTGCTCCTGCATTTGTTGAACTTCGTGCTGCCCGCACTGGCCATGGCCTTGCTCATGCCCTGGGCTGGGCGTTGGGTCATGGGTGGCGTGGCTTGGCCTGTGCGCCGCCGCATGGCTGTGCACGCTGTGGCGGGTGTGCTGGTGCTCCTGGCTGGTTTGTTTTTGCAAGGCCAAGACGGGAAAATGAGCACCTACATGGTGCTGGTCTTGGTGGCCGCAACGGCCGAGTGGGCCATGCACCGGGGCTGGACCCGCAAATAAGCCTCAGCCCGGGCTGAACAGATCGACCCGATCGGTGATGATGCCGTCGGTGCCCAGCGCCAGCAGGTGCTGGGCTGCCCATTCGTCGTTGACGGTGTAGCTCAGGCACCGCATGCCCGCGCCGTGGACTTGGGTCACGGTGGTGGCGTCCCAAAGTGCGTAATTGGCGACCACGGCCACACATTGAAGAGCTTGGGCTTGTTCGAACCAGCCATCCCACAAGGTGTCGATCAACAAGCCGCGGGGCAAAGCGGATGCAGCCGCTTGGGCCGCTGCCAGCGCCTCGGGTTTGAACGAGGTCAGCAAGGGCGGCACATCGGCTGCTTGCCACAGCCGCGCCGCCCATTGCGCCACGGCTTGGCCTGTGGCCGCTTCCGTGCCCGGGGTGGGCTTGATCTCGATGTTGAGCAGGCAGCGGTTGGCCAGGCAAAAACGGGCCAGGGCTTCGAGGGTGGGCAAGGGCTCGCCTGCAAAGGCGCGTGAATGCCAGCCGCCTGCGTCCAGCTGAGACAGGGCTTGCCAGGGCTGGTCCCCACCGATGCCTTGACCATTGGTGGTGCGCTCCAGTGTGGCGTCGTGCATCAAGAACACCACGCCGTCGGCGCTGAGCTTGGCGTCACACTCGAACATGCGGTAACCGTGCGCAGCCCCCAGCCGAAATGCCGCCAGGGTGTTTTCGGGGGCGAGCTTGCCAGCGCCCCGGTGGGCGATCCAGCGCGGGTAGGGCCAGGCTTTGTCGGGGGTCGTCATGCGATGCGTTTTTGGGTTTGCGCGTCAAACCAGTGCACACGTTCGGCGCGGGGTGTGGCGTTGAAGGTGCTGCCGGGCTGCGGTGCGGGCAGCGATTCGTCCAAGCGCAGGGTCAATGTCTCTTGTCCCAAGCGGGCGTGCACCAGGCGTTCTGCACCCAGCAGCTCCACCGTGTCGACGCTGAGTGTCCAGCCCCCAGAAGCGGTGATGTCCAGATGCTCGGGTCGGATGCCCATGATTTGCCCTGCGGGTGTGCCGGGGGCGTGTTTTAGCAGGTTCATGGGCGGCGAGCCGATGAAGCTGGCCACAAAGGTGCTGGCCGGGCGGTTGTAGACCTCTTCGGGCGTGCCGAACTGCTCCATGTGCCCGCCGTTCATCACGATCATGCGCTGGGCCAGGGTCATGGCTTCCACCTGGTCGTGCGTCACAAACAGGCTGGTGATGCTTAAGTTCCGGTGCAGCTTTTGAATTTCCAGACGGGTCTGCGCCCTCAACTTGGCGTCCAGATTCGACAGTGGTTCGTCGAACAAAAACACCTGCGGTTGGCGCACGATGGCGCGGCCCATGGCCACGCGCTGGCGCTGGCCGCCCGACAGCTCGCGCGGCTTGCGTTGCAACAGGTGACTCAGCTCCAAGATGCCCGCCGCCTTGTCCACGCGGGCCTTGATTTCTTCGATCGGGCGCTTGGCGATCTTCAGGCCGTAGGCCATGTTGTCGAACACGCTCATGTGCGGGTACAGCGCGTAATTCTGGAACACCATGGCGATGTCGCGCTCGGCCGGCTCCAGGGTGTTGACCACGCGATCGCCAATCGAGATGGTGCCGCCCGAAATGTCTTCCAGGCCCGCCACCATGCGCAGCAAGGTGGATTTGCCGCAGCCCGAGGGGCCGACGATGACCACGAACTCGCCGTCGCCAATGCTGGCGTTCAGGTCGTGGATGACGGTGTTGGCCTTGGCGCCAGTGCCATAAGTTTTGAGGATGTGGGAAAGGGTGATGGAGGCCATTATTTTTCCGTATCTACCAAGCCCTTGACGAACCATTTTTGCATCAGCATGACCACGGCGGCAGGGGGGATCATGGCCAGCATGGCGGTGGCCATGACGATGTGCCACTCGGTCTGCGCGTCGCCGCCCGAGATCATGCGTTTGATGCCGATGACCACCGGGTACATGTTTTCTTCGGTGGTCACCAACAGCGGCCACAGGTACTGGTTCCAGCCATAGATGAACTGGATCACGAACAGCGCCGCCATGCTGGTGGCCGACAGCGGCAGCAGCACGTCCTTGAAGAAGCGCATGGGCCCTGCGCCGTCCATGCGGGCGGCTTCGACCAGTTCGTCGGGCACCGTTAAGAAAAACTGACGGAACAAAAACGTGGCGGTGGCCGAAGCGATCAAAGGCACCGTCAGGCCCGCATAGCTGTTGAGCATGCCCAAGTCAGAAACCACCTTGTAGGTGGGGCCGATCCGCACCTCGACCGGCAGCATCAAGGTGATGAAAATGCCCCAGAAGACGGCCATGCGGAATGGAAAGCGGAAATACACGATGGCAAAGGCCGACAGCAGCGACATGGCGATCTTGCCCAGGGCAATGGTCAGCGCACAGACCAGGCTGACGAACATCATGGGCCCCACGGCGGCTGTTGAGCCCATGCCAATGCGGTCGCCCAACAAGGCGGCTTTGTAGTTCTCGATCAGGTGCGTGCCGGGCCACAGTGACATGGGCGCCTTGACCACTTCTTCCATGGTGTGGGTGGAGGCCACAAAGGTCACATAGACCGGAAACGCCACCACCATCACGCCCAATATCAGCACAGCATGGGACAGCACGTCCAGGAATCGGTTGCGCTCGATCATCAGTAATTCACTTTTTTCTCGACGTAGCGAAATTGCACCACGGTGAGCGCGACCACGATGACCATCAGCACCACCGATTGCGCGGCCGAGCCACCCAGGTCCAGCGCCTTGAAGCCGTCAAAGTAGACCTTGTAAACCAAGATGGCCGTGTCTTTGCCGGGCCCGCCTTTGGTGGCTGCGTCCACGATGCCAAAGGTGTCGAAGAAAGCGTAGACCACGTTGATCACCAGCAGGAAGAAGCTGGTGGGCGACAAGAGCGGAAACTGGATCGTCCAAAAGCGCTTCCACGGCCCGGCACCGTCGATGGCGGCCGCCTCGATCAGCGACTTGGGGATGCTCTGCAGCCCCGCCAAGAAGAACAAGAAGTTGTAGGACAGCTGCTTCCACACAGCAGCCATGACCACCAGGGCCATCGCGTGTCGGCTGTTGAGCAGGGCGTTCCACTCAAAGCCCCATTGGTTCAGTGCGTAAGAGACCACCCCAATGCTGGGCGAAAACAAAAACAGCCAGACCACACCCGCCACCGCCGGGGCCACGGCATAGGGCCAAATCAAGAGGGTGCGGTAAAAGGTCGAGCCGCGCACCACGCGGTCGGCAAAATAGGCCAGCACCAGCGAGATGGCGATGCCCAAGCCGGCCACCAGCCCCGAGAAAATCGCGGTGGTGCCAAAGGAAGCCAGATAAGTTTCGTCGTTCCAGAGGTTGACGAAGTTTTCCAATCCGACCCACTCGACCGAGGTGCCAAAAGGGTCAGACTGCTGGAACGATTGCAGCAAAGCCTGGCCCGCAGGCCAAAAGAAGAACACGCTGATGATGAGCACCTGGGGTGCGATCAGCACCCAAGGCAGCCAGGTCGAGCGAAAGACGATGCGTTTTTCGGCAGCCAAAACGGGGTATCAACCTTTGTTGGCTTTTTCAAAGCGTTCGAGCAAGTCGTTGCCGCGCTTGATGATGCTGTCCAGCGCTTCTTTGGCCGTTTTCTTGCCAGCCCAGACTTGTTCGAGTTCTTCGTCCTCGATGGTGCGGATCTGCACATAATTGCCCAGGCGGATACCACGCGACTTGTCGGTGGTCTTGCGGATCATTTGGTTGACGGCCGTGTCGGTGCCAGGGTTTTGCTTGTAAAAGCCCGATTGCTCGGTCAGCTTGAAAGCCGCCATGGTGATGGGCAGGTAGCCGGTGCGCTTGTGGCTGGCGGACTGCACCTCGGCATTCGACAGGTAATTGAAGAAGGCGGCCACGCCTTTGTACTCTTCGGCCTTCTTGCCCGACATCACCCACAGGCTGGCACCACCGATGACGGTGTTTTGCGGTGCACCGGCCACATCGGGGTAATAGGGCAGGGTGGACAGGCCGTAGCCAAACTTGGCGTTCTTGGCCACGTTGCCGTAAAAGCCCGAAGAAGTGGTGATCATGGCGCATTCGCCCGAGACAAAGGAGGCTTCAGGCACGTTGGCGCGGCCCTTGTAGACGAACAGACCTTGCTTGGCCATGTTGCCCAAGTTCTCGATGTGGCGCACATGCAGGGGCGAGTTGGCCACCAAGCGGGCGTTGGTGCCACGCATGCCGTTGCCCTGGGTGGCCAGCTCGGTGTTGTGCCAAGTGGAGAAGCTCTCCAGCTGGGTCCAGCCCTGCCAAGCGGTGGTGAAAGGGCATTTGTGGCCGTTGGCCTTGAGTTTGGCGGCGGCCAGGGCCACTTCAGGCCAAGTGGTTGGCGGCTTGCTGGTGTCGATGCCTGCGGCTGCAAAGGCATCCTTGTTGAAATAGAACACCGTGGTCGAGCTGTTGAAGGGGAAAGACAGCATCTGGCCACTGGGTGCGGTGTAGTAACCGGCCACGGCGGGCACATAAGCGGTGGGGTCAAACTTGAAGCCCGCGTCTTGCATCACTTTGCCCACCGGCACGACCACGCCTTTGCTGGCCATCATGGTGGCGGTGCCGACTTCGAACACCTGCAGGATGTGGGGGGCGTTGCCCGCGCGGAAGGCGGCCACGGCAGCGGTCATGGACTCGTCGTAAGTGCCCTTGAAGACCGGGTTGATCTTGTAGTCTTTTTGGCTGGCGTTGAAGTTTTTGGCCAGGTCATTGACCCACTCGCCATTGACGGCGGTCATGGAATGCCACCATTGGATTTCGGTCTGGGCTTGGACAGACAGGCTGGCCAGGCCCAAGGCCAAGGCGCTGAGGGAGAGTTTGAGTTTCATGGTGGTTTCCAAAAGAGCTGAGGCAGCGGGCTGGTATTGCCTGTTTTTTGAGCAGATATTTCAATCCAGTGTGGTGCCTGATGATGTCAAAAGCATTAAGCCGGTGTGAAATTCAGATGACAACTCGGGCTTTCCATGAGCGCAGCCACCCAGGCGACAGGTGCCCCTGCCAACGGCGCGTGTTTGTTGCACTGCGGTAACATTCACCCTCAGCCGGGTTCAAGCCAGTTTCCGTGTCTGGCTGAATGCGTATTTACCACGCCTCTGACCGCGCCTATTCCTATGAATGCACCCATTACGCTCCAACATTTGATGCAAGCCGACGCCGATGCGCCGCGCCTGCGCGAGATCCCCTACAACTACACCAGCTTCTCTGACCGCGAAATCGTGGTGCGCTTGCTGGGTGAGCCGGCTTGGGACTTGCTGAACCAGTTGCGTGAAGAGCGCGGCACAGGCCGCTCGGCCCGCATGCTCTATGAAGTGCTGGGTGACATCTGGGTGGTCGAGCGCAACCCCTATTTGCAAGACGACCTGTTGGATAACCCGGCCCGCCGCAAGTTGCTGGTCGAGGCTTTGCAGCATCGCCTGGGCGAGGTGCAAAAGCGCCGCACCCCCGAGGCCGACAAGGCCCGCGACGCCTTGGTGGGCCAACTCTTGGCCATGGCCACCGAGGCCGTGACGCAGTTCAGTGAACGCTTCACCCGCATGGCCAAGCTGCGCAGCCAGGTGCAAAAGACCTTGGGGCGCCTGACGGCCAAGGACAACATCAAGTTCGATGGCCTCTCGCGTGTGAGCCACGTGACCGACGCGACCGACTGGCGCGTGGAATACCCGTTTGTGGTGCTGACACCCGATTCCGAGACCGAGATGGCGGGACTGGTCAAGGGCTGTATTGATTTGGGCCTGACCATCGTCCCACGCGGCGGCGGCACGGGCTACACGGGTGGCGCTATTCCCTTGACCTGGAAGAGCGCGGTCATCAACACCGAAAAGCTCGAAGCCATGACCGAGGTCGAGATGGTCGATCTGCCCGGCATCGCCCACCAGATCCCGACCATCTACACCGAAGCCGGTGTGGTGACCCAGCGTGTGGCCGATGCGGCCGAGCGCGGGGGCTTTGTGTTCGCGGTGGACCCGACTTCGGCCGAAGCCAGCTGCGTGGGCGGCAACATCGCCATGAACGCGGGCGGCAAAAAGGCGGTGTTGTGGGGCACGGCGCTTGACAACCTGGCCAGCTGGCGCATGGTCACGCCCGACGCTGAATGGCTGGATGTGGTCCGCATGGACCACAACATGGGCAAGATCCATGACGCCGAAGTGGCCACTTTCGAGCTGCGCTACTTCAAGGCCGACGGCAAAACCCCAATCCGCACCGAAACCTTGGTGATCCCGGGCAAGACTTTCCGCAAGGAAGGCCTGGGCAAGGACGTGACCGACAAGTTCCTCTCGGGCCTGCCGGGTGTGCAAAAAGAAGGCTGCGACGGCCTGATCACCAGCGCCCGCTGGGTGGTTCACCGCATGCCCACCCACACCCGCACCGTGTGCATGGAGTTCTTTGGCCACGCCCGCGAGGCCGTGCCCAGCATCGTCGAGATCAAAGACTTCATGTTTGCCGAGCAAAAGCGCACCGGCACCGTGATGGCCGGCCTGGAGCACTTGGACGACCGCTATTTGCGGGCCGTGGGTTATTCCACCAAGTCCAAGCGTGGCGGCTTTCCCAAGATGGTCTTGATCGGTGACATTGCCGGCGACAACGCCGACGACGTGGCCAAGGCGACCAGCGAGATCGTGCGCATCGCCAACTCGCGCAGCGGCGAAGGCTTCATCGCCATCAGTCCCGAGGCGCGCAAAAAGTTCTGGCACGACCGCAAAAAGACAGCGGCCATCTCGCGCCACACCAACGCCTTCAAGGTCAACGAAGACGTGGTCATTCCGTTGCCGCGCATGGCCGAGTACACCGACGGCATCGAGCGCATCAACATCGAGCTGAGCCTGCGCAACAAGCTGC